>NZ_MIER01000021.1:0-536236 GCF_003590315.1 Reichenbachiella sp. MSK19-1 | reverse complement strand
AACAGTGTATACTCACAGCTCGTGTCGAAACTCACATTCTGATCTGCGGGGCACGTGATCGTAGGTTTCGTGTCATCTGCTGGAATTACATTGAAGGTACAGGTCTCTGTATTGCCTGCGCCATCTGTGGCGGTCAGTGTGATGACTTGGCTCGCGGTAATCACTGTTCCAACGGCTGGGAATTGTGTGATCGTAGCAGTTCCGCAGTTGTCAGCGGCAGTTGCCAAAGTCGTGTAATCCAACAGTGTATATTCACAGTTCGCGTCGAAACTCACATTCTGATCTACAGGGCACGTGACCGTAGGTTTCGTGTTGTCGGCTGGAGTCACACTAAACGTGCAAGTTTTTGTATTTCCATCCCCATCATTGGCAGCAAGTGTAACGACTTGAGTAGCGGACAAAACAGACCCTGGAGCAGGAGATTGTGTAAGGGTAGGCGTACTACAGTTGTCACTGGCGATCGCCAAACTCCTATAATCAGGCAAAGTATATTGGCAACTGGCGTTAAAATCTATCGTCTGATTGGCTGGACAGGTAATCGTAGGTTGATCATCTACAATGACTACAGATTGGGTTTTGAACTGAGAACATGTTCCTCCCGTCGTGTATCTCACAGTATAGGTGCCACCGCTGCTAGCCGACAAATCTATTTTACCCGTAGAACTATTGATAGAAAGACCCGAAGGAGAACTAGTGAATGTACCTCCTGCGTCCCCTGATATAGTAGGTGTGGGATCAGGTAGATTAGAACAATAGCTGCTGCTACCGTAACTAAAAGAAGGATCTCTAACTACCCCCAGTTTTGCTATTATTTTCAGATCTATATCGCTACTGTAAACACTAAGTAATATTTCATTTCCATATTGGGTTGTTGTAATGCTATTGGATCCATCTCCATTGCCCTGTCCTTTAGCACTAGTTTGGACAACCAGTTGATCGCTGGCATCCCCAGGGTGCATCACTACGCCAATATAAAATCTACTGGTAGTCGGAACTGGCAAAGAAGGCAGCTCAATCCAAAACTCTCTAAAATTATGCACTACCCCTAACGAAGTAGGTGAAAGACCTGTTACACCCCCGACCTGAGTGCCTGGTCTGCCTGACCCATTGTCATCATAAACCATCACATCAATCCTAAGATTATCATTGGCGTCCGAAAGAAACCCAAGACCTAATAAAACAGCTCCTACTGAGGTCGTACCAGGGCTAGGACTAGTAAATCCTTCAAAGATTGTTTTTGCGTCTGTTGGATTTGTAGAGTTCGATGGATCTGGTACACCTGTAAGCCTACCAGATCCATAATTAAAAACAGTTGTGGTTGGAGTGGGGGTTTCCCACTCATAGGATAGCGTATCACATTCTTGCGCTTTGGATAGGGTGAATGTCAACAAGGTAAGAGCAATAAGTAGTATCTTTTTCATCTATGTATCGGAATAATAAGGGGATGATTTACTGAATCAGTCGACATGAAAAACGACCTGTACGCATCGGTTCTCTTCATCCTGTTCGGAGATAGGGTCTATTTCACCTCTCCCAATCGTAGAGATGCGGTCCCGAGCCACACCAATCTGAACAAGTTCGTTGGCCACCGCTGTTGCCCTTGCTTCAGATATTTGCTGATTAAATTCTTCTGTACCAGATGCGCTCGCATGTCCGATGATCGTGACATTAAGTTCCTGATGCGCTTCTAGTATTTCAGCTACTCTAGAGATGACCTTGTATTGATTTCCCGAAATCACCGAATCTTCAGATGCAATTGCAAATCTGATGATTAAGTCTTTTTGAGTAAAAACAGCATTGAGAGAATCAGGTAATGCTTCAACATTTGTGGGTTGGGTCACGAGCTGCGCTGAGGTTTCAACCGGCTCAACTAGAGTAGGCCATGTGACAAGTGCTGGTTGAGTGTGAGTGACATAGGTTTGTCTCTCTTCAGGTTTGTTTCTGCGACATAGTTTAATCCCCAGCATAAGCCCATGCGAGCCTCCGAGAGATTGGGTTTTGGTAGGGATTTCATAGTTATAAGCAAAAATGAATCTATCATTGATTTGCACGTCGGCCATTACCGCCAAGCCATAGCCAGTTTTGTAGATCGCTCCAAGACCTAAGATATCTTTGAGCAAGACGCGGCTACCAATATCTAGTTGATCGGTTTGTTCATCGTAGTTTCGATAGAGAAGAAATCCTTCGAGCATCCAGTTAGGCCCACTAGCGAGATCATAAGCAGCGTAAGCATTGAACAGTTCGCTCTGTGCAAAGTTCAACTCTGATTTTCTCGAAAATGTCTGAGGCATGGCCGCCCCTAGCGTCAACCTTCGAGAAGTAAACATCAGCCCCAAACCATTGGATACCCGTGATTGGGGTTGATTTTGCCCAACTAACAATTCGTCTGTGTAATCACTAGCGATCACTTCATTCATATCGAATCGCTGCTGATCGATCCCCAGAGAGAAAGCGGCATGCAGCGAGCTATGCTCAGATACCTTCAGATGATAAGCATAACTGATGTTCCCTGAAAACTGAGTGACTAATCCTAAATCCGAATAGCGTATGGTAGTTCCCAAACCATGTGTAGGAGTTAGACTCCCATAGAGACTCAGTTGCTGCATAGAAGGAGCATTATCTACTCCGGCTGTTTGTACTCTACGATTTACAAAACCATACCAGCAGTTGTTCATACCTGCTACAGCGGGATTGATCAGAAAGGTATTCTGATTGTAGAGGCTATAGGGCGTGATCTGTTGGGCCAATGCAAACGGACCATGCGTAGCAAGAATAACTACTAGTGTGGTTAGGAGGTGAATTTTTCTCATGTGCTGACGCTGATTTACAAATACAAAGATGAAAACAGCAGCTACGCGAGGCAATACGAGGCATCCCGTAAATACATACGTGGCAGTACGTAAAAGTCAAGCACATTTGGATGGAGTCAGATGAGAACCCTACATATCCGTTTCATTTCACATGAAAAGGCAGCTAGGAAACTGTAGCATTTTTTTTATCCTCCCCGAACCTATATTTTGCATTTAATCAGCTTATTTTATGATTTTATCCTGATCTTGGCGACTCGAATTAATTACATCTCACTAGTGATGCAGCGATTATTCCTTTTAGCAGGTTTTATATTCTCAGCAGGTGGTTCGTCCTATGGCAATCACAACTACGATTCACTTTTTCAGGTCATTGATAGTCAACCTACTTGGGAGGCTAAACTTCCCTTGTATGACACCTTGAACGTATGGATATACCCCGAAAAGTTGGACCTATACCAACAGTGTCTTTCTCGGGCTATCCAAAACACTAAAGCAGAACAACAGTACGATTTTGCTGCCAAGTACGCCATCCGTTTAGCTAAGACGTATTATTCAGAAGTATTCATTCCCGATTCTGCTTTCGCCATTATTAACAGAACACTTCATTGGGATGATCAGTTGTCAGCCTCAACTAGGGGGGCATTGTTAATTCAACGGGGGAATATTTACGAATACATAAACGAATATGACAGTTCACTACGTGAGTATAATAATGCAGCTCATGTTTATGAAACACTCAATGATTCAACTCAGAGGGAATTTGGAGAGGCCTACTTATATATGGCAGCCAGACACATGCAAAAGGGCGATTTTATAAAATCAGGTGAATTGTTAGAAAATGCCCGTGCGATATTTGCCCACAACTATGATACTGCTAGCCTGATCAAAACGATCAATGAGACGGCTATCCTCTATGGGATGAACGGGTTTGCTGAAAAGGCGATCGAGCAGCGAAAAAAACTCATTCAGCTGAGCAATGCGAATACAGAAATAGGACTGATTCTGGTGAACTATATTAACTACGCCACTGAAGCCCGCAAATTGAATAATGATAGTCTAGGGATTCGTTTATTGAAAAAAGCAATCTCACTTGGCGACCCAAAGCCAGACCTAAGGTATTCCGCTTACAGTAAGCTCACGGTTGCATATACCAAAATCAACCGCTGTGATTCTGCGAACCACTATTTTCAGCGCATGCAAGCCGAACGAGACAAGTTTAAGGGATCCAAATGGCTGGATGAGCTTTATTTATGGGCACAGGTCTATTCCCTTTACTGTCAAAACAGATATGACGAGACAATTGCTCTGTCTAAGCAATTGATCGATCAGTGCCGAACACAAAACAAGTACGAAGAGGTGATGGAAATGGAGAATTTGACCTATAAATGCTATTTGGCAAAAGGGGATTTCGAAAATGCTCATACACACCTACAGTCTTCCATTCATATCAAAGACTCTATACTCAGCGCTAGCAAATCCAATGCACTGGTCTATATGGAGACATTGTATGAGAAAGAGCACAGGGAGAGGCAGATATCTGATCAAGAAAATGAAATTAAGGTTCTCGCAACAGCCAATTTATTCAAAACCCGACTGAGCTGGGCTATCGGGATTGGTTTGCTCTTACTCTTTGCGGGAATTTATTTCTATCGCTCATCAAGGTTTGCCATTCAAGCCAAAAAAATGGAAGCCCTCTATTCGCGGCAATTGATCGTAGCACACGAGGATGAAAGAAAACGCATCTCCCAAGACCTCCACGATTCAGTCGGCCAAAGTCTTATTTTGATCAAAAATAAGGTAGCCTTGAATCAAGATGAAAACACCACCAATATGGTATCCAAAGCACTAGAGGAAGTGAGATCAATCTCCAAGGCACTGCATCCAGCTGTATTAGAAAACTTGGGTCTTACAGCTGCCATCCAAAAATTGGTAAGTGACGCAGATGAATACTCCGACATTTTCTTTTCCGAAGAGATTGACACCATAGATGGTTTATTTGACGAAGCAAAGGAATTACAAATTTACAGGATCATTCAGGAGTGTTTGAATAACGTACTGAAGCATTCGATGACAGAGTCTGCGTCAATAGTCGTAAAGAACGAACCGAGACGTATATCGATCCAAGTGAAAGATTATGGCGTGGGTTTTGACTTGACTGAAGACTCCAGAGTCATGACTAGCTTAGGAATGAAAACGCTCAAAGAACGAACACAACTTCTCGGCGGCAAATTGATGATAGAATCCATCAAGGGAAAAGGAACTAGTGTCACACTCCATATTTCAAAACGAACAGAAAATGCTTGATTCGAAAGTAGTACGCATCGTAATCGCAGATGATCACCCGCTGTTGTTGCAGGGATTGAAAGAACTACTGCATCAAAAAGGTAATGTAGAATTGTTGGGAGCTGCAAGCGATGGTGCCACGGCTTTAAAATTGATCTTAGATAGCCAACCTGACATTGCTCTATTGGATATTGAAATGCCCTATTTGAGTGGGCTGTCCATTGCTGATGAGTGTAGAAAAAAGCAGCTAGACACTAAATTCATTCTCCTATCCTATCACAAAGAGCCCGACTTGATCGCACAAGCGAAAAGTCTCAACATAGCGGGCTATATCCTAAAAGAAGATACCAGTACAGAAATATTCAAATGTATAGATGAGGTCATGCAGGGCAATTCTTATTACAGCCCCTCGATTCTCTCTACTGCCACTACCACCGATACCAAAAAGACCGTCAATTTGGATTTGCTTTCATCATCAGAAAAAAAGATCCTCAAACTTGTAGCCAGTCAATGTAGCTCTCAAATGATAGCCGAAAGACTTCATATCTCTGAACGAACCGTAGAAAAGCACAGAAGCAACATTATCAGCAAACTAAACCTAGCAGGTCAATCTAATAGCCTTTCGTTGTGGGCAGTAGAACAAAAGAGGTTGATTATGGCTTTGTAAAATTGACTAAACCACTATGGGCTGAAAGCACCATAGGTTTAGGAGAGAATGAAATTCTCTACATTCCGAATCAAGACCTTAGATCCATAGACACGAGATTGTAGACAGAAAACTATCATATTTACTAAATATATAAATACTAGTATCCTATTGAGGTTGGTAGAAGCTAAAGCGAGATCCACTAAAGCGCATACCCGCCGGCAAAGGCACGGTTTCAACTACCTCTTGTTACTAAATAAGACACGAAGCAGTCCTCAAACGAAATCCTCGGTCATATAAAATATTGTGGAGCCAATTATCTAGTTTTGCGTCCGAATCCCCGCCCAGTTCAAAACAACCATAAAACAAGATTGATGAAGACTATATACGAAGCGAATGACGCTATACTAGAGTTTGATGAAGAAAAAACCACCTTATACATTACTTGGAAAGGGGAAGTCTCTGAAACTTCGGTAATAAAGGTTTTGTCTCTAGCGGCCAAAGCATCCTACCTCACTGATACGATACACTGGCTGATTGATAGACGACAACTAGAATCATACGAAGCAGAAGCACGAATCTGGGTCAAAAACGACTTCATAGATAAAGTAGGCAAAGAGCTGATCAAAAAAACGGATAAAATTGCAGCAGTTATGTCAGATAGTGCCATGGCGCAAGTCTCCTCCAATGTCCTGATCGACTTGATCGTCGAACAAAACCCAAACATAGCGTTTAAGGAATTCGATATGGTACTGCCTGCGTCCAACTGGCTGATCGGTAGCGTGGAAGAAACCAAAGAAGAACCGAAAAAGAAAAAAGGCTTCTTTAGTAGAAAATAGCCCCTCGTGCTAAACAATATTGCCCAAATCAAAAAAAGCAGCCTTTCGAGCTGCTTTCATTTTTTATAACGTGAATACCCAACCGTGCGGATCGGGTTTTCGACCCATCTTGATATCATCTAATTCGCTGAACAGCTTATCCGCCAGCGGCGTCTCTGTTGGCAGTTGATACTGCTTGCCTTCATTTCCTATCATCTTGATCTTCGAAATCGTCGCTGCAGTCCCCGCTCCGAAGGCTTCCTGTACTGTACCTGCTTCCAGTGCTGCTATCAGTTCTGTCACCGTTAGTCGGCGTTCCTCTACTTTCATCCCCCAGTCGCGTGCGAGTGTCAGTACACTGTCTTTGGTGATTCCATTAAGTATGCTATCTCCTGCTGGGGCAGTGATCAGCGTATCGTTGATATAAAACAACAAATTCATCGTACCAGCCTCTTCGATATACTCATGCTCCTTGCCATCTGTCCAGATCAACTGGTGGTAGCCTTCTTTGAGCGCCTCCATAGCTGGATATAAAGACGCGGCATAGTTACCCGCAGTCTTTGCAAACCCCACGCCACCAGAAGCAGCACGAGTGTATTTTTTTTCTATCTTGACATTAACAGGTTCTGAGTAGTACGCACCTACAGGCCCTGTGAAAATCAAAAACTTATAGGTCATCGAAGGTCTGATTCCTACATAAGGATCATTGGCAAATATCACTGGACGAATATACAAAGACGTATCAGGTCTCGTCGGGATCCATGCCGCATCTAGCTTGAGTAACTCGGTCAGTGCTTCCATGAACAGATCTTCTGGGATAGGAGGAATACACATCCGCTCCGCACTAATTACCATACGCTTGGCATTGGCATCTGGTCTAAAAATACGGATAGCCCCTTGGTCATCTTTGTAAGCTTTCAAGCCCTCGAATACAGACTGAGCATAGTGCAAGGTCGCATTGGCAGGACTAATCGATAGATCACCATAAGGCTCAATTCGAAAATTCTTCCATTCCCCATCTTCATATTCTGCTGCGAACATGTGATCAGAATACACCTTCCCAAATTCAATGTGATTAAAGTCAACCTCGTTGATTTTGGATTGGGCAACCTCTTTGATATCAAAATCGATCGTACTACTACTCATCTCTTATATATTTGATTGATTCTGCCTTTTCTGTCTACAAAAAGACGATGCTAAGTTACAGAATTTGCCATGTTTTTCTGCTTTGTTCTGATTTTTTGAAAAGTCCCTATTATTTATTTGGCTTCCATGGCACTTCATCGATATTTAATTGCACAGCCATCCATCTACACAGCACAAATAAGTAGTCTGACAACCTGTTAAGGTAGATTTGTACTTCGTCCGCAACATACTCTTCTTGTGCCAATGCGATGACAATCCGCTCGGCTCTACGGCACACCGTTCGCGCCACATGCCCAAACGAAACCGACTGATGGCCACCTGGTAACACAAAGAATTTCATCGGGGGCAAATCTCCATCCAGTACATCAATGGCACGCTCTAGTTGCTCCGTCTCTTCTGGCTCCACTGGAGGCTTCTTTACTTTGGTCTTTTGAGGATCGGTGGCCAGATCCGCTCCGATCACAAATAAATGATTCTGTATAGAGATGAGCAACTCGATATGTCGTGTATTAACTGCCTGATCTCGGAGCAACCCTATGTAGCTGTTGAGTTCGTCAACCGTACCATAGGCCTCTATCCGCAGAGCGGATTTAGGCAATCGTGTACCTCCCAGCAAACTTGTTTCTCCCTTATCTCCTGTTTTAGTGTATACTTTCATGTTGTCGATTGTGCTTTATTCTCATTTCGAATATTGTATCTTACTGCCAAATATCGTAAACTTATAAACTAGAATTCATCCACTTGATTCAAAAGCATCGTTTCATGAAACTTACTTATGTATTCCTCTCCTTTTGGATGCTAGGTTTATTCACATCCTGTGTTGACAAACACCCCAAGGCAGACATGGTTATATTCAACGGATTGATTCATACACTGAACAAGAAAGAACCTCGTGCAGAAGCTCTCGCCATAGTAGATGGAAAAATAGTCTACGTCGGTAACAACCTCAACGCCAACAACTGGGTAGGTGACAGTACGAAAATTTTGGATTTAAACAAAAAAACAGTTGTTCCCGGCTTCATCGATGGTCATGCACACCTGATGGGTGTTGGCTACAACATGATGAACCTCGATCTATCAAAAACCAACAGTTACGAAGAGATCATTGCAGCAGTAAAAGCCAAGGCATCCTCTACCAAAAAAGGTGAGTGGATCATCGGGCGAGGATGGCATCAAGAAAAATGGGACAGCATCCCCTCCCCTTCCTTTCAGGGCTTCCCTACGAACGATTCATTATCCGCGGTATCCCCTAACAATCCCGTCGTACTCATGCATGCGAGTGGACACCTTATTTTGGTCAATCAAAAAGCACTCAAACTCGCCAAAATCACTAAAAAAACAACTAATCCAGAAGGTGGTGAAATCTTCCGAAACGAAGACGACCTCCCAACTGGGATACTCAATGAATCCGCTACTCAACTCGTCCAAAGTATTATCCCTGAACCTAGCGACGAAAAAAGAATAGAAGCGCTAAACCATGCCATAGAAGAATACCTCAGTCATGGCGTCACTGCTGTACACGACGCAGGGATCGACCAAAAAACAATCGCACTCTACGAATCCTTCTACAACCAAAACATGCTTCACCTCCGTGTCAATGCCATGCTAGATGGAAGTGACAGCAAACTGCTAGATCATTGGTTCCAAACTGGACCAAAAGTAGACAATGAATTTTTAACTGTGCGCACGATCAAACTCTATGCTGATGGCGCCTTAGGCTCGCGTGGAGCACTCATGTTAGAGCCCTACAGTGATGCGCCCGAAGAGTCTGGCAAAAAAATCACCACCGCAGACCAACTACTCCGCGTATCTGAGCGCGCTTACGAGACGGGTTTTCAAGTAGCCATCCACTGTATCGGAGATGCCGCTAACAAGGCCGTACTTAACATCTACAAAATTGTATTTCAGTCCGACACCACGAAAGTAAACCCAAGGTTTCGCATCGAACATGCACAGCACATCGCTGCGGATGACATACCGAGATTTGGCGAAATGGGCGTGATCCCATCTATGCAAGCCATACACATGTCCTCCGATCGACCATGGGCAATACACCGTATCGGCGAAGAGCGCATCAAAGAGGGAGCCTATGTCTGGAGAAAACTCATCGACTCTGGCGCCACAGTCATGAATGGCACAGATGCTCCCGTCGAGCCCGTTAGTGTCCTTGCTAATTTTTATGCATCCATCACCCGAAAAACACTCAGTGGTGATCCAGAGGATGGTTTCGAAGGAGACCAAAAAATGACTCGAATCGAAGCTCTAGAATCTCTTACCATCAACAATGCCTACGGTGCATTCCAAGAAGACATCAAAGGCTGTATAGAAATCGGAAAAGTAGCAGACCTCACGATACTCTCTCAGGATATCATGTCTATCCCTGAAGAAGACATCCTAAAAACAGAGATCGAATACACCATCGTCGATGGTCAAGTCAGATACAAGAAATAGTTTAAGCCTTTTTCAGCTCCAGAATCGTAATCTCTGGCAAAATACCTATACGACCAGGGTAACCCAAAAAGCCAAACCCACGATTAACATAGAGATACTGTTCCCCTTGCTGATATAGGTCAGCCCATTGCTTATAGATGTACTGTGATGGACTCCAACGAAAATCTCCTATCTCTATCCCAAACTGAAAACCATGCGTATGCCCAGACAGCGTCAAATCTATATCTCCAAACTCGGGACGTACCTGAGCATCCCAGTGACTAGGGTCATGAGATAGCAGAATCTTTGTGTCCGCCTCCACATATTGGCTGGCCTTGGTCAGATCACCATATTTAGCAAATCCCCCCTTCCCCCAGTTCTCCACACCTATTAAAGCAAGTCGTTCGCCATCTACTTCCACATATCGATGCTCGTTGAGCATGATATCCCACCCCATATTTTTATGTGATTGGATCAAGTCTTCTAAATTCTTTTGCTTGGACTGTGTAGATCTCCATTGTTTATAATCTCCATAGTCATGATTACCCAAGACGGAAAACTGCCCTAGAGGAGCCTTCACCTTAGAAAAGATATCCATGTAATCAGCCACTTCTTTGGATTCATTGTTGACCAGATCGCCGGTAAATAGGAACAAGTCGGGCTTCTCCGCCATCATCAGGTCTATACCTCCCTGAACTGCCCGTTTGTTATAGAAGCTCCCGCTATGGATATCCGACAACTGAGCAATCTTCACTCCATCAAATGCTTTGGGTAGATTTGGGAGCAAAATGGTTTTCCTTCTGACTCTGTAGTCATAAGCTCCTGATAAAATCCCATAACTCATCATCGCTACGGGTACAGCACCAGCCACCAAAGCTGATTTCGCCAAGAATTCCGATCGCGTTATTCCTTCCGCCGCTTGCGTCACCCCTCCATTGTTCACTATCCCTCGATAAGCGTACTTACCCAGCCGAATGATATCATCCAAAAAGACAAACACGCCCGCGATCAATTTAGAAACAATATTCATCATGATACCTGTTGCGACAAAATTCCGAAAAGTAGCCAATTCGAAAGTATCCATACGATTCCAAAAGAGTAGCCCTACTACTGCCAACAACGTAAACAACCAGTAAATAGAATATAGTATGGTTTTAATCAGCTGGGATTGATTCTGGGTGAGTAATCTAACCGCCTGAAACACATAGTAGTCCAAAGCTAGGAAAGCCAGAAAAAAGAAAACAAGAAGTACGAATCTATTCATAGATCACTGTTTACGGCGGTATGGCCGAGATGTTATTATACAATTGATTGATTTTTACGCCAGTCATTTGACAATTGCGAAGGGATGTTAACTTTGCGACCTCAAAAGCACACCATGGAAAATCACAATACGGAAGTTACCACGAATATACAGGAGAGCATCACGCGTTTTCTAGCCAGTAGAAAGTATAGCAAAATAGCCGTATTGGTGGATGAAAACACGGAAGCACATTGTCTTCCCAAAATACTGGATGCCCTACCTGACCACTACCTCATCACCATCCCCAGTGGAGAGTCTAACAAGAACCTCTCTACCTGTGAAGACATTTGGATGGCATTGACCGAAGCAGGTTTTGACCGCAAAGGACTCATGATCAACCTCGGCGGTGGTGTCATCGGTGACATGGGAGGATTTGTAGCCAGTACTTACAAGCGTGGATTTGAGTTTCTCAACATCCCTACCACATTACTTTCACAAGTGGATGCCAGTGTAGGCGGCAAGCTAGGCGTAGATTTTCATGGATTTAAAAACCACATCGGCATCTTCAACGAACCTCAAAACGTACTCATCTATACCGACTTCTACAGTACTCTACCCAAAGAAGAGGTTCGATCAGGTTTCGCGGAAGTCATCAAGCATGGGCTGATCTATGATGCAGCCTACTGGGAGCAAGTCAAAACCATCGACCCTTACCGTCACGACTGGACGGAGGTTGTTTCGCATTCCATCGACATCAAAAAAAAGGTGGTTACAGAAGACCCTTTCGAGTCTGGATTGAGAAAAATCCTAAACTTTGGTCACACGATCGGTCACGCCATTGAATCTTACTTTTTGGAAATCCCTAGAGAGAGACTATTACATGGAGAAGCGATCGCAGTAGGCATGATTACAGAAGCGTATCTCTCACACAAACTGACAGGGCTGAGCAAAGAGTCTCTTGAGGAGATTACGGATTTTTTGATTAAAGTCTATGCACCGAAGAAAATCGATACGAAGTTGTTCGAGGAGATATTGGGACTGACGACACAGGACAAGAAGAATGAAGGAGGAATAGTGCAATTCAGTCTACTCAAAGAAATAGGTAGCTGTACGATCAATATCCCGATAGGGATTCCAGACATGATCGACAGCTTGTTTTACCTCAACGAGCGAATAGGATAAACGCAGAGCGGCTAGATAAACATCCGCTCTTGTTTCTTCTTAGAATCCACTCGATTCACTTTTTGAACCACTCTATCATTCTTAATGATAGAGTAGGTAGCCAATCCTAAGACTGTCGCAGTGACACCTGCGATCAGTGTAGGTACGATACTTTTTCTTGCTTTTTTCATATCTTTTTCATTCAATCCTCATGCCTCTCACACCTTAGTGAGCAGTGGGTATATATACGCTGATAATACAATTTTAGATGGCTCATCCCCCTAAATATTATCATATATATTTTCATCGATGCTAACAATGTAAGGGATGGCTAAAACTCAGATTATTATTCAAAGTACGGTTTCTCCTACCTCCCTCTCCAAATAATATTTGGCTGAAACAGGTCAAACGAACCATTCCCTCCATCTTTTTATCTCTCCTCATCCGTAAAACCATAATTCGGTTTCAAAATCCATCAATCTATCTAGTGCCTGTCTGATTTTCGGATTAATATTGCCGAATAATCTAAGACTAGAAAATATGAGTGACGCATTATTCCTTGCAAAACACCAAGCCAAACTATCATTAACTGTTCCTTTGACCTCATCCAAGAGCGAAAGCAACAGGGCTCTTTTGATTCAAAAACTAGGTGGCAACCAAGCGTCACTAGATAACCTCTCGACTGCACGGGACACTGTCACGATGAAGCGCCTGCTGTCCTCTGATGACGAAAAGCTAGACGTATTAGATGCAGGTACGGTCATGCGTTTTATGACGGCTTACCTTGCCATGGGGTCGACCCAAAGACAAATCACAGGTACACCACGCATGTGCAAGCGTCCCATCAAGATACTCGCTGAGGCACTCAACGACCTAGGTGCTAACATCAGCTACCTAGGAGAAGAAGGCTACCCACCCCTACAGTTCGAGCCATTTCAATCGCAAAAAACAAACAGTCTCACGATCCCTGGCAACATCAGCAGCCAATACATATCTGCGCTACTAATGATCGCTCCGACACTACCAGAAGGATTAACCATCCATCTCGAAGGAGAAATATATAGTCGTCCATACATAGAGATGACGCTCAACCTCATGAAACACTTCGGTATAGACAGTCAGTTCGAAGAGCAATCTATCACCGTAGCGTCTCAAAACTACCAAGCCAACAGCTATACCATAGAATCCGACTGGTCAGGCGCTAGCTACTGGTACAGTCTCGTATCCATGGCATCAGAAGCAGAGGTTACACTTACGGGACTAAGAGAGAAATCCAACCAAGGCGATAGTGCCATAGCACAGATCATGGAAGGAATCGGTGTAAAATCTGTATTCACTGACAATGCGGTCACACTAACCAAATGTGACCACAAAGCACACATGGTGATAGACTTCAAATCCTGCCCTGACCTAGCACAGACAGTATTCGTATGTGCAGCGGTCAAAGGTGTAAGTCTAGAAATGACAGGGCTAGAAAGTCTTCGTATCAAAGAAACCGACCGTACAGCCGCCATGGCTACCGAGCTTGCCAAACTAGGTGCCAAACTAGAAGAAACCAAACCAGGCACATGGGTACTCACTCCTATGCCAAAGAATCATGTGATCACAGCTCCTGTCACGTTCGATAGCTATGACGACCACCGCATGGCGATGGCACTTGCACCTGTATCTATGCTTTGCGATGTAGTGATCAACGAACCAGAGGTAGTGGTCAAGTCCTACCCAGAATATTGGGACCACCTCAAAATGGCAGGCATCCAAATCACAGAAAAATAAGTACCACTGAACCGAAAGAGAAGGATTTGGGTTCTTATACATTGAAACATATATTTTGAAACAAAACCGAATCCTTTCTACTATCGTCATTGCGCAGTTTGGCTGCACCTCTATTTGGTTCGCTAGTAATGCCGTGATTGACCAACTCATCACGGCCTATAGTTTTCCCGATAATGCAATGAGTGTACTGACATCTGCAGTGCAGTTGGGTTTCATAGCAGGTACGCTTAGTTACGCACTACTCAACCTGACGGATAAATATTCGCCTTCAACAGTCTTTTTGATCAGTGCGCTAATAGGAGCATCTGCTAACTATGCCATCACTTGGGTCACTCCATCTTTGCTATATTTCTCATCTCTACGGTTTCTAGTAGGTTTCTTTTTAGCTGGAATTTATCCTGTCGGCATGAAAATCGCCGCAGATTACTATCAAAAAGGGCTAGGAAAATCACTAGGCTACCTAATAGGAGCACTAGTGATAGGTACTGCACTACCTCACCTACTCCGTGGTAGCTTTAATGATCTATCTTGGCAGGTTGTCTTTGTCAGCACTTCTGCACTATGCGCTACGGGCGGTATACTGATACGAATATTCGTACCAGATGGGCCACACCGTAGACCCGCTCAAAAAATAAAACTCAATCAGACCTTCCTCATATTCAGAGACAAAAAATTCACTTCGGCAGCATTAGGCTACTTCGGTCACATGTGGGAGCTTTATACTTTTTGGGCACTCGTCCCTGCTATTATTAGTTTTTCGGTCTCTTCTGAGACATCTATCAGTCCATCGATACTTTCCTTTGGAGTCATAGGGATAGGTAGTGTAGCTTGTATAGTCGCTGGCCGACTATCGCAACATATCGAACCCTCGCGAATTGCATACGCTAACCTATTGGGGTCAGGATTATGTGCTTTGGGAGCAGGACTACTTGTCATCATTGGGTACCCTCCACTTATTTATGGTTTCTTATTGGTGTGGGGGTGGTTGGTGATTGCAGATTCTCCGATGTTCTCTACGCTCGTAGCAAATAGCGCACCCGCTCATCTCAAAGGCAGCGCACTAACATTGGTCAATTGTATAGGTTATGCAATCACCATCATTAGTCTCCTATGCATAGGGTATCTATATAGGAGCTTTGGTCTCTATTTTGCGCTCCCAGCATTGGCTATCGGCCCAGTACTGAGCTGGATACTACATCAACAAGACAACCACAATAAAACACCTGTGATAAAACATGAAAAAATCACTACAAATAGGTAGGTAAATCTCTTAACATACATATAACATGCAGTCCATCCCCATAAATATGGAAAGAAACATAGCGATAATTTCAGAGTATAGAAATAAAATTATATTTTACAATAAGCCTATATAGACAAATTAGTTAGAGGTGATTGCAGCAAGAGAAGAACATACATTTACTCGATATAAACAATCAAAAACCTATTGTTTAATATCTCAATACCCAGCTATTCTAATACGCATGTCATTCCTAGGCAAAATCACCTAACTTAAAAATATGGGTTTTGACCAATTGTTTTATACCCTGCAGTGTAGCTACTTTTGCCTTAGATTTTTATCTCAGAGACGAGTATAACAGTCCTAGGCAGAAGGTTTAGTTAACCTGACTATTTAATATCTTCTAACTAGAATAAGTACAATCCAAACACCGACTTTACCATGAATAAGGTTAAAGATTTTTTTAGCAATATCAACGTCACCATTGGCAAGAAAATTAGAACCAGTTTTTTGATTCTAATACTAGTGATCTTATTTAACGTTCTGTACACCTCACTGACGCTCAATACGAGTATAGGAGTACTGAACACGATCTCTAATGATGTCAACCCTACGCTGACCGTACTCCGAGACTTTAATAGGCTCATCACGGACAGTAAAACCTATAGCACCAACTGGGTCTATATCAGTACCTATAAAAAGGACAAAGAAAAGCTAGCGGAGATTCACAGTACGATCTATCCCGCACAGAAAGAGAAGATACTATCAATGGTCGACCAGTTAGCGCTGGAGGAAGAACGAGAAGAAATACGGTCGATCGTTGATGCTTTTGAACTCATACTCGCAGACCAAACCACAGTCATGGAGAGTCTCCAAAGTGGAATGGATTATGAAGACCCTATGACGGTATTCATCTGCGAAGACCTGATCGAAAGTAACATCGTACCACAGAGTGACGACCTCATCGATAGACTCAATGCTACCATAGCTGTCAAAAACCAACACTCCGATGAGTTAAAGGAAACCATGCAGGAGTCTTTCAGCAGCCTCACGATTAACATCATCGTATTGGGTGTGCTAGCAGCCGTATTTGCTTTCATCATATCCAATTGGCTATCGCGAAACATTACACTACCGATCAAATCACTCCAGGATAAAATCAGCCAAATCCAATTGGGTAAAATCCCTGAAAGCATACATGTTAAGAACAGGGATGAAATCGGCAGCATGAGTGAAGGAATCAATTCTCTAATCGAAGGGTTCACCTCTTCATCAGAATTTGCAAGCCAAATCGGTCGAGGAAATCTAAATGCAAACTTCACCGCACTAAGCAGCGAAGACGTATTAGGAAATGCTCTCCTATCAATGAGAAACAATCTAACTCGTGTCATCGAAGAAACCAACGATGTAGTAAAACTAGCTGGTCAGGAAGGACAGCTGGATTCACGAATCAACGTAGAGGATAAAGATGGTGCATGGAAAGACCTAGCGCAGGCGGTCAATGATCTGCTCCAATCATTTGCTACACCGATCATGGAAGTCAAAAGAATCGTATCTGCCATGGCAGAAGGTGACCTAAGAGCTAGATATGAAGGCCAAGGCAAGGGAGAGATCAAACAACTCATGGATAGCCTAGAGCGTGCTTTGGTAAACCTGAGTACACTAATTTCTAATATCGTATCCAACGCCAACATTGTAGATGAATCCTCCGTGGAAATGCTCAATGCCAGCGTAGAAATGAATGCAAACACAGACGAAATTGCTTCTGCCATCGCACAGATGAGTTCTGGTGCTCAGAACCAAGTGGTGAAGGTCGACGAAACATCAACGCTCGTAGAAGGAATCCTCAGCTCATCGGTACAGATGGGAGCTAAAGCAGAATCTATCAACGATGCTGCCAAAGCAGGGGTGCTCAAAAGTGAGCGTGGTAGAGCCATGATCGAGAACATCGGTAGTGCCATGGGTGAGATTGACACCTATGCCAAGGAAACTTACACTTCGATCAACGTACTCACACAGCGTTCTGCGGAGATCAGCAGAGTCCTGGGCGTGATCACAGATATCGCCTCACAAACCAACCTACTCGCACTGAATGCTGCCATCGAAGCAGCTCAAGCAGGTGATGCTGGTCGTGGTTTTGCGGTAGTTGCCGAGGAGATTAGAAAACTCGCAGAGGATTCTAGAAATTCCGCACAAGAAATTGAAAAACTAGTAGAAGACGTACAAAAAGATACACAGCAGGCCTCTAAAGTCATGGAAACCATGAACAAGAGTGTAAGCACAGGATCGTCTGCCACTACGGAAGCATCCGTTGCTTTCCAAGACATAGCAGAGTCCACGAATCAATCGCTAGCGCTCTCTGAAGATATTGTGAATGCAACCAAAGCACAAGGACAGGATATTAGCCAAGTGGTGTCTATTACCGAATCGGTGGTAGTCATCGCGGAGCAAACCGCAGCAGGTACAGAAGAAATTGCTAGTTCAGCGACTGAACTTTCATCTGGGATGAATAACTACAGTGAAAAATCCGAAAGGTTGACCAAGGTAGCTGCCTCACTGAAAGAGTTCGCTAGCCAGTTTACATTAAGATAACAGAATCATATAATCAACTCATCTATTTTACGAATACCATGATGAAAAAAACATTCATAATAACCGCTTTGCTCATCAGCACCCTAGTCATCAACTACAGTGCTCAAGCGCAAGAGAGCAAGTTCAAGGCTCTATTTATATACAAATTCTCAGAATATGTACAGTGGTCTACCACACCTAGCCCAATGACAGTAGGTATAGTAGGCACCTCTGATGTCAAGGATAAACTGGAGTCATTCGCTGCGAGTAAAGGGAATATGCAGGTCATCTCCATCAACTCAGCATCTGATGCCGCAAAATGCCAAATGCTCTACGTACCTGAATCAGAAGAAAAGAACCTAAGTCTCTATACTTCATTCATTAACAAAAAGAGCATCCTACTCATTTCAGACAATAGCTCTAAAGTGGGTAGAGGAGCAGATATTGGTTTCTTCTTAGAAGCTGGAAAACTGCGCTTCAAAATAGACAAGAACAACATAGAATCTAAGAATATGGTTCCGAGTTCTAAACTCCTAGCCCTCGGTCAGTCTATCAACTAAGTACCTTACTTACACACGATAACAAAATTCTAGTAACTCTGATTTTCTCAAATCGCATTTGAGGGCGGAAGAGGACTGTCTAGTAATTAACTAATTACCAACACCTAAAACTTAATACAATGAAAAATCAAAACAAACCCCGCTATCTGCTAACCCTAATTATGCTCGTACTGAGCATAGGTTTAGCGCAGGCACAAGAAAACGACGAAGACATATTAGATATGTCACTCGAAGACCTAATGAACATGGAAGTCACTTCGGTTTCCAAAAAAGCCGAAAGACTACAAGATGTAGCATCATCCATTTATGTTTTGACCGCAGATGACATCATGAAATCGGGTGCGACCACCCTGCACGAAGCACTGAGAAATGTACCTGGCTACTGGGGCGTTCAAACTTCATACAGCAACGTATATTCTTCGATTCGCAATTCCACTACAGAGAATTCTGACCCAGGAACAGTACTATATCTACTCGATGGCACCCCAATTCAGGATTTAATGGGTTCCGTATTATCTTTTCAGAACTTCGATATCCCATTAGATGAAATAGACCGAATTGAAGTGATCAAAGGTTCTGGTGGAACGGTCTATGGTGCCAACTCCGCAACGGGTGTTGTCAACATATTCACCAAAAATCCTGAAAAATACGATGGCATTAACATCAAAGCAGAAGGTGCAGCACCAGGCTATGCTGCTGTATCTGTTAGAGCTGGAGGAAAAATCTCGGAGAAAGTAGCCGTCTCTGGCTATGCTAAGTACCGATACTTCTCTGGATGGGAATCTATGGCTGGAAAAGACGAAGACGGTAACAGTACAAGTATCACGACTGCTTTTACCGAAAATTACGACGAAAGCAATTACTACAGTTGGGGAGCTAAATTAAATTTCGACCTGACCGAAAAATCAAAAATATCTGCTCGCCTACACCACAATGGCTATCAACAAAATGTATATACAAGCGTCTTTGATCAGAGTTTTTTACTTACAAGAGACGATGATTTACAATACACCGAGGTGAGTGCAAACCGTACAGTAGCCAATGTACGATTTGATCATTCGTTCAATGACACACACAGTTTATTTGTCAGAGCATCTACCAACATTGAGAACGACTTTTACCGTGGAGGGGGAGGAATGAATATCTCTAATGCTATTTATGATTTTGAAATCCAAGACAACCTTTCTCTCGGACAATACAACGACCTCAGTGTGGGTATCAACTACCGTATTGTAGATTTTGACGTACATAATATCAAGTCCACAGATTACATAAACTACGTCGACCCTCAAGCCAATGAATCCATCAAAGGTGCCTTCGTTCAAAACAAAATCAAGTTATTGGATGCAAAGCTAAATCTTGTACTTGGAATCAAAGCAGAGAACTATTCTCTGGTCAACGACAAGTACTACTTCTCACCTATGGCCAAAGCCTCTTTCATTGCTAACAAAAACATTACACTATGGGGAGGGTTTACCCAATCTTATACTACCCCAGGCTTCAACAGTACCAACGTCAACGTATTCTTGCTACAAACCCCCACTGCGGTTACACAACTCATCACAAAAGAGGTTTATGACATAGCATATCAACAAGCCATCAATGCAGGAGCCGATGATGCTACGGCAGATGCTACTGCAAACGCATTTATTGCATCTGAGGCTGGTCAAGCAGCTATTCAAGCTGAAACCCGTAATCAAGGTGTTCAAAATTTAGCTGCAAAAAATGGTTCTGAAACTTCTCCTTCCAAATTCCAAACATGGGAATTTGGCATCAAAAGCCATCTAGGAGACAAAGTTCAGCTAAATGCGACCTTCTTTAAGACTTACATTACTGATGGTGTTTCTGCCAACCCAGGGGCTGCTATTTTAATCGATCAAAAATCCATCACAGACGATCGAGTCACTGACTATTATCTCTATGGTAACTATGTGAGTGGAGAAAGTATCGGTACTGAAACGGTCATCAAGTTTTTTCCAATGCAAGGGTTAATTTTCGAAGCTTCTCACGCTTGGTCTGAGACCACATGGGAATACCAAGAAAATAGAGACTTTGACATCAGCGGTATCACAGAAGACCCGACACCCTCTACCCCCTTCATGCCCAAGCACGTATTTAGACTCAAAGCAGATTATTCGTTCAGTCAAGGTTTCAACGTTACGGCAAGTTTAATTCAGACTTCTGCTTTTTGGACTGAGTCCAACTACTATTACGACACAGAGAGATATCCAACGCTAACTGAAGAGTCATTGCCTCCAGCAACAACCTCTCCCACTGTAGTAGCAAAAAATAGTGGACGAACGATAGTCAACTTAAGACTTGAAAAAAAGCTATTAAATGATAAGATATCCCTTTATGTATTTGGCAATGACATTACCAATACTGGTAATGTCTCTGATACAGACAATATAAGAAATGCAGCAACTCTCAGTCGTATTGGTGCCATGTATGGTGCTGGTCTCAACTATAGACTGAAATAAAGATCAGGTTAGGTGGTTTGGATTTAGGGTCGGAACAGAGGTGTTCCGACCCTTCTTGTTTTAAGTCCAGCTCCTTTTAAGTACTGTGAAAGCTATCCACTACTTCTTGAGTGCTTGTAATGCAGCGATGATCTCTGATGGTTCCGCTCGGTTGCGATACTCAGCATCTAAGAATGCATAGGTGATCTTACCATCTGTATCTATTACGTATGTCGCTGCGAGTGGTAGCTCGTCGCTCTCGTCACCGTTATAGCCATGCAAATCAAAGCCTTTTTGGTAGCTATCAGCAACTTCATCTGTCAGCTGATAAACGATACCGTATTCTTTACCGATCGTGTTGCTAATATCACTGAGCACTTCAAATTCCAATTCGTTTTTTTCTTTCGTTGAAATAGATTTGTCTGGTAGCTCAGGCGTGAGAGCAAGTAAATTCGCACCTTCTGCCTGAAACTTAGGTAGCTCAGACTGCAAACTATTCAAAGTCAGGTTGCAATAAGGACACCACCCTCCGCGATACCATGTGAGTACGACGGGACCTTTCTGGAGGTAATCGCCGAGCGAAACCTCATCTCCAAGTGCATTTTTCAGCGTAAAATCAGGTGCCTGATCGCCCACATTTTTAGCATTTTGAAGTACGCCACTTTCCGAGACAGCTGCGATGCCTTCTGCATAGATTTTCTTTTTCTCGTCGGAGGCTTTCGCATTGAAATCCGCCTTTTTCGCATCGAGTGTTTCTTGAAGTGAGCTTTCTTCTACAGGTAGCTCTGTTTTGTTTTCCATGGGTGTTTCTTTCTTTTTGGGTGTACAGCTGACCAATACCGTAAATAGCAATGACAGACTGAATAAAGCAATGTTTCTCATTTTGTAAAATTGATTGTTATGTATTTCTAATAAAGGTAATCGTATCCTCCATCAAAAGGTTTTTGAATATTGTTAATTCCCTAACATTTGATCATCCTCACCTGTTTGTATTGGTTTCCCCACATTTGTCAGTGAGAATCGTAGAATGACTTTATACGATATTGTATGACACTCCCGGTGCGTCATAGGGGACGCTATAATCCATGTACCATAGGAGCATTCTCTCGATCAGTCATGCCCCAGATTCCCTGTTATTTATCTGATAAGATTAAAGCTTTGACTTGTGAGACACGAAGCAGAGCAAAAGTACTGGCCATATATTCGTATCCTCACGAAACACAGAAGTAGACAACTCATCAGTTCTTATTTCGTTTGACTAGCCGAACCAAAAACAACATTTGTTATGATCAAATCTGTCTTGTCTGTACTGCTCATTAGTTTGTCACTCCAGACCGAGCTACCCGAGCTCAACCAGAAGGTCGTCCAGTATGTGGATAGCGTCATGGGAACCAAGGTTGACCGTGGTGAATGCTGGGATCTGGCCGCTGGTGCGTTGAAGTATTCTGGGGCTTATTTTGACAGGAGCTCGATGAAAACCATCAGTATCTATGGTAGAAAACTGAACCCAAAGAAGGAAGATATACTGCCAGGAGACCTGATCCAATTCGAGAATGTGGAGATGAAATGGAAGGATGGAAATACGACCTATTCGGCGACCATGGCGCAGCACACTGCCATCGTCTATCAAGTCAACGAACCCATGAACTACGAGATCGCACATCAAAACACAGGAGAGTGGGGCAAGAAAGTCGGTGTGAGCAACTTTCGCCTCGATCAAGTCACCAAAGGTAAAGTGATGATCTACCGTCCGGTTAAAGAAAAAAGCTGATATCATCTGGTATAGTAACTACCTTAGCGTGTGACAGATGCCCTACTATTCTATTGTTTTTTATCCAACATTGGATCATTTTTACGTGTATGCTGTTTAGCATGTATTCATAAACAAACTGAACTATGAAAAGTAAAATACTATTGGTACTGACGGTACTGTTTGGGTTGATGATGGTCAACTCAGGCTTGAACAAATTTCTTAACTACATGCCTATGCCAGAGATGAGCGAGGAGCAAATGGCGCTTTTTGGTGCATTTGCGAAGATCGGTTGGTTGTTTCCTCTAGTGGGATTCATCGAAGTGGTCGGAGGGATATTGATTGCGATACCAAAGCTGCGTGCTTTGGGTGCGATAGTGATATTACCTGTGATGGTGGGGATCGTGATCCACCACATTGTACATGATCCGTCGACATTGGTAGTTGTCTTGGTGATGCTAGCGATCAATCTCTGGGCGATCCTAGACAATAAAGACAAGTACATGCCGATGATTAGTTGAGATTGATACAATGACGTTCTCGCTCGAAGCGAGGACGTCATTGTTTATTGCATAAAGATCAAAGTATCGTCAACCCTTCTTCAGTCAGTAGCGGTTCTTCGCCAGACACATTCGAGATCAAGCCATTTCCCTCTATGATGTTCTGCGCTCGTTCGCTGGACAAATAGGATAAAAAGGAAGTAACTTTAGCATTCTCTTTATCCTCATAGTACATTCTAAGTCCTCTACGGAGCGGGTATTCTCCCTGGCGAATCGTCTTAAATGATGGCGCGATAAAAAACGTATCCTTCTCCTTGATAGAGGGTAGTTGTAGTTCTCTTACATTGAGTGTTACATACGCAAACCCAATAAAACCGATTCCTCTCTTGTCCTCATATACTTTGGATACGATTTCATTGTTTTCTGATGCGATCACTGCATCTTCCGAAATAGTACTCAGTTCAAAAAATTCTGAGAAATACTTCTGTGTTCCCGAGTTTTGATCTCTCATAACAGGCATAATCTTACCAGGCTCTCCGCCTAGCTCACTCCAGTCTACGATCTCTCCACGATAGATTCCACCGATTTGTTCGCGAGTCAACTGCTCTATTGGATTGAGATCATTGTTGATAATTACGATCCCATCATAGGCGACTATTTGTTCTTTCACACCATGATTAGCTCCTAGTACAGAGTCCAAATCAAACGCATAAGACGACAAGCCTATGTCCACCGAATGATCTTTGATCGCCATCAACCCCGTACGACTCCCTCCCCCCTCTATCTCTAGAGATAGGGTGTCTTGTAATTTTTCAAAATCTCGCTTCAATGCATCGAAAGTCTCATGCATCGACTCACTCCCCTTTATTTTTAATACTTGTTTCTCCCTCGTTACGCTGCTGCACGAAAACTGAAGAATAATTATAACTGCTGGTAATAGCCTAATAATTCTCATTTGCTGTATGATCAATATGATTTGTTAATTGTAAATAGGACGCAAAAAAATCGATCCCACATCACAATCCATTCTATGAGTAGGTTATCAAAATAAGAACAAATCATTACCATCCTAAACCTGCTTATTGGTTTAAGGTATTTCACCAGACTAATTAATATTTTAATTATACATTATTATATTTTTAGCCATGTCTAAATTAATATATTTGCAAAGCTAAAAATAGAAACATGAAGCATTACTTAATATTACTGATACTCATATTTGTACCATGTTATATATGGGCACAGTCCGCAGGGACATTAGAAATCAAGGTGTATAGTGAGGGACAGCCAGTAGAGTTTGCCTCCATAGGGATCAAAGGCACAAACCGAGGTGGTACAACCAATACAAAAGGGATCCTAAGACTCACAGACCTCAGTTATGGCAGCTATGATATATTGGTATCGATCATGGGATTCAAAAGTGAAAAAGTAACGGTAGTACATCAGGCCTCTCTGAGCACTTTGACCGTTGATCTAGAAGAATCTGCGACAGCATTGGATGAAGTGGTGGTCTCTGGTACCATGACCGAAATTAGCAAGATGGAGAGCGCGGTTTCCATTGATGTTTACTCCCCTAAATTCTTCAAAGCCAATCCAACTCCATCAGTTTTTGAATCCATGCAAAATATCAACGGTGTGCGACCACAGATCAATTGCAACGTGTGCAACACTGGTGATATCCATATCAACGGTTTGGAAGGTCCCTATACTATGGTTCTCATCGATGGTATGCCTTTGGTTAGCGGTTTGTCCTCCGTATATGGCCTGACTGGAATACCTCAGTCGTTGATAGAAAGAGTAGAAATTGTAAAAGGTCCTGCCTCCACACTTTATGGGTCTGAGGCTGTTGGCGGTTTGATCAATCTAATTACCAAAACCCCTGAAAACACGCCGACCGTTTCGACGGACGCATTTGCGACTAGCTGGGGAGAGGTCAATACTGATATTGGGCTTAAACTCAATACGGGAGACAAGTCACACACGCTGATAGGAATCAATTATTTCTACTATCAAAACCCCATTGACAACAACGGGGACAATTTCACGGATTTAACATTACAAAATCGCATATCGCTATTCAACAAATGGACGATGAAACGAAAAAACAACCGCCAGCTCTCTCTAGCGGGGCGCTACGTGTACGAAGATCGGTGGGGAGGAGAAATGCAATGGACACCCGAAGACCGAGGAGGTGACACGGTCTATGGCGAAAGTATCTATACTAAACGATGGGAAACCTTTGGTACATACCAATTACCTGTGGAAGAAATTATCAATTTTCAATTCAGTGCCAATGGTCACAAGCAAGATTCTTATTATGGTGACCTTTCCTTTCAGGCACAGCAAAACATTGGATTCGGTCAACTGACCTGGCATAGACCTGTGGGGCGTCACGAGTTCCTCTTGGGTGCTGCCTACCGATATACCTACTACAACGACAATACAGTAGCAACAACCAGCCCATCCATCACACACTTGCCAGGAGCATACCTCCAAGACGACTTTAGGATCGATAACCAAAATAAGATACTCTTAGGAGTCCGCTACGACTACAACTCTCTGCATGGTGGTATCTGGTCTCCTCGCATCAACTACAAATGGAACACGACCAACAAAAAAAATATCCTGCGACTCAGTCTAGGAAATGGTTACCGTGTAGCAAATGTGTTCACAGAAGACCATGCGGCATTAACAGGCGCTCGGGATGTGGTGTTCGAAGAAGAGCTAAAACCAGAGGAGTCTTGGAACGTTAACCTTAATTTTGTCAAAAAAATCATCACCAATCACCAAAATTACATTGGGGTTGATGCGAGTGTTTTCTATACCTACTTTGACAATCGTATCGTACCCGACTATGAATCTGACCCCAACGAAATTCGCTATGCAAACTTAGATGGGTCTGCAGTATCTAAAGGTGTATCGCTCAACCTTGACCTATCATGGCATAGCGGACTCAGTGCACTAGTAGGGACTAGCATCATAGACGTGAGTATAGAAGAAGATGGCGTGAAGAGAAGACAACTACTGACCGAAAAGGTATCAGGTGTATGGAACATCGGTTATACTTTTGGTGCTTCATTAATTTCGATAGACTATACTGGCAACCTATATGGACCGATGAGACTACCTCTCTTAGGCCCAGAGGACGACCGTCCAGCTTACTCTCCTTGGTACAGTATTCAAAACATTCAAATCACGAAGAAATTCATCAACGGACTTGAGATATATGGTGGTATCAAAAACCTACTCAATTTCACTCCTCCAGCCAACAGTATCGCCAGAGCACACGATCCATTTGACGAAAATGTAAATGATCCGATAGACAACCCTAACAACCTAACTTTCGACCCATCCTATGTATATGCTCCCAATCAAGGGATCAGAGGTTTTGCTGGAGTGCGCTATGCGTTGTTTAAGTAATTTATTCCAATGAGTGTCTCATTATCTAACGTCTAAAACATTGACACTACCAGTAACTCATAAAATATTCATATACAATTACTTAACCATCATTGACACGCATAGAAGTAAAATTTAACAGACAGCTGTTTTCAAAAAATAATCCTATATAAGAACCGAACTTTTATACTTTGATTATTATATTACAGAACCCGTAAAACAATTTTTAACAACATTTAACCAATTAGATTCACTGTCCATCCGTATTATCTTATTTCAAAGTCAACACTGTTAGACTAATTAATATCCTAACAGAGTTGACTGTAGACCAATGAGATGATTTTCAAACCTAAACATATCAAGTACATATTGGCAATAGTCACTATGTGTTTGTCCATACACTATAGGACAATCGCTAATGGTACTCACGACAATATCTGGTTCAATCATTTGGGTATATCCCAAGGGCTTTCACATGCCAATGTCAAAACGATCCTACAAGACAGCGAAGGCTACATATGGATTGGCACCTTCGATGGACTCAATAAATATGATGGATACCAAATCACTACCTATAACAACGACCATTATCACCCCAAATCCATCTCATCCAATTTCATCACAGATATAATAGAAGATCGGCAAGGATATCTATGGGTGGCAACTAGCTATGGTATCAACCGGTTCGATAAAAAAACAGGGCAATTCGACCGTGTTATGCACAGTACTGAAAACACCAATAGTATCAGCAACAATTCAGTCTGGTCGCTTCTGGAAGATCAAAATGGCAACATCTGGGCAGGGACATTTGGTGGTGGACTCAATAAGATAGAAAACCTCGATCAATTCCCCGACCTAAAGATTACTCGATATCAAAATTCCCCCCGAGACTCCACTAGTCTATCAAAAGACTGGGTAATGAACATCTACGAAGACCAAGAAGGCTCGCTATGGATAGGTACAGTTGGGCAATACATCAACCGTTACAACCCAACTCATGACCATTTCGAGAGGATCATACTACAAGATGGGGATCAGATTAATAGTAGTGTTTGGGACATTACAGAAGACAAAAATGGCAATATCTGGATAGGGACTGAGGGTGGACTGAGTAAACTTGAAAAAAGCACGCAGAAAATCACTAATTATACTTACTCCCCAGATGAAAAGAACGGTATTAGCCAAGGACAGATAAGATCACTTTGTTTTGATTCGAAAAATAATCTTTGGGTAGGCTCTCAATTCGGGTTAAACCTCTACAACCCTACTGACGATAGTTTTTCACATTTTAAACATGATGATATCAATGGGCTATCGATTAGCAGTGATGAAGCTTGGTGCATCTACGAAGATCACAATGGCACCATATGGATTGGCACTTATAGTGGAGGCGTTAGCTATTTTCACCCTAGCTATACTTCGTTCAAACACATCACCTATAACCCACTCGATCAACAAGGAATTCAAGGCAACAACATTACCTCATTTGCTCAAGATCAAGACAATAAACTATGGATTGCTGTAGATCACAGTGGACTGGATCGATATGACCCTGCTACGCACGAATATACCCATTACACTGCGGACATCAATGATCCCAATAGCTTGAGTGGTGTCTCCGTCATGGAAGTATTCATTGATTCCCATGAGTACGTTTGGTTGGGTATCTACAACCAAGGATTGAACCGACTAGACCCGAAAACCAACGAAATCAAAAAATATTTTGCCAGCTACTCTGATCAAGGAAAGCTAAACAATGGCAATGTATGGTCTATCGAAGAAGATGAGAAAGGCGACCTATGGATAGGAACTATTGGTGGTGGGCTCAATAAATATATCCGCAACGAAGATAAGTTCATCAGTTTTGGGTGGAACTACGAAGATCCATCTGCACTTAGCAACGAAAACATCTGGTCTATTTTTATAGAAAATGAAAACACACTCTGGTTAGCCACTAGCCATGGACTAAATAGAATGAATAGAAATACGGGGGAGTTTAAGCGATTTCTTCATGACGAAAGCGACAGTACAAGCATCTCTAACAATGCGATTCATACAATTTTTCAAGACTCAAAAGATAGGATGTGGGTTGGCACCCAAGGTGGTGGGCTTAACCTATTCAACCCTGAAAAAGAAAACTTCTCCCATTTCGCAGCAATTGATGGTTTAGCGAATGAGAATATTTCGAGTATTCTCGAGGATGACCATGGCAATCTATGGATTAGTACCAACGAAGGAATCAGTAAATTCGACCCAGAGACCAGAGCAATACGAAACTTCAGTACGGGGCTAAGAACCAATCAATTCAACTTAGAATCATGCATCAAGACTCATGACGGAAAAATGCACTTTGGTGGAACCAATGGGTACAATTCCTTTCACCCAGACAGCATCATTGACTCGCGCCAAAACGCTAGAGTTGCTATTACCAACTTTCAAATATTCAACAAAACTGTTCCGCTAGAAAACTATACAACAGAAAGTTCAGATGATATTCCTACGATTAAACTAACAGATGAACAGTCCGTTTTTAGTTTCGAATTTTCATCGCTCAACTACATAGATCCAGACCAAGTTAAGTACGCCTATCGCTTATACAACTTCGAACAGGACTGGATAGAGACAGACGCCAAACGTAGGTTCGTCACCTATACCAACATTACGCCAGGAGAATACCTTTTGAGTATCAAGGCATCGGACAGCGAAGGCCAATGGTCTGACACCATTACCAAACTAAGAGTCATTATTCTCCCGCCGTGGTATAATACTTGGTGGTTCAAGCTCTACGTTCTTTTAGCAGGTCTGACCTTGATCTATTTCATCTACCAACTCAGGATGAAATTAATCTATAATCAGAAAAGAGCACTCGAAGAAGAAGTAAAGTACCGCACAGCAGAAGTAGTCAAACAAAAAGAAGAATTGGAACTACAAGCCCAAATGCTAACCCAATACAACCAAGATATTTTGACCAAAAACAATCTTTTAGAAGATCTCCATCGACAAAAAGACGGAATGATAGGCGTAGTAGCTCATGACCTCCGTGCTCCGTTAAACAACATTAAAGGACTGATCCATCTGGTCACAAAGTCCGGTGAAACTAACGAAGAACAAAAGAAATACATTCAACTGATAAGGCGACTTATCAATCAAGGCGATCTACTCATCAGTGACTTGCTCTATGTCAATGGGATGAAACAGTTCGATATCAAATTGAAAACGATAGAATTCAACCTAAATGAGTTCATCAATACCTGGATAGAAAATTATCAAAATGACTTGGCAAAGAAAGAGCAAACGCTAGTGCTCACTAACGATCTACAACAGCTAGAGATTAAGTCGGACAAGGACGTACTCACACGGATATTAGACAATATATTCACCAATGCCATGAAGTTTGCTCAGCCTGGGACTAGCATCTTTCTATCCCTTCAATCATCCGATAAGCACTTCTGTATTAGCATCAAAGACCAAGGACCAGGAATTAGTCCAGAAGACCAAAAAATCATGTTTGAGATGTTTCAAAAGCTCTCTGCAAAGCCCACTGCAGGCGAAGGATCCAGCGGACTGGGGCTTTCGATCGTTAAGGCTTTAGTCCATAAACTTAACGGAGAGATTGAGGTAAAAAGTGAACTCGGTCATGGGACAGAATTCATCATCACATTTCCTATTCAGGCCGAACTCACCTAATTCACTTCTTCTTTTTCTTCTTTTTGGCTGGTTTTGGTCGAGTTTCTTCGTTGACAATCAAGCTCTTCCAGTCTCTCTCCTGACTCGCACTCAGTTCTACCGTATCGGCATAGGCTACTTTATCGATTTCCAATACACGGATAGGTTTCGAGACATACGTTTCAATTTCTTTGAGGAGTTCTTTTTCTTCAGTACTACAAAACGACATGGCCTGTCCCTTGTTCTTGCCACGCCCTGTTCTACCTACACGGTGGACATAAAACTCAGGATCCTCTGGCAGATCATAATTGACCACATAGTCAACATTGGGTATATCAATACCCCTTGCAGTCACGTCAGTAGCAATCAAAAGATTGTTCTTCCCAGACCTAAAATCAGACATCACTGTATTTCTTTGGCTCTGCTCCTTGCCACTGTGTATAGTGTCCGCTTTGATATCCACCCGCTGCATAGCCGCTAGCACACGTTCAGCTCTCACCTTAGTCCTGACGAATACTAGTATCTTTTTATCAGGGTTTTCATCCACTACCCTTTCGAGGAAAAAACGCTTGTCATCCATTTCTACAAACGCTACAAAATGCTCTACATTCTTAGATACAGGGTCTTTTGGTGAGATTTGAATTCTAATGGGCTTATTGACCAGAGAATAAGCTACCTTTTTGATCTTCTCATCTATCGTAGCAGAAAAGAAAAGTGTTTGTCGCTTCTTTGGTAGCATTTTGATAAGATCCTGAATATCCTTGATGAATCCCAATGCCAACATGTGATCCGCCTCGTCTAAGATGAGTTGCTCTACGCGATTAAAATGGATATAGCCCTGACTCGCCAAATCAAACATTCGCCCCGGTGTGGACACCAATACATCGACTTGCTTCGACAACTTCTGTATCTGGGCATCCTGATCTACTCCACCATACAACCCGAAAATTTTAACCTTGGTCCCTTTGGAGATACGCTCAAAGGCTTGAGAAATCTGAATGGCCAACTCACGAGTAGGCACCATTACCACGCACCGTATACCATCTTCTCGCTTGGCATTGCGGGACCTTTGTATGCGTTCGATTACAGGGATAGCAAATGCAGCCGTTTTTCCAGTGCCCGTTTGAGCAATGGCCAAAACATCCTCCCCTTTTAGTATAGCGGGGATGGACTTGAACTGGATATCGGTTGGTCGAAGTAGACCCATTTTGGTCAAATTCGACTTTATTTCATCGGCAATATTATAATCCTCGAACTTCATTTTGCATATCTTAATAGCTGATGCAAAGCTAAGGATTAAATCCTACCCAATAAGTATAATTAGTGATTGAGGCGGTTCTCGTGAATCGTATTCAGTGCAGTTTGAAGTTCTCGTTTTAGCTTAACCTGTATCTCTCTAGCATTATCTTTATGCTCCTTAAACTCTTCGTCTAGCGCATCCAAAGACGCTCGTGAAAGAGTCGTTACTCGGTTACTTCTCGTGTACATATAATAGCACACACCTACAGCGACAGCCAGAATAAAAATGATCAACCATACGATGACATTGTATGAAGCCTTGTTCATTTCGATCCCGATGAAGGTAATACTCTCATTGAGTGTCTCACTCAATGTTAACTCTCCTTCTATCGTAGCTAGTTTAGCTGTTAACGAAGAGATTTGGCCATTTAGAGATGTGATCTCTGATTTTAGTGAAGCAATTTCTTCATTTTTCACCCGAACTGTATCACTTGCTATCTTCCAAAACTCTTGTAATTTAGGTGTCTTTACCAGCTTATACTCCTGCCACGAAGAGGTGTTGTTTTCATAGAATTTTTGAAACTGATCATCAATCGTTTCTTGCCCGACTGCAAAGTGGCAAGTGAAGAACATTAACATACATAGGGCAGCAATATTTCGAAACATATCTAGGGGTTTATCATACAGTAATCCCCCAAAATTAATGCAATATTTTCTTTCCCTGATGCGATCCATTGAATTATGAAAATATTGTCACCCCTAGACAATATTCTAACAGAGAATTATGAATACAAATCACTAGCCACTCCGAAGATTCTAATTAGCAAACTACTATCAATTGCGTATTTGAAATCTAGGCCATCTTCCTTCTTACAACACCGAGCATTGGCCGCTATATAATCAACTTGATGTTCAATCGACTCTATGTCTGACATTGAGTAAAAATTCGTAAACCCATCTGTAGCTGAAGCTAAGCTTACCAGAGCCCCGACCTAAGCTTACCACAGGGTGAACCTAAGCTTACCACAGGGAGGAACTAAGCTTACCTCGACCCTGAGGTAAGGCAACATGGGAGCCGAACTAAGCTTAGGTTGGACAGGTCCGGTCTCATCCCCCTCCCAACCCAAAATATAGCACCCATCTCATCGCGTGTTGTGATATGCCAAGGGATTTGCCTATAGCCTTGGGATATATCAACAGGAAATACTAGTTTGGTCTCACCAAGCCGATCAGCAGTCGGCTTCCCGCAGCATCATTCGAGAAGAGAAAACATTTTTTTAACGTATATAAACACGTGCAAACGGGTCTATTATACATTTGATGCAGTGCGCATTATAGTGCACTGTGTACTTTACACGAATGTTAGATTTAAGTGCCCGCCAAAGAAATATTCTGCAATAAGCACATATGCAAGTCGCGCAACCCTCCCAAAACCAAAACTTGCAAATGTGCTTAAAACGATCAAAAATGGAATCCTGATCTTAGATTTCGTAACTTTGCAAAATGTACTACAGGAGGAAAATATTGTTTGCGATACTTGAAGCATTTGAAGGAACTTTGTCCCATACAAAGCTTCAAAAGATACTTTTTCTTGTAACTCGTAAGCAGGCCGAAAAATCATTTGATTTTGTACCGTATAAATTCGGTAGTTTCTCATTTCAGGCCAATCAAGACTTATTAACACTAACTAAAAGGGGCTTTTTGAGTAATCAAATATCCAACAAGACTTCTAATTGGGTTTTCGAAAGCAGCGACAACTACTTCCATGCATTGAAAAAAGAAGACCAAGCAGCAATCAAACAGACGATAAAGGAAGTAGATGGGTTAACTCAAAAAGAAATGGTGAGATACACATATCGTAAATACCCATATTTTGCCATTAACAGTCAAATAGCTTCTGAATTACTAACCAACGAAGAACTTGAGAAAGTGGCACTCCAAAAAAGAGAATTCAAAGAGCAGGCTTTTTTCACAATTGGCTATGAAGGGATTAGCCTTGAGAAATACTTGAACAAACTGATTATTAATGGTGTGCGCTTGCTTTGTGATGTCCGTAAAAACCCTTTGAGTATGAAGTATGGGTTTTCAAAAAACCAACTAAAACATGCTTGTGAAAGCATAGGAATCAATTACATGCACATCCCCGAATTGGGAATCGAATCAAATAAAAGAGCTGATTTGAAATCAATTAATGACTACAATAGACTTTTTGATGAGTATGAAAAAACAACACTTGTTGAAAATAACGACCAACTCGAAAAAATATTAGACCTAACTAATTCATTTCAAAGAATTGCAATAACTTGTTTCGAAAAAGAACCATGCATGTGCCATAGAAGTAGAGTTGCTAACTCACTTAAAAAGCTTCCTGCATGGGATATTGAACAGAAGAATTTGTAATGCCTAAGGAGAAAGTCTTAATAACTGTAAAAACCTACCCTTCTATCTCCGAGAAATATGATGAACTTGTTTGTACTGCTGGATTTAGGGAAGATGGTTCATGGGTAAGGATTTACCCTGTTCAATTTAGAAAGAAAACTTACAATCAACAGTATTCTAAGTACCAATGGATTGAGATTGATCTTGTAAAAAATACAAGTGACTTCAGAAAGGAAAGTTATCGTCCTTATAGTCATGAGACCGAGATCAAAATTATTGGAGAAATCAAACCTGATGGAGACGATTGGAGGGAAAGAAGGAAAATCGTTTTAAATAAAGTTTATACTAATCTTAAAACACTTTTCGCAGAGGCCAAAGACAAGAAAATCGGAACCTCTCTTGCTGTTTTCAAGCCCTCTAAAATTCATAAGCTTGAGATTAAGGAGGTCGATAGAGAATGGAGCAAAAAGAAACTTGAACAGATGAGCCAACTCAACCTTTTTGAATCTGAGAATAAAGGAGAGTTTGAGGTAGTGAAGAAGCTACCATACAAATTTTCTTACAGACTGTCAGACAATGAAGGTACAGAAAGTACTATGATGATTGAAGATTGGGAGATTGGTCAACTTTTTTGGAACTCACTAAGAAGGCATGCTGGAGATGAAAAGCTAGCTTGCGAAGATGTTAGAAAGAAGTATATAGACGATTTCGCAAGGACTAAGGACTTGCATCTTTTTTTGGGAACAACTAAACTTCACCACAATACTGCCCCCAATCCTTTTGTGATAATTGGAACTTTTCACCCCAAGCCAACTACTCAGATTTCGATATTCTGAGCAGCCACACACATTGTCAGATCGCATAGACCTACCCCCGCTCTTTTAAGCCTTAGCGCAAAGAGAGACTTAAAAGCATATATACAGGGCAAGTCTCCAGACTTGCTTAGTCCTATCTTCACTGGCTCAATACACAGCCATAACCATGCGTTCATCAGGGGATTTATTTCATCACATTTGCAGTCGTAGAATGGATAGATGTTTTTTACCCGACGACAGTATGCAGAAGAAAAGGCTTGGTGGAAGTTCATTTTTTATAGATCAACAAGTCTGAAGACTTGCGTTTTATCAGTAAGTTTCAAGTGATCCTAACGGAACACTTGAAACAGCGAGGGCTGATTGGGAGGTGGTACTAAAGGAGCTCAATGTCCAAAATCAAGAAGGTTTTTTTTCACTTCTCGAACAAACCGATGATCTAAAGGGCTTAATTCATCGATTTTGTAGTATCATAGGGATGCGAGTCCATTGGTTCCGAGACTTTTATTTGTTCCTGGTCACGTCATCGGGAAAATAGGCAACTTGCTTATCTATAAAACAATATAGTATTTCGAAAAAAACACACAAAAACCACTCCTGACAAATTTTATTTCGTCATGTAGGGCTTTTATATTCCCCGGAACGGTTAGGGGTCGTCCCGGATGACTTTTACCCTTTCCCGGGAGACCTAGAGGGCGTCCCGGGAGGTTTCTGACCCTTCCCGGGAGACTTATACCCCTCCATGGCAGGCATGGAGGGGTTTTGTTAGGCTTTTTCTAAGATCTTGATCAATTCCTCTTGGGTAGCATCGATCTCGGTGGCGACTTTGGTGCGCTTGGCAAACTCCGCTAGGCGCTCGGGCATCTCTACAGGCTGCTGGATGATGGGTTCGACCACATCGCCAAACTTGGCGGGATGCGCCGTCTCCAAGAAGACCCCTACACTCCCCTTGTGATCCTTCATGTATTCTTTGAGACCGAGGTAGCCTACTGCGCCATGTGGGTCGAGTAGATAATCGGTCGCTTGATAGACCTGCTTCACAGTCTCAGCGGTTTGTTTGTCGTCGTAGGCATAGCCTTTCACGCCTTCTTTCATCGCCTCCCATGACGAACCGAAGACCTCTTTCATACGGTAGAAGTTGCTCGGGTTGCCGACATCCATGGCGTTGGAGATGGTCGAGGTAGACGGGCGCGGTGTGAACTCACCAGTCGTCAAATACGACGGCACGATATCATTGACATTGGTCGATGCGACGAATTGCTTGACAGGCAGTCCCATCTTTTGCGCCAGCAGACCAGCTGTCAGGTTGCCAAAGTTGCCGCTCGGCACAGACACCACCAGATCACCCTGATCCTTGAGCAAGGCATAGGTCCAGAAGTAGTAAAACGACTGAGGAATCAAGCGCGCCATATTGATCGAGTTGGCAGAGGTCAGGTTGTATTTCTCCTTCAGTTCTTTGTTGAGGAAAGCGTCTTTGACCATTTTTTGACAGTCGTCAAAAGTCCCACGCACTTCGAGTGCTTGGATGTTTTGCCCAAAAGTCGTGAGCTGTTGCTCCTGTATTTTGGAGATCTTCCCTTTCGGGTAAAGGATGATCACATCGATGTTTTCCACCCCAAAGAACCCACTCCCTACGGCTGCCCCTGTATCGCCAGAGGTCGCCACGAGTATGGTAGATTTCTTGTCGCTCTTGGCAGAGAAGTAGCTCAGGCATCTCGCCAAAAACCTCGCCCCCACGTCCTTGAACGCACAGGTAGGGCCGTGGTACAGCTCCAGCGAATAGACCTTGTCCTCCACCTCTACCACAGGCAACTCAAAGCTCAAAGTCTCCTCGACGATCCGTCTCAGGTCTGCCTCTGGGATCTCCTCCCCGATGAACTGACTCGCCACCTCGTAGGCGATATCGTGCAGTTTCATGTCCCCGATATTCTCGAAAAACTCTGCCGATAGCGTCGGGATATGGTCAGGCATGTACAGGCCATTGTCATCCGGCAACCCGTTGAAAATCGCGTCCTCATAACTCACCTCTGGGACTTGTCTGTTCGTGCTGTAATATCTCATGGTATTCTTCTCTTGTGTATGGAGTATTGTGACTTAAAGAACTCTCACGCCTTCTGTGCCGATTTTGGATAAGTAAGTATAAGCCAGTATGCCTACTTCGTCGTAGATGGCTTGCATGCTGGCCTTGATTTTTTCTGCGGTTGCTTTGCCCTCGGCAAATGCGAATATCGAAGGGCCTGACCCAGCGATGCTGCATCCGATGGCACCTTCTTCGAGCGCTTTGGCCTTCACTTCGTCATAGAGCGGAATCAGCAACTTGCGTACCGGCTCGACGATATGGTCCTCCATCGAGCGACCAATCAGCCCAAAGTCCGATTCGTACAGTCCCGACACGAGCCCACCGACATTGCCCCATTGGGCGACTGCTTGGTCGAGCTTGACCGTCTGCTTGAGCATACGCTTGGCATCTGTGGTCTTGACCACCACCTGTGGGTGGACGATCGCCACGTACATGTTGTCCGGTGTGGGCAACTGCAGCACGTCGAGTGGCCCATAGGCACGCACGAGCGTAAAACCGCCGAGCAGGTTGGGCGCGACGTTGTCTGCATGTGCCTTGCCTGAGAGCATTCTTTCTCCTTCCATCGCGAACTCCACGAGCTGATGCGTATTGAAAGGTCGGCCGATCAGTTCATTGACCGCAAACACAGCGCCTGCCGAGCTCGAAGCACTCGTCCCCATCCCACTACCGGGATGGATCTGCTTGTCAAACGCGAAGCTGTAGCCCTTCTTGATACCTGCTGCATCGAGTAGCGCCTGAGCGGCCACCGATGCGACGTTTTTGTCAGGCTTGAGCGGCAGATCAAACTTGTCATTTTCGAGGATGACCATCTTGTCATCTGACAATTCGGTCACGACCATTTCTTCGCCTATGCCATCGAGAGCGAACCCCAAAACGTCATATCCACAGCCTACATTGGCGACTGTAGAGGGTGAAAAAACTTTGATTGAATTAGACATGGCTTGACTCGGTTTTTGTTAGCTATTTGCGATGCGCATTACGTCCGCAAATATACCCGAAGCTGTCACTTCTGCACCCGCTCCGGCGCCTTTTATCACCAAAGGCTGATCCTGGTATCGGTTGGTATAGAAGAGTACGATGTTGTCTTTTCCTTCCAAGATATAGAACGGGTGGTCTTTCGGAATCTCCTGCAAGCCCACAGATGCTTTGCCCTTGTCAAAGGTCGCTACGACCTTGAGGCGGCAGTTTTTGGCTTCTGCATCGCTCACCAGTTTCTGGAACACCTCGTCGTGTTGTTCTAGGCTGGCATAGAACTCGTCGTTGGTTTTCGTATCCATACACGCCGCTGGGATGAAGGATTCGCTGACGATATCGTCCAGTTCGAATTTCAACCCACTCTCGCGGATCAAAATCAAAATCTTGCGCATCACGTCTACCCCGCTGAGGTCGATTTTCGGATCGGGCTCGGTGTAGCCTTCTACCCCCGCTTGCTTGACCACATCCACGAATTTCACCCCTGGTTTGAAGGAGTTGAAGATGAAGTTCAAACTACCCGAAAGGACGGCTTGTATCTTTTGGATTTTGTCCCCGCTCTTGATCAAATCCCCTAGGGTCGTCAAGACAGGTAGCCCTGCACCGACGTTGGTCTCGTAGTAGAATTTGGCCTGGTATTCTCTGGCGGTGCTTTTAAGGTTGACGTAGGTATCATAGTCGGATGCACAAGCGATCTTGTTGGGCGTGACGACCGAAATACTCTTGCGCAAGATGCCTTCGTAGAGTCCTGCAATCTCTGCATTGGCGGTATTGTCCACGAAGATACTGTTGCGCAGGTTCGACTCGACCATCTTGTCTACGAATACCTGTGGAGCCATTTTCTCTCCTTTGGACTCCAGTTGCCCTTTCCAATCGGCGAGATCGATCCCGTCTATATCGAAGAGCATCTGACGGCTGTTGGCAATCCCCACGATGCGTAGGTCGACATTTTCGAACTCATCCAAATAGTTGTACTGCTTCTTGATTTGCTCGATGAAGGTACCGCCGACATTGCCGATCCCGATCATGAACAAGTTCATGCGCTTGCGCTGGGATAGGAAAAAGCTCTCATGCAATACGTTAAGTGCCTTGCTGAGGTGCTTCTCTTCGAGCACCACGGTGATGTTTCTTTCGGATGATCCCTGCGCGATGGCTTTGATACTGATCCCGTTTTCGCCTAGTGCAGAAAACATCTGCCCACCGATCCCGACGTGCTCACGCATCTTGTCACCGACGAGTGCCACGATGGCCATGCCTGTCTCGACCTCTAGCGGATCGATTTTGCGCAGGCTCAGTTCGAGCTGAAACTCCTCCGCAATGGCTGCTTGGGATATCTCGATGTCTTTCTTGTCTATGCCCACACAGATCGAGTGCTCCGAAGAAGCCTGCGTGATGATGATAACATTAACTTTGGCTTCTGACAGTGCTTTGAACAATCTGAAGGAGAACTTCGGCACACCGACCATGCCACTTCCTGTCAAGTTGAGCAGCGCGATATCGCTGACACTGGATAGTCCCTTGACGAACTGCTTGTCGCCATTGGCATCTTCGCAGATGGTAGTCCCCGCGTCCTCCGGCGCAAATGTATTTTTGATTTTTATTGGAATCTTCTTGTCCAACACGGGCTGGATCGTCGGTGGATAGATCACCTTCGCCCCAAAGTGCGAGAGCTCTAATGCCTCCTGAAACGACAGCTTCTCGATCGGATGAGCCGCCGCAACCTGACGCGGATCAGAAGTCATCATGCCGCTCACGTCAGTCCAGATTTCAAACGAATCTGCATCCAAGGCCGCCGCGAAAATAGCCGCTGTATAGTCAGACCCTCCTCTACCCAAGGTAGTCGTCACGCCCTCTGCATTGGACGACACAAATCCTGGACAAACCACCAAATTGGCCGCTGTAGGAATATAGTCTGTGATGTTCTTGTTGGTCGAGGCAAAATCCACGTTGGCATTGTTGTGGATATTGTCGGTTTTGATCAATACGCGTGAGTCACCAAGGTCGGTTTTCAACCCTTCTGCGTTGAGGAAGTCCACGATGATATTGGATGAAAGTATCTCCCCAAAGCTAAGCACCTTGTCCAAGGTCTTTGGCGAAAGCTCACGAATCAGGTAAATCCCCTTCATGATGTCTTCGAGATCATTGAGCAGGATTCTGATCTTGCTAAAGGTCACCGATTGACTTTTGACCGGAATCAATTCCTTGATCGTATCGAGGTGTCTCGCTTCGATCTGTGCCAACGACGCTTCGTAGGACTCGTCACCCACTGCTGCGAGATCGCTGCATGCGTGTAGCAGATTGGTCACTCCGCCTAGAGCCGAAACCACACAAACGGTTTTCTCAGGCTGACCTGCTGCTAGGATATCCTTTACTTTTCTCAAGTTGTCTGGGGTACCTACGGATGTACCTCCAAATTTTAATACTTTCATTTATTTTTAAGTTCAAAGTTTAATGCCTGCCATCGACAGGCACGTTGACTCTCGTCAATTTATATTCTTGTATGTAACAAACACTTCAATATTCATTATTAACAATATCGAACAAGGAATGTTGAATAGTGAATAGCGAAGTTTTCGTTTATCCCTTCTTCTGATTTCCTTCTGCAGTGACTACACTTCAACGCTATGAAGAGTAGAATCACTTCACAACCTACCTTTCGATAGACCAATTCAATATTCTGTATTCAATATTCGACATTCGTTATTAACAATATCGAACAAGGAATGTTGAATAGTGAATGGCGAAGTTATCGTTTATCCCTTCTTCTGATTTCACTTCTGCAGTCACTACACTTCAACGCTATGAAGAGTAGAATCACTTCACAACCTACCTTTCGATAGACCAATTCAATATTCTGTATTCAATACTCGCCATTCGTTATTAACAATATCGAACAAGGAATGTTGAGTAGTGAATGGCGAAGTTCTCGTTTATTCCTTCTTCTGATTTCCTTCTGCAGTGACTACACTTCAACGCTATGAAGAGTAGAATCACTTCAATATTCGTCATTCCTTGTTCTTTATTCGATGTTCAAAATATCGAATAAGGAATGTTGAATAGAGAGTAGCGAAGTTTTCGTTTATCCCTTCTTCTGATTTCACTTCTGCAGTGACTACACTTCAACGCTATGAAGAGTAGAATCACTTCAATATTCGTCATTCATTGTTCTTTATTCGATGTTCAAAATATCGAACAAGGAATGTTGAGTAGTGAATGGCGAAGTTATCGCTTACACCTTCTTCTGATTTCCTTCTGCAGTGACTACACTTCAACGCTATGAAGAGTAGAATCACTTCAATATTCGTCATTCCTTGTTCTTTATTCGATGTTCAAAATATCGAACAAGGAATGTTGAATAGTGAATGGCGAAGTTATCGCCTACACCTTCTTCTGATTTCCTTCTGCAGTGACTACACTTTTTACAAAGATTGAAATCAACTGATTATTCTCATCCAAAATCTTTTCGATCAATTCCATGTGGTCAAACAATTTGGCTCGCTTAATAATTTGAAGATTGATATAAGACTCTCTCAATTCTTTCAATACTACTTTCAGTTTATGAATAAAATCCCGTCTGGATTCCCCTGCCTGAGCCTCTCCATAATTCAATGCTACTGAAGTCCCAGACCGAACCAATTGCCCAGCCAAATGATTTCCTGCTTTTGAACTAGGCATTTTGTCCACAACATCAATGATCGAGACTGAAAATTCAATTAGTCTTTCTTCTAAATCATAATTGTACTTCATACTTGGTTGGTTCTAGTCACTCACTTCAATATTCGTCATTCTTTATTCGATGTTCAAAATATCAAACATGGAATGTTGAATTCCGAAGTTCGTATATATTTCATTCAATCTATTGATCGTCTACCAACTTTTGCCTCTATCCAGCCATACCCTTCGCAGGTTCAGCAAAAACAAAAGCACGACCCACAGCGCACACGCCTGATACACTACTGGTGATGAAGCCAGTGTCAAGTCTCTGTTCCACCTGCCCAAATAACTCACAAAAAAGATCATCTCTAGGTACACAAAAGCGAACAGCAACATGGCATATACGCCACGAGTGAGCTCTTTTTTATCCCATAGGATCAATGGCATGATCAGAATAATCACGTACCCGATGGCTCCTCCTAGACTTTTTCCAGTCCACAACTCCCACCCCAACAGGTGGTGCGTCATCGCCAAGAAGTAAAAATGTACGGCATGATTAACAGCCAATACAAGCCACACCGTCCATGCGACTGTTTGCTTCTGATTAGAAGCGTATATTGTCTTCCACCCCTCCAGTCCGACCCATAGATAGAGTCCTGAGAACAACCCCAGTGACACTCTCGCTGAGTACCTTGCTGTGAGTTGATATTGGATCGCTTTGTCCGCGAAAAACTGCCCCACTCCCCAGAACAAAACCATCTCACCGACCACTACAGCCAGTACCCACAGTGCTATGTTCTGAACTTTCTTCACTACACCAAATACTGCAACAAGTCCGGCTTGTCGTTGAGGTACTCGTAGACAAAATTCTTGGCAGTCATGCGGTCCAGCAGCCCTTGTAAGTTGTCTTTGTTTTGCAACTCGATTCCGATCAAAGCGGGACCTTTTTCGCGGCTGTGCTTTTTCGAATACTCGAAGTGCACGATATCATCTCCGGGAGATAGTATCTCCGAGACGAACTCCTTGAGTGCCCCCGCTCGTTGTGGAAATCGCAAGATGAAATAATGCTTGAACCCCTCGTAGAGCAACGAACGTTCCTTGATTTCTTCGGTACGGGTGATATCGTTGTTGCTACCGCTGATCACGCAGACGACATGCTTGCCTTTGATTTGCTCCTTGTAGAAGTCCAGAGCGGTCAGCGTCAAGGCGCCTGCAGGTTCTACCACGATGGCTTCCTCGTTGTACAGCTGTAGAATCGTCGTACAGATCTTGCCCTCTGGCACGAGAATGATCTCCTCCAGCCCGTCTTGGCAAATCTCCAAAGTCTGAGTCCCCACGGCTCGCACTGCCGCACCATCTACGAAAGTATCGATCTCGTCGAGGGTCACATTCTCCCCTGCAGCGATGGAGTCACGCATGGCCGGTGCTCCAGCAGGTTCTACCCCGATGATTTTGGTCGCTGGCGACAGTTCTTTGAACACCGTGATGATGCCAGAGGCCAGACCTCCACCCCCGATCGGTACAAACAAATAGTCAATGGGCGCACCAGTATCATTGGCGATCTCTAGTCCTACTGTTCCTTGTCCTTCGATGATTTTCTGATCGTCAAACGGATGTACAAACGTCGATTGGTTTTCTTCGCAATAGCGCTGTGCCTGCTTATAAGCGTCATCGAAGGTGTCGCCTGTCAGTACGACTTCTACCTTGTCCTTGCCAAACATCTTAACCTGCCGGATCTTCTGCTTGGGTGTGACACTCGGCATGAATATCGTGCCGTGTATACCTAGCTTCTGACAGGAATATGCTACGCCTTGAGCATGGTTTCCAGCACTGGCACAGACGATTCCATTGTCTTGTTGGGCTTTGCTGAGGCTTGCGATTTTGTTGTAGGCTCCACGGAGCTTGTACGAACGTACGACCTGTAGGTCTTCACGCTTGAACTCCACCTCCGCATCGTAGCGCTCGGAGTAGTTGAGATTGGGCATGAGCGGAGTATGCACCGCCACGCCTTCCAGCCCCTTGCTCGCTTTCATCACACCTACCAGTGTAGGTTTATTGGATTTGACTGCCGACTCCATAGTTTAGGACAGTGTTGCCTCTACTGATTCGTCGACATCTGAGGTACAGAACTCATAGATTGCTTCAGCGATTTTGCTAAAAGTCTGCTTCAACACCTCTTGGTTCTCTTCGAGTAGCGTGATTCTAAACCCTCTCAGTTCGGACTGAAACGAAGACAAAGGCACTACACACACGCCTTTGGCAGCTAACAAGTAATAGACGAAGCGCTTGTCTGGCTCTCCAATTTTCTCCACCCAGTCTTCCGCTAGGGCTTGGATTTGCTCGTCCTCGATCTTCAAAAACTGCTTGTCATTGATAGATCCGTCTTTGAATACAATGGTGTTGTAAAACGCCCCATTGGTCTTGTTGAAAGTGATGTAAGGAATCTCATGGAGATACTGTGAAATGATCTCACTTCGCTCCTCAATTTCTTTTCTACGTTCACGCAAATACTCCTTGAACTTCGGGTGTTCTTGGATGATAGGCAATGCCTTTTGCGGCAAAGTCGTCGAACATACCTCTACCATCTTGGCATTTTCCAGCGTCGAACAGTACTGATCGAACTGCTCGTCCACCTTGCGGTTGTAGAATTCCATCCAACCACACCGAGACCCTGGCCATGGAGTATCTTTGGATATCCCCTTCATGGCAATCCCAGGTACATCACCGAGTACTTCGGCGAGAGATTTGGTCTCTACACCATTGTAGATGATGTTGGTATAGATTTCGTCACTTACCAAAAACAAGTTGAACTCCCGAGCAATCTCCACGATCTCCTCTAAAATCTCCACAGGATAGACCATCCCGGTTGGGTTGTCTGGATTGATAATCAATATCCCTACGATGTTGGGGTTGTATTTGACCTTTAATCGGAGATCTGCCAAATCTGGATACCAGTTGTTCTCTGGATCAAGGTTGTAGGTCAGTGGTTCCTTGTTGGAGTGTGCCGCCTCCAGTGCAGAGTGTGTCGAGTAGGCTGGCGAGGGACCTATCACACGCGAGTAGGGATTCAAAAACTGGTAGAGCTTGCCTATCGCATCTCCCAGCCCGTTGAAAAACAAGACATCGTCTGCAGTGATTTGTGCACCGCCTTTTTCGTTGTTTTTACCCGCGACGTATTTGCGCGTTTCGAGTTCTCCTTTGGAGTGGCAGTAACCGTAGGTCGAGTTTTCATTGACCAGAGTGGTCAAGATTTCTTTGATCCAGGCGGGTACTACCGCATGCTTGAGGATAGGGTCTCCGATGTTTTCCCAATAGATTTTTTGTCCGAGTGCTTGCAAAGCCTCTGCTTTCTTGACGATATCTCTGATCTCATAGTCAAGCTGTCTCGAACCCTCATGAAGTAGTACTTGTCTCATTGTATTAGATGTTAGATTCTTAGCACCTAGATTCAAGACTTTGACGCCAAGAGCCTAGGTGCTAATATCTAGTGTCTGTTCTTAAAAATTTCGGATGTCCAACAGGTTATCCTTGGAGTTCTCTAGTTCCTTGATATACTCCTCCGTCTTGCGCTTGGACTTAGAAAGTGCCACACGCCCCGAACGCACAAACTCCAAAAGCCCTAACGGCACGAGTTTTTCGTATAGATCGTGTGTTTCGTCCTTGAGTCCTGTCTTCTCTAGGATAATGTGATCCTCTTCGATCACCAAAATCCGCGCACCGTTTTCACGGACGAGCTTCTCGATACTTTGACCGTTCAAAAACACCGACGTAGGCACCTTATATAGAGCGATCTCTTGGTAATAGATCTGATCCTCGTTGTACAAAAAGGCCCCCAATACATCCACAATCTTGCGGATTTGCTTGACGGTTTTTTCTGCTTCGTCCTGCGTACACGTTACCACGATGGTGAATCGGCTGATACCTGCCACCTCCGTAGAAGACACGTTCAAACTATCTATATTGATCTTCCTTCTCGTAAAGATGATCGTGATTTGATTCAACAAACCTGCTTTATCTTCGGTCAGTACCGATAATGTATGTTGCTTATCCACTTTAATCTAATTTTTTAGTCCAACCTCATTTCCGAAACCGAAGCTCCTGTTGGAATCATTGGAAATACATTTCCTTCTTTTTCAACCATCACTTCGAGCAAATAAGGCCCTTCGTGATCCAAGAACGTCTTGAGCGCATCGTCGAGATTTTCTCGCTTATCGACGCGACTACATGGGATACCATAGCCTTCGGAGATCTTCTGAAAATCCGGATTGACCATCTCAGTAAAGGAGTATCGACTATCGAAGAACAACTGCTGCCACTGACGCACCATGCCGAGAAAGTTGTTGTTCAAGATCAAAATTTTCACCCCGATCTTGCTCTGGAAGATCGTACCCAACTCCTGAATTGTCATCTGGAATCCACCGTCCCCAATCACTGCGATGACCTCCTTCTCTGGTCGTCCCATCTTGGCACCCATCGCCGCTGGCAGGGCAAACCCCATGGTTCCTAAACCGCCAGAGGTCACATTCAACCTCGTATCGCTAAACTCGTAATACCTCGTCGCAATCATCTGGTGTTGTCCTACATCAGTTACTAGGATGGCTTTTCCTTCGGTCTTGTCAGAGATCGCTTTGATAACCTCAGACATTTTCAACTCTTCTCCCTTCGGAAAAAAATCACCTTCGATAACCTTGTCATATTCAATTTTGTCACACGCCTTGAACTCTTCAATCCATGATTCGTGCTTGTTCTCTTTTACTTTCGGTACCAAGTTCAACAATGCCGCTTTGGCATCCGATACGATCGCGACTTCTGTCTTCACGTTCTTGTCTACTTCCGCTGGATCGATCTCGATATGTATCACCTTGGCCTGCTTGGCATAGGTATTCAAATCTCCTGTCACCCTGTCATCGAACCTCATCCCGATTGCTATCAAAAGATCACATTCGTTGGTCTTGACGTTGGGGCCGTAGTTGCCGTGCATCCCGAGGTAGCCCATGTACAATGGGTGAGCAGTAGGTACGGCTGACAGTCCCAGCAGCGTAGATGCCATCGGTATGCCCGTTTTTTCGGCGAATGCCAAAAGCTCACGCTGTGCCTGTGAGATGATGACACCATGTCCTACGAGGATCATCGGTTTCTTCGCCTCATCGATCAGTTTGGCCGCAGCATCTACTTTGGACTCATCCAAAATTGGATACGGGTGATAGCTACGGATTCTTTCACATTTCTGATAAGAAAAATCAAACTCCTCAAACTGTGCATCCTTGGTGATATCGATCAATACCGGACCTGGACGACCCGTATTGGCGATATAAAAGGCCTTGGCCACCGCCTCAGGAATCTCCGATGCTTTGGTCACCTGGATATTCCACTTGGTGACAGGCATAGAGATACCCACGACATCCGTCTCCTGAAAAGCATCCGTCCCCAGCAAGTGCGAAGCGACCTGCCCTGTGATACATACCATCGGCGTAGAGTCGATCTGTGCATCCGCGATCCCTGTGATCAAGTTGGTTGCACCTGGCCCAGAAGTCGCAAAGCAGACACCTGTTTTGCCGTTGACACGAGCATAACCCTGTGCGGCATGCGCGGCACCCTGCTCGTGACGTACGAGTATGTGATTGAGTCTGTCCATGTACTTGTATAGCAAGTCATAGATAGGCATGATGGCTCCACCAGGATAGCCAAATATGGTATCGACATCCTCCTCGAGTAGACATCTGAGGAGTGCCTCAGAGCCAGTCATTCTTTCGGTTTTGGCCATAGCTTTCTTTTCTTGTTCTAATGTAGAAGTCTCCATTTCTCCTAATATTTATTCGTCGGTCACACACCCTTCGGATGCAGACTTTACTTGATTAATATATTTCTTGAGTATGCCTTTGGTTGCTTTGTAAGGAGGCTGTACCCATTCTTTCTTTCTTTTCTCCATCTCCTCGTCACTGATCTTCAGTTCGAGTTTGTTGTTGACTGCATCGATGGCGATGATGTCTCCATCTTTCACCAATCCTAGCGGCCCACCTTCTTGCGCTTCTGGAGTGATGTGCCCCACCACGAAACCATGCGAACCACCAGAGAATCGACCGTCCGTGATCAATGCCACGTCTTTGCCTAATCCTGCGCCCATCACAGCACCTGTAGGCTTGAGCATCTCTGGCATCCCTGGCCCACCTTTTGGCCCAGAGTATCGGATCACAATCACTTCTCCTTTTTGCACCTCTTCGCCGATTCCTTTGATCGCCGCGAACTCATCGTCGTAGCATCTCGCTGGCCCTTCGAAGTACTCGCCTTCTTTGCCTGTAATCTTCGCTACCGCACCAGTCGGTGCGAGGTTTCCATACAGAATCTGCAAGTGTCCCGACTTTTTGATCGGATCTCCAAAGGAGTGAATCACATCCTGCTTCGCTTTCAAAGAAGGTCCTTCTTCTATGTTTTGTGCCAAAGTCTTACCCGTCACAGTCATACAATCACCGTGTAGATACCCTTCTTTCAACAAGACTTTCATCACACCTGGGATACCTCCCACGTTGTGAAGATCCTCCATGAGGTACTTTCCACTTGGTTTCAAATCCGCTAAGAAAGGAGTCGTATCTGACAATCTTTGGAAATCATCCAGCCCGATCGGCACATCGACAGACTTGGCCATGGCGATCAAGTGAAGCACCGCATTGGTAGAGCCTCCTGTAATCATCACCAATCGAATCGCATTTTCGAACGCCTCTTTGGTCATGATGTCGCTCGGACGAATATCCTCGGTCAGCAAATGTCTCACCGCCTGCCCTACTCTATAGGTCTCTTGCTTCTTGTCCTCGCTTTCGGCAGGATTGGAAGAAGAAGAAGGCAAACTCATCCCCATTGCCTCGATAGCAGATGCTAGCGTATTCGCGGTATACATCCCTCCACATGCCCCTGGGCCTGGGATTGCATTTTTGATGATTCCTTTGAAATCCTCGTCAGAAATATTATTTCCTAGTTTTTGGCCGTACGCCTCGAAAGCCGATACAATGTTGAGGTCTTCGCCCTTCCATTTCCCAGGCTTGACCGAGCCGCCGTAGACCATGAGTCCCGGTCTGTTCAATCGTCCCAAAGCCATGATAGCGCCAGGCATGTTCTTGTCACACCCTACGACTGGAACTACTGCATCGTAAAACTGTGCATTGACCACTGTCTCGATGGAATCTGCGATAATGTCACGAGACACCAATGAATATTTCATCCCAACTGTACCATTGGATATCCCGTCGGAGACTCCTATAGTATGGAAAATCAAACCGACTAGATCAGCTTCTTTGACCCCTTTTTTGACTTGGTGAGCCAAAATATTGAGGTGCATGTTACATGGGTTTCCTTCAAAACCGGTACTGACTATACCTACTTGTGCTTTGCTCATGTCGGCTTCTGTCAATCCAGTCGCGTACAATTGTGCCTGTGAACCAGGTTGCGAAGGATCTTGCGTGATCGTCTTACTGTGTTTGTTAAGTTCCATTTATATTCTAATATTTCTAATCTTCTCTTGTTATCCTACCGCCGACTCACTCAACTCTTCGTTGGTGACTCTGGCTCTATACATCTGAAACAGCTCGTAGGCCACTGTTTCTTTCCAATCTTTTTTGAACTCAATATCTCCTATCGAGGAAATACTCGCAACCTCTGTCGCCGTACCTGTGAAAAAAGCAACTTCCCCTCCTCTCATATCCTCTGGCACGAACAGCTTTTCCACGACAGGATAGCCGAGCTCCATGGCGTACTCAATGATGGTTGCTCTCGTGATACCTGGCAGGATATTGCCCAATGGAGGCGTATAGATCACACCGTCTTTGACAAAGAAAAAGTTCTGTCCCGAGCCCTCCGACACATAACCGTCCGAATCCAACAACAAAGCCTCATCGTACCCCTCTCGCTTGGCTTCATTGGTTGCCAAAATAGAGTTGGTATAGTTGCCAGTCACCTTCGCTTCGATCGGAATTGACTTTGGGTTTGGACGCTGGTAGGATGAAATCATCACTTTGAGTGACTCGTCTCCGAGGTATGGAGGCCACTCCCAAGCCGCCATCATGATATGTGTCTCACCACAGGTAATCAGCTTCATGTTAGCGCCGAGATATATCAATGGCCTGATGTAGGCATTCTCCAAATTATTCTTTTCTATCAACTCATAAGAAATCTTGACGAGTTCGTCCACCGAGTAGGGAAACTTAATTGCCATTCGCTCTGCCGAAAACTTCAAGCGTTCAAAGTGCTGCTTAGCCTTGAAAATATTTGGTCCTGCAGCACTACCATAAGACCGTATTCCTTCGAACACGCCATTGCCATGATGCATGGTTTGGCTATACAAATTGACTTTAGCCTCAGAAGCCTTGAGCCACTGGCCGTCTAGGTAAAGAATCGAATTTTCGTTGTAATACATGGTCTAATCTCTTTAAGTTATTTAGCAATAGACATAAAAAAAGCCCTTCACTGTAAAGAGAAAGGCTTTCGGATATTTTTAGATATACGCAGCTTTCTCAGTAACCGTACACGGCAGTCACAGTGACAATAGCTAATATGTCAATAATCGTTATCACTTTTATCTGTTGTTTTTGGGCAATAAAAAAGCGTCATCCTTTGGGGGAATGACGCTTCAAATATTTTTTTAGAATTATTGATATATCATTCCCGGCCTGTGATCACGGTGACCACTGCTACAATCGTTAATGCTATGACAATAATTGCTATCATTTCTTTCTTTTAATTAATGCCAAAATAGCTCATTTTAATTTTCAGTTCCAAACAAACAGTCGGGTTTTTGACAAAAATAAAATACACTCGCTTGTAGCCTACTAAACAATACTTAGCTCAGGAAGAATTGAAATTTCACTTTTCTCCTACCCAAAGAAACCACCTACTGCGATTTCGACTTAACTTACCTTATTCGAAAAACAATCATTCAGCCCCAAAGGCATACAGGTAGTTAGTCCTAGTGCCTCTACACTGACTAGACCCTAAGAACATACGGCCAGTCAATTTTTCGTCATGCTGTTTTGGAGTCCGCTTACTACTTTTGACAGTTGCTGATGCGTACTCTGCTTTATTTGTGTTTCGATTCTTCATATCTTATGCTTAGGCACTAATTGCTAGTGCATTCATGAGCTCTTTCAATTGCTCCTCCTCTACCACATTATGCTTGTCTGCTACAGACAAAAACTGCTTGTACGCTACATCCAACTCTTCTTTGGCTAGCTTGAAACCGATTTTTTCCAATCGGTAGCTCAATGCTGCCCTACCACTACGGGCTGTCAGAATGATAGATGACTCGTTCACGCCGACTTCCGCTGGATCGATAATCTCGTAGTTGTCCCGATTCTTAATCACACCGTCTTGGTGTATCCCCGATGAGTGTGCAAAGGCATTCGATCCTACGATCGCCTTGTTTGGCTGTACAGGCATTCTCATTTTTTCAGAGACCAATCGGCTCATGGCGTTGAGGCGTCTAGCATCTATCCGCGTATCACTTTTCAACCAGCTGTGCTTGCGCATGATCATCACAACCTCTTCGAGTGATGTATTTCCTGCACGCTCTCCAATTCCATTGATAGTACATTCGATTTGTCTCGCTCCATTTTGTACCCCAGCGATAGAGTTGGCAGTTGCCAAACCTAAGTCGTTGTGACAGTGCGTCGACAAGATCGCTTTCTCAATTCCTTTGACGTTTTCTTTGAGGTATTTGATTTTAGCCCCATACTCTTCTGGCAGACAATACCCTGTGGTATCCGGGATATTAATCACTGTGGCTCCTTCTGCAATGACCGCTTCTACGACTTGCGCCAAGAAGGCATTCTCGGTACGTCCCGCATCCTCCGCATAGAACTCCACGTCTTCCACATATTTTTTTGCCCACTTGACAGCCTGCTTACTTCTCACTAGGATATCTTCTCTAGTAGTTTTAATTTTAGTAAACACGTGCTGATCCGATGTCCCGATCCCTGTATGGATTCTTGGGTGCTTCGCATGTTTCAATGCTTCGGCAGCTACTTCTATATCTTTTTGTACTGCACGCGTCAATCCACACACAGTAGCATTTTTAACCAATTTGGCTATCTCAGACACAGACTCAAAGTCTCCAGGGCTGGAAACCGGAAAGCCCGCTTCGATAATATCAACCCCCAACAGCTCTAGTTCTTCCGCTATCAGCAACTTATCTTTGGTATTCAACCTGCACCCAGGTACTTGTTCTCCATCTCTAAGCGTCGTATCGAATATGTGTATGCGATTTTCCATAGTTCTGTTTCTATTTCTTACACTCCAAAAGTAATTAGCGAATTATCGCTAAAAAATACCATTGTTTTATTTATTTACGATCTCTAACAAGTCATAATCGAACCAAATACTCCAATTAACGTAAATAGAACAAACTTTAAATACAATGTCTAAAGAAAGATCCGACTCTCTATTTCTTTTGATCAAGTCACTCAAGAAAAGTGAAAAGCGCTATTTCAACCTATCGAATAGTGGCACAGAAAACGCCAAATACACCCATCTATTTAGCGTTATTGACAAGCAGAAGAAATTCGATGACGATGAAATATTGATCAAAGCGCCCATAATCAAGGCACAACAACTCTCTAATCTCAAAGCTCACCTCTACACCAAAGTACTCGAATCACTGCGAGACTACAATTCTAGTACACTCCCCAACATCCGTATCCGGGACATGGTGGATCACGCCGAGATTCTATTCAACAAAAGTCTCTATACCCAATGTGCTGAGGTAATCAAAAAAGCAAAAAAGATGGCCATCAAGAGTGACAACCTTGAGATGCAATTGGAGATTTTAAAATGGGAGAAACAAATGCTCACACGACATACGGTCCGTGACAGTCTAGAGCGAACCAACAAAGTGATACGAGAGATAGAGGAAACCACCACACGCATCAACCATATCAACTCTTTCTCCAACCTCCAGTTCAAACTACAAGCGATGTACAAAAAAATTGGGTTCATCCGAAATGAAAGTGACTACAAGGACATCAATCAGGTTTTCAACTCCAACTTGCCATTATTCAATGAAGCGACTTTTTCTGTCAGTGAAAAAATCAGTTTGTATACTCTGTATATAGGTTACTATTTTTTTATTCAGGATTTCAAAAAAGGGTATCAGTACGCCAAACGGCTCGTCGAGCTCTTTTCGGGACAAAAAACACTAATCCAATCAAGGCTGGAAGCTTACATCTCTAGTCTGAACTATCTACTAATCGCTCAAAACAAACTCCTGAAATACCGTGAATTTCAAAACACCACACGTGAGCTCCGTGCATTATACACCCTGCCTTCTGCTCACCTCAACGAAAACATCAAGCTAAAGCTGCAGAAATACACCTTCGTCCACGAGTTTAATCGACTCTTTATGAAAGGAGATTTTAGGAGAGGTGTTAACCTAATAGAACGGATCATGCCAGGAATCGAACCCTTTGCTCTACAGCTTGACCCACACTCTCGAGTCATCATGTACTTCAAAACCGCCTGTCTATACTTTGGAAATGACGACCACAAAACTGCCATTATCTGGCTCAACAAAATCATCAACTCGCACGAAGTGGATTTGAGAGAGGACATTCACGGTTTTGCACGGATAGTTAACCTGATCAGCCACTATGAACTAGGCAACATGGAGTTGATCGAGTACTACGTACGATCCACCTATCGTTTTCTTCTGAAGAAAGAAGACCTCCATCAGTTTCAAAAATACATCCTCAACTTCCTCGTAAGACTAAAGACAAACATCACGGAAAAAGAGCTAGAAAAACGATTCGAAACACTGCGTAATAATCTCCTCTTGCTATCCAAAGATCCTTACGAAAAAAGAGCTTTCTTGTACTTCGATATCATCTCGTGGCTAGAATCCAAAATCGAAAAGCGTCCCGTACAGAATATCATCCAAGAAAAAGCGGCTGTTCGCTTGACGAACGCCTAGGTCATTGATTACATTTGGTATATAACAACCCAAAAACAAAATCATTATGGAAGAAGTATATCTGGTATCTGCCGTCCGCACACCAATAGGAAGTTTTGGCGGTAGTTTATCCTCTCTCTCAGCGGTCCAACTTGGTTCTATTGCTATCCAAGGCGCGCTCAACAAAGCAGGAATACAAACCGAAAATGTAGACGAAGTATTCATGGGCAATGTCGTATCAGCAGGATTAGGACAAGCACCCGCACGCCAAGCAGCGATCGGAGCTGGCATAGGCTACAACGTCCCGTGCACTACGGTCAATAAAGTCTGTGCCTCTGGCATGAAGTCCGTCATGCTCGCTGCTCAATCCATCATGCTTGGACAAAACGACGTGGTAGTCGCTGGTGGCATGGAAAGCATGTCCAATATCCCATATTACGTACCAAAAGCACGCTACGGTCTCGGTTATGGACATGGACAAATGCTCGATGGATTGCTACATGACGGGCTCTGGGAGCCATATCATAAATTCCCCATGGGTAGCTGCGCAGACAACACTGCCAAGGAAATGAACATCAGCCGCGAAGCGCAGGACGAATACGCTATTGCTTCTTACCAAAAAACAGCTACATCTACCGAAGCTGGTTCTTTCAAAAACGAAATCGTACCCGTAGAAGTACCACAAAGAAAAGGAGAGCCCGTCGTAGTAAATGAAGACGAAGAATTCCGCAAGGTCAAATTCGACAAAATCCCATCGTTACGTCCCGTCTTCAACGCTGATGGCTCTGTCACGGCAGCCAATGCGTCCACCATCAACGACGGAGCTTCCGCCCTAGTGGTAATGAGCAAGCGAAAAATGGAAGAATTGGAACTAAAACCCATCGCAAAAATATTGGGGTTTGCAGATGCCGCACAGGAACCTATCTGGTTCACCACTGCTCCATCGCTGGCAATCCCAAAAGCGATAAAACACGCTGGATTAACGCCCAAAGACGTAGATTTCTATGAGATTAATGAAGCGTTCTCAGTCGTCGCACTCGCCAACATACAAGCACTCGGCCTCAAGCCAGACACAGTCAATGTCCTCGGTGGAGCAGTAGCACTAGGGCATCCACTCGGTGCATCAGGTGCACGCATTATCACAACACTAACCTCTGTACTCGATCAGAAAAAAGGTAAAATCGGTGTAGCAGGCATCTGTAACGGAGGAGGTGGCGCATCTGCCATCGTTATAGAAAAGTGTTAATATCAACCCAATAATGCTCATGCAAACGAATGAGCCAATAAACCGTTATTTCTTCAAAGACTTTACATTTGCGAACTGATACAAGTGTAAAGTCTTTTTCACCCCTAGATATGAGAAAAATATTAGTCCTTTTGCTTCTTTCTATCCCTTCTGTATCGCTATTCGCACAGACCAAAGTAACCAAACGCTACGATCAGGAGCGAAACGGAGCCTATCCAATCAGAGAGACTTACACCACGATAAAAGTGGATACAACCACCGTACTACATGGTGAATACAAAAAGTATAGTTATGATGGAGCAGTAATAGTAACAGGATACTATCATCGGGGCAATCGTGAGGGGGAGTTTCTCAATTACTACGAAGACGGGCAGATACAACGCAGCACTTTCTATCTCAGAGGAAAAAGGCAGGGAGACACCAAAGTCTTCGACGATGCTGGACACCTAATCCAGTCAGGCACATTTCAAAACGATAGCTTGATTGGCATACTCAAATCCTACTACCCAGACGGTACGATCAAAAATGAAACAGAATTCAAAAAAGGTAAACCAGACGGACTAGTCAAAGAATACTGGACAAACGGAAAGATCAAAGAAGAAATCAGCTACTTAGGAGGTAAACAACACGGCCCTAACAAGACCTACTACGACACTGGTATCATCAAGTCCTCCATCAATTATAAAAATGGCGTAATCGATGGACAGCTACTCAGCTACTACCCTAGCGGACAGGTCAGTACCGAAACATTCCAAAAAAATGGGTCTAACGAAGGAAGTTTCAAGAAGTACTATGAAAATGGTCAGCTAGAAACTGCTGGCAACTACGAGCATGGACAGCTCAACGGGGCGATCATTTCTTACTATCCTGACGGAGCAGTCAAGCAGGAACTCAACCTAGCAAACGGTAAAAGATCTGGAACCAACATCGTCTACCATCCCAACGGTCAGATCAAAACCAAAGGCAACTACTCCAACTATGAAAAAGATAGCAACATAGATGAGTTCGACGAATCAGGCATTTTAATCGCTACTCGCAAATTCAAGGATGATTTCAAAACTGGAACATGGAAGTATTTTAATGAGAAAGGCGATTTACATATAATCGAGAGATACAACCAAGGAAAACTAGAAGGAAAACGCATCATCTATGATAACAAAGGCAATGTACTTACCGAAGAAGCATATATTAAAGGGAAGAAACATGGGGAGAGTCTCGCATACTATCCCAATGGCAAAATACTGGGAAGTAAAAACTACAAATTCGATCGACTAGATGGAGCTTACACACAGTATTTCAAATCTGGTGACCCTGAAATTCAAGGTCAGTACAACCGCAATGAAAAAGATGGACGGTGGATATACTATGACAAGAGAGGTAATATTATCAAAGAGGAAAGCTATAAATTTGGGCGGCTGATCACCCAGCCCTAGCATGAATTCAAATCCTGTCTGCTTTTTATATCTACTAATTAGCTGTGATGCTTTAGATTTGCCCCTATGAATACAGGTTTAAAGTCTACTGATTATCACTTTGCTGGACAAACGAAGAAATACACTGGCAAAGTGCGTGACGTTTATGAATTCGACCATGCACTGGTCATGGTCGCTAGCGATAGGATTTCTGCTTTTGATGTGGTGCTCCCAGACCCCATTCCCTACAAGGGACAAGTGCTCAATCAAATCGCTGCTAGATTCTTAGCAGCAACCGCCGATATCGTACCCAACTGGGTAGAATCTGTACCTGACCCTAACGTCACCGTCGGCAAGAAATGTGACCCCTTCAAAGTAGAAATGGTTATCCGTGGCTATTTAGCTGGACATGCGGCTCGCGAATATAAAGCCGGAAAGCGTATTCTTTGTGGGGTGAACTTACCTGACGGATTGAAAGAAAACGACAAGCTCCCTACCCCTATCATCACCCCTACGACAAAAGCCTCAGAAGGACATGACGAAGATATTTCTAGAGAGGAAATCCTAAAACAAGGAATCGTCGAAGAATCATTGTACATCCAATTGGAGGAATATACCCAAGCACTATTCCAACGGGGAACAGAGATGGCTGCAGAGCGTGGGTTGATTTTGGTAGATACCAAATATGAATTTGGCCTCTACAATGGAGAAATAATTTTGATCGATGAAATCCACACCCCTGATTCGTCACGCTACTTTTATGCGGACACTTATGCAGATTTACAAGCAAAAGACGAACCGCAACGACAACTTTCTAAGGAGTTTGTACGTCAATGGTTAATCTCTGAAGGGTTTCAAGGCAAGGACGGACAAAAGATTCCTGATATGTCTGAGGAAAAAATCAAGTCTATTTCTGATCGCTACATAGAGCTATACGAAAAGATCATCGGTGACACGTTTGATCGAGTAGACACTTCAGATATTTACAACAGAATCAAAGGAAACATCGAAAATTCGATTAATTTACAATAGACGAGGAGAAAACACAATATGAAATTCACACTAGATAGACAAGAAAAATACAATACAATAAAGTTCAACGAAGAGAAACTAGACGCTACCATTTCGGCAGAGCTAAAAACCGAGTTTTTGGCTTTTCAGGGGCAGGGAGTTGCTAATATGATTGTAGACTTATCTGAGGTCAAATATATCGACTCATCAGGACTCAGCGCTCTTCTCGTAGGCAATAGGGTGTTTACTGAGGCTGGAGGGACATTCATCCTCAGTGGTGTATCTGATCACGCCATGAAACTCATTAAAATCTCGCAACTCGATAAAGTACTCGAAATCCTACCTACAGTAGAAGAGTCAGTTGATCTCGTTTTCATGAACGAGCTAGAGAAAGGATTAAAAGAGGGAGAAGAATAGTCTTCTCCTTAGTTTTTCAGCCCCTAACATTTGTCATTTAGCGTCAAAATACTCGGATCCAATGCATCGGTACCTGCTCATAACAGGAATCAAACATCACAACTGCTGACGATGATGCAAGTGCCTTTTCTTATCGATTGTGGAGAAGGCACACAGGTTCAACTCAAAAAGAACAAAATCAAAGCCCAGAAGATAGACTACATTTTCATCAGTCATCTACATGGAGATCATTACTATGGACTTATTGGACTGATCTCTTCTTTACACCTCTATGGACGAAAAAAAGACCTAAACATCTATGGCCCTCCTGGGTTGAAAGAAATTTTAGCTATCAATCTCAAGCATTCGCAAACTGCACTAAACTACAAAATCAATCTGACCGAATGGATTTACGGAGAGCAACAGCTACTAATGGAGACGCAGAACATCACTGTACACTCTTTTCCACTCAATCATCGAATTCCCTGTTCTGGATTTATCTTCCGAGAAAAACCTAAAAAGAGAAGAATAGACCGATCAAAAGTAATTGCAGACATCCCTCCATCTAAAATCATTTCGCTCAAAAACGGAAATGACGTATTCGACCAAGATGGAAATCTTCAATATAAGAACGAAGACTACACCCTAGATCCTGCTCCATCACGTGCCTATGCTTTCTGCTCTGACACGAAATATGACGAAGCAATCATCCCATACATACATGGTGTGGACATACTCTACCACGAAGCTACCTTCATGGACAACATGACGGACCGTGCCGCACAAACCCACCATACTACAACCATAGAAGCTGGACTCATCGCTCAAAAAGCGCAGGTAAACAAACTACTCATCGGCCATTTTTCTACGCGTTACAAAGAGCTACTCCCTATGCTCGCCGAGACCAAAACTATCTTTGAAAATACAGAACTAGCACTAGAAGGGTATGAGTTCAGTATTGATTGATAAGTACCAAAAAAGGGTTAGCACAAACATGCCACCCCTTCTTCTTCACTTTAAACTTCATGAAACAACTATCTATCAGTAGGATAGCTAAAAAGTAACTGTCACTCTTCAACTGATCATTCATTTCATACTACTTCCAATAATCTGGTTTAGTTGTTCGCGAACTAGCTCCGTATGCTGTACAGTCTATGCAATTCACAGGGTAACAGCCACTATTGTTTGCTTCACAGACGTAAGTATGCGTATATGGCACCTCATAATTTATTAACATGACCCGTTGGCTAGCAACTCCTGACACCCCAAAATAACCCAGCACCAATTGCTCTGGGTCATCTATAGAACTAACATTTCCTTTGATCTGAAAATTACTCGTATCAAAAATAGACCCGCTATTTTCAGCTTGTTTTTCAATAGCAGCCCAGTATTCATACGCTTGTTCACTCAAACTGTACAATTGAATATTTGCACTATATCCAATCGCAAACTTCTTATCTATATCCGTAAAAAACACTTCATGACCTAACTGCTCTAAACCATCATAGTATCCATCATTCGTAATATTAAGAAACTCCGTATCAAACTTATCAACCCAACAATCCCTATGTGAAATAGCCATTGTACACCCTCTAGACTGCAAAACATCTCCTTCTCTGTTCCCCGCCAAAGGTGAAAACACCTGATAGGTTTCTTTATACCTCCATCTATAAAAATTGTCAACGTCCTTTGGATTATTGAAATCAGCATAAAACACTACTACTGACTCCTCCGTAAGTACATCAGAGCTACTCAGTACACTACGCTGTTCTATCCGATGATAAACCTTATCTATCGTTGGCACTTCATTCAGTGACTCAAAAGATGACTCAAACTCCTCACCTGACCTCAAAACAACCCTTAACCTATAACTTCCTCCAAGTTCTGCTCGAAAATTTTCTGGTGTCTGATACTTACCTTCTCCTATATTTTCCAAATCAATTACACCTCCCAGATTATCCTCAATAGTTACATTTGCTCCTTGTACTAGGTAGTAGTCTGTAGGGGCACCGAACTCTTTAGTTGTTGCTAATTTCACAATATGAGGACCAAATTCATTGGTTATAACCCCTTCAATAACTATATCTCCATTTCTTCCTTTAAAAACCCCTAGATTTTCAATGCAAGAAGAAGCAACCACTATAAATAACAAATAAAATAAAACTCTCTTCATCTCTAACTCCTCTTAAAACTCAATATTTAACATAATGGAAGGAAACGCACTACCCAAAACAGATAATTTATAGGCACTCGGTGGACTACCAACTTCATTCTTATAATACACTGAAAAAGCATTCTTTCGACCATATACATTGTATACAGCAAAAGTCCAACTTGCTCTCCACCACCTTTCTACCTTCGGTTTGGTTTTAAGATTCATTGAAATATCTAACCTATGGTAATCTGGAATTCTAAGTTCATTACGCAATGAATAACTATTAACATAGGTCAAATTACCTACATTGTAATTAAGCTCTGGTGCAGTAACTGGACGTCCAGTACTATAGGTGAAATTCACTCCAAAACTAACCAGTGGGGTCGACTGGTAATTGATAGCCGTAGTGAAATCATGTGGTTTATCATAATTGGACGGATACCAATCTCCATTACTTATTGTTTCATCCTCATTTTCACCCTCTACTTTTCTAAATGATCTGGAATATGTGTAACTCATCCAACCTGTAAGCTTCCCCATTTTCTTATTAACAAAAAATTCAATTCCATAAGAATTAGACTCTCCTGTCAATAAATCCGCCTCCAAATTTGAATTCATAAACAAATCCTTCCCATTCTTAAAATCCGTCACATCTGTACCATGCTTATAATAGACCTCTACAGAAGTTTCATATTGATTTTCTCTAAAATTCCGGAAATACCCTAAGGAAATTTGATCTCCTATTTCTGGTGGAACATAATAGTTACTTGTTTTCCAAATATCGTATGGAGATACTGCGGCGGTATTAGAAATCATATGAAGATACTGTCTGGTCCGGTTATACCCAAGCTTCATTGAACTCGTTGAGGTCAATTCATAATTAATTGTCACCCGAGGCTCTAAGCCTTGATAAGAGACTATTGGTTCACCATTATCATAGTAAATGGTATCCGTGATATTATTTGCTTTTCTCGAATCATTCGGTCCATACAAATAATCCGTACCCGGCCCCAGATTAACAAAGTGACTAAATCTCAATCCAGCCCGTATAGACAATGAGGAATTAACTGTAAAATCATCTTCTAGATAGATTCCCGTTTCAATAGACTTTTCCTTCTCAATATTCAAATCAGTAAGACTTGTATTTTCAGTTATCACATCTCTATTCCCTGGTTGAAACTGATAATAAGTTGATTCCAACCCAGCATTTATATTGTGTTTTTCATTTACAACATATGAATACCTAACACTCATTTTTTGATAGTCAATAACAGAAGTCACATCATATCGAATACCCTGATCATCTTCCTTTACCAGTGAAGTATAGTTCCCTACTACTAAATTGACATCTAAATCTGATCTATCAGAAAAAATATGACTCCATTTCACCACATGATTCATCATAGACCATTCAAAATCAGACTCTGCTGCAAATTTGAACCCATCACGACTGTAGTAGCCTGAATAACTCACTTTATTCTTATCGTTGACCATATAGGCCAACTTTGCATTCATATCTTGAAACATAGCACTGCTCTGGCGCAGCTCTAAATCTTTAGCCTTATTGAGCAACCAATCAGAGTAAGAGGCTCTGCCTCCAATCAAAAATGATACTTTTTGTTTAACAATAGGTCCTTGTATGGCTAACTTACTCGCCACCAATCCTAATCCAACTTCTCCTTTGTATTCATTAAAATCTCCTTCTTGCAGTTCTACATCCAGTACAGACGAAAGGCGGCCTCCGTATTGTGCTGGCATACCATTTTTATACAGAGACGCACTTTTAACTACTGCGGGATTAAACACAGAAAAGAACCCGAATACATGCGAAGGGTTAAAAATGAGGGCTCCATCCTGTAGAATCAAGTTTTGATCTACTCCTCCACCTCGTACATTGAAACCAGATGCACCTTCGCCCACTGTACTAACACCTGGCAAAAGCATCAACGACTTCACCACATCAGGTTCACCCATAAATGCCGGCATAGAATTAATCTTGTTAATATCTAACTCGTTCTTACCTACATCTAGGCTTTTGACATTAGCATCTTGCTTCTCTGCAAAAACTGTCACTTCATTAAGATTGAGAATCTCTTCACGAAGCTCAACTTCAATGTTAACATCCTCAATCAAATCAATCTCTATGATCTGGGTCTTCATATTGACACTGCTAAAGCGAACTTTAAATAGTCCTTTGGGAACAATAATTTTAAAATTACCCTCTACATCAGTAGCAGTTCCCTTTTGGACACTCTCTAAATACACCGTCGCTCCTATAACATCTAGTCCTGTATAAGCACTTTTAATATGTCCTGATAGTGTGGCTTTATAAGGATCACCCGATTGCGAATAAACACTTGTACTTGTGAATAAAAACACTCCCCAGATTACCACCTGAAACATTACTTTTTTTATGGCAACTGTTTTATTGCTTTCTACTAACATTTATAATTTTCAAAAACCTGAATTAACTTAAAATACATTAACATCTTTTAGTAGAGTAATAAAGTTTAGACATAAAAAAAGGCTACAATATGTAGCCTTTTTTTATGTCTAAACTTTATTACTCTGCAAGTGTTACGCTAAACGAACCGTCACTAGCCATTACCAATTGTCCTATAACTTTAGATACATTCCCTGCATCATTACTATTAAAAGAACCTTCATATTGATAAACATCTCCTGTATTGTTAGCAATCGCTACACTATATGGAATATCCAAACCTACATCAGCTGGAAAATCATCACCTACACCGTAAAAATCAATTGTAATATCATAAGAGCCTACAGGAAGATCTCTAAAATCTGTAGTTTCTGGACAATCCCCAGTAGCACCTCCATAATTAGAACCATTAGCTCCTTCAATTAAGATATCAAAATCAACTTCCAATTCACACATATCCAAAGTCTCTACCTCACCATCTTCAACAAGATCATAAGTCACTGTGTTCCAATCCAAATTCATGTCATAATCACTAACCTCACCAGCAGAAATGACAACATTAGATTTATCCATGTTTAATTGGAAATTATAAGAGAGGTCTGATTTAGCACTTATTTCCATTTCAAAAACCTCCTTAGATTCAGCAAGTTCATCTGGCGCCATTACTATACCCAGTTTAACTGAACTAGTCGAAGCTTTCAAAACACCTCCTATTATTACTAAATCACTTAGATCTACAGTAGATTCCCCCACAAAAACAGGAGAAAACTTAACATCTTGCTTCAGCATTTTGTCAACAGTAATTGAATACCAAAGCGTATCATCGCCCTCAGTCATAGCAGTTATTGTATTTAACGCTTCTATTGTAGCAACGGCATTGTCCTCAGGAGACACTATTCCAGCGACCTCCTCTTCTTGGCATGAACTAATCAGCATTACACTCGCTACAAGTGTAACTACCAATATTCCATTTATACTTTTAAACATATCTTTTCACTTTTAAGTTAAAATTACTGTCTGGTGTAAGTTGAGACCCAAGCCCCTGCCCAGTTACCCGTAAAAGCCTGAGTGTGCTCCATGGTCAAAATACCATTATCAGCATCCCAAGTACCTCCTTGAATATTGCCAATTGTACAACAGTCTGCATACTCTAAATCATCCGAAGGTAGAATTTCCCCACACAATTCAACAATATTTGACCAGTTGTCTAGACCTGGGTTTCCAGTACATCCGTGACCTAAGAAACCTCCATCACCTATGCCAATATGCCATGAGCCATCATCATTTTTGACAATAGTGGTCAATACAGCTGTACCGCAATTCGCATCATTTTGAACCAAGTAGGTACCTGAAAGATCAGAATAACACTGGTAAACCATTTTAACTGCTATCGTCTTACCATTAGCTACTACACCCTTTCCATCTACACTCGATATTTTAAGAATTAAATCAAACGTATTAGGTGGCTCTATACCCGCTGTCAGAACAGTAATAGGCAACAATCCTCTATAATCACCATCTTCAGACAGTACTATAGATTTTTCATCCAGTGTAAAGTGTGTACCTTCTACAGCAGTAGATGACTCATCTATTGCTATACTAACGGCAACATCACCAGTCGTACTCTCCATCGATGGTCCTTTGACTTCAAAAGCGATATTACTGTCGTATGACCTTTCATCGTCATATACCACCGCACTGAGTGCCTGAGAACTTTGGGTAAACCCAGCAAAATTAACTGCACTAGCCCCACTTCCAAACTCATCCTCTGGAGCTGTCGAATCGACACAGGAAACCAAATTCCCTGCAACAATTGTCACTAATATTATATAAATAAAATTCTTCATTTTGTTCTATTTTAGTTTGCCCAAAAAATCTTACCTGTAAAAGCATCTGGCTGAGCAGGAATGTTATCCGCATTACTTGCAGACTCACTAGCCGGATAATACAACCTAACAGGTCTATCAGAAGATGATGCCTGCGCAGATATAGGCAGATTAGAAGGAAACCCAGTTCGGCTATAATCGAACCATGATTGCTCTGCAGTAAGTCCATTTACTGCTAGCCACTTCTGCGTAATAATCGCTTCTAATTTATTCGCTGACCCTGCATAATTCACATTATTAATATTTTGAGAATAATATGCTATAGCGTCTGCAGACGTTAAAACTGCTGCTCCATGTGATAAAGTCACAAAAGCCGCAGAAATACCTGCTTCGTAAAGAGTCTGTGGATCTCCACCAAATCCTTTGAGTGCGAGTTCAGCTCTGTTAAAATTACTCTCTGCAAGAGTAAATATGATGTCACCCATCGTAGCACTTTTCAAAATCCCAGGTCCTATATTAGAAACCAACTCAGGCGCATAATTTTCATCTACTTCTAGTCCTTGATTAACACCTAGATGTCCTGTATCTGGCTCTTCATACAAAAAGCTGATTCTCGGATCATTAGTGCTTGCCAGATAATCTAAAATATACTGCGTTGCACAAGTAGCTCTATAGTTTAGCTGCTCGTCCCCAGTAGGGGTGAATCCCATTTCATCCCAATAAGGATTTTGCTTTCCCTCAGACACTTCATAGCCAGGGTCGACTACTACATTAGCTGTAATAAAACCAGACCCCTCAGCTGTAATTGCATCGAATTCAGTCTGGATATACCCCTGCATAGAAGTCATATCAGAAAGTCTGGTAAGAATACGAACTTTTAAAGTGTTAGCAAATTGCTTCCACATAGTCATATCACCACCAAACATCACATCGTCACTTCCTGGTTCAACAGCGACACCACTTCCTGCAGCAACATTGATTAAATCAATAGCTGCTGTGAGGTCTACCATCAAACTAGTGTAAACATCGCTACCACTATCATAAACAGGGGTTGCATTTTCACTACGCTGCAACGCTTCAGAATATGGAATATCACCATAAAAATCTACCATCAACTGATAATGATATGCTTTCATAATAAGACCAATTGCCTCATAATTATCATACCCTTCACCTAATTCGGTCAATAGATTATATTGTTTCAATGGGTCTCTATACCCTTCATCAAAAATAGAAGCATAGAAAGTAGAGTTTACCAAGTACTGAAATTCGTTATCATACCAAGAAAAACCCTGAGATTCACTCCAGTTGTACATCATCATACTTCCTAAATGGTTGATACGACGATCAGCATGCATTTGAGTTGCGGTATAAACTTGTGCAACCGGGAGTATCAGATCAACTGTTACTTCTGTTGGATTATTGGGATCAGTATTGACGTCCAAAAAATCATCACAAGATGTAGCTCCAAATAAAAGAACCACACTTGCCAGTATGTATGTATATATTTTGTTATTTTTCATCTTTGATTTTGCTTAAAATTCAATATTCAAGTTAAATCCATATGTTCTCGTAGGAGGCGATGTAAAGTAACCACCAATACCCACTCCATTGGCATCATCAGTAGCTCTAGTATTCTTAAATTCTGGATCAGAAAATCTATTCTCCTCAGGCAACCATGTAACCAAATTTCTTCCAAACACACCTACGGACATTCTGCTAATAACTTTGGTTTTTTCCAAAATATCAGAAGGGATAGCATATCTCAAAGTCACCTCACGCAATTTCAAGGCTGTTGCATCCTTTACGTAATTCTCCTTAATCTCATTATATCTATCCTTCCAAAATCCCATAACACCACCAGTAATTGGAATATTGGTATTATCAGTGTAAGTACCATCACCATTGTCAATTACTGAATTAGGCCAAACGAAATCTTGTCGATTTGAAGAAACACTGGCAACAGACCTTCCTGTGAACTCCATCGCGTCTGAACCCTGTTCATAATAAACGTGCCCTGTTCTGTAATCCATAGTAGCAGAAAGAGACAAGCCTTTGTATTCAAACCTTGATGTCCCTCCCAAAATGTAATCTGGCGTAGTTTTGCCTTGAGAAATAACGTCACCCACCTGTGGGTTACCATTAGAATCAATAATAACTTGACCATTATCATTTCTCAAATAACCTGCAGCTTTGATTTGAGGAAAAGCCTCACCTTTCACTGCATAAGTACCATATCCAGCAGTATACACATCCAATCCTATCTCATCTAAACCTTCCTTGATCTCTTTTACGACAGACTCATAAGAAGTGTAGTTGATATTGGCTTTCCATGAAAAATCTCCAATTTCAAGAATCGTTGCTCCCAATGCCAACTCTAGACCTTTTGTCTGCAACTCTCCAATATTAGTATAGAAATATGATGCTCCAGAAGCCCTAGATGGTGTAGTACCTGTAATCAAATCCGTCGTGGTAGTAATAAAATAAGCTCCATCCAGATTGATACGTCCTCTTAAGAAACCTAAAGTAGCACCAAACTCCGTTGTGTTTAGTTTTTCCTTAGATATATTAGCGTCAACAGTCGTGGTACTGAGATAATATCCGTTTTGGCCTGCGAGAGGAAAAGCTGGATAGTTTTCAAATCCACCCGTTAGGTCTCTTGTATTTTGTTGACGATAAGTCTCATTAATCAAGAAAACAGGAAGGTCGTTATATACAGTCGCGTTACTTACACTAAGCTTAGCATAAGACAAGATATCGTTATCCTTCAATGCACTAATTCCTTCCGTCAACACTACAGACAAACCAACTGAAGGATAAAAATATGTATTGTCATCTAATGGCAAAGTAGACGTCCAATCTTGACGACCCGTTGCATTCAAAAACACCCAGTTATCGTATCCAAATGTCACATCTGCAAACACACCAATTTGACGTTTGGTCCACTCATCTACATCAGTACTACCTATCACCCCACTATTCACATCATAGAAGCCTGGTATACTTAAATTATTCGAACGAATAGTACTTTCTCTATAAGTATCATTCTTAAATGACATACCTACAATAGGAGTGATATTAAATGTTTCGCCAATATCAAAACTCCCTTGGAATGTGAAGTTACCATTGTAACGAACGTCCGTAAATTCAAAATCCTCTACAAAAGAAGATACTGTAGAGTGAGCTGGCTGAAGTTCATCACTATACTCTTGACGATCTCTATGGTTTTTACCAGAACCTTGTCTTGAGTTCACACCTACATTACCTACAAATTTGAGGTTATCCAAGATATCATAAGATGCCGACATCACTGAGTACAATCTCGAAGTTTTATCCTCGTCTCTATTAGTACCTATCGCCCAATATGGGTTTTGATAATAGGCGTTATAATAGTTGTCTGCATATCCATAGCTCGCAGGATTGTCATAATCCTTGTAACTAGTTAGAGGAATATTTGATTGTGTATTAAGGATAAACCAATACAACGGCCTGTCTTGATCACCAATTTGATCACCCACTACGTTAGTTTTATCTTGGTAGTAACCACCGTACACGCCCAACTTTAATTTCCCTATTTGCTTAGTAGCATTTACTCTGAACGTTGTTCTTTCAAATTCATCGTCAGGCACAATACCAGTAGTCGTTTGATTACCAAAAGACATATAGAATGAACCTGTTTCATCTCCACCTGCAGCATAAACCGTGTTCATATTGGTCACACCTCTATCATAAAAATCAAGTAGGTTATCCTGAATTGGAGCATATGGAACCTCTTGCGTCTCCAACACATAACCGTCGGGAAATGTAGGTCCTATTTGTCTGGTCACACCATCATACCTTGGCCCCCAGTTTGTATTCTCAATGGGGTCATAATGTCCATCCCAACCAATACCATATTCACTTTGAAAATCAGGCATATATGCGACCTCTTCAAATGTCACAGACGTATTGATACCCACAGTAAATTTATCTGCATTGCCAGTACCTCTCTTAGTTGTCACAATCAATGCACCATTTACAGCGTCCGCTCCATACAGGGCTGCAGCATTAGCACCTTTCAATACGTTAATGCTCTCTATATCATGTGGGTTCAAATCTCCAAAAGCAGAAGATGTGGCAATAATCCCGTCAATTACAATCAAAGCGGCATTACTTTTAGATATAGAGTTCAAACCTCTAAGGACAATTTGAACATCTGGTTTCACACCATTGTTCTGTACGTTGACTTGCATACCTGCAACTTTACCTACAAGACCAATACCTGCCTGAGGTTGCTCTGCTGCAACAAGGTCCTTTGATTCAATTTTCTGCGTAGCGTATGTCAACTCATCCTTGGCTCTAGCAATACCATAACTCGTAATTACTAATTCAGACAACTGCTGTGCATCTGCCTTCATCGTAATATCGATTACCGATCTAGAACCAATCGCAACTTCCTGAGCAGTCATCCCTACAAATGAGAAAACCAAAACTCCTCCGTCCGAAGGAACACTCACTTTCCAGTTACCTTCAATATCAGAAGTAGATCCAACCGTCGTACCTTTTAGTACAACGTTTACCCCTGGTAATCCTTCGCCTGTATCATCTGTTACTTTACCAGATACAGTACGATCTTGTGCCCACGACTCTGTCACGAGTGCAGACAACAACATGAAACAAATAAGTAGAATCCTCTTCATATCGTATGTTTTAATTGTTAATAAATGTTTAAATAATATGTTTAATAATTCCAAACTTATGCTTTTTAGAACACTTTCACTAAAACTAACTAACAATTATTAGTTGGCATGCATACTGTTTTTTTACAGGTTTTTACCTGTAGGTAAAATCTTGTTTCACAATCAGTGGGAGATTCAGAATAAAATACTTTTTTAACCAATATTAACAGAGTATTAAAACTAATCTTTGGAAGGGGCATCAAATGTCGTGCGTAAGGCTACTCGCCAATTTCACTCACTAAGAACTCAATTCTCCTGTTTTCTGCGAGAAGATGGGGGTTTTCTCCTGTGTAAAGTAAACGACTTTCACCATAGCCTTTGTAACTCAATTGAGAAGGGCTAATCCCCTTTGATATTAAGAAATCATGGACAGTTTTGGCTCGTCGCATGGATAGCTCTAAATTATAGGATTCGGAACCTTCACTATCACTATGCCCTGCGATCTCCATCTTCAATTTTGGGTTCTGCCGTAGGAAGTAATACACAACACGAAGCTCCGACATAGATTCAGGTTTCAGGCTTGCATCATCATGATCGAAAAATACATTGCCCAAAGTACTGGACGCACCAACCTTAATGGGTTGTAGTTCAATATCCAACAGGTTTTGATCGAAGGATTTTAGATCCTCTAGCGTGAACGAAAAGTCAACGAACATATACCCAGGACTCGTCACGTATATACCGTAGCGATTCCCCTCCGTTAGCACCAATGTATAAGCCCCCGTCTTGGCATCCGAGGTTAGTTCAGAGTAAAAATGATTATTCGACAAGTGATACACCTGTATCTCCGCAGTTATAGGAGAATGGTTATCCGCATCAACTACGCGCCCCTTTAGATAGGCACTCTGGTTCGTAACCTGAAACCTGTCAGGCAAATCAAAAGCATAGAGCTTACTCTGAAATCCTGTTTTGGTAAGTTTCTCAATAGTGTACACGCCTGTTTTGCTATCCGAAGCGATATACAGCGATACCTGATCATGTTCATCGTTGAGCGGATACCCTAGATTGACGGGGAACTTCCACAAAGAATCTCGCTCAATCTCACTCATGTAGATATCTAGACCTCCCAACCCTTCGTGTCCATTAGAAGAGAAATAAATCGTCTCGCCGTTGGCATGAATAAAAGGACTAATCTCATCTTTGTTACTATTGATGCGTTTTCCGAGATTGATAGCCGACTGCCACTCTCCGCGACGATTTTTGGTAGACATCCAGATATCCTTTCCTCCATACCCACCTCGGCGATTGGACACAAAAAGGATCGTACGCCCATCAGCAGACAGAGATGGCTGTGCCTCCCATGCAGCAGAATTAACAGCCTTGCCTATATTCTCTGGCTTGCTCCAATCATCTCCTACTTTCTGGGCGATATATATGTCACAACTACCATAGCCACGTCTACCATCACATGACGTGAACACAAGCGTCCTTTCGTCAGCGGACATGGATGCCGCTCCTTCATTGAACTCCGAATTGATTTGATCAGAAACCGAAGCAGGCACTGACCACATCTGACTAGCAGAGTCATATTCGCAGAAATAAATATCCTCATCGTCATAGTTGTTCATCCCTACGCGACGTGTGAAATAAAGCTTCTGCTGATCGACGGATAGTGCGGGAAAATACTGTAGTTGAAAAGAGTTGGCATGATCTGCCAACTGCCTAATATTGTATTCGAAAGGATTAAGAAGAGCCTGCTGTGCAAACCTACAGTCCATAATCATAGATTTCGCAACAGTTTCTTTGACTGGATCATTGGGAATGGTTCGGATATAATGCTCCAAATAAGCCTCTGCACTATCATATACCGCGTCCTTATAAAACTGCTCCCCAATAGCATGATAGGCATACTTCGATTTGGGATAATCGGGATCAATTCGAATCGCCTTTTTAAAATACACAAAAGACAAACTATCCCAACCCAAACGATTGCTAGCGCTACCAAGCGCCAACCACACCTCGATAAAGTCCGGATCTCGCTCTACCGCATCCAGCATCGGCTCCATGGCTTCACGGAACTGTACTCTCTTGAGCAACTGCCGTGCTTCCTCATAGTCTCGAAGTGCCTTTTTGTCCTCCGAATGATACGAAGTGTACTGGGCGTGTGAGTCAACAAAAATAAAAACAAAGAGAAATAGAAGTGTGTAGCGCATTTCGAACAGGTATCTTTTAGGATAGCCAAACTGACCTAAAGACAACTTACCCTTTCAGGAGTCAGCACCTTTGTCATTTGACCTCTGAAACAAAAGTACCAAGAAAATTTTATCGGATATCGAGATACTTGTGTGTCTGCAGCGAAATATTCCACTGGGAATGCGCTTTGACATATTCGATGATCTCTGGAGTCATCTTATCAGCCTTGGACCACTCGGGCTGTAGATAGAGTTTGCATCTGTCATTGACTTGCTCCGCGTGCTCTTCAGCAAATTTGAAATCAGATTTATTGAAGGCAATGGCTTTGAGTTCGCTTGCTGCAGCGTAGACCGACTGGTCTGGCGCTTTAAACTTTTTCGGGGAGAAACATACCCAGTCCCACACACCAGACATAGGATAAGCTCCCGAGGTTTCTATATTCAGTTGATACCCTTTCTCCTTGAGCGCAGTGGTCAACTCCGTCATGTCATACATCAGTGGTTCTCCACCTGTGACAATGATCGTCTTGCAGGGATAATCCTGGATCTGTTCGATGATCTCCTTGATAGTAAAAAACGGATGATCTTTCTCGTCCCAAGACTCTTTGACGTCACACCATACACAGCCCACATCACAGCCTCCTAGACGGATAAATATCGCTGGTGTCCCCGCATAGTACCCTTCTCCTTGGATGGAATAGAAAATCTCCATAATGGGGAGCTTCTCAGATATTTTGGGGACGTAACTCAAACTACTTCAGGTTGTTCTTAGCGGCTTGCAGTGTATTGATAAGTAATGACGCGATCGTCATCGGCCCTACACCACCAGGGACAGGCGTGATATAACTGGCGATGGGTGCTACTTCGGCATACTCCACATCTCCGGACAGTTTAAAACCTGACTTCTTCGTCTTATCCTCTACACGAGTGGTTCCTACGTCGATGATCACAGCACCTTCTTTGACCATATCTTTGCTCACCAGACCGGGCTTGCCTACTGCTACCACGAGGATGTCCGCCTGTCTCGTATGAGCGGCTAGATCCTCGGTGTATTTATGGCAAAGCGTCACGGTAGCATTGGCATCATTGGACATCATGAGTGCAAGAGGTGCTCCTACTAGGCGGCTCGCTCCGATAATCACGCAGTTTTTACCTTTGGTCTCGATCTCATAACGCTTGATCAGCTCCATGATCCCTAGCGGAGTAGCTGGCATCAATAGCGGTGCTTTGGAAGTGATACTGCCGAAATTCTCGTTCGTGAATCCATCCACATCTTTCTCTGGTGAGATGCTAGCGGTCACTTTCTCTACAGAGATATGCTCTGGCAAGGGCAGCTGTACGATAAATCCATCGATATCCTCATCCGCGTTGAGTTGATCGACATGTTTGAGCAGCTTGTCCTCAGAGATCGTCCCTGCAAACTGCATCAACGTATAATCAAAGCCTACTGCCTTACAAGATGTAATTTTTCCACCTACATAGGTATGACTGGCTCCATCATCTCCGACGATAATGATCGCCAAATGAGGTGCGCGCTTGCCCTCATTCTTCATCGCTTCTACCTGTAGTTTGATTTCGTCTTTGATGTCTCCAGACACCTTCTTACCGTCTATGATTGTAGGCATTTTCTTAATCCAGTTTTAACACAGCCATAAATGCATCCTGCGGAATCTCTACGTTCCCCACCTGACGCATACGTTTCTTTCCTTTTTTCTGCTTGTCGAGCAGTTTACGCTTACGCGAAATATCTCCACCATAACACTTCGCCAATACGTTTTTGCGCATCGCCTTCACCGTTTCTCTGGAGATGATTTTATTTCCTATAGAGGCTTGGATCGGAATCTCAAACATCTGTCTTGGGATCAATTCTTTCAATTTCTCACATAGACGCTTGCCCCACTCGTAGGCTTTGTCTCTGTGTACGATCGCGGACAAAGCATCCACCGCTTCGCCATTGAGCATGATATCAAGTTTGACCATGTTGGATTGTTTCAACCCTGTCAACTCATAATCAAGCGAAGCATAACCTCTAGAGATTGTTTTCAGTTTGTCAAAGAAATCAAACACGATTTCCGACAAGGGAATATCAAAAGTCAACTCCACGCGATCTGCCGTCAAATAGACTTGATTTTGGATCGTCCCACGCTTGTCCATACATAACGAAATGATCGGACCGACATAGTCTGCCTTGCTGATGATCTGTGCTTTGATGAACGGCTCTTCTACATGCTTGACCCTACTCGGATCTGGCATCTCAGATGGGGCATTGATGTCCTGTACCGATCCATCCGTCATAAAAGCCTTGAACTGCACCGATGGTACGGTGGTGATCACAGTCATGTCAAACTCGCGCTCTAATCGCTCCTGTATGATCTCCATGTGCAACATCCCAAGAAATCCACATCGGAACCCAAATCCTAGTGCTGCAGAAGTCTCCGGCTCCCAGACCAACGAAGCATCGTTGAGCTGTAGCTTCTCCATCGAGGCGCGCAGCTCTTCGTAATCTTGCGTATCTACAGGGTAAATCCCCGCAAATACCATCGGTTTGACCTCCTCAAAACCTTTGATCATTTCTGTAGTAGGTCGATCTATAGCCGTAATCGTATCCCCTACTTTGACCTCCTTGGCCACTTTGATACCCGAGATAAGGTAGCCTACATCTCCGGTTTTAATTTCTTTCTGTGGATGCTGCTGTAGTCCCAGCGTCCCGATTTCGTCTGCTTCATAGGTCTTGCCTGTCGCGACGAATTTAATCTTATCTCCTTTTTTGATCGAACCATTGAATACGCGGAAAATCACTTCGATTCCTCTGAATGAATTGAACTGCGAATCAAAAATCATCGCCTGTAGCGGCTCATCTGGCTTGCCCTTAGGCGCAGGGACTCGCTTAATGATCGCATCGAGGATATTGTCTACGCCGAAACCTGTCTTCCCACTCGCATGGATGATGTCCTCCATATCACAACCGATCAAATCGATAATCTCCTCAGAGACCTCCTCAGGTCGTGCACCGGGTAAATCGATTTTATTCAATACAGGGATGATTTCCAGATCGTGCTCCAGTGCGAGGTACAAGTTGGAGATCGTCTGCGCTTCGATACCTTGAGAGGCGTCCACGATGAGTAGTGCGCCCTCACAGGCCGCAATCGAGCGGGACACTTCGTATGAGAAATCCACGTGACCTGGGGTATCGATGAGGTTGAGCGTATAGTCTTTGCCCTCGTGCTTGTAGGCCATCTGAATCGCATGACTCTTGATGGTAATCCCACGCTCACGCTCTAGATCCATGTCATCCAGCAACTGTGCCTGCATGTCTCTCCCTGTAACCGTACCTGTATTCTGAAGCAAACGATCGGCCAGTGTAGACTTGCCGTGATCGATGTGCGCTATGATGCAAAAATTCCTTAGATGATCCATTTTTCTTAAAAAGAAGGCAAAAATAGATAAATAAAATTTCACATTTGCAAAAAGTTCAAGAGGGATTACGCCCTTGATATTTAGTGTCGAGTATTGTGTATTGAGAAAGGAAATACGGTGCGTAACCTGTGAGACAAAGTAAAAAAAAGGAGTAGCGGTGAGCCATTAAAAAGATCTGGACAAAGAAAAAGTAGCACTATAGCGATGACCTGATGACTTCATCACAAAAAATTGAATCGAAAAACTATGGATCAAAACAAAAACATCACAGAATATATCATTGAGATCTACCGCAAAGAAGACTTGATGCGTGCCTACAAATTTGATTTGGAGAAGTTCGGGACGCAGGTCATTAACTTCTTTCCCATCACACCCAAAGAAAAACTCGCTGAGGTCAACCACTACGAGGCTTTCATGAAGAAAATGACCGAGCAAGGCATCCAAGAGTCGGGCCACCTCGCTGAGGTCAATGAGATCGTAGCACAACTAGATCAGCTGCACGAGGAGCTCAAATCCTCTGACGAAAACTACAACCATGTCTACCTCAAAGCCAAGCCCTACATCAACGAAAACATGCAAGTAGCCAATGGCACCATCACCAGCGAAGTGCAGCTCTGCCTCAACGGCATCTATGGCTTCCTCCTCCTCAAAATCGAAGAGCGCCCAATCAAACCCGAAGAGCAAACCATGATCGACCAGTTTGGTAACCTCCTCTCCCTCCTCAGTTACAAATACAACGAGCGTAAGGTGATGAACTAGCCTACTACTTACTCTAATCTCCATCAATATTTCAGATGAAAAGGCACTTCCTTGCCTCCCTCAGTATATTGACATATTTTGCTATACCGTAGAGCCCAAACCAGTTCATGATCTAAAACACACAAAGTACATGTCCCATATTTTAGTAGAACTCATATCAGAGATGACACAGCTAACGCCAGACGAAAGTCTAGCGATTGAAGAAAGCTTCCCCATCAAAACCTACCCAAAAGGCACTATTTTGCTAAAAGTCGGGCAAGTAGCTAAGGAGGCTTATTTCGTTATCAGTGGCTGCATCCGAAACTATGAGATCCTAGAGGGAGAAGAAAAAACTTGGGACTTTTATACGGACCACCAGTCTGCTGCCAACTTCAATAGCTTAGTCTATGGCAGCCCCTCAACCAAGAACATGGTTTGTAGCGAAGAAACTACAGTCGCTATCGTCAATACTAAAAAGGAGCAGGAGCTCTATACTAAATTTCCTCGTTTCGAGACTTTCTGCCGTACAGGTATGGAGCAAATGTTCGGTACGCAACAAGAAGAAATGTCTAAGTTTTCGATCCTAAGTCCTGAAGATAAGTATCAACACGTTCTCAAAAAAAGACCCGGTTTGATCAACCGAGTCCCTCAATACCAACTGGCCAGTTATTTGGGTATCAAACCCGAAACCCTAAGTAGAATTAGAAAAAGAATCTCGGAAAAAAAACTAAACTAAAAATTGAATCCAAAATGAAGCCCTGGTTCAAATAAAAAGTAGTTGTTCCACTGATCCTCCACTACCTGAAAAGAATCTGGTAGATTGGTATTGATCGGCCAATAGGTAAAAGCTATAGAAGGTTCGATAAAAAACCGCCCCTTGAACAAATCAAAGTGATAGCCAAACCGTAGCGTATTGAATAGCTGAAAACCACTTTTAATTTTATGATCCTCCTCATCCAAATAATTTTGAAACATGGGCGTCACGTGGATTTGTGTATAACTCCCCTTCCATAAAAAGTGTTTGTAGGCTAATCCCACCCCGAATGCTCTGACCGCACCCGGGAAATCAGAATCATCACTTTCCGATCCATAAGACCTCCCTAGCGGCCCTTGGTATTGCCATGTAATCGCCTCTATGGACAATACATCCTTTGGTGTCAGTCGATAGCCATAGTTCAACTGGTAATACTTCGGCGAGGGACTCAGTATGGGGGACGCTAGCACGAACATCGTACTCCCGACAAAATGTCTAGCAGGAACAGTCTCACGCTCCACAGCCTGAGAAAAAATATTTGAAAAAATGAACAACATAATTACCGATAAAAAACACTCTTTTGACTTCATATTATTTAGTTTGGTTGTACTCGAAACACAAAAGTCAAAAAGGATTGGGTCAATTTCATTGACTTGAATCAAGAAACGATGTATCTCCAGATAAAAGCAAAAAAGGAATGCAAATAACCTGCTACGGCCCCCTCTTTCTCCTCCTGCTCACGGTAGCCATGAGTGCATGCCGTGAAATAGTCGAGCAAGTCCAGACCGACTCCCCCTATGTCGATGTGACGACAGACACCACTACGCTACCGATGCTCTATGCAGCATCCGACGAAGAGTATCTGCAGTACGGGGCAGATGTCTCCTATGTCACTGCAGCGGGAGACACCATCGTCCCCTTCGGCCACTTTGCCTACTTTGGCACAGACTCCTTCACGCATGTAGCGAATGTCATCTTGCACCCCAACGACAGCACCTACGGACGGCAGGTCGGGATCAACCGCTACCAAGACATCCTCTTTGACCTAGTCATGTATGACAATGGACCAGAGCCACTGCACGATGGTCTACTCCGTGTACTGCGCAACGGCAAAATGGGCTTTGCCAACGAAAAAGGACAAATCGTCATCCCCTGCATCTATGACTATGTCCAGCGGTTTGACGGAGGCCAAGCCGAGGTGACCTTTGAGGCCACCGAGTACTACGACCTAGACGACCATCTCCGCGTTGAGAGTGACACTTGGTTCGACATAGATCGCCATGGTAAACGCATCATCACACCCTAACTCACAACTGCTACAAACATGAACAAAACCATCAGAAAAAAAATAATCTCCGTCTGTGAAGAGAAAATCGAAAAGAAAGGCGAAAAGGTCGGGCTTTCGTTTTACGCCTTCTTTGCCAACAAAAACGACAATCCCCAACTACTCTTAGAGGTCGCCACATGGTGGATCAAAACACACCAACTTGACCACTTCGAAAAAGCCGTCAAAATCCGAAACATGGTACGCGACGAGCTGTGACACAATCCTCTAATTTTCAAACCTCACCTTCCCCGCACCTTGGTCTGTGTGTCACAGAACTACCACACACTGTTACAATTGCACTATAAATAAGTTTAAGCTATAGACACATACTATTGAATAATGAAAGTAGATGAAGGTGTCTTAGAGCTCAGGTTCGCTAGTATGAACAATTGGGAATCAAATCTCCCTAACAACTATAGCCAACTTCCTCGTTTCGGTTACAACTGGCGTAGATATAGATACGGAAAGCACATCAGTCCTTTTCATCTTTGTATCGTACAATGAATAAAACCAAAACACACAGACACATGACACAACGAAAAATAGCACTCGTCACAGGCGGTAGCCGTGGGTTAGGTAGGGACATGGCACTCAACATCGCTAAAAAAGGCATAGACGTAGTAATCACCTACCACACCAACCAAACTGCAGCAGCTGAAGTCGTCAAGGCTATCGAACAAACAGGAAGCACAGGATATGCTCTCCAGCTCGACAGTAGCAAGACAGGATCCTTTGACAGCTTCTATGAAACACTATCAAAACTACTCCTAGACAAAACAGGCGATGCGCATTTTGATTACTTGGTCAACAATGCAGGGACAGGCATCTATACCCCCTTTACAGAAACCACCGAAGCACAATTCGACGAAATGATGAACATCCATCTTAAGGGCGTTTACTTCCTAACTCAAAAAGCCCTCCCACTTCTAAACGATGGCGGCAGCATCATCAATATTTCATCGGGACTAGCACGATTTACCCTACCAGGGACGTCCGCTTATGCCTCCATGAAGGGTGCCATTGAGGTGTTTACGAAGTATCTTGCCAAAGAGCTAGGAGGCAGAGGTATCCGTGCCAATGTAGTAGCACCTGGAGCAGTTGCCACTGATTTCGGTGGAGGAACCAATCGTGACAATGAACAAAAAAGAGCCTTGATCTCATCTGCCACTGCGCTAGGTCGAGTAGGTGAAGCTGAAGATATTGGGCCTGTAGTGGCCTTTTTGTGCACTCCAGATGCCCAATGGGTCAATGCCCAACGCATCGAAGCATCTGGCGGAACATTGATATAAAATGCATAAACTAAATACCATAAGCGACTATCACCGACTAGCGGGACTCCCCAAACCAGAGCACCCGCTAGTCAGTCTAGTTGACTATAGCCAAGTCAACTACCAGACTGATGAAGAGCAGATCACCTTTCTACAAGGCAACTACACCATCGCCCTCAAAAGAGGTGTCTCCGGAAAAATGCGCTACGGTCAGATGCCTTATGATTTTGATGAAGGCCTGATGTCCTTCGTCTCTCCTGGTCAGGTCATCACCGTCAAAGCGCATAAGGACACGGATACTAAGCCTAGTGGATGGCTACTGCTCATCCATCCTGACTTTTTGTGGGGTACATCACTAGCCAAAACAATCAAAAACTATGATTTCTTTGGCTACCAGATTCGCGAGGCACTATTCCTCTCAGACAAAGAGGAGCAATCCATGGTCAGTACCATGCGCAACATCCAACAAGAGTACCATGCTAATATCGATCCGTTCAGCCAAAATATCATCATCTCTCAGATCGAGCTACTGCTCAACTACGCCGAACGCTACTATCAACGGCAGTTTATCACCCGAAAAATCGCTAATCATGAAATTCTCAATCGTTTGGCAGACCTCCTCACCACCTATTTCGACCAAAATAATCTCGCCAGCAAAGGTCTCCCACAGGTACAAGAACTAGCCGACCAGCTCTATCTCTCGCCCAACTACCTGAGTAGTGTACTCAAAGCACTGACTGGTCAAAACACACAGCAACATATACATGACCGCTTGATCGAAAAGGCAAAAGAGCAACTATCCACTACTCAGTTAACCGTTAGTCAAATCGCCTATGGTCTCGGGTTTGAACACGCCCAATCCTTCAGCCGGCTATTCAAACGCAAGACCAATCTGTCTCCCATTGCTTTTAGACGGTCCTTCCAGTAATCTGAAAATTATTCCTTACCGGAATAACTTGACAAATTCACACTTATACTAAGCGTATTTTAGTTTAGCCACTTCAGACTTGAGCATCTCAGATATTTCGCTCAGTTTTAGATTTTTGGACTTGTAGGTATCCATTCCTGAAGACAACTCTATAGCTGAACTCGCTACCTCTTCTGTCCCTGCTGAAGTTTGCTCTGCTATCACTACGATTTCTTCGGTGATACTAACAACATTATTGCTATCCTCCATCTGCAGCTGAGCTGCTTCCAATATGTTTCTAGATAGCTCTAGGTTGGCAGTACTGGAGTTACTTATCTCTTCGAACACTTTAGAGGATTCGTTAGATATTTGATTGCCATCTTGAACAGTAAGGTTCATTTCCTCTATTATTCTCGACGCGTCTTCTGTATCTTTTTGAACTCCCTGTACCAAATCTTCTATTTCGAGCGCTGACTTTCTGGAATCCTCCGCGAGTTTTCTGATTTCTTCGGCCACTACCGCAAATCCTCGTCCGGCATCTCCTGCTTGCGCTGCTTCTATTGCCGCATTTAGTGCGAGCAGATTCGTCTGAGATGAGATATCAGTGATGACCCCTAGCACCCTTGATATTTCTTTTGACCGTTCGGTTAGGACAGATATTGAGTCCTTGGTCTTGTTAGAGAAAGTCGAAATACTCGTCATACTACTCGTCATGTTATTAGCCATTTGGTCTCCCTTTTTGCTATTTTCAGCGACGACCTGAGCTGATTCATATATATTTTCAGCTTTACTAGCCATATCTCTTGCCGAATGTACGATTTTCTCTATGAGATTAGACGCCTCATCTATCTTGCGAACTTGTGTCTGTGCCCCATTACTCATTTGTGAGATAGCAGACGCTATTTCACTCGTATTTTGACTCATTTCAGTACTAGATAGAGACATTTCAGAACATGCCTCATCAATAGAAATGGTATTCGTAGAGATACTTTCCAGCAAGATGGTGATGTTTTGAAGTGCTAGGTTCAGGCTACTTGCTGTCTTAAGGATATCTCCTTTGGCTGCCTCTGTATATCGCATGGTTAGGTCTCCTTTAGCCATATTATCTATGATACCATTGAGTATAACAAATGGAGAAGAAAATGAAGTTAACAATTCATTGATTTCATGAGCCATACCTAACCACACCCCTTCTTTACCCTCTTTACTAATTCGGCTAGATAGATTTCCAGCATCAGTCGCTTCATTGATCACTCCATTAATTTCACGGACTACTTGCGCTAGATTTACTCTCATTTTGACCAAGGCTTTTCCTAGAGAGTCTTTTTCACTAGAGGTTTCAAATGAGCTTTCTAAATTACCCATCCCTATTTCGGTTGCGAAATCACTGATACGTCTCATTCGTGTGATATAACTATCCAAACCTGTAAATATCTTTCCTATTTCGTCATTTCTATTCGTATTTGCTTCTTTGATCAATAACGCTAGATTACCCTCCTCTAATTCTCCAAGGTGAAGGATCACCTCTTCAAGCGGCTTTTTAATGTTGACGACCATATACCGCAGGAGAGCATACACTGCAAAAATCCCAATAGGGAATTCCCAAATCATATGTATGGCAGCCATATTAGCAACCATGTAAGCCAAAGCGGCAATAAAAGCAGCAAGTAAAATTGTATAAAAGCCTACTCTGGCCAAAAATGAGCCTTTAAATATGTATCGATTAATAAAGTATAAAAAGGGTATGGCTAACGCAAGAGATAAAAAAAAGATGATGGTATGCATAGATATGAAACAAGTTTGTTAGGTAACAATTGACTCACTATAAAATTAACTACAAAAATGCAGTAGGAAACTTAAAATCAAAAACTTATATATGGTCTAAAGCATAGTACTTCTGGAAATTAAAACAAACTTTCACACATACTACTCCCTCCTTTTTTAGCTGTTCAAAATGTCACCAAACACCCTTATTTGTTGAAACAATAAAAACTCATACAGTGTACACAAGACACTTATAGACGTAATGGACTAACCTTGCAGCTGTAAAATTCAATGTATATGAACAAAGGGCTCTTAACACTAGCAATAGGTGGTTTTGGTATTGGTATGACAGAATTCGTCATGATGGGCATATTGCCAGATGTAGCTCAGGCACTAGATGTGACCATCCCGCAAGCAGGGCATTTCATATCCGCCTATGCGCTAGGAGTGGTGGTAGGTGCACCGCTGTTTTCGGCACTCGGCGGACGCTGGTCCTCCAACACCGTGCTGATGATGCTCATGGCGTGGTTCGCGGTATTCAACACCCTATCTTCTCTGGCATACAGCTATGAAACCCTAATGCTTGCTCGTTTCTTATCTGGCATGCCTCATGGAGCTTTTTTTGGAATAGGGGCTGTAGTGGCAGGACAGATTTGTCGTCCTGGGAAATCCGCACAAGCTATTGCCATCATGTTTGGCGGGCTTACGGTTGCTAATTTGATTGGTGTCCCGATAGGTACTTATTTAGGCCATTCCTTCCATTGGAGTATTGCTTTCGTCATCACTGGGGCTATTGGACTGGTTGCATTGGCGAGTATTAAGTTTTGGATGCCTGTCATGCCTAAATCTTCTTCGGCTGGTTTCTCAGAAGACTTGAAACTCTTCAAAAACCCTGAACTCTGGGCAGTCATCCTACTTACCACTATAGGTACAGGAGGGCTCTTTTGTTGGTACAGCTACATCGCGCCACTGATTACAGAGGTCGCAGGACACCCTGACTATGTCGTGAGTTATGCGATGACGCTAGCTGGTCTAGGTATGGTGATTGGCAATGTCCTCGGTGCAAAATTGGTCGACTATTTTTCTCCCATCCACTCTGTGATTATCAGCTTTACTACCATGGCGACCTTATTGATCGTCAACGTGTATTTGGCACATGATCCTACGTTGATACTCGTCATGACTTTCGTCATCGGAGTAGTGGCCTTTACCGTAGGCACTCCGATCCAGATGGTGATGATCAATACCGCCAAAGGTTCTGAAGTCCTCGGTTCATCTCTCAACCAAAGTGCCTTCAATATGGGTAATGCCTCTGGGGCCTACTTCGCAGGACTACCGATAGCTATGGGATATGGTTTTACCTCCGCAGATGTGGTAGGAGCAATCATGGCTGGCTCTGGTGTAGTTATTGCCTTTGGGATCATCCTTATGAGAAGATCCCGAGCTCAAAACTGAGCCATCAGCATTATAGAGATAGTACCTTAAAAAATTGATTACTTTATTATAAAATAATTCTGTCAGATAGGTGTTATGGCTAACTTCGCCTCAAAGACTAGATTTATTTCGTAAATATTCTTTAAAATAAATCCATATCCCATATTTAGAACGTAGGTATCCAAAAAACCTCGGTAGAGTAAAAATTTATCTCTCGCCCCATCCCTCCTGTAACAATTAGCAATTTGTTGATCCTTACCCCACCTATAGTAACCTGTGAGAATCTAAACTGTCTAAAACAACAAACACATGCTCGCACTATTCGAAAAGAAAAACAACCAAACCAGCCACCTCAAACAAGCCATAGATACTTCTTGGGCCTTCATCGAGTTTGACCCTAGTGGGGTTATATTGAATGCCAATAACAACTTTTTAAAAACTCTAGGTTATACACTAGACGAAGTAATTGGTCAGCACCACAAGATATTTTGTACTGACCAGTACCTTAACTCCATCAATTACAAACAATTTTGGAAAGAACTGGCTGCCGGAAAAAGCAATTCAGGAGAGTTTAACCGCATAAAAAAAACTGGTGAGAGCATCTGGCTACAAGCCTCTTACACCCCCGTCTTTGACAAGGAAGGCCGCATAGAAAAAATAGTAAAGATTGCTGTAGAAATCACCGAGATGGTCACATCCAGACTAGAAAATAGCTGGATGAAATCAGCTATTGATACTGGCTGGGCGATGATAGAGTTTGATCCTACAGGACATATCATCAATGCCAACGACAACTTCCTCCAAACTTTTGGATACACCACACAACCCGAAATAATAGCAAAACATCATCGAATCTTTTGCGAGACCAAGCTCATTAACTCTTCTGCTTATTTAGACTTCTGGGAAGAACTAGCTCAGGGACACATCAAATCAGGAGAGTACAAAAGACTAGACAAAAACGGCAAAGAAGTCTGGCTATATGCTAGCTATACCCCTGTAAGAGATGCTCAAAATAAAGTAGTAAAAGTCATAAAAATAGCTTCTAACATTACTGAATCGGTACAAAACAGAGAAAACCTCAACTCAATTTTAAGCAATAAAATCCACCAATTGAGTACAGAACTAGCAGAAGACACTACCACTATGGACAACAAAATCAATGAAATGCGAACGAGTGTGGAAGAGGCCTCATCTGCTATCATGCAGATATCTGTTGGAGCACAAGATCAGTCGAGGCAAGTAGATGAGATATCACGAATGCTCAATGATATCAAATCCTCTTCGCATGAGACTAATCTCAAAGCACGAAACATTAAAACAGTAGTAGAACAAAGCACTCAAAAAGTACAACTAGGAGGAGATACCATCCAATCAGTTGTCAACAGTGTAGGTCAAATCAACAACGGTACGGAACTGACCCAAAATGCTATCGACTCACTAGCACACCTGTCTAGTGAAATCACTAAGATAGTAGGTGTACTATCTGGGGTAGCTGCACAGACAAATCTACTCGCACTCAATGCCGGAATAGAAGCTGCCAAAGCTGGAGAAGCTGGCAATGGATTCGCTGTAGTAGCTGAACAAATCCGAATACTCGCTGAGGAATCTAAAACAAACTCTATGAAAATAGAAGGAGTAATCCATAGTGTCTCAGAACACATTTCGGCAGTCATTGAATCTGTCACTAGAATGAAAGCAAATGTACAAAGTGGAGAAAATGCTGCTCGAGTTGCCAAAAATGCATTTGATGATATACACAGCAGTATTTTGGACACATTGGAGCGCACTTCAGAAATTGAAATTGCTGCGAACTTTCAAAATGCCTCAATAGATAACTCTGTACAGTCTATCGAGAAAATTGTTGTGGTATCTGAAGAGACCGCGGCTGGAACCGAAGAGTTAGCCTCCTCTACTACGCAACTCAACAGTGGCTTTAGCGACATATCGATATCCAGTAAAAGGATGAATCAGATTGCCCAAGAATTATTCGACGTGATAACAAGTATCAACAGGAACAATTAATCAGCAAAAGAAGCTCAACCGACACTTGTCACAAAAGTCGGTTGAGATTTTTGAATCACTTCGCTGACAACCCTCGTGTCAACCAGCCCCTGCGACCTGCTGTAGCGATCGCATAGGGTGTAATCCAAAACAAGCCAAAAGTATATAGCAAACTGTATGAGTAAGCCCATATCGATTCGTAGGAACTGTATCTCCTCGCATAGAACAACACGGGGATGCTGGTCAAGATCAGGATACTAAATAGTGTGGAGCTCAAAAACAGCACGGGCTGTGTGATCACAAACAACAACATCAATATGGTAAATGGATAGGCCAAGATGATCTTGAGCCATTGATTGAAAAACAAAAGCCTAGCACCTACTTTCGATCCCTCTCTAAAATTCTTGAAGACAAATTTTGACATCATGATGTTCTCACGGACGTTGCTTCGTTCCCATCTGATAAACATTTTGTACAGCCCTGTGTAGTCCTCAGGGACATTGGTCAGGACATAGGCATTCTTCTGAAACATCACATGGTATCCTTGCTTGAGTATCATATTGGTCATCGCTCGATCCTCTCCGATATCCGACGGCTGTCCCATAAATGTTTGGTTGATCCACTCAGGTAGACAGGCCATCACTGCTTCTCTACGATAGGCTGCCAGTGCACCTGGTGTACAAAGCACCGTCTCTAACTGTCCCTGTGCCGAGCGGATAAATTCAAAACTGAAGACAAAACTCACATTGAGCATACGGGGAAGAATAGCTCTTTCATTGTTGAGTACTTGAACATTACCAGCCACCGCCCCGCAACTTTCTTTCACTACAAAAGGGCTTACCAGATTTCGCAACGTATCAGTTTTGACAATCGAATCACTGTCCACCGTGACGAACACCTCTCCAATCCCTAGATTGAACCCTCTGTGTAGCGCATGACGCTTGCCTTTATTCTCAGACTGCTGATAGATGGACAGTCGGTCACCCAACTCCTGCTTAGCCTTTAGCATCCATGACCAAGTATCATCCTGACTCCCATCGTCTATCGCTATCAGCTGTATTTTGTCAGCAGGGTAGTCACTGTTCGCTACACTATGCAAGGTCTTCCATACCAACTCGCCTTCGTTGTATGCTGGCACAATCACCGTGCACATCGGTAGCTCTTCATCACTTACTGATTCGATGGGCTTATACCTCCAGTAGAGGTACAGGTTAAAGAGGAAAAATCCAATCTGAAATACCAATAGAGAAGTGGTAAGGACGATGAATGCATAACCCCAAGTAGAGTTGATTCGATCCAAGTGCAATTGCTCAAAAGCAGGCTGTAATTCAAAGATTAGAAAGACCGCGCCTGCCAATAACAGCATTGTACCTAAACGAACCATTAGTCCCATAGGATTCTGAATCGCATTCGAACGGCTAGAAAATAGTTTTTTCCCTAGTGATTTATTGTACATCGGAAAGATGAAACTAAACAGTCGCTGCTCGTTATCCTTCCGTCGATCTTTTAGTGTTTCTGAATGAGACGCAGTAGCGTCTCTATTGTTGGACTTAGTTGTACCCATGGTTTATGTCTTGATCACTGATGTTTGCGTTTATTCATCTGCGTACTGTCTAGGACAAGAATGAGCCATCAGTACATCACATGAACAAGAGCCAACATGTCAAGTAACATGCCATTCGGACAAAACAAGAAACCAAGCGAACCAGCGTAGTTTGGGGTTATTTGTTAAATGGACAAAGTGTAGACTTTATCTACACAATAAGGATAAACTACCCATATTGGACACCTTGTGATTTTAATCAAAAAACAGCGCTATCTCTATCAAAAGACACAAAAAAACCTCAAACAAATACATGTCTGAGGTTTCCAACTATTGCTATATGTAGACTTGGGTTAACGTTACATTAACTGTCTTTATTCGAAATAAGTATAAACCTTAGATACTGTAGCGAAACCATCAAAATAGGTATAATCAGCAGACAAAGGGTAGTCGTCAGTATTATACTCATAAGTCACACCATCATCCGCCAATGTCCCTGAAATAGGGTTATTGGTATTGACAGACTCTATCCCAATATTGATTGCTGAGTAGGCAGCTGGATACAATGCACTAAAAGGATTTTGTTTATCATCGTAAGTCGCAGTATACTCTGATCCAAACAACACTTCAACAACTACATTCCCTTCCTCTACGGTATATTCTGTCGTTGATTCAAAATCTTCATCAGTATGATCTACACGCACGACAGTGGTTAGGTATCCTGACTCACTGCTGTAGCTATAGGTATAACTGTAGATTGATTCAGTACCTTCGGTATATTCCGCTGCTACGATTACACCGTCATCGTATTCATATACAGTACTTCCCTCAATATCTCCACTTGTGAATATTTCCTCAATCACTTGATTTTTCTCATCATACACCAACTCATAAGTCGAAGTAACCTCCGTACCCCAGTCATCTAATACTTTAGTATAGTTAGTCACAAAGCCCGAAGTCTCAGAGTACTCGTATGTCGTAACTGAATTTTCACCAAACGCATCAGCTAATTGATAGGTTTTCAGTTTTGAACCACTCCCTACTTCACCTCTAGTAGTGATGATAACATTGTAAGTCGCTACATCTACAGTATTCTCAGCTGTGACTGTAAAGACAGTAGCCTCTCCGTCTGTGAAGTCAACTGCGCTTCCTGATTCAGGTGTCACTGTTGCGTTTTCAGAAACAACAATCGTTGGCACCAAACCAGATAGATCTGTACCAAAAGGAACGCTGATCTCGATATCAGTACCGAAATCATACGTCACACCTTCTATTCCACCAAAATCAATTTCAAAAGACTCAATATCGTTGAGGCTAGAGAATGACGGGCTATCGTCTTCTGAACATGACGTAAAGCCAATAACCAATGCTGCTAAAGCTAGTATTGCATGAATTTTTCTCATAATTATTTTATTTAAATGATTACTATTAATTGGATTGTAAATCAGGGTTATTAATGATCGCGTCCTGTGGAAAAGGAATCACATACCGCTCATCATTCTGTTCGAGCACATAGGTCTCTCCATCCAATGTTTTGTCTATTCTTTGCTGGGTCGTTCTTCTTAGATCGTTCCAGCGCTGTCCCTCTAGGGCAAACTCACGCTGACGCTCGGACAGGATCTCGTCGGTCAATCCCATTTGGTCCAAGCTCCCTACGCGAAGTTTGTAATCCTCCCACCCATCAGGAGTATATCTATTTTGGGTCAATGCATATAATGCTTCTCTACTTTGAGTCAAAGAAGCTCCTCCTAAGTGAGCAGATGCCTCAGCGATAATCAGATAGAGGTCTGACGTCCTCAAGGTACATTTAAAGTTATCTGCTGATGTCTTATTTGATTTATATTTACTATCACTATTCAGTGTGAAATAATTGGCATATCTAAGATCAGTCGTCTGATCATATTGAGCGATAAGCTCAGGTGAGACAGAGGCATATTCAATCATATCAAATGACGTCACTGTATTAAGGGCAAGAATCGATTCTACCGAATTATACTCTGATGCCATCACCGTTTGTGCTTGATTCAGATCCATAAGGTCAGACTTAATCGCCATGGCTTCCTGTGCTGCATCGACCGCTTTTTGCCATTCCTTCTGATACAAATAGACTCTGGCCTTTAAGCTTTTAATCGCCAAAACAGAAAATCTATAATTGTACCCCTCAGGCTGCTGTTCAACATTTAACAACCCCTCAGCTTGCTCAATATCACTGATTATCAACTTATAAACCTCGGAAACAGGTGCTCGTGGGTAATCCCTTTTAGCATCATATTCAGTCGTCACAGGCACTCCCTCATCACTAGTAGCAGTGGCTGCATCGTAAGGTTTGGCATACAGATTGACCAAATCGAAATACTGCAAGGCCCGAAGAGCGTGTGCTTCTCCTACCAACTGATCGATCTCTTCGGAATCCCCCGTGATGTCATCAGCACTCTCGATGACGTGATTGGTATAAAAAATAATAGTATAAAACGTCGCATAAGGAAAAACACGTGTATCCAAGCCTGGATTCACATCATTCCACACATAGATGTCTTTGTAAAAATCAAAGCGTTCTCTATTGGACTCCAAAAGCAACTCATCAGTACGGTATGTCGTGACCACTTTGTGTTGACTTTCTGTATCATAAGCTGCCGTCAAAAAACTTCTAAATTCATCCACTGATTTAGGGATCACCTGACCGATAGGTTCTATATCAAGGTAATTTTCGCAAGCGCTCAACATTACCGAGAAAATCAATATTAATTGTGCTATTCTTTTCATGATTGTCATGGTTAAAATGAGAGATTAAGACCTGCAGAAACAAGCTTTGGCAATGGTTGGGCGTAGGCACTACCATATGTCTCTGGATCAAAGTAGTTCGTATAGTCAGAGCCAAATACTAGGAGGTTTCTTCCCTCTAAATAAAACCTAACTGTAGACACTCTGAGCTTCGAAGCTGCAGCAGGTGATAAGCTATACCCTAGGCGAATACTATTGATTCGCAGATAAGAGATCTCTTCAACCCAAACATCTAGGTCATTATATGTATTGCCCCCATCTCCAGAGTTGAACCAGCTGTAGACCAAATCGGTATTAATACCAGCAGAATTGAAACCTATGAGACCAGGCAAGTCTCCAGTCCCAGCCGAAAAAACCTCAGTGCTGTAATTGTTACCTGGATTCACAGTTGTCATATGATATGGCGCGTTTCTCTTCACCGTCTGCTTGATGTTAAAATTAGCTGCAATCTGCAAATCAAACTGCTTGTATCTAAACGTGTTATTAATCCCTCCAGAGAACTTAGGCGTGGCATCTCCTACATAGGTATAGAGATCACGGTGTTCCTCTCGGGTCAACTGACTGCCATCTGTCCCCTCCAATAAATTATAAAAATCAACTGCGGACATGGTTTCTCCATCTTTGACAAAGAGCGGAATACCATTGCTATCTAGCCCATCCGTCTTGATCGCGAATATGGCATTGACACTATACCCTTGTAGTGATGGTTTAAAACTCTCCTCTTGAATCTCGACACGATCTACATTATTTCTGTTAGCAGAGATATTGAAACTGGTGCTCCATCTGAAATCAGTGTGATCGATATTGACCGTGGTAATTGACAGTTCAAAACCTTTGTTAGTCACTGTAGCCCAGTTCGTGCTGATCGTATTATACCCTGACTCTAACGGCACAGACTGTAGCCCTATCAGATCGGTACTCTTTCGGTAGTAGTAGTCATTGGAGATAAACAATCTACCATCCCAAATCCCTAGGTCAAACCCAATATTACTCGAAGTAGTTTTTTCCCACCTGAGATCACCATTAGGTGCTCCACTGGCTCTAATTATCTCCTCACTGATGCCTGGCAAAACACTCTCCGTACCATAGGTACCCACCACGTATGGTGAAGTGGTTTTATCAACATTTCCTTGGATACCATACGAAGCTCTAAGCTTCAGTATATCCAACCTACTACTATATAAGAAGTTCTCTTTGGCCAAATCCCAAGAACCAGCTACTGACCATATCGGCAGGTATCTATACTTTGGGTTGACCCCAAATAGGTTCGATCCATCATAGCGTAAACTGCTAAACAATGAATATTTACCATCATAGGTATAAGATAGCGTCCCAAAGAATGACGCATAAGCATTACTACTATACGATTTAGTATAGGTATCAAAGTTAGAATTAGTTGCTGCGCGCTCATTGGTAATCGGAACAGTTGTCAGTGTATTGGGGTTATAGCCAAAACCTCTCGACCTGACCATTGTATTATTATCTTCTCTAAACTCCGTCCCAACCAAAACGTCAACTTCATGCTTATTATAAAAAACCTGACCATAGTTGATCATCGTTTTCCAGTTGTATTGAAATGCATTAGCGTTAGTATTTTGAATGATCCCTCCCTCTGGCATATAGTACAGGTCTTCGCTATTATCTCCTAGGTACCGTGACTTTTGCTCATATTTTCTAGTATAGTAACTTTCCTGATCCGAAAACTGCTCTGCAGCATCATTGTCCAGTTGCAGTCCCAATTGACTCGTGATTTTAATCCCAATCTCAGAAGTATAGTCAATGCTAAAAATAGACTTCATAGAATTAGCGATCAGCTCGTTACTGGTATTAGCACGCTCTTCCAGAAGGTTATAGTCCAGATTGATATCTGACCGCTCTATTAAGTCTGGATCATATATGTAGTCTCCGTTGGCATCCTTCAGCCCTAGATATGGATTAGCTGTTCGAGCGTAGTACGCAGGATTGGTATAGGCATCTATTCCCGTGAGGTATGAACTAGTTCTATTTTGACTCCCAAACAATGCTACTCCTACTGTGAAATTATCAGTCAGATCATAATTATTCTTGAGTGTAAGATTGAATCGTTTTTGTTCAGCACCTATTGTAGCTCCTTTTTCATCAAAATAACCTGCAGAAAAATAATAGTCATTTCGATCATTCCCGCCTGACATGCTCAACCCATACTGCTGATTAATAGCTGCCTGATAAATTTCGTCTCCCCAATTGGTATCCGTATCTTTCAAACCATTAATAGCGGCTTGTACACTTGGGTCTAGACTTGAAAAACCATTGTTGGTAAAATTATTATACTCTCCGCTCTCGTTGAGTATACGTGCGACCTCTCCTTGCCCTTGTTGGTATCTTAGATCCGACCGACTAGCCATGTATAGCTCAAAGTCAACTTTTTCAGAAGAATTCATCAGGTTCAGCTTACTAAAGTCAGGTTTCTGTGTCACAAAAGTGTTAGCAGTAATATTGACTCTCGTCTTTCCTTTTTGACCATTTTTAGTCTTGATTACAATGACACCATTCGCTGCTCGGGCTCCATAAATAGAAGTCGCTGAGGCATCTTTTAGCACGGTGATACTCTCAATATCATCAGGATTGATTCCAGATATAGGATAAGATTTGAGCAAATCAATGTTATCCTTATCTGTAAAATCTGATGGAATATCGTCTCCTTCCAATGGTATACCATCTAGTACCCAGAGCGGATCTGACGAACCGTTGAGTGTAGAGGTTCCACGAATGTTAATCTTGGCTGGAGAGCCAGGTGCTCCATTAGTAGGTTGGACATACACCCCTGCAAGCTGCCCCACAAGCATTTGATCGATATTAGCGACCCCAGCTTGCTTGATTTCTACAGCCTCTACTTTGGCCATAGACGAGGTTGTCTTTCGCATGGTAGTTTCTTGATACCCAGTCATGACTATCTCATCAAGCATCTCCACAGAGACTTTCATCTCTATGAGCAGTCCTGTAGAATTCATCCCAGCGATATCGACCGTTTGTGATTCGTATCCCGTAAATGAGACCACCAGTGTATTAGCATCAGCAGGAGCTCTAAAGGTAAAATTACCATCTAGGTCTGCAATCGCCCCGACTACTGAGCGCTCACTACCGACAGCATCCATAGTGATATACACCGAGGCTCCAATTACCGGTTCTTTAAAATCCATATCTACGACCTGACCACTCACTTGCTTTTGATTTTGCCCAAAAACGATGGTCGGCAATAGAAATAATAAGTAAACAATTCTTTTCATTCCTTCTATCTCTTAGTTCTCTAAATTGTATTCGATTCTAGCAATCAAATCTTCATAATGCTCGCGCGTATCTCGGTCTCCCTTTTTACGCTTCTTAATTAAAAATGCAAGTATCCGTTCTAGCTCAGCGCGTTTGCCTGAGGCTATATCAGAGACTCTAGGGATATAGGTGTAGTGGATATTCTTAAAAGCCTCTGATTCGGGGGTCAGTGACTGTTCTTTAGTTTTCTTTAATAACTCCAACCGATCAACGGTCAGTACATCGACATAGTTCTTTTGTGTCATTCGGTCATACATAGACAAATTTTTAGTAGCAGCGAGTTCCTCAAAAATCACTTCGAACAAAGTATCGTAAATATCATGTGCCGTAAAAACATCTTCCGAATCAGACACCAATACCTCATTGTCTATTATTCGCATCAACCTATCTGTTTTGATTAGGCCAAACAACGCATTGGTTTGATATACTCTCATGAGAGACACAGGGGAATAATACCGCTCTCCATCAGGCGCGTCACGTACTACGTATGCTTTATGAATCAAATCAGGAGTAAATAGCCAGTGCTGTGGCAGTACAGCGTTCTCTATCAAATAGGCAAGTGACCGACGTTGGACATCTGCTGGTACTGGCACATAACTATCCTTACCATCTCCATATACAGTATTATTGAGATAGACGCCTCCGATGTTGGCCATGACATGTCCACTATAAGTGACCCACTGATCGATGACTCCTTTGTAGAGTTTGGATGCATTGTAGTAATCCTCACCCTCTTCATAAGTCCAGTCTATTATGTTAGGCACGATGCGCTTAAGATTGAGTAATCCATATTCACTAGCTGCTACTGCATCATCACCTAAGTCTTCTGATTGAGATCTTGGATCAACAACATCCTTTGGGCTCTGCTGTGCCCCAAAAAAGTACAAAGGATCATTTTCATGAACTCTGATCCATCGGTCCAAGGTTGACAACTCATCATGAGCCGTCTCCACATCTAACCATCTATAGCCCCAATTAATTGCATAACGATCATATACACCTATTTGAGGCGTAATCTCCTTGACAGAGTCCTCTGGTTGAGCGACATAATTAAACCTAGCATAGTCCATAATCGATGGAGCTGTTCCTCCCATATTAGCTGTAAATGAAGGGGAACGCAACGAATCTACAGGATAGCTATATGATGCCCCCATGTTATGGGATAGACCAAAAGTGTGTCCCACTTCATGCGATGACACGAATCGGATCGCCTCCCCCATATGTTCGTCGGTAAACTTGTTGGCACGAGCTTTTGGATCTATTGGGCCTGTCTGAACACGCATCCATTGATGCAATCCCATCATCAGGTTATGCCACCAAATGATGTCTGATTCCAGTATCTCACCACTCCGTGGATCAACTATAGCTGGCCCCATAGCATTTTGTTTTTCGGAAGCTGCATAGGTGATGACAGAGTATCGCACATCGTCCACATCGAAAGTCGTATCCTCCGCTACCGGGTACTTGACATGTAGTACATTTTTGAAGCCAGCAGATTCAAATGCTTCATTCCATTCCAAAACTCCCCGCTCTATATAGCTTCTCCACTGTGGAGGAGTAGCGGGATCTATATAGTACACAATTGGCTTTTTTGGTTCAACAAGTTCTCCAGCCTTGTATTTGGACACATCTTCTTTTTTGGGTTCGAGTCTCCATCTGGTGATGATCTCTCTATGCTCAACCTTATGTTGATCATCTGCATAATACTCCAGTGGAATGCCGAAATAGCCAATTCTATCATCAGCAAAACGTGGAGTCATCACCTCCTCTGGTAGCAAAACAATATTGATCGTAACACCTACAGAGAGTGGCAATGCTGGACCTCCCTCACTCACAGATGTAGTCATTAGAGATTTCACGACGATGTTTTCAGGAAAGGCCTTAACTTCTTCTATCTTAGACAAGTTAGCTTTAATACCTCCTCCTAATCCTGTATTCGCGAGTATGTCAGTAAAACTCTTCTCTGTCCCGTTGAAAACTTTATTAACCTTAATAACAACGGTCGTTGAGTCTTCATTTTGCGCTTCGATTTTAAACTCTTCTATTACTGATTCGCCAAAATTGTCTCGGACAGACAAAGAAATCGCATCATCTGCTGGCACTTTTACTCTAGGGTTAATTGTCTTCACCCATATTTTTTTCATCAATGTATCTTTATAAAACCGGATCAATTTGGTTTCATAAGTCATACCCTTATTCAATCCATGCCCATTCAATGCATAGGGTACACTTGACACCTTATTGACAATCAATAGATCCTTCGTCAATACAGAATCGGGGATTTCGAAATATACATCTTCCTTCATTTGATGTACTGAGAAAAGGCCTACTTGGCTCTTCGCTTCTTTCATCAATTTCGCATAAGAAAACTCACCATCAGTTTTGACACTATCAGCCTTACCTTCTACTTCCTGCGCATATCCAGAAAAGACAACTACAACCAATAAGGGAAAAAGGAAAACAGATTTCAAACAACTCACCATACTACACTCAATTTCCTCAAATGTATATTTACCTCTTTTCCTTAAAAAATAGAAAGGAGTCAATACGACATTAATAGGAGTGAAATGGTCTATACAGTGAGTAAAGGCAAACAGCAAATGTATTGATCCCCTACCACTCGCGCTCTAAATGTCGATACTTCGTAGTATTCATAGCTATTTTTCAAGTACTCTAACCCCAAGTGATGACTATCAGCTACGGCTCTAGGGTTATAATTATTACTAACCACGATTTGATCTTCCTTAACCTTAATTTCTATATACAATGGGTTCGTCTTGGTTATCTCATTGTGTTTGATCGCATTTTCTACAAGAGTCTCTAATGCTAACAACGGAATGGATTTGGTCATACTCATACCTCCGTCCTCATAGAGGATCGATACATTGAGACTTGTGCTAAATCTTATTTTTTGAAGAAAGATGTATTGCTGCAAAAACTCCATTTCCTCCTTGACGGTGATTAAATTCCCTTGTCTGTCTTTTAATAAGTATCGGTAGACCTCTGAGAGTTTGAGTACAAATTCCTGAGACAGCTCTGGATTCGTTTCGATTAACATGATCAAAGAGTTGAGCGCATTGAAAAGAAAATGCGGATTCATTTTTCGTTTCAAGCGCCTAAGTTGTAATACAGCATTCTCTCGCTGATATTTTTCATTCATGAGCTTAAGATGTTCTTTCTCTTTTTCTGTCACTCTATTTTTGACAAACTCCCTTTTAAGCTGAAATCTGGACAAACCGAGAATCATAATAAACGTCACCAGTGTCAATAGTCCAATCCAATAAAAATAACGCTTGGTATCTAAAAGTGACTCTTCAATATTGATCTGAATCGGAAAACTAGCAACCTGAATCACATCATGCTTTCGGTTGGTCTCTATCACGCTATAATACCGCATCACCTCCAATCCCAAATATTCTGAAACAGCCTGAATCTGAATAAACGGAAATATTCCTTTCGAACCTTCTTCATTATTCAACACATCCTGAATACTAACCTCTTCAAAATAAAACTCAATAGCCTGTCCAATGTATTTTGGATCAGGGTGCAGCATACAAATACCATCACCATTGAACAATACATTATACCCCCCACGTGAGTAATAGTTCTGAGAATAATACTCCCAAAAACGAATTAAATCCACATCATAACCAAAAATAATCACATCCCCCTTCGTGGATTTACCCATGATCATCTTTCGCTCCAATGTCGAAGAATCAGTCCGTACGATCTTGTTGATAGTACTCTCCATCGTCAGCGCCATCAACGCTTCTGCTTCCAAAGCAATACCTGCCCATTCTTCAGCATCTAGTATCCTAGACGAAAATTTATCGATCAACTCGCCTTTTTGGAAGACCATTACCCAACTATTGACAATCTTTTCATTGGTCAATGTTAGCTCACTGATCAAACCTAACCTAGAAACCAGTTGATCAGACGAAAGGCCATTACTAAAAGTATTTTCTACGTCTGTCATGTACAAGTCCAATGCATTGATCTCAAATGACAAGGCATTTTGCTGAGCAACGTGTTTTTCACGAATTACCTCTACTACCAATTCCTCAGTCACATCTGTAATTTTGGACGTAATCAACCCGATAATTACAAAAAACAACCCTACCAAAAATATACTGATATAAAAGTAGTGCTGATGCCTTTTGATATTTAGCAAAAATCCCATTTGCATTTTCTAATACTCCAATTTATCGTTCTCAAACCTCCAGACACGATTTATTCTACGCCGTTCAACCAATTTTTAAATGCTCCTACATTCTTTGCGCTTACCAATATTAACTCCTCGGAAAGAGCTCCTATTCCTAGTTCAACATTAATTCTATTCTTGCTGAATTTAGATAAAGTCTTGATCGCGGCATGACTCACGATATATTTTCGGTTGACTTTGAAGAAATCTTCAGGGTCTAGTTTAAGCGCTAAATTAGAAATCGTATCCTCATATAAGTAACTATCTCCCTCTTTTGTATAAAGATACAGGTACTTGTCATCCGCCATAAAACACCCTATATCACTACTCTTTAGCGAAATCAATTGATCACCTCTAGTGACTAAAAAACGCTCTTGGCTCTTCTTAGGCGCTTGTCCCTTAAACTCCTTAAGTAGCATTTCAATCTTGTCACCCTGTTCGCTGCCTGTAGCATTCAAACCAGTATACTTTTCCAATGCAGAATTGAGCTTTTCACGGTTGTATGGTTTCAGTAAATAGTCAATCGCAAAATACTCAAAAGACTGAATGGCATACTTATCAAAAGCCGTTGTAAATATGATCGGGGTTTTAATATCCAAAGAATCGAATATTTCAAAACTCATCCCGTCACCCAAGTGTATATCACTAAATATTAAATCACAACTGTTGTATTGAAACCACTCAAAAGCCTGCATTTTGCTATCCAAAATCGCGATGACTTCTAGATCATAAGGACTCTTGAGCAATAATTTCTCTAAAAATTCAGACGCTAAATCTTCGTCTTCTATGATTACTACTTTCATAAAGAAATAACTAAATCTTTAATGTCAAACGTTATTAATCTCTATTCATTTCCTCGTCAAGGAACTACCTTAAAAAAAAGAGGTTCTCTTATCAAAAGGCAACCTCATGTCCGAAAAATCATATCCTATTAATCCTCTCGATACTTCTCTATCAATGCTTTGGTCATTTTGATCCCTTCGTACTCAGAGACTCCATCTCCCTCGAACTCCACACCAATATATCCGTCAAAATCGCTGGTATTGATCAGGTCAAACATGCGCTGATAGTCTGTCTCAGCACATTCGCCCTGCTCATCAAAAGCAAATGTTTTGGCACTGATCCCAAAACTGTAGGGCAACAAATCCTTCACACCTTGGTATTTGTCATAGTCTGCAAAATTGCCAAAATCAGGTAATGCACCTACATTAGGGTGATTAGCCGTTGCTAGCGCATGGGCTAATCTCGCCCCATCACTAGAAAACGAGTTCATGTTCCACGAGCCATCCGGCATGCTGATACCATGATTCTCTATGATCACCATCAGCTCCTTTTCCTTAGCAACATCTCCCAGTTCTCTCAGTGACTTCACCAAAGCAGCCGTCACCGCCTCATCCGCCCCAAAGCCATTGCCATTGACACGAATAGACAAACATCCCAAAAACTGTGCAGCGTCCAGCCACTTGATATGATTCTGCACTGCGGTTTGGCGAGACACCTCTGTCGTATCCCCTAGATTTCCCTCATGATCGACCATGATCATCGTACTCTTCACTCCATAATGTTCACAGCTATCTTTGAGCTGCTGCAAGTATGCCATATCAAAATTATTGTCAGGAAACAACTGCGACACATACTCCACAGCATAGATCTCAAACTCCTCTGCCGCTACTCTCGGAAAGTCCAGATTATCCATCTCTCCACTTTTGATCGCACGGTGCAGCGACCATTCGGCTAGTGATATTTTCATCTTACTCATTTCTACAGTTTCTTCATTTTTCTGTGCTGGCTGACAGGCTACTCCTCCTACTACAAGGCAAACCACAGCGATCATATTTATCAATTTCATTATGCTTTTGTTTTATTATCCAATAGACTCGCAGCATTCTGCTTGTCCCATGTAGATGTTAGTAATTAGTAAGTCAAAACTATCACCTTCATTCCACACCTACCCTAGACATTCTGACCAATACCGAAGGATAATCGCTAAAAAGTTCACTTCCGTGAAAACAAAAAAACCTCGGCATCATAGCCGAGGTTTCAATTCTCTAAAGTGTCACAGCACTTATTTGATCAATGTCTGATCTCTATCTGGCCCTACTGATACGATATCTATCGGTAAACCTACTGCCTTCTCTATATACTCCACGTAGCGCTTGACCGTGTCAGGCAAGCCATCGTAGCTAGAGACACCTGTCAAATCTTCACTCCAGCCTGGCAATGTCTCATACACTGGTGAGAAAGTATCGTCAGATAGATCATGTGGTATCTGATCCGTCACGCTACCATCTTTGCTTTTATACTGAGTACAGATTTTAATCTCTTCAAACCCTGTCAATACGTCGGCCTTCATCATATAAAGGCGTGTTGCTCCATTGACCATGATCGCATATTTCAATGCAGGCAAATCTAACCATCCACATCTACGCGGACGTCCTGTCGTAGCACCGAATTCTCCACCGTTCGTACGCAGTGTCTCTCCCGTCTCATCATGTAGTTCGGTAGGGAATGGACCGCTACCTACTCTCGTACAGTATGCCTTGAACACTCCAAATATCTCACCGATACGGTTGACAGCCACACCCAGCCCTGTACATGCTGCAGCAGTCGTAGTGTTAGAGCTCGTCACAAATGGGTAGCTCCCAAAGTCAATATCGAGCATTGATCCCTGCGCTCCTTCTGCCAAGATTTTATCCCCAGCATCCAAATGACCATTGAGCATATACTCACTATCGATCAAGTCGAAGGTTTTGAGGAACTCAATGCCCTTGAAAAAGGCATCCTCTAGTTCTGTCAGGTCAAATTCAAAATCGTATTTGCTAAGAATTTCCAAGTGTCTCTTTTTAGACACCTCATACTTATCCATGAAATCAGCTCCCAGTGTATCACCTGCTCTGAGTCCATTTCTAGATATCTTATCTTCATAGGTTGGACCGATCCCCTTGAGGGTCGAGCCTATTTTCTTCGCTCCTTTGGCGTTTTCATATGCCGCATCTAGTATCCTATGTGTCGGTAGAATGAGTTGCGCTTTTTTAGATATTTTCAGTTTGCTCGGATTGTAGTTCTCGAACTTTTCCAAAGCAAGGATTTCCTTTTGGAAGATAGCAGGATCTAGCACCACTCCATTTCCAATTACATTAAGTGATCCTTCGTGAAAAATACCAGACGGAATCTGGTGCAATACGTGTTTGGTATCTCCAAACTTCAACGTATGACCCGCATTAGGTCCACCCTGAAAACGAGCAATCACATTATACTTGGGCGTCAAATAATCAACAATTTTCCCTTTTCCTTCATCTCCCCACTGGAGTCCTAGCAATACATCTACAGACATGCTTCTTTTATTTATTCAGTTCTTCTTTCGCTTGATCGAGGTTATCAGCGATCGCAAAAATCGCATTGAGTTTGGTGATAACCAATAATTTTTTAACATGATCAGAAGGGTTAATGAGTACGACCTCTCCACCATTGTTTCTAAACTTGGTCAAAATCGTAATCAATACGCCTATACCACTACTGTTGATATACCGTACATCGGTGATATCTATAGCGCATTTCGTAATGTTGTTGTTCAGGGTATCGTTGACTTGTGCGATGATTTCTGGGCCATTCTCTTCACCAATCAGGTCACCCTCAAATTGAATGATAGTCAAATCATTCTCTTGCTTGAAATTAAAAGTCATTTCGTGTGAATTAATTATTGAATCTTGTCCTTTTTGCTCTTTGCGAAAAAATACAACGAATGATGGGTAATGTCTATCTCAAACATCTCCTCTAGAGTTCGTTTGATATTTTGTATCCTCGGATCGCAAAACTCTAGCACTTCACCTGTCCCTTCCATCAGGATATGGTCATGCTGCTTAAAGCCGTAAGACTTCTCATACTGAGCCAGATTCTGTCCAAACTGATGCTTAGTCACAAGATCACACTCTACCAATAGATCCAAAGAATTATACACTGTCGCGCGACTGACGCGATAGTTTTTATTCTTCATACTGATATAGAGCGTCTCTACATCGAAGTGTCCAGACTTACTATAGATTTCTTCCAAAATCGCGTAGCGTTCTGGAGTTTTTCGCAATGATTTATTTTCCAAAAACTTAGTAAAGATGTTTTTCACCTCTTCATAAATCTTTGACCGTAACTCTGTATGTCCTTCTGTTTGGCTCAATTTTTTAACTCTATCTGTGTTTTTGACTTTCAGCGTGCAAATATAGCTTTTTATCGAAACTAATCTTCATATAAATCAAAGCGGTATGCTCTCTCTATTCCATTGATGCTTCCCAGCTTGTCTATCATCGTTTCAAGATGCGAAGTATCATCTACATATACCATCACACTCCCTTCGAATATCCCGTTGTCCGTATCAATACTCATCGATCTCATATTGACCTTCAGGTCGTTGGATATAATCTGTGTGATGTCATTGATCATACCAAGTCGATCCGTCCCTACTACTTTGATTCCTGCCAAGAAGGCGATCTCCTGCTGAGAAGTCCACTTGGCCTTGATGATCCGATACCCATAGTTAGACATGAGTTCGGTTGCATTAGGGCAGCTTGTGCGATGAATCTTGATCCCATCACTCACGGTTACAAATCCAAAAACGTCATCGCCCGGAATAGGTTTGCAACAGTTGGCAAACTTATAGTCTACCATATCCATATCCTCACCCAGAATCAATGGATTATCATTAGCCTCCTTGGCTTTTTTGGTAGCGTGAGCTACTTCATTCGGTTGATCGCTGTGTTTTCGCTTGTGCTTTTTCTCCTCTTTGACATCACTGATTTTCTTAATCTCTTTCGGATCGATCTTCCCTTTACCAACCTCGTAAAAAAAATCCAGTGGAGATTCAGAACCAAAGTATGCAATCATTCGGTTGATGGTATCATTGTTCAGATCGAGTTTGATCTGCTTCAACTTCCGAAGCACTATTTCTTTGCCCTCTGATGCCGCTTTTTTCTTTTCCTCCTTGAGATAGTCTTTGATACTCGCAATCGCCTTGGAGGTGATGACATACTTGAGCCAGCCTTCATTCGGACGCTGTTTAGAAGAGGTCAGTATTTCTACCTGATCACCATTTTTAATTTTGGTATTGAGTGAAACAAGCTTTTTATTGATCTTGGCACCAATACAACAACCTCCCACTTCTGTATGAATATCAAAAGCAAAATCCAAAGCACAAGAGCCATTCGGTAGCGTGATCAATTTACCCTTTGGTGTAAAGGCATAAACCTCCTCTTGGAACAGATTCGATCTAAAGTCATCTACAAATTCGATCGCTGAAATGTCATTCTGCTCCAGAGACTCTCGTACACTAGCGATCCACAGGTCTAACGAAGACTCTCCGCTAGACGCTCCGTCCTTGTACTTCCAGTGAGCGGCATACCCCTTCTCTGCGATATCATCCATACGCCGGGTTCTAATCTGCACCTCTACCCATTGACCTTTGTTGGTCATTACGGTCGTGTGCAAGGACTCGTAACTATTGGCTTTAGGGATGCTAATCCAGTCTCTTAGCCTGTCTGGGTTGGGCGTATAGTTATCCGTCACGATAGAGTAGACGTGCCAACAAGCCGCCTTTTCGTTCTCCTCCTCTACATCTATAATGATACGAATCGCAAACAAATCGTACACTTCCTCAAAAGGCACATTTTGCTTCTTCATCTTAGTAGCAATCGAATAGATCGATTTAGGCCTCCCTTTTATTTCTACTTTATACCCTTGTTCGTTGATCGTCTTCTGAACCGGTCGGATAAAATTGCGAATGAAGCGGCTTCTCTCCTCCTTCGTGTCGTTGATCTTTTTTGCGATATAGTTGTATTCGTCCGCTTCGCGGTACTTCATAGAGAGGTCTTCAAGCTCAGTCTTGATCGCATACAAACCTAATCGGTGCGCCAGCGGTGCATAGAGGTAAAAAGTCTCCGAAGCGATCTTGAGTTGCTTGTGTCGCTGCATACTCTCTAGGGTACGCATATTATGAAGTCTATCAGCTAGTTTGATCAGAATGACGCGGGTGTCCTTAGACAAGGTCAAGAGCATTTTTCTAAAATTCTCTGCCTGCTCTGACATGCTCTCTCCTGGCACGCCAGAGATTTTGGTCAACCCATCGATAATACGCATGACCTTGACACCAAACTCACGCTCCACGTCTCCAAGTGACCAATCAGTATCTTCCACGACATCATGCAGTAGCGCAGACACAATGGACGTAGTACCTAGCCCGATCTCTGCCACACAAATGTAGGCGACTTCTATCGGGTGATAGATATAAGGTTCTCCCGTTTTTCGACGCATATCCTTGTGCGCCTCTGCTGCAGTAAAAAAGGCCTTTCGAATAATCTTAGCGTCATCATCCTTTAGAAAGGGTTTGGCTCGTCTAAGCAGCCTCCTATACCGTCTGAGTATCTCTTTTTTCTCTTCTTCTACATCTACAACAAATGCATCTCCCATTCGAATTCCTTAGCTAAAACCTGTAAAAAGACTGATCTACAAAGATCAGAATTAGCACCTGAAAACAATTATTAAATTCTTTAAAATATTTACAAGATTGATGTTGCTTAATTCAATTTCTACACTAGCTTTGCACTTCCAAATTTTTCAGTCACGAGAATGTGATGAAAATGACAGAATCGCCGAAAGGCACATTAATAAAGATTAATGTTGATAGTTTCAGATCTGAAATTTTCGAAAGACATTCAAAAACATCATGCGGATGTGGCGAAATTGGTAGACGCACTAGACTTAGGATCTAGCGCCGCGAGGCATGGGGGTTCGAGTCCCTCCATCCGCACAACACAATCACCCTCTACCTGACTATCAGGCTAGAGGGTTTTTTAATTTTGACAACTTAGTACATAAAAACATCACGGTTTTGGATATTCAATTAGATCAAATCTCAAAGACAGAAGCCCTTATTAAAGTTAATTTAAAAGAGGCTGATTATCAACCTAATGTTGAGGCAAAGATCAAGGACTACAGCAAGAAAGCCACTATCAAAGGTTTCAGACAAGGAAAAGTACCTAAGCCTGTAATCCAAAAGATGTACGGCAAATCTATTTTGGTAGCAGAAATCAACCAGTTGGTCTCTGCTAAAATCATGGAGTATATCCGTGAGAATAAAATCGAGCTACTAGGCGAACCCCTACCTAACCAAGAGCAAATCGAGACAATCAATTGGGAAGATTCAAAAGATTTTGAGTTCGAATACAACATCGGAATCGCTCCAGAATTCGAAGTGAAGGCTGACAAAAAAGTCAAAGTAGACACTTTCACAATCAAAGTGGATGACAAGTTGATGACAGAGACCTTGGACAATCTCAAAAATCAGTTTGGCGAAATGACCAACCCAGAGACTTCCGAGGAAGGGGATTCGCTATACGGATTCATCCAAACAGAATCCACCGAAGAAGAACCTGCTGGCAACACACTCGACTTGAAAGAAGTAGAGAAAAAAGACCAAAAGAAATTCATCGGTAAAAAATCAGGGGACGTAGTAGAATTCGATCCGGCTAAATCTATTAAGAATGATGCGGCTAGAGATCAATTCTTAGGCGAGCACAAAGAGCTGGCTGGCAAAATCAAATTTGAGATCAAAAATATCAACCGTGTGATCCCCGCTGATCTGAACCAAGACATGTTCGACAAAGTATTCGGCAAAGACGCAGTAAAATCAGAAGAGGAGTTCATCGAGAAAGTAAAATCTACAATCGGTGAAAACTATAGCAAAGAAACTGATGGCTATACACAACTCAAGATCAGAGACGCATTCATCGAGAACACTAAGATCGAATTGCCGGACGAGTTCTTGAAGAGATGGTTAAAGATCTCCAACAAGGATATCACAGACGAGCAGATCGAACAAGAGTATCCGCTCTACACCAATGATCTCAAATGGTCAATGATCAAGAGCAAATTGGCCAAAGCCAATGACATCAAAGTAGAACACGAAGATGTAGTCAACGAAGCGAAAAATATGATTCGTCAACAATTCGGATCTATGGGCATGTCAGAGCAAATGGAAGCGAATATCGACGCATTCACTGACAACTACCTACAGTCTGACGAAGGCAAAAACTACATGAAATTGCAGGAAACTGTCTTCAACGAAAAGATCATTAGTTTCTTGAAAGAGAATGTCACCATCAAGTCAAAAGAAGTGACCGCAGAAGAATACAGAGAAAAAGCATAAACTTTTGCACATTAAGATCGTCTAATAGAAAAGTCCTTTGATATAAGGGCTTTTTTTGTTTTTTTGTATCTGTAATATAAAAACTGAATAATGGACAAGAAGGAGTTTAGAGATTTTGCCGTAAAGGGCCAAAACATAAATGGAAATACATTCGATCAGTACACTGGACATATAGAAAATATGACCCGTGCTGTCATCGAAGAGCGACCTACCAACTTTAGAGAAATCGACGTGTTCTCACGGTTGATCATGGACAGAATCATCTTCTTAGGCACTGGAGTAGATGACAATATCGCTAACATCATTACGGCACAGTTGCTTTTCTTAGAGTCTGTAGATGCGAAAAAAGACATCCTGCTCTATGTCAATAGCCCAGGAGGATCTGTCTACGCTGGACTAGGCATCTACGACACCATGAACTACGTCAATCCAGACATCAACACGATCTGCACAGGACTGGCAGCATCTATGGGTGCAGTATTGCTCGCTGGCGGAGCTGCAAAGAAACGTGCTGCACTACCGCACGCTAGGATCATGATTCACCAGCCAATGGCAGGCATGCAGGGTCAAGCTTCTGATATGGAGATTTCGTTGAAACAAACACTCTCTGTAAAAGAAGACCTTTACAAAATCCTGTCTCACCACAGTGGCAAAACTTATGAAGAAATCGAGAGAGATTCTGACCGAGACTACTGGATGAGAGCCGATGAAGCAAAGAAATATGGCTTAATCGATGAAGTACTGGAGAGAGACTCGAAAAAATAATTAGTATATTTAAAGAAAGAAGAGGAAATGGCACAAGTAACATGTTCGTTTTGCGGGAGGAATAAAAAAGATGTGGATTTGATGATATCGGGCATTCATGCGCACATATGCGACAAGTGTATCACCCAAGCCAATCAGATTCTCAGCGAAGAATCGAAGACTAAAAATGACATTTCCTCTCCTAGCTTTAATCTGATCAAGCCTAAAGACATGAAATCTCATCTCGATCAATATGTAATCGGTCAAGATGAGGCCAAAAAGGTCATTTCTGTAGCGGTGTACAACCACTACAAGCGTCTCATGCAAGAGAACAAAGATGATGATGTCAGAATTGAAAAATCAAACATCATCATGGTGGGAGAGACCGGTACAGGAAAAACCTATCTCGCTCGTTCGTTGGCCAAAATCCTACAGGTACCCTTCTGTATAGCCGACGCAACGGTACTAACAGAGGCCGGCTATGTAGGAGAAGATGTAGAAAGTATCTTAACAAGACTACTACAGGCCGCTGACTATGATGTAGAATCTGCAGAGCGTGGAATCGTATATATAGATGAATTGGACAAAATTGCCAGAAAATCTGACAACCCATCCATCACCAGAGATGTAAGCGGTGAAGGCGTACAACAGGCACTCCTTAAGCTCCTCGAAGGAACTTCTGTCAATGTTCCTCCACAAGGAGGCAGAAAGCACCCAGACCAAAAGATGATCACTGTCAATACAGAGAACATTCTATTCATCTGTGGTGGTGCATTTGACGGGATCACGAGAAACATTGGTTCGAGACTCAATACTCGTCCACTTGGCTTTAGCGCTTCGGCTCAAGAAAAAACTGAAGAAGTAAACAAAGACAATCTACTCAAATTCATTACAGCTCAAGATTTGAAATCATTTGGGCTGATCCCAGAGTTGATCGGGCGACTACCTGTATTGACACACCTCAATCCACTAGATGCCAATGCACTGAAAAAAATCTTGACTGAGCCAAAAAATGCACTAGTCAAACAGTACACTAAGCTCTTTGAGATGGAGGATGTAGAGATAGAGTTCAAGAAAACAGCACTTGACTACATCGTCGAGAAAGCACTAGAATACAAACTAGGTGCAAGAGGTCTCAGATCGATCTGTGAATCTATCGTCAACGATGCGATGTTCGAGATTCCTTCGGATACCAAAACCAAGAAACTCGTCATCAACAAAGCCTACGCTGAAGAAAAATTTGAGAAATCAAAAATCAACAAGCTCAAGGTCGCCTAGTAAGCAGCGATTAACGAAATAGAAAGCTCTTGAATTATCAAGAGCTTTTTTTATATCAAAAAAACAAACTAGTACACGTACAAGCATGCGTGAAAGGCTCTTCCAAATCTCAGCATCAACACCTATCTTCGTACGAAAAACCTATGCCAGATCATCAATACCACGAGAAAAAAAACAACCTATTCCTGATACTGGCTGGTATATTCATTATGAATGCGCTACTCGCAGAAATTCTGGGTGTAAAGATTTTCTCTCTCGAAAAGATGCTAGACATACCTCCTGCTCAAATCAACTTTTTTGGGCAGATAAACCTAGACTTCAACCTCACGGCTGGCGCCATACTCTGGCCCATAGTTTTCATCACAACCGACATCATCAACGAGTATTTTGGTAAAAAGGGCGTTCGAAAAATCAGCTTCCTAACCGTCGGACTTATCGCATTAGCATTCCTACTTATCTATCTGATCACACTACTTCCGCCTGCTAATTTCTGGATGCAGTATAATGATCAAGACTCTAGCGGCAATTCCTTTAATGTGAACTATGCTTACAAACTTATTTTTCAGCAAGGATTAGGCATCATGGTCGGGTCTTTAGTTGCTTTTCTAGTAGGTCAATTACTGGATGTATTCATTTTTCAAAAACTTCGCCGTATCACCGGATCTGGAAAAATCTGGCTGAGAGCCACAGGGAGCACCCTCGTATCACAGTTCATAGATAGCTTTGTCGTACTATTCATCGCTTTCTACATCTGGGGGACTTGGCCGCTAGAGCAAGTGATTGCTATCGGCATCATCAACTATATCTACAAATTCTCGGTTGCTATTCTACTCACTCCTATGATCTATGTAGGACATGGCATCATCGATCGTTATCTGGGTAAAAAAAATGCTGAACTCTTGGCTGCAGAGGCCGCTGAGTCCAGCAAAAACTTACTTTGACAATTTTGAAAAGCGTATTTACGAACCTTTATTCGCATATACATTTAAGTAAAACTGCCTAATAGGGTTTCAATTATCAACATTTTTCGATCAAAGCGTCGTATAGAACGACTGGTTACTTCCCGAAGAGTAGCGGAGAAAGGTCCCATGAACGGTTCTGATGATAGTATATAAACTGCCCTTCCATAGTCAGAGGTGCGTGAAAGTTATTCGTATAGAGCTGACCTGTCCCTAAACCTTGGTAGCCTAAATCTGAATATTCGGCCGTAAACTGACATATGGCATTGAGTCCCACATTGGATTCCAAAGCTGAGGTGATCCACCAGTCAATCCCTAACTCCTCTGCCAAAGAAATCCACTCAGCAGTTGCCTTGAAGCCTCCTAACAGAGATGGTTTCAGAATGATAAATGGAGGTTCGATCCCTGACAGCAAGCTTCTTTTTTCTCTCAGATCAAAAACACCTATTAGCTCTTCATCTAGTGCTACAGGTACAGGTGAACGCTTGCAAGTCAACTGCATCGCATGAAACTGTCGAGGCATAATCGGCTGTTCTATCGAATGCAAGTCGAACTGAGCCAATTCATCTAATCGTTTCAAAACCTCTTGCGTCTGAAAAGCGCCGTTCGCATCCACTCGCAACGTCAAATCAGCAGCAGAAAACCGCTTGCGAATAGAGGACAGCAACTTCTTCTCCGTTTCAAAATCTATGGCGCCTATCTTCATTTTGATACAGCGAAACCCCGCCTGAAGTTTCCCCTCTATTTGTTTTAGCATGAAGGACTCATCCCCCATCCATATCAATCCATTGATCGGGATTTTTCGCTCTTGGGTATAAAAATCATTTTCAAATATCTGAAACTGCCCACCATGCGCCAAGTCAAGCAATGCGGTCTCTAAACCAAAACGGATAGCGGGTTTAGTTACCTCTACCACTCGTGCTACGAGTGCATATACTTCCCCTTCAGTTTTAGGCAGTTTATGGTTCTTCAATTCCTCAGCGAGTTGCTCTAGCTCATTCTCGAAATCCAGTTGGTAATCAAAACTCAATCGCTCGATCACACTAACTTCCCCATAGCCAAAAACCTTGGGTCGTTCACTATGAGAAATTTTCAATATCCAAGCATCTTTGGTCTTCATAACCCCACGAGAGGTCCCTGCATCGAACTTGAATTGCAAGGTATGTTTGGTAAACTTTAGATTAAATGACATGAGGCTAAGTACAGAATAAAATCGGACAATCTCATCAAATTTAGCGCAGAAAACGAGAATTTTGACTTTTGAACAAGAACTGATTATGGTCAACAATAACACAGACTTAGCACAATACCTTTTTGATCTCCCAGATGAAAAAATTGCCAAACATCCGCTAAAAGATCGTGATGCATCTAAGTTACTCGTCTATAAAAACGACACCATCCACCATGACCACTTCCGAAACCTGTTAGATCATGTTCCTACCGACGCGACGCTCTTCCTCAACAACACCAAGGTCATCGCAGCGCGCCTTTACTTCCAAAAAAATACAGGAGCCAAAATCGAAGTTTTCCTCACAGAACCAATCTCTCCTCACACGGCATTCGAGCCTGCCTTAAAAGCAAAAAAAACCTGCATCTGGAAATGCATGATCGGCAACCTCAAAAAATGGAAAGACAATACAAGTATTTACTTGACCCTCGGCGCGATCAATCTGGAAGCCAAACTTCTAGATCGTTCTCACTGCCTAGTCGAGTTCAGCTGGGACACAGCCGACGAGTTCCTAATGGTCATAGAGGCAGCAGGCCATGTCCCTCTCCCGCCATATCTAAATCGAGCACAGGAGTCTGAAGATAAATACCGATACCAAACCGTGTTCTCCGAAAAAGAAGGAGCCGTAGCTGCTCCCACAGCTGGTTTACACTTCACCGATAGCATCTTAGATACAATCCGCTCCAAAGGACACGTCGTGGATCAACTAACACTACATGTCAGCGCAGGAACGTTCCGTCCGATCAAAACTGAGGACTTTACCGAGCACGACATGCACAATGAGCGCATCATTATCTATAGGCATAACCTCATAAACATCCTTGAAAGCAAAGGGCCAATAGTAGCAGTAGGCACTACCGCCATGCGTACACTCGAAAGCACATACTGGTATGGAGCTCTCCTTTCTAAGGAGTTAACTAAAGACTTCAAGGTCGATCAACATACTGCCTATCGAGAAGAGCTCGCTGGTATTAGTCTAGAGACGGCGATTCAGGCCATCATACATCAAATGGATCAGTTAGGTATCGACGAATTACACGGAGAAACAGAGATTTTCATCTACCCAGGCTATGATTTCAAAGTGGTGCAAGGGCTTTTCACGAACTTTCATATGCCTAGCTCTACGCTAGTATTGTTAGTGGCTGCCTTTGTCGGGTCGGATTGGCGAAAAATCTATAATGAAGCACTGAGTCATGACTATCGCTTTTTAAGCTACGGAGACTCTTCTCTATTATTAAGGTAATTTTTTTACCCCAACCGCAAGTTGTTGTTTGACTTGTCATCTAAAGAGTAAATAGATAAACAATTAAACACTAACGAAATGAAAAAGAGAATCTTCAACACCGCATTCATGCTACTAGTCGTAGCGGGTACTGTACTAGCACAGCACACAGACAAAAGAAGCAACGGTCCCAAATCTGAAATGAGAGAAGGCAAAAAAGCCAGCCCAATCGAAAGACTGGCAGACAGACTGGAACTCACTCCAGAACAAACAGAACAAGTAGAAGCTATCCAGTTAAAATCTGCTAAAGCAAATCAGTCTGTACATAATCAGATCAACGAACTAGAAGCCAAACTACAAACCCTAACGACTGCTGAAACACCAAACAAAAAAGCAATCACGAATACAGCCAACCAAATCAGTGAGCTGAAAGGGGAACTCTTCTTAAGTAAAACAATGGCTAAACTAGAGATTAGATCAATGTTGAATGATGAACAAAAGCTCAAATTCGACAGAGTAAAAGGCGAAAGACAAGGCAAGCCAAAGCATCACAACTAAGTTGACTAAATTGATCTAGTAAGTCCCTTCGTTATAAAAACTAAATTAACCCCCTTGGAAGACGCTCTGCTCGTACTGCAACTCCAGCAACATGATGAAACAGCCTTCAAATTACTATTTGATCGCTATGCCAAGATGGTGTATAACACTGCTTTGAATTTCTTGCAAGTGCAAGAAGATGCAGAAGAAGTGACGCAGGACGTCTTCCTAGAGGTACATCATAAAATAGACCAGTTCGAAGGGAAATCCAGTATCAAAACATGGATTTACAGAATCACGTGTAACAAAGCCCTTGAACGCATTCGCAGTGCAAAAAGAAAAAAGCGTTTTGCTTTCTTTGTCTCTGTAGATGATGCCAATCTTCAAAACACCATCATAGATCATCCTGGTGTAGACGAAGAGCACAAAGAAAAAATGGCATTGATCCAACGCCTTTTGGGAGGCTTGGCCGAAAACCAAAGAGTCGCCTTTACACTGTTTCATATGGAAGGACTTACGTATCAAGAAATCACAAAAGTCATGAACATTTCTTTGTCCTCCGTAGAGTCATTGATGTTTAGAGCAAAGAGCAATTTGAAAAAGAAACTATCCACTACAAATCTATTCGAAGATGAAAAATGAGGAAAGCTATAACCGACTACTGCAAACAGTAGAAGCAACCCAGCAAGCCGAGCCCCCCTCTGGTTTATACCAACGGATACATCAAAAAATCAATCAGTCTACACCAGAGATCCGTATCAGTCCATGGCAATACGCCGCAGCTGCTGTACTTCTTCTCATGAACCTATCATGGGTATTCTATGCACAGACGACTACTCCCTCCGAGCAGTCCGAAACAGAGCTAAGTACACTGATCGTTGATGAATATAATCTAGAAACACCCGAATACTACAACTATTAATCGACACACCAAATGAAATCTACAACATACAACACACTCAAAAACATCCTCATAGGTGCACTCATTGTTATCAATTTGGGATGTGTCTGGTTCATATTTCAGGATCACCGCAAAATGCAGGACGCTCCTCGTGATAGACAAAAAGGAAGGTTTGAAGCCAAACTTAAAAAAGATATCGGACTAGATGATGCGCAGGTGAAAGCCTTCATGGAAATGAAAAAGAAACACATGCAAGAGATGCACATCAAGATGAGTCGGGTACAAGATCTACGAAAAAAGATGTTTGATGGTCTGGACAATCCCAACTTCAACATCGACGCACAGACGGACAGCATTGCTCAATCACAAAAAGAACTGGACATGATGGTGTTTGCGCATTTTAGAGAGCTCAAAACAATCTGTAGGCCTGATCAATATGAAGCGTTTGATAAAGCCATGGCAAGAATACAAGCCCGTATTAACAAAAAAAAGTTCTAAGATTTTCCTCACCCGTTTTGGTGTTAAATCTTAGAACTTTATTCATCATTACTGACTAGAAATAGTCAAGACTTAAATCTTATTTTAGAATCTCCTCAACGTTGGCTTTCATCTTATTGGTCAATCCATCGAGAGGTAAGTCATTGATATCTGTCCCGAAAGGATCTTCGATCTCTTCAGCAATCAATTCAAGACTAAGCAAGAAGTAAAACACTGGCAGCACGATAAGAGTTGTCCAATAGCCAAACTGCCATACCAACCCAAAAGGCAAAGTAAAGATGTAAAAGAAAACAAACTTCTTGATAAACATGCTGTACGAATAAGGGATCGGCGTAGAGTGAATCCGCTCACAGGCACCATATATGTCAGAAAAGCTTTTTAACTCTTTGTCCATTGCATGGTATTCCAATTCTGAAATATCACCGTTTTGCTTCATCTCCCTAGCTTTCTTGTACAGCAAATTAGCTATGTAGTTAGGGCGGTGATCACTAGCGATAATATCCTCACGGGTTTTATCATCAGTTATTTCCATCTCTCCGATGATGCGACTATCACGCAAATGCTCTTTGATAGCCATGGTGATATTAGGTATCATTTCTCTAAAAAAAGCCCTCGTCTCTTTGTCTTCGGTATATGTATTCACCTTGATCGCAAGGTTTCTGGTATTGTTCACTAGTTGTCCCCAGAGCTTACGCCCCTCCCACCATCGATCATAGGCAGTATTCGTTCTAAGCACTAAAAACAAACCTAAGAAAATCCCAAGTATAGAATGAAAACTCAGAATACCTGGGTAGTGCAACTTCATCAAATCCAACACTGTATACTCAAGTGCGACTGTAAAAGCAGTCATCCCAATGAGCATAGGCAACAATCTACGGAATACAAAACGGCTATAAAAGTTAAAAACAAGCCAGTTTTTCGGGTTATATTTTATCATAGTAATAAATTCTTCCCACCTTGGTTAAGTTAGTTTTCAAGATGGTTCTATTTCAGCGTGATGCAGCGTTTCATCTTTGCCGATTAATAAATATAGGGTAATCCAATAGTTCTTCAAAGATTGCCCAATATGACAGAATAAAAAACAACCTTGATCGAATTTTTCAAAAATTGATCCTTCAAAAATAGCGTTGATGATTATATCTTTCACTTTTCGTCTAAGGATCGTGGAAGTGCTCCTGATAACTTGTTATCTTTCGATTTGATTTAGAACCTTAACTATATCAGCCACCTAACACCATGTTACGATACATTTGCCTCACTGCATTACTATGCATCTCTCTGACTAGTCAAGGCCAGCAAGGAGATCTCTTTCTCACCCATCACTCACTGAGTATAGAGGGTATGGACAACCTTAACTTTGACATCACGAGCAATAGCAAAGGTCAACTTTGTATTGCCAATCGATCTGGTATCCTCTTTTATGACGGAGATCAATGGGACTATGTGTCCACTCCCAGCAGTGCCCTATCGGTCACTTTTGATAAAGATGACAATCTCTATGTAGGCTGTGTGGGAGATTTTGGAAAGATAGATCACCTCGATAACCAATATCAATTCATCTCGCTCAACCCTAATGAGAACGATCATGGGCTCTACAACAAGACGCTCTATAAAGATTCGAGCATCTATTTCATGAGCGAAAACAATATCATACGATATCACACCGTACAGAAACGTGCAAACCTGTTGTACCTAGATGACAAAAATGACTACTTCACTAATATGTTTGAAGTCTATGACGAAATCCTCGTTCAAACTAGTGATACGCTATACCAATTCAAAAATGATTCTCTCTCTTCTTACAATTGGAACCCTCCCTCTGATGCTAAATTTTTATTCTTTGACAAGCATCCTACAGAAGACAAGTATGTCGCAGGTACCACTGACAACAGAACCTTCATCTACCGTAAGCCCAATTTCTACGAATGTAAAATATCCGAATTCTTAGAGGAGCACGAATCGTTTGTCAACGATGGAAAATGGGTCAACGACAGATACTTTGCGCTTAGTACATTGGAAGATGGCTGTATCCTCTATGACAACAAAAAATCAGAGATCAAAGAGATCATCAACCAAAGCAAAGGGCTACCAGACAACCAAATCTATACCATCGGTGCAGATCAAGAAGAGGGACTATGGATCTCTCACGCCTATGGACTGAGCCGTATGGAGATCAGCATTCCGTTCAGAAGTTTCTCTAATTTCCAAGGGCTACATGGCAATATCTCAGAGGTGTACTTTCACAACCGAACCCTCTATGCCGCCACTAGCGAAGGGGTCTATTTTCTGGATAAAGAAGACGTCTACAAGAACACCGTCTACTATGAAGAGAAAAAGAGCAAACAGTCAGCTAAGACCAACAAGGTAAAAAAAGAAGAGCCTGATCAAAAGCAAGAGAAAAAAGGATGGTGGATTTTCGGAAGAAACAAAGAAGAGGAAAAGGATGAAAAGTATACTAACCCACAGCACATCAGGAAAGCTGACAAAAAGCAATATGTCAAACGAATTCACAAGGAGTTTCTGCATTCCAAATTCCTTTTCAAACCCGTAGAAGGAATACACTCCAAAATTGAAAAATTTATCATATACAAGGGCAAATTACTTGCCGCTGGAACAAACGGAGTATACGAAATAAAAGATGGTTCTGGCGAACTCGTTATCCATGAACCTGTACGGCTCATTGAGAAAGAACGTAAAACGAATCGACTAATCATAGTCACCTATTTTAATGAGATCAAATTATACGAACTAGATGACGAAATATGGGTGATTGCCGACGAAATCGATCTGCATGGCAACCTAATCCTCAATACACTCAACGATGTAAGCGGTCGTACTTGGTTCATTACAGCTGGCGCCCTCTACGAGTTCAACATGCTCTCATCTAATACACAAGACTTCAATGTATATGTGTTCAACAATCCATTCGTAGACAAAGCCAAGCTCGCCTATATTGACAAACAACTCTACCTAATCAATAACCAAGGATACTTTTACCTCAATACTACCCTTAAAAAAATCGTAGAAGACACTACCCTTCTCAAGGAAATTGGCCCTCCTCTCAAACACCTACAACAACGAAATGAAATAGTATGGGTGTATAATGGAGAAAACTGGTATCAAATCCACGCTGACAAAAGGTTGGAAATGCAGGAGAATTTCAGGCTCTTTCCTAATATGAACTACGTCTCTGAGTATGGCGGCAGACTATGGTTACTCAATGAATCTACCGAAATCCTGCAATACGAACCTGCGCTAGCCGACACCCTCATTGCCAATAGCAAAATGTTCTTTAGGCGAGTGACCAACAACAACGGGGATGTTAAGATTCAAAACAACATGAGTTTTACCCACGAGGAAAACAGCTTACATTTTGAGATGTCTCGCCCTGACTATCGAGGCTTACTCAAAGCAGAGTATCAATATCGACTCAAAGGCCTCAACAATGAATGGTCCAACTGGAGAGAAAACAACCGTATTGATTTCAACCTGCAACCAGGAAGCTATGCTTTGAAGGTTAAATCAAGAGACTCGTTTGGCAATGTCCAGGAATCAGAAGAGATCAACTTCGTCATTCACCCACCGTACTGGCAGACACTCTGGTTCTACGGACTACAGATCCTCCTGATGGTCATGTTATTAGTCGGATCTATCATTCTAAACAGACGTGCCAAATCCAAAAACGTACTCCTCACAGAGGCATTGACGATCATTACTATCGTGATGGTGATTGAGTTCTTACAGTCAGCGGCGGGCAATTACCTCAGTATTCAAAGTTCTCCTGTTGTGGATTTTGGTCTCGATGTAGCGATTGCCCTGTGCGTATTCCCACTAGAGCAGTTCCTCAAAAAGTACCTCAAGGCAGAAAAAGAAGGAAAAGGATTAGAAGGTATGGGGATTATTGACATCCTCACCCTACCGTTCAAAAAGAAGAAAAAAGAAGCAGTCAGTACTTAATAATTAGTCCGATAACCTTTTTTCCATGATCACAAAATCCCAGCCATCCTTTTGGTAGGTCTGATCTGTTTTGGTCATGCCAAAGCGTTCGTAGATAGAAATTGCCGTTGTTCGCGCATTGCACCATACTGCACTTACCGAATGCTTTGGGATCAATTCCTCAAAGAGATACTTCAATAAAGCTGAACCGTACCCTTTACCCTGCTGATCTACCCGAGTACAGAACTTTCTAAACTGTAGTTTACCCTCTTCCCAAAAGACAGAAACAACTGACATTAGCTCTCCACGGTCATACAATCCATAGTGTTTTCCTGCATCATCTTTGGGGAGTTTGACATACGCCAAACTAGTCTCAGGATACATAATCGTGTAGCGCATCTGCCACACATCCTCCAACGGCACTTCTTTAATCAACATATTTTTCTAAAATGAACAACCCCGAGGCAGAGCGTCGGGAAACTCGTCCGTCGCAGCGGAGCGCAAAGGAGCTTTAGACCCAACAGGCTATCGCCCTGCGATTAATTACGCGCACGCACATAGCACTCGATATTGTACTGTTCTACACCTAGAGACGGTATATCCTCTCGTCCCTGCTGTACCAACGTATCTCCGGTAATTTCGATCGTAAAATCAAAAGTATTTCCTTCCCATTCACGGTAATTTAGGAACTCCAAGTGCTCTATATATTGCTTCCCCTCTAATTCATAGGTTCCGCCACCTGCTACATAAGTCGCTGTAGAGTCTACTCCCTTCGTCAGGTCATGCTTCAAAAATGCAAAATGTGTCGCATTGATAATTTTGATCATCCGCTGCCCTACCGTGTAGTCCGTTACAGTAGTATCGCCCCCTCGAATGATTGTCCCTGTTTGCAACTCCCATGTCCCGATCAGTGGGTTAGTCTTCTCTACGGTAGAGGCACACGAGGCTAGTAAGATGACCCCTACCCCAATAGCCATTGTTATTTTCGAATTCATATAATTGTGATTTGATTGAAAAGTAAAGCAAAAGCAAAACAACCCTTGCTCCTAAGATATTCGCTCAATGGTCAATATATGCATCTCAATACGGTCCTCCAACCACACGTATATACCAACCATCAGACATTTTGAGTTTGATATCTGTTTTGAACACCCACTTAATCAATAGAGAAGTCCCTAAAGTCGCTCCCAGCGAGTAGAGCAACTGTTCGGTATTATTAAACTGGTCATTGGTTCCTATCGCATAATATATACCTATCCCCACGCCTAAGCTCGTGATGGGGGCCAATATAGGACGTAGCTTGTACATCTTCCGAAAACCTGTCACGTCAGAAAGTAGTATCGTACGATCATCTCTAAATTCACTCTTTTTCCCTCCTGGGTTAAAAGTAACTGCGGCATCAGTCACTTCCAGTACATAGCTCTCAACTTCAGCTTCTTGATTGAGATAACCCTTGTATCTGAACTTCACATAGTCTCCTTCTTTAATTTCTACGCTTTCATCCAATTGATCATTCTGAAATATCAATCGCTTTTGAGCATAGCCTGAAATACTGCCAATTAGTAGAAAAATCAACAGAACCACATTCCGTTTATTCATATCATTTTGATTCAATAATTCACTTCAAATTAAAACAATCCTAGACTCTAGATCAGAAAATAAGGCTAATTTCGCCAAGATTATGAGTGCACTCGTCCAAATCCAACACGTCAACAAATCCTTTAAAGATCATCAAGTTCTACATGACATCCATTTTGAAGTCACTGAAGGGGAGATCATTTGTATACTAGGTGAGAGTGGCTCAGGCAAGAGTACACTCCTACGCATCATCGGCGGGTTGGAAGACGCGGATCAGGGTAATGTAACAGTAGATGACGAAACCATTACTGGCCCAGCCAATAACCTTGTGCCAGGATATGATTTTATCAACTTTGTCACACAGCACTTCAAGCTAGAACAGTTCAGAACTGTACGTGACAACATCTACTCTGTCATCTCATACTACGCACAGTCTGATGCTGATGATCGCATCCATGAACTACTGGAGCTTTGCAAACTGAGCGAAAAAGCAGAGGCTTATCCGCGCGAACTCTCTGGTGGACAACAACAGCGTGTAGCGATCGCAATGGCACTGGCAGACGAACCATTCCTACTGCTGATGGACGAGCCTTTTAGCAATCTAGACGTCAACATGAAAACGCAGATTCGAGGAGAAATCGTCGAAATTCTACGCAAGGCAGAAGTCACTGTAATTTTCGTGAGTCACGATCCCGTAGATGCCATGGCCATCGCAGACCGTGTCATCATCCTCGAAGATGGTCACATTGCTCAGATAGACACACCTCAAAAAATCTATCAAGGGCCAACCTCTCCCTATGCAGCCAAATTCCTAGGGCCAATTAATTACCTACAAGTCGATGGAAAGCCAACCGGCGTAAGACCTGAGCAAATAAGAATACACAAAGAAGGTGAACATGAAGGGAAGGTCACCAAGTGTATCTTTATGGGAATGCACTACCATGTTTGGTTGACATCAGATATTGCAGACAAGACCATACTTTTGTACCATAGCTCCGCGCTCAATATCGGACAGACCGTTCATTTCAACCTGATGACAACCGAAATCACTTAGACTATCACTTGACTCTGCGATTTCTTTTTGTGGTAATGTGCGCAAATTCTTTATTCGATTTACTGTAGTGTATGCTCAGCATAATTTCACCCGTACTACTAGGAGCGACACTGTTTTGGTTCCAGTTGTACGCGTAGTTGTAGGACAGCTGATAAATATCAAACTTCAACCCCATACCGATAGAAACTTCTTTAGTACTTGACACACCCAGTTGCCCCCAAAAACGTCCTCGGTTCTCCACAGACAGACTCAAATTCACTTTCTCTGATTTATCAAGATAAGATACCCAGTAAGCATTGGGTTTTAGTATCCATCTGTCTTGAGAAAAGTAATGTTTGTAAGCAAAATACGCATTAAAATACTGGTTGATTGCCTGCGAGTCATCAAAGATATAAGGCATCGCTATACCTGCTTCTATACTTGTAGAGTAATAGGCTAGCCCCAAACCCATCTGAAAATTGGTGCCATAATAATAATCTGAAGATAACGTAGGATCAGACAAATCTACATAGGCCGACAACTCATCCAAGGAGTAACTCCGATTGACTATCCCGACATCCGCTCCCAAACTAAGAACGCGCTTGTGATCTAAAACCAGCTTATAAGCGAAACTAAAATCCAAATACAACGATTCAAAAAATGCCCGTCGATCGTAAGTCATTTTCCCTCCAATACCGAGCTGAGTCCTCTCCAAGGACTGATTGAAAGCTATACGGTAGTTGCTGATTTGATTGACTTGCTGGGTCATCGGACGTCTACCTGTCACATAACCAGACAGTCCCGTGAGCGCGCCGGTAAATCCCGGATTGATTAAATAAGGGGTCACACTGTAAAAGTCCGTCTCAGGATACTGCTGTCCAAAACAGAACGTTGCCCCACCACAAAGACCGATGATTAGTAGTAAAATTATTTTCTTCATGACTATCGATCTTTGATATAAAACTGACCTTGATACCTCACCCCCGTGTTGATATTTTCGAATAGATAATAGTAAACTCCCACAGGCAAAACCGCTCCACGGTAGTACCCATCCCAGCTGTTGTCATAATTCGCTTTGGAGTACAGACGCACACCTCGCGCATTCATCACATGCAAGACAAATCCTTCGTAAACTTCGGGATTCTCAATGGTCAAAAAATCATTGAAACCATCTCCATTTGGGGAGATATAATTTCGAATAGGTAGCTCTGCCTCGGGCAAGTCTTCAACTTCCACGCTGACAGTACACGTATCTCGCAGTATAGGCTCCCCGTCATCTTCCACGACTACTTCGAAGGAAAAAGAAATCATCTGCTCATAATCAAGTACCTCAGGCATATTGACCGATATCTCTCCTGACATATCATCTAGGGCAAATACCCCAGCCCCATCTTCTAAAAAAGTATAAGTCAGTTGCTGACCGTGATCCTGATCGATGGCTTGGAGTTGCCCTACGACGTGACCAAACGCCGTGTTTTCGCGCACAGAGAAAACAGCATCTAAAACCACAGGTGCCTCGTTGGTATCTTCAATCAGGATTTCTACCTTTTCAGAGACCGACAGTCCTCCTTTGTCCCATGACTTGATCTCTACTTGATAGCTCGACTGAGTTTCATAGTCGAACAATTGATTGGCAAACAGCTTGTTGTCCAAAACAACAAACGCATTGTTGGTAGGAGACTGATCAATCTGTATGATCTCATAGCTATGAAAGTCTACTTGATCAGCATCCAGTGTCTCCAACGTCCCCACTAGCGCTCCCGAATTTCGGTTTTCCAAAAGTGTCTGACCTGAAATCAAAATACGTGTAGGAGCCTCATTGATGTCGGTCAGTCGAACATGCAGCGAAATCACCTCCTCCAACGACGGGACACCATCATCTACGATGCTCACTGATAGATAGTAGTCCGACTTAGATTCATAGTCCAACACCTCTGTCAATGAAACAGCTCCTGTCACTGGGTCCATCTCAAAAGGCAAATCGCTTAGTGTACTTCTCAGTTCATAACTGAGCTGCTGTCCTGCATCCGGATCATATGCTTCGATTTGTCCAACCAACATCCCCACAGCATGCTCCTCGGACACCGTCCATAACGTATCGTAGGCTCGGGGCTGTTCGTTTTGATCTGTCACAAAAACAAAAAGGGTCTTTTCCAGTTGATGTCCTGCCTTATCCCTGACACGCACATCCAAGGAGTAGCTATCCAAAGATTCCTTATCAATCTGCTTTTTGGTGATCAACTGATTGTCTATCAGTTCAAAGTAGGTATGATCCTGCTGGTTTTCAGTCGCTAAAATTTCATATGAAAATCGCTCACTCGCATCCTGATCGTCTACCTCTAGTTCCCCTACCAAGGAGCCGACATCTAGATTCTCTGAAATAAAGATCTCTGACAAAGTCACGTCACTTGGCGGTTCGTTTTCGTCCGTCACTGCCATCACCAAGCTCTTCGTAGAAGAAAGGGATGGCGTGCCATCATCAATCACTTTCACATCAAAAGCATATTGAGTAGCCGCTTCATAATTGATCGCTCCTGTCACGGTCAGCACCCCAGACACCGGATCCATCGAAAACGGAAGGCCAGTCGTCAGCATCTCCAAAGTCAAAGTTTGCCCCACATCTGGATCGCTAAATGTCAACGTACCCAGTGAAGATCCAACGGATACATTTTCAACTGTACCGAATGTCGCCTCACTGATCTGTGGTGCTTCGTTCTCATCTAATACGGATAGTGTCAAGGCTTTGCTAAATGTCAACCCAAACTTGTCTTCACTCGATATCAATAGTTGATATTCTGAACGACTCTCATGATCCAAGACGGTGTTCACCTTCAGTTGACTACCGTTGATCACGAAAAATGCCGTATCCTCATTTTGACTCACTGGAGTAAAAAAATAACTGTGCATCTCATCCCTGTCCTCATCCGCTGTAGCGATCAACGCAATCACTGCTTGCAGAGAATTGTTTTCGGTGATCGTATACTGAGAGAGGGTTATATCAGTTGGAGCCTCCTCGAGGTTCGTCACATCAAAATCCAAATCCACGGACACACTAGCACCCAAAACATCCGTAGCAGTCAGTCTGACAGAAAATGCACGCAGCATTTCATAATTCGCTACTTGGCTCACCACTATAGAGCTCCCACTGATCGCTATAAGCGAAGATGCTGCAGGAGGATCAAAATCACTCAACCCCAAAACATGACTGTCATCATCTCCATCCGACACCTCTAGGGTACAGATCACTTCCCCACTGGCTAGATTTTCTTCAAATCTCGTAGTAGAAACTGTGACAGCAGTGGGATAGCGATTGTCTGAGATCACATACGGATCACTGACCGATCCCACGAGTTGATCCGCTACGAAAGCCAACTCAAACCTTCCCTCTACTACAGCATCTTCCGTTTCGTCATAGATTTTGAATGTGACTTGCTCCCCCTGTGCTACCCGACTGCCTATCTGAAAAATCGCCAAATATCTACCCGAAGGCTCATGAAACGAATCGGCATATCCTATGCCACGTATCTCCCCCCCTACGAATGCAGCCACTTTGTTTTCTCCTTGTTCCAGTAGCCCACCCTCTCGCTCAATCACTGCGCTGACAGACATTCGAAAAGGAAACTGACTGTAGTCTACTGACCATTCGGGATCTTGGGCATGCAAGCACTGCATCGATAGCACCCAAAACCCCAATACGCTAATTATCTTATTCACTGGTTATTCTTTAATCAACAGTTGCGATCGATCCTGACTAGCCGATTGTAGTTTGAGTACATACACTCCTCGATGGACCTCTCCTCCATGGTCATCTAGACCGTTCCACTCGAACTCCACGAGCTCTTCAGGGTTTCCTAAAAACTCACGATCAATCAATAGTTTGCCGTCCATCGATACGACTCGTAGTTGTGCAAAACCCTCGCTATCTAGGACAAAAACAAACTTGACATCCGTATCAAATGGATTTGGGTAGACATTGGACCCCAAGTACGCATCCTCCTCTAGATGAAAGTTGAATAGAACTGGTGAGTCTGTTGTCCCCTCTAAGGTAGCTGCCTCAAGTACTCGTGACTCATCCAGTGGATAGCTCTTCTCGCCAAACCGTAGCTTAAATACCACATCTTCTGATGCATCTCCATATACTGTCAAATAATACACAGATTGGCCATTGACCTCCTGCGCTTCTGCTACACCTCGGAGTTGCCCCTCATGATACACTTCTAAGACAGGTGCATCACTTGCCAGATCCAGACCTATCACTTGCACAACCATGGACATATTGTCTCGGTACTGATGCGGATCCAAACCTGACTGTTCGTAGATAGCAGCCACTTGATTGGCCCTAGAAGACGCATTGATCAAACCCGACTGAGGAAACACCAACTGCTGATCTTCCGAAACCTTCATCACATACCCCTCATTTGGAGATAGGTATTTAAGATTCCCTGTCCATTTGAGCACTGGATCGTAGATTGCAAACGCATATTGACTTTTGATAATATCTCCGTCACTAGCCTGTAGCGAAGCAAGCGCCTCATTGATCTCCATGTTTTCCTGCCCCAAGAAACTGACCCAGTTCCACTCGCGCGCCAAGGACTCACTAGTCGGTGAATACAGAGTTATCTGTGACACATTCGTGTCGACTGGCTGACCAGAAAAACTAATCCGCTGCGTGTTGGCTGAGAACACCCGGTACGATTTCGTCACGTCCAAACCTCCTTGACCCACTGGCAAATTGTCACCAGCCAAGCTTCCTATCCAAAGCTCATTTTCCTGATCATAGATATCCAAACCATCCATGCCGATGATCCGATCACCTGACGTCAGTGGCTGACCAGCAAACAAACGACTGCTACGCGTCAAATCATCAGAATCCAAACTAAAGGACACCCACTTCCAACCTTTTGGTATGTTGACTGTAGTCACCACATGTTCGCTAGACTGAAAAACAATTGGCGTAGAAGGACTACCATATATTTCGTTTTGGATAAACATAACAGGATCAGATGGAATTTGTGGAGTTGCAATATGATTGAGCACTTTGCCCTCACTAGCGTCCCAAATCCTAAACTCCAACTCCTCACCAGACAGTGCATTGCTATAGGCAGACAAGAACACCTGATAGGTATCGTACACCTCTTGGTACGAAAGGTTCGCCATACCCCGCAACTCATCATTGACAAATACCCCTACGACATCCTCATCATCTACCGAATAGACCTCCCCTATTTTGACTTGTCCGATAAAACTCATCGTGTATTGAAAATCCTCAGGTGAGAATACCCAATCATCTGGAAGTGATCGGCTGACTTTGAGATCCAGCAATAAAGTCTCGTTGAAACCAAAATCTGTTCTAAGATGAATCGCCTCTTGGTATTCACCGATATTGAGCCCGGCATTGACTGTAAATACGATGTCCTCTTCCCCCTCCGGAGCAATCACCCCAGATGATGGGGTGGCACTAAGCCATGTAGGGAGATTGTCCACGACGAAAGACTGGTTTTCCCCTCCTTCATTGATCAGGGTACTGGTGAAGCTCAAAGGTTCATCAATCAATTTTTGTAACGATACTGTCCTATCCTCCCACGACACTTGGTTGCGATCCACATATGCCGACCAGGTCACAGGAGACTTCATCACATTTCCATTCTGATCCACTAGCCCTCTCACCGAAATGTCCAGTATGCAGTTTTCGATCGTTTCGGGACTATCTTCATCAAGCGTGATGATGATTTTATCCCCGTTGACCGAATAATTAAAATAGACCGGTGTCTCGTTAGGCTTCAGGACAATGTCAGGATTTTCTACCGAATACTGCTCACCAGTACTCATCCCCTCCTCTCCCAGGTCATACTCGTCATAGCAATCAAGACTACCTTCGGAAATTCTCAACAACTCGTTGTACTTTTCGAAAGGCACATAACACACCAAACCCAATTCATCACCGTCCAGCTTGTAGTACGCCATGCGCTCTATCTGCTCGCTACGTTTGGCCATGCGCCACAGCCTAAACTCGTCCATCTGACCGACAAAGGAATCCTCGAAAGGTAGCTGCGTTGACTCATGGAAGCTCAAACGGCTACCCAAGACCACTGCAGGTCCTCCATACCCTCCAAAGGAATCTGCACCAAAAGACGAAATCAAATTCGTATCAAAGAAAGCACTGGTCTTACCGACACGATTGACAACCAATCCCAGATGATGCCATTGTTGATCCAGTACCGACTGTCCTACAAGTACAAAAAAGGAATTGTCATGAGTCAATATAATCTGCCCCAGAGGAGTAATGGCAATTTCCCAGTCCAGACCAGTGACATTGCCATTGCTCACGAGCGTCATGGTATCGGCGGTACTGGTGTTGGCGGTTTTGAACCAAAACTCCAAAGAGAAGTCCTCGTCATCATCAAAAGCCTGAGATGCGAGTGTGACCGGATTGGTTCCATCAAAATCATAAGCAAGCGAAGTAGGTTCAGACCACCAATCTGCGTGGATCGCAGCATGCCTGGCCAGCACTCTGTCTTCCGACAATGCGCCACGCCCTTCGTTGAGCGGCCAATACCCCAATAGCCCTATTTCACGCCCAGACAGGTCTCTGTAAAAATTAGACGCTATGTCTGTAGACAACATATACTGACCCCAGAGTCTCAATTCATGGACATTTCCCGTAAATGAAGTAGCTCCCTCTCCGCCCAACACTAAAGGTGTCGCAGCAAAATGTGTCGCAACGAAAGTCTCGTTGAAACCGACCAGCTCGGCATTGTAATAGAGCGCAGCTTTGTTCTCAATCGGGTCGATACTGAAAGCCACATGTGACCAAACATCCAACGAAACGGGTCCATCAGAGGTCACATCAAACGTCCCCAAAGTTAACTGAAGACGACCATCGGCAAGCAGTTTTAAACTCAGGTCAGTAGTCGTCGCGTCACCATGATGCAAAAGTTCCTGCTCTCTATGAGCAAACTCTTCGTCACGCCTCACCCACATTTCTGCAGTGATCGCCGTATTCTGAAGCTGAACATGGTCTATGACTACCTGATCCGTATCACTGTCTGAAAAACGAATACTCGTAGGGTGTCTTAGTGTTGTACCGTTGATGTTACCCGTGACTTGGATAAAATCCCTATCGACCAACCCCGCCTCTATCGGTTCATTCAGTGTCAGTATGATTTCGTCATTGGGCGACAATACACCATCTGCGGGGGAGGGTCGCCCAAAGGCATGAGGACTCGTACGATCCAGAGTCCCATTGATGAGATTGGAGTAGGACTCCAACCCGTTGGTACAGATGTATTGCCACCGAAGCTGATACCCACCATCTGGCAGATTGTACTCCTCTGTATCCCAATCATACACGATGTAATTGTTGTCTATCGGGAAATCGAAATAATTTTCCCCTATTGCTCTCTGCTCGGCTACCTCATCAACATCTCTACTCCATACAGCGGCATCTACCCAATCCTCATCGGTCTGATACGTTGCTTTGAACTGAAGTTTAATTTTCTCATGATTGGCAAAATAGAAGCTCTGCTCCTGAATCTCGACTTGGACCTTCGAGTCTACTTGATTGTTGACTATCCATCCAGGGGTAGGTGAGATCACAGTAGCCATTGGACACGAGGGGTCAAAATAAACCGATAGCGTGTCTCGGGCATAGATATCCTCCTGAAAATCCAAATCCTGACCAAAGTCAAACTGACACCCCGCGACTAGATAAACGACGATGTCTTCATAGTCATAGACATCTTCGACGGGCCTGAGAGTAATCGACTTGGTCAGTTGCTCTCCTCCATATAGGGCGATGGGCGTCCCTTTGATGAATCGCTCTCCATCCAATCTCATCGTTGGCCCAGCACCTGTAGTTCGCTGATCCACCACGAGATTATAGGTACGGACCGTGTCTTCTGCATTCTTATTTTCAAGAATGATATCAAAAGTAGCCCGGTCGTTTAGACTCCAAGGAATCCCTCTCTGCACACGTGGCTCAATCCTAAAGCCAGGCTGATCTCGCTGAAAAGTACCGTAGTTTAAAACATAATCCTCCGACGAGCTATTTTCTATTACGAATCGGTTATCGTCGACAGGATGTTCTAAGTACCCTCCAATTATTCCTTTTGATTGTAGATCATCCAATAATTCTGGTCTTAAAAACTCCAAATACCTAGCCTTCTCCTCAGGCTCATATGGACAAGAGGTTCGCCCCCCTTTGGTGATAAACACGGGATTGATATAATCTGTAGTATCAGGTTTCACATAATGAAACTCTCCGTCAACGTCATTGATACTACCCGCACTAGCAGGCACAGCCGCCACACCTTGATCAAATCTAGAATATAGATCATTCATACTGATCACTGCACTATCTGTATCATAATTAGCACCACTCAAAATCACATCAACTGAATATTGATCGCCTGGATCATCATCCTGAAGATGGATGGTGGTGGCTTGGGTACTACTCTGCTCAGAGCTGTTTCCTGTTTCTACATATACGGCATTGCCTATTTGAAAATTGATATCTGTATAAGCTCCGAAAAAAGAAAAGTCCGAATGAAAATCAAATGCTGTGTACCAACTATACTGCTGACTGTACCCAAAATCATTGGTCACTCCGAGTTCATAGGATTTTTCAATGTTAGAACCGTACCCAAACGATATATTTTCCTTCCTATAATCGCTATCGTTTCGAGAGGCAAAATACTTCGCTACCAATTTATCATATTCATTCTGGGCAATTGCGGACTTCCAAATCCTAATCTGATTTTTCAATCTATTTTGATCATCAGGGTCAGATACGGCTACCAGATCCTTTTCAAGGTCAGCAATGAGCTGTTCGATTTGTCTCTGTGTGTAATAAAAAAGCGTCGATTCTTGAAGGTTAAAAGAAATAGATTTTGACCTAGCAAAAGCATACTCTTCACTGTTAACAACAAAACTATTCGCATAACACTCATTGACCCCTCCACAAGAGTCTAGAGGGATAATATCAAGATTATAACTGGGAGAATAGAATATATTTAAAGCATTACCCACAAATAAATCACTCCCGGCCCCAGTGTTTTTGTTTTCTTTAGAAGTATTGAGTTTGACCCCCTCGGTAAATGATATAATAGAGGTCTCTTTGGCTTGCCTATCCCCACTCGAATTCTCCACAAACCCCAAAGTAGTCTTCATTTTGACTGCCACATTGGAACTAATCAGTGTGCCTATATCTTGTTCATAATAAACCCCCATTTTTATTGACCCTTGTTGCTTAAACCCTCGCTTATACGTGGACGATCTGACTTTTGTAAATTTGGCCTTATTCAAAAACTCAGTGTAACTCTGACTTCCTGGAGGATCTCTTAAAACAATATCTACAACTTGGTATTCTTCCTGAGAGACCGTGTAGAAACTTTGCTGTGATTTATCCAATGAAGTTCCAAGCACAATTCCACGAAACAAATCATCCTTTTCTTTCCACGACGTAGTAGGCCCTATGATCTGAACCGTCTTGGTAAAGCTCTTTTCTGGATATTGACGATCTATTAACAGTGACGGTTCGCCAACAGAGAACGTGTATATAACCTCCCCATTTTCCAAACTCATCACGCCGGAGTGTCCCGCAATTTCATTATCAATCTGTATTGTACCTGACCTTATGGTATCCTGGTAATAAACAATCGGATTATGGGGGTCTAACACATTATTGTCTCTGTTTTCATATTCTTCACTCAGTGTGATACCCCATGTGTATTCACCTGTCGCGAACACTTCATACGGAAGTGGAGAGGCCTTAACATCAAGTGAAACACCCGGAAGAACCTCATAGAATTCAGAGCCTAACACCCCAGGTATTTCCACCAAATCATCCCCTACCCGGTACTGTTTCACAGTAAATCGTTCTCGTGTTCTAAAAACAAAATCTCTCTTCAAGTCATAGAGTACCAAATCCGAATCACATGTAGTCCCTGTACACGCTACTGTATCCGTCTCTAGATCGTCTCTTGACAAATCAATCGAAGACTCTGCCAACCGTTTAAGCTCTCGATTAAATTCAGTGGTTTGTGAGGGGACTCGAAGGTCAACGACATTGTATCGAAATGGAGGAAGATCAACGAGATACTCCCCCGTAGCGACATCAGTGGTCACCACCGTCTCAAAGCATGTCTTCCCAATTGATTTGAGTTTGATTTCGGCTGTACCGATGTTGTTGATTGATTGGCCAGATCCAGATATTTTCTCCCCTTCTGTCGCGCCTCCCACTACCTTGCCGATCAAGGTACGCGTGGTGTTGTCATAGAATACCAGGTCAAAGACATTGTCTTGAAAATTGTACTTACCCGACGGAGGCCAAACCGCCTCTGCGAATGTATGATTGTTTTTGGCAACTTTGATTCTATGCTTACCAATCGGTACATCCATTTCAAACCGACCATTCGCATCAGTAGTCAACACCTGCCCATCTACCAGCACTGGCTGATCATCAATATATATACTGACTCCCTCTACATAGCAATTGGGCGCATCTGGATCATCCGCAGACTCATAACCTAAAATCCTCGGATCGTACTTGACCGTACCTGTGATAGCAAAGGACGAGTTGTCCTTAAAATTCTTTTCGTTTTGTATCTGCTGCGATGGACCTATATACAGAATCTTGTTGGATGGCTCAAAACTGTGTGCCCCAAAAACTGGTACCAGTTTGAAGTTGTTGCCACTACCCGAATAGATGATAGACTGAATAGAATAATTACCGTCTGCATCCGTGAAGGCTGTAAAGGACAAATCCTCTTGCTCCGGCACGACATTCGTCCACTGTGCAAGTCCTATCGTCGCATGGTGACCATTGAAAGCCTTCTTGCCTGTGCCGTCTAAGGCATACGAGGCATCAAACGCATGAGTAGAGACCTTTTCATCGATTCTCCAATACCCAACCAAACCTTCCTGTCCTCCTGACAAGTAGCGGTTGTAATCTTGATCAATACTCTGCTGGCTCTTGGCTCCCGACCAAAGCAACACCTCATCTATCATCCCCGCAAATCCTCCGAAATGTATCTCCTGATCCTCCGCCTCAAACAAATCTTCGAGATGAGAAACAGCCACTGTATCCACCCCTTTGCCATTGATATATAAGATCAAGTCAGCACCATCATAGGTCATCAGCAGGTTGTTGTACTCTCCCAAGTAAAGCTCCGGGCTCAAAACAATCTCTTCGCTCCCCATACTTCCTGCTTGGATACTCAAGGCTGCTTGGTAGGCCTCCTTTTGATAAGTATTGACGGTATCGTTGACGATGTATGAAAACTGCTCTCCCATCGCCTTGAAAACTTGTCTCTCTCCGTCTAGCGTTTGTCCCAAATAGTACACATACTCGTCGGTAGTTGCGTCCCGGACAAAATCCTCCACATCTAGGTATCCATCCTTTAGGGAGATTTGATACAGCGTATCCTTCGCTGAGTTGAACAAAAACTCTTCTTCGCCTGTGGATAAGTTCGTCAAAGTCACAGCATGACTAGCAGCTCCCTGTGGCACATACAATACGGTGTCCTGGTACTCGGCAGTGCGAAGAATCCCTGATGGATCGATGAGGTACTGCGTCAGTCCCGATCCAGTAGTATCAAATACTTTCGTTCTGTCTGTATTGACGACCCCTAGGCTCTGTCCTTTTTGGATTTCCTCTGTTATGGTTTTGTCAAGCAAAAAAACGTCATAACTCACTTCTGGGTCTGTATCATTCGGCAACCTGCGTGCAAAGCGCTTTCCTCGGACTAGCTTATTGTTGAGTTCGTCTCTATAGACGTAGTACACGTTGTTGCCCACGATCATATGCATCGCATCACCCGCTGCATTGTATACGACATCATCTATAATTGTCCCTTTGGTGTCCGCATCATTCGCGAATATCATTTGGTTGTCCTTGATGCTAGCATACGCCTGCCCTAGCTCATAGGAGATATTGAAATGCTTGGCTAGTCTCAGCTGATCACTATCTATAAAAGCCAGTACAAAATCACTATCAAAAGCTTCGTAAACCGTGTCTCCTCTCAAGTACCCGACCAATGAGTCTGCCATTGCTAGGGAGGTGCGCTGTGTCTCCAACGGATACCACTTCTCGTCCTGTTTGACCATCCATGGCTCCCCTCCCACAAAGTGATACAGCGTATCTCCCGAAGCTAAAGCTGAAATCTCTTCCTTGCTATACTGGACAAAACCCGTCCCAGACAGCTGGCCCAATATCGATTGATCCTGCAAGGACTGTACCTCACCAGAAGGCAACATATACCCCACGAGTTCGTCTGCTACCCCTATCCTCTCTGTGGCCTCCAAATAGTCTATCTCATGAAACTCCGTAGCACCACCTGCCAAAGGTGCAATCTGCAAGTAATCTGTCCCATCAGACACCTGCATGAGGGTTTGTCCTGCGGATTTATCTTCCAATCGAAACCAAAACGATAGAGACCATTCCTTGTCTGGAAACCAGTTTTCTCCTTCATTTTCTAGAGGGATTGTCAAGAGATTGTTGGTCATATCGAGACTGACCCCTCTGTTTTCTCCATCAGAGGGGGTAGCCAATACACGCACTCCTTCGACGGCATTGCCTCCCTCGTAGTTGATTTGACCGTTGATGATACCTGTCTCGGACCTGACTCCTACATCTGTGATCATCGATGCGATTTCTAACTTGGACGGGACGTAGTTCGGACATGAAATGGCCAGTTGTCCATAGTTGTACAGTACGCCTGGCTCGGTATCAAAATCTTCAAATGAAGAGGTTTTGATGTCTTGTCTATTTACGATTTCGGGGTTATCCTCCGACCCCTCCCTTTTTCGATATATGATGATCTCGGAAGCCTCATTGTCACTGCTCACTATCCAATTCAGTGCCACACGATCATTGTAGTGATATTTGGACACCTCTAATTCGTCAAAGCCATTGAGGTCCGTATTGAATGAAATGACCTGTTCTACACGCATAGAGTTGGCCTCATCAAAACAGTCCTTGCCTGCTACGACCATGTACTCATACTGTAGACAGTTGCTCAGACCATCGTCTACAAACGATGTAGTCCCGATGGGCAGCTTGTCAGATCTAGGTGATCCGTCGCGATAGACCTGAAAATAATCTACAGGAGTACCGTCTACTGGGTAGGTCCATTCGACCGTTGCTTCGTCTGTCCCATCAGTCGCTGGGATGATCTGCACAATAGAGGGTTTGGAAGGAGGTCCCTCAAACATAATGTGCTGGGTATACTCACTCTTGGTATATACTTGGTTGCCACAATTATCAAATGCTCTAACCCTATAATAAAAATCCTGATTGACCGGTACCCCTGGATCGTCGAATGTGATCGTGCCAAAAGTCTGTGTGACTGTGCTGACAATAGGAGCAGTAAACGCATCGGTAACATCTCGCTCTACTTCGAAATAGTCTATATCTACCTGATCATCTATCTCCCACTGCAAACGAACCGATTGGTCACAAAAATTAGGTGTGCTCAAAGAAAAAGATTCGAAGTAATCCGAACTGTTAAAATTTTTGATAGGGTTTCCATCTACTGAGGTAGGCAATCCTAAATCCCTGACTTCCGAATTATGGCGTACCCGTACTTCGTATTCGTGATCCGAGACGTTATCGTAGGTCACGTTAGTATCCTTCCATTTGAGCGTATTGAAAGAGACAGCCGCTCGGTATACCCCATCACGATATATAACGAACGACGCATTCGTACACGAAAAGCTCGGTTTCCCCCATTCCAACTCAACCCCATCACACTGTGGTTCCAACTCCAAAGGACCTACTATACGCGGAATATTTGGAGCTGTCTGATTACCGGAATCCCAAGATTTTGAACTTCCATTGTAAACACTCTTGTATTCTATTTTAAACGTCTGACCTTCTCCAGATTTATCATCTGGCAGGTTAATGGTAAAATCCGTATACTTATGATAACGATGACCTGTAGAGGCTGCACACCCTACATTATCCGTAGTGTTGTGCCAAGAATAAGAAGCTGAAAACCCACTATTTTTACTCCAAGAATAAGTAGATGAAGTTCTGACAAGGTCATAAATTCGAGTGCTCGTACCATTGACAACAATGTTTACCTCTGCACTGCTGGTACGGTCGGCAAAACTTCCAACCGCACAAACCCCGCCTCCATTATAAACTTCCTCAATATGAACTCTAAAGGAAACTTGATTTTTACAGAAGTCGTAGTTAAAGTTAGACACTCCTCCGCCAGCCACTGCTTGCCAATGACTCAGCAAAATAAAGAGTATAACTGCTAGGCTGTTGAATATTGTTCTCATGATGTTCGTTGATATGGTTGTAGTATTACCACCACAAACCTATAACGGCTCCACACCCTGTACTCAAAACTTCAAGCTTCAAACACCCTACATCTACTTATCTCATAGCTTCAAACACCCTACACTATCCTAAATCATACTTCTAACACGCAGAAAACCCTCAAAACCTCCAAAATTCAAACCACCTGTATACGATCCAAACGATCACCCTAATCCTCCCACACCTCGAATCAGTCATAGATTATTCTCGATTATTTAATAGTATATTAACGCAGAGGACAACATATTTCACAGTCTCCAACATAGCTTCGCTACCCTTACCGAACCGCTTATCAGTAATGCCTAAGAGATGATTTTCACCTTTTCAAGATGGATGTATTTCCTATTTGTTTTAATTCTACCCAATCCATGTTGGAGTCTTGAGTCTATACCTCCTGTCCAGCTAAGCGACATCCAAGGGTGGAGCTGCCTAGAGAACAATAGTCTCTACCAACTCAGGACAGATACGCTCACAGATGTCCGGTCCATTTTATCACAAGGAAAGTTCGAACCGTATGAGTATATCTCACCCGATTCTAAAACCCAGGCTATATGGATGATTTTTGAAATAGAAAGTGAGCAATCCTCTGGTGATTCGCTGCATATCAATTGTAAATTTTATGATGAGGTGAGGCTGTATGAAATATATCAAGACAGTAGTAGCCATCTACTCAATACTACGGGATACCTCCCACAGTACTTTAAATCCAAAAAATGGAATTCAATCATAAGTTTTCACCATCCTAAGCAGACTCGAAAGACCTACTTATTGGCACTGATTTCTCATACTAGAAATTCTAAAATGCTGTCTAGCTACTTCACGTCCAACTGTGCCAAGATCTATTCGGACCACGGGTTCAGAAGTCAATATCGATTACCACAGCCCCTGCTATTCTTTTTTTTCGGCGGCATTCTCATGATGTCTCTGTACAACCTAGGCATTGCTTTGAGCACACACTATAGAGAGTACATTCTCTTTTCCATTTACAACTTCTGCTTTGTCCTATTGGGTATCAATTTTTCCAACCTACATATAGAGCTAGACTGGGTCACTCCTTTCGATCTCGAAAGGAACCTCCGTTTCACACCAGCGATCATAGGAATAGCTGTATACCTGCTATTTTCTATATCCTTTCTGGATTTGAAAAAACTAAATTTCCGTTTATATCAAATACTCTGGCATTTGTTTTGGATCTTTCCGATCATGCTCCTAGGCATTTTCCTCTCCTACTTTACCCTAGTTTTTATTGTATTTACAGCCCTGATGCCTCCCTTATTTATGAGCATACTCTATGCTTCTTGGTGCCGAGCGCGTTCTCTTTCTTACGCCCGGTATTTTCTGGCAGGCAATATACTTCTCATATCAGTGGGGCTGCTACAGCTGCTATCACTCTACGGCCTGATATCCGTAGTACACATGTCCTCTCTAACAATCATAGCGCTGATGTTAGAGGTCATACTATTCTCCTTTGCGGTCGCAATCAAACAAAAAGTAACCAAAAAAGAACTCTATCTCATGCAAGTAAAAAATCAACTCCAAAGAGAACGTATCGAATACGAACTAGACCTGAAACAAAAACTAGAAATAGAAATAGAAAAAAAATCTCGAACACTGACCTCTTCCTCCGTCCAGTGGCTCAATCTGACCGACCAGCTCACATCTCTCAAGAAAAAACTTAAAAAGGAGCTCAAAGAGACCGATGAAAAGCTCTATAAAGAAATTTTAAAGCAAATCGAAGAAATTGAGAATTTTGAAGACCAATGGAACAGCTTCAAACTCCACTTCGAAAATGTCTACAGGGGCTTTTTTGAACGGATAGAAAAAAACTACCCGATGTTGTCTCAAAATGATCTCAAAATATGCGCATTCATGAAAATGAAGCTATCCAACAAAGAAATGGCACAGATACTCAACGTTACAAAAAAAGCCATCGAACAAAGTAAACGTAGAATGAGAAAAAAAATAGGACTAGAATCCGACTGTGACCTACTGGAATATCTTGAACAATCTCTAAAACCCGAAATGGTCATCTAACCAATCTCAACTTTCTAAAATAACCAATGCTGTGTGCAACTATGCGCTAACGACAGTCATCTACTAGATAGATTCCAAAACCTATCACGATGAAAAAGTTAATCGCAGCAATGATATTGCTCCTAGTAATTGTACAACTGGGCTTCCTCCAGTCTAAGATCGTAGCTCATACCCCAGAAGAAGTTCTTTCACTGTTAGAGTACAGTAGCAATAAAAAAGAGTACTCCAGTCATGATGCACAAAGTCACACTAACTGCAGTACTCCTCCAGTAAATGCTGCTTCTACAGTAGTTCGTTTGCAATATTTGCCAATTCCGAACGCTCCCCTTTCTCCAAAGTGATGTGCGCAAAGATTGACTGTCCCTGTAGACGATCTACTAGATAGGACAGTCCATTACTCTGAGAGTCAAGGTATGGCGTATCGATCTGATTCACGTCACCTGTAAATACAATCTTGCAGTTTTCGCCCGCTCGGGTAATGATCGTCTTCACCTCATGAGGTGTCAAGTTCTGTGCCTCATCCACTATAAAATAGATATTCGACAAACTACGCCCTCTGATATATGCTAGTGGTGTAATCAGTAATTTCTCCTGATTGACCATCTCGGTCAGTTGCTTGTTCTCCTTTTCAGTTTCTTTCCACTGGTTTTGGATGAATTTTAGGTTATCCCAGAGCGGTTCCATATAGGGATTTAGCTTGGATTTAATATCACCTGGCAGATAACCGATATCTTTGTTGCTCAATGGCACGATGGGTCTAGCAATGTAGATCTGCTTGAAGTCCCTACGCTGCTGCAGTGCAGAGGCCAGTGCCATCAGTGTCTTTCCTGTCCCTGCTATCCCTGTAATCGCTACGAGTTTTACCTCGGGATTCATCATCGCATGGATCGCAAAAGCCTGTTCAGCATTTTTAGGTTTTATCCCGTAGACCGATCGTTTTTCTACATGTGCTATTTTTTCTGACACAGGGTTGTAAAACGATAGGGCAGAGTTCTTAGAACTCTTCAGAATGTAATAGCAGTTGTTGATAGGTTCTAGTTTTCCTAGTGCTTTTTTCGCCGAAACCTCCATATTCTTATACAACTCATCGATGGTCGTGGCTGCCACACGATTGACTTCACTTTTGCCCAGTGCTGCCATCGAATCGACGTTCTTGATCTTACCCGTTTCGTAATCCTCCGCTGACAGATCTAGAGACTTAGCTTTTAGTCTCAGATTGATATCCTTTGATACTAGAATTACCTTTTTCTTAGGCTCTTCTTTTTGGAGTTTCAGTGCTGCATTGATGATTTTGTGATCATTTTTTTTCTCACCAAAAATCCGCTCTGCATCCAAGTCTGTCTTGGTATCTGAGTACATGAGGACCTTTAGTCTACCTCGCCCATGCCCATTGAGTGGGATCCAATCCTGTAGCATGTGATCCGCTGCTAGATTATCTAACAGTCTCGTGAACTCACGTGCTTCGAAGTTGAGTGTATCGTTACCTTTTTTGAAATTATCGAGCTCTTCTAGTACTGTGATGGGGATGCCTACGTCATGCTCGGCAAAATTCATGATCGAATCATGAGAGAAGAGGATTACAGAGGTATCAAGAACAAAAATCTTTTTTACGCTGTTTTTTTTCGCCATAAGAGTGGTGGTTTTTCCTATCGTTAAACTGTATAAAAAACAGAACAACTACAACAAAAACCACTACTGGTTTCAGACAAAAACCTAGAATCAAGACTTTAGATTGTTAGACACCATACCAGTCCGTTGGGTAAATTGATATGGCATCTAACATCTCATAAATATTGTGGGGGCTAAAAGCGAATAGCTACTGACAAAGACAGTATTTCAACTCCCTTTTGTGACTACTATCACTTGTTGACCCATGCCTTGCGCAGGGACAATTGCTCCTCTGTGGGCTCCTCTATCAGTTTAATTTCACCAGCAGTTTTGACTTTCACTTCCAATGCCGACGCCTTTAGTTTCTCTTCTTTGTATTTCCCTTTCTTATTTTTCCTCAATACCACCGCAGTGATTTTATCTCCTGCCTGGTGTTCTTCTTTGAAAGTAGAAAAAACCTCTTCGTAGTTACTAATATCCACGACTTTACCATCAAACTCGTAGAGTATATCTCCTTCTTCATAACCCATTTCCTCTCCGAAGGCATTGACCTGAGAGACGGAATTGATCATCAACAGCGAATCATGCACACCAAAACTAATATGCCCCAACGATAGCTCATCTTTCGAAATTCCATAAGTAAAATCCACCCCCACTTTCGCCAAATAATCCTCATATGGGATAGCCGATTTCCCTTCTACATACTCCGCAAAAAATTCTCTAATCTCTGGGTACGTCATCTCTGTGATGATGTCAAAAAGCTGATCGTCCTGAAAAGACTTTTCCTTACCAAACTTCTTAGACAGGTCGATCATCATCTGCTCCACACCATAGGCTCCATCCGAGAGGTCACGAAGTTCGATATCTAGCGACATCCCTATCAACGCTCCTTTTTGGTACACATTACCATACTGATCTTTGGTCTCATCTAGGCAATGAAGGCTCATCTCGGTGAATGGCAAATCATCCTTATAACGTTCTGCATTTTTTATTTTCCCTTTCAGACCATCTAAGTACGCATCTAGACTCATCTCTCCATATTTGGCCTGAGCCAATCCCGCAGCATACTCCGTCATACCCTCGTATAACCATAGATGCTTTGACATTTTAGGATTGATAAAATCAAAATCGCCAATTTCTTCTGAGTGAATATTGAGTGGGGTCACGATGTGAAAGAACTCATGTGCAGCTACATCTCTCACCACTTGCGCAAGATAACTCGGGTCAGCCTCTGGCAAAGAATACATCGATGAATACGAATGCTCCAACGCACCATACCCTCCTGATGCTGACGCTCCCTGAAAGAGGTAAATCAAAAAAGCATACTTATCCACGGGCAACTCACCACCCATATATTGTTTCTGTGCCTCCAACGTGGGGATCAGTTGCTCTTTTACAAATGAAGACTCCAATATACCTCCTGGCGAGTAGACAGAGATCAGTACTTCTGCCCCTCCTACCACAAAAGTCGCAGTATCTGGTACACTGTACATGATCGGGCCATCGGCCAGATTAAAATAATCCGAGGTAGTAAACACGTCGGTAGAATCATTGATCACTGTTTTGTTCAGTGCTGATGCGCCAAAAAGGCTAACGGGCTTGGTCACGGTCACCTCGTATGGCAAATCTTTCATTCCCTCTAGATACCCGACCATCGCAAAAGTGTTAAGTACGAAACAAGTATCTTCTTCGATGTTAGACCCTGCTGGTTCGAAAATCTTATTGCCCTGACTCGTGTCATATGTATCCTCTACCCAATAAGACAATGTCGTCAATCCAGTCGCTCCCGTGATCTGCGTTCTATTGTCGGTCAACTTTGCAGTAGGCAGTACATTCCCTTCTGAATCTTTCGCTTCGATTTCCATCAAAAAACGACCAAAATCATAGATCGAATAAGTGCCGGGTACAATTTTAGGAACATGAAACTCTATCGTATCTGTGGTCACTTTGGGGAGCGTGTAAGTCACCTGTACTTTGTCATCCACGACATGAGCAAGATCGATGTTGACTTGGTACTTTTCCTGCCCGATCACTTGTACGGACAGCGCTAGTAGGCATACTAATATTGAGGATATTTTCTTTTTCATACTTAGTTAAGATAATGGAATGACAAGCTAATGAATTCGTCTATTGGTCAAAATGACTTTATGATGAATGGTCAAAACCATACCATCACAATCCCTTTCTCACATCGAAATCTATTCTTTCTCTTGGATTCGGCCGTAAATAATATTGAGAGGGTCAAGATCCGGCGCATTGTGGATCATCACCTCTTCTAGTTTAAAAGTTTGTTTCTTTTGAGTCAAAAACACTTGCCTAATCTCCACCTGATTGTTGCTAGTCTGCACAGGGACATCTATCATCAACTGATAAGTAAATGTTGTCTGTTGCTCAAAGCTTAGTTCTAGTGTATTTCGTTTATACTTCCAGGTATAGCGTACATCGGGAGCGCCGGGTACACTAAGCCACTGATGAAAAAAGTACTTGAGATCCTTGCCTGACACTTCCTCCGCCACTGCAATAAACTCATCTGTGGTGGCATTGCCATAAGTATGGCTCTGATAGTACGTTTTCACTATCTCAGCAAAAACATCCTGCCCCACCTGATAGGATAATAAACGAAGCATCCAAGCTGCCTTGTCATAGCTCAGCGGATTGAGTAGTTCGAAAATATGATCATAGTTTGGGTAAAGGATAGCACGATCTGGATACTTTTCCTCATAGTTACGAATACGCTCTTCATTTTCGTCTGATAGTGCTCTCATACTATCTAGCCCATACTGGGTCTGGATATAGAGATATTCGTAGTAGGTGGCAAACCCTTCACTGAGCCAAACATCCACCCAGCTAGATTCGCTGGCACTGTTGCCAAACCACTGGTGGGCCACCTCATGTGCAATTAGCCCATTAACATCCTGGTTACCAATAATATGCTTTTCGCTATAAAATATACAACTGGCATTCTCCATCCCACCAAACTTGGTCGTAGACTCTACGTGATCTAGTTTCCCAAAAGGATAATCCCCGAGCTGCTCCACCATGAAAGCCAATACTTCTGGTGCCTCTTCAAAATCATAATTCTGTCCCTGCTCATCAGAGCGAGCGTACAACCAAGCCCTCGACATACTATCCAACTGCTGCGTCTCAAATGCAGCAGCACCCATCGCCATGACTTTGGTTGGAATCAAATAATCCATCTTCCAGTGGGTAATTTTGGTCTCGACAGACAAGGTATCGATGGATAGCAAATGACCATTGGAAACTACGTCGTACTGGATGGGGGCTGTCACCACAAACTCACAAGTAGCCTTGTCGGCAGGCGTATCTATTACCGCCAACCACTCACGCGCTCGGTCAGGCCAATGATCCGAAAAGAAAGTTCGATCTCCGAACTTATTGTGAGAGATGATCAGACCATCCTCTGGCACGCCACGATAGTGCACTGAGTAGGTTAATTCTCCGGACACTCCTCCCGTCGGCAACTTCAGTACATCCAAATCGTGTTCAAAACCGATCGTATCTCCTCCCTGAGTAACGGTTAAGACATGCATCGTCCGTGCGAGATCCACCCTCACTACGGCCACCTCTTCAGCAACTCGCAATGTCAACTGTGCGTCACACTGTATCGTGTCCGAAGCATCGCTCAGTGTCACATCAAAACGATAATGCTGCGCATCTACTTGTGAATTCTGTGCCTGAAGGTGAAAAGATAAAACTAGAACGAGGAAAAGCAGTTGGGAACGAGGAAACATAGGTTGAGTTTAATGATGCATCAAAAATAAGCTTATTTGCGTCATGTCAAAACATACACTCCTATTGATCAAGGGTAAAGTCTGATTTTTTGGTTTTAGCTAGCCCAACTATACGGCGTACCGCACCTTGATCACCTATCGCATCGTAACTCTTTGCCTCCCAAACATACTGCTGCGTACTGTCTGGCCATATATCTTTGGTCCAAGCCACTGATCTGATCACCGCATCATATTGCGCTGTATGATATTGCAATTCGGCCACCTTCATGTACACATCATAATGTCTATCTGGCACCAATCCTGCATGTATTATGATAGGGTATGCTTTGCCAATGGTGATTTCATAACTAGCAATGGCTTTGTCAGCACAAATCTGATAGTAGCGCAGTGCCTGCGTCAAATCGCCTACTCCTGTTTCGTACAACTCCCCCATTTCGTAATAGAAATCTAAAGACTCATAACCATACAGGTGCAAAGTGCGATAGATATCAAGTGCTTCTTTGATCTCGCCAACCCCTTTGTGCGCAAAAGCCAATTTCTTCATATAATCCATAGAGTTGCCCACAGAATAGTCCTTAAGTGACTGATACAGCACCAACGCCTCCGCATATTCCTCCTCTGCCAAGTATTGATCTCCTTGCCGTTTGATATCCGACAACAAGTCTGTCTTGAACGCCTTGATGTCGTTCTCCTGAACATAAAAATATCCCATACCTGCCAACATCTCCAAGCTACTCACCCACTGTCCCGAATCACGGGCGGAACGTGCCCGTTCGAACACCTCACGACGCTGACCCAGTACCTCCGCTAATTCTGCCGTTTTTTGCTCCTGATAGAAATAAATACTCAGTTTGATGATCACTGCGATGATCATAGAGAACAAAAAGGCATAGCCTGTGGCACGGATATTATCTTTGGAAGTAATGGATGTACTACGTCGCACAGGTCTAGCCCCACGATGATAACTAGTAGGACGCGGTGAGCTATAGCTCGGTACGGATATCTGTCCATAGCGCAACTCCATATCATATTTGGCTCGCGCATAGTCGTTAGTCAGGACTTGATGGGCTTCATTGATCTGTTTGAACTGCTCCTCTTTGGCGGGATCACCAAAATATCTATCAGGGTGACATACCAATGCTTTTCGCTTGTAAGCGACCCGAATCTCAGCCTTGGTCGCAGAGATAAGTACCCCGAGTATATCATAGTGATTTTGCATTGCGCAGTATTAATCCATCTCTATTCAAGATAAATCTAAATCAAACCGAACACAAGTGCATCTCACTATCCTACCACTGAAAACCCGTTTATGACTTACACATTACTCCTCTCTAAACTACAATTCATAGAAACTAACCTAGCCTAATAGATACATCAAACCACTCAGCGACCTGCTCGACCGCTCCCTACAAGTTGATATGATTCGAAAGGTGCTCCCTCTAATTTTGATTCATCAACAAAAACAAACACGCCATGAAAAATCTAATTTGCCAATCCAAAAACCCACTCACACCATGGATCGCCGTACTCATCGGCATCTTCACAGCACTCTCAACCATCTCCAAGGCACAGGACTACTCCTTTCGCATCGACCAATCTGGGCAGGGACAAGACATCCTTCTCATCCCTGGACTCACCTGCGACGGAGCGGTATGGGATGCTACAGTCAGCGAACTCCAGCAAAACTACACTTGTCATGTGATCACACTACCAGGTTTCGCGGGGCAACCTGCTATCGATGTATCAGAGGGTTTCACTCCCCAGATGTCTAGCGAACTAATTCGCTATGTGCAGGAAAACCAACTCAATCAACCCATCGTCATCGGACACAGTCTGGGCGGATTTCTTGCTTTGGATATGCTGTCGCAAGAACCAGAGCTATTCAGCAAAGCCGTGATTGTAGATGCACTCCCCTTCCTCGCTAAGATCCAAACCCCCCAAGCCACCGAAGAATCCATGAAGCCCGCAGCTAAAAATATGATCGCTGCACAACAAAACACACCGCCAGAACAATACGCCGAACAACAGCGCATGTACCTGCGCTCCATGATCACTGACGAAGCAAATATCGATACTGCCATGCAGTGGGGTGCTGCCAGTGACCGGTCCACGGTAGGGCAAGCCATGTACGATCTCTACACGACCGACCTACGAGACGATATCGCTCAGATCAACAAGCCCGTACTCGTACTAGGCGCATACATCGCCTACCTCCAATATGGCGTCACCAAAGAAATGACCCTAACCAACTTCCAAAATCAATACAGCGAACTGAAAGGCGTGCAAATTTCACTCTCTGACAAAGGCAAGCACTTCATCATGTGGGACGATCTGGACTTCTTCATGCAGCAGACGACCGATTTCCTCTCCAAACAATAATCTCCCCAAACCATGAAAACACTAGAGCAACACAGAATCGAATTTTCTAACCGCCCGTTCATCGCTACTCCTCTAGCGGGACTAATCATCTGGCTATTCATCGGCTTGTCAGGCATTTTTCTCTCTACTGAGGCCACCGTCTGGATCCTATTCATCGGTACGGGTAGTATCGTCTATTTGGCGATGTTCCTCTCCCGATTCACAGGGGAGAACTTCTCCGAACAGAGAAAGAAAAAGAACCCCTTTGACCAACTATTTTTATTCGCCGTAGGGCAATCCTTCCTTGTCTATGCGATAGCCATCCCATTTTTTCGTCAGGACATCAGCTCGCTCCCGCTCGCTGTTGGGATACTCACGGGGACGATGTGGCTCCCCTTCACCTGGATCATTCAGCACTGGGTGGGGATATTTCATGCTGTCACACGCACCCTTGGACTGCTTGCGCTTTGGTATATCTTTCCCGACGACCGCTTCGTCACGATTCCTTTCGCCATCGTAGCGATCTACATCGTAACTCTCATCATCTTCCGAAACAGAAAGAAACAACTGCCGAGTATCGTTACGTCATAAGAAACAGGAGAAAACAAGAACCTATTATCTTTACGTCCCATGCAAAACATCACCAAAGCCACCCTCTACTGGAGCTGCCAACTCATCGGCTGGGGCATATATGTGGGGTTACTCATCTACAATGCTGTCAATTACAACACCGAGGATGACAAGCTCCCCAAAGTCATCGCGCTACAAGTCATCATCGGGCTATGTGTACTGTTGACCTCCCACGCGATCAGAATCGTCATTCTGCGCAAAGGATGGATCGAACTAGGAACTGGAGCACTAGCCTTGCGAATTTTAGGACTCACGATTGCAGGTTCGGTACTGGCGATCGCGGCGATACACTTGATGATGGTCGGCTTACTGGATTGGCACAACACCGTGCACCCTATCGAGTGGTCGAGCATACCTCTATACACTGCCAACCTGTTTTTCATGCTGATGTTTTGGAGTGTTATCTATGTGGGATACAAATACGCCGAAAGCGCCCGAAAGAATAAAATCGAGAAACTAGAGACTCAATCTTCGCTCAAGGAAGCCGAACTCATTGCCCTCAAGGCACAAATCAACCCACACTTCCTTTTCAACTCGCTCAACAACATCCGGGCACTCATCCTCGACCAACCGATGATCGCCCGCGACATGGTGACCAACCTCTCCGACTTGCTTCGCTACTCCATCGCCTTTAGTCAGCGGGCACAGGTCACCATCGCTGAGGAAGTCGATATCGTCAAAAACTACCTCGATCTCGAAAGCATCCAGTACGACGGACGTCTAGATTACAACGTCGATGCGGACGAAAACACCTTGAGCTGCATCATCCCTCCCATGATCATCCAAACCATGGCCGAAAATGCCGTCAAGCATGGCATCTCACAAATCAAAGACGGAGGACAAATACGCATCTCGATCCAGCAACAAGGCGACCAGCTCGTCATCGCAGCATCCAATACGGGCAGCCTCGAGCATTCCAAAACAGGCACAGGCATAGGCGTCAAAAATGCGCAAGAACGCATCAGGCTACTTTTCGATGTATCCCCTTCTTTTGATTTGACAGAAAAGGATAATTTAGTCACCGCAACCTTACAATTCCCCGCAAGACAATGAGAGCAATACTAGTAGATGACACCAAACTGGCACGACAGGAGCTACAGTTTTTACTCCAAAACACGAAGGGTTTAGATATAGTCGGCGAGGCGGCCAACGTCGATGAAGCCAAAGCCCTCATCGAACAAGTACACCCAGACCTGATCTTCCTAGACATCCAGATGCCGGGCAAGGACGGGTTCCAGCTACTAGAGCTACTCGACGAAGTACCTGAAGTGATCTTCGTCACCGCCTACAACGAGTACGCCATGAAGGCCTTTGACTACAACGCCCTAGATTACCTCCAAAAACCCGTCAAAGAAGAGCGTCTCAAAACAGCACTGGACAAAGTCAGGAGTAAACTCAGTGACAAACAAGAGCAACCCAAAGAACTACTTTCTGAAAACAGCCAAGTATTCGTCAAGGACGGGGAGAACTGCTGGTTCGTCGAACTAAAGCACATCCGTATCTTCGAAATCTATGACAACTACACCAAAATCTACTTCGAAGAGCAGACCCCTATGATCCCCAAGACGCTCAATTATATGGAGACGCGCCTTGACCCTCAGACATTCTTCCGAGCCAACCGCCAACAAATCATCAACCTCAAATGGATCGATCGTGTCGAACCTTGGTTTAGTGGGAGCATACGCATCCACCTCCGTGATGGCTCCATCGTAGAGGTTTCCCGTCGACAGACCCTCAAGTTCAAGGAGCTGATGAGTTTTTGATTCAGCACATCAGCTGATCGAATTACATCTCGATGAGTTTGCTCACTGTGTTCCAGTTGCGCGAGGTGGCACGGACTTTCAGCTTCTTTTCTAAGAAACTAATGTCCATTTTGGACTTCCCCATCCCCCGGTGGTAGCACGTATAGATGAGGTGGTCTATGATCTGATATTCATCTCCACCTAGATCGGCATCCGCCAAAAGCTGTAATCTATCCTCGGCAGGCTCGTCCAGCATCCAGCAGACATAAAGGCCTTTGGTATCTTCTACCTGTGTCCGAAAAGGATGCGCCGCTCTAATTCCCTCCAAAGTCGACTGCTCAAACACCACCGTCGGCACCTCAAAATTGTATGCTCCATAGATCGCCCCTTCGATGCAGGCAGCGGCCTGCTCCTCCGACTCCTCGCTCTCGAACACTATATTGCCACTTTGGATATAGGTCTGCACCGACTGCAAGCCCACTGCTTCCAGAGCGACCTTCAGCTCAGCCATTTTGATTTTCTTTTGTCCGCTGACATTGATTCCTCTCAGCAGTGCGACGTATTTTTTCATGGGATGAAGATAGAGATTAGTAACTAGACTTCACAAGGCAGACAGAATTAGCAATTAAACCTACAACAAACACCTGGCAGACTCGGTTCATTTTCAACTCATAGCATAGGCAAAATATATTCACTCCACTCTGAATCAATTTCGAATAACCATAGGTATTTCAGCCAAATCAAGCATGTGTCAGTGAGGCATTTAAAACTGCACGCAGTACGCCTGAAATGTCCTCCAAAATAATCGGGTAGTTGGCGCTCTCCTTCATTCAATTTTCTACAAAGAGTCACAACTTGTAGATGAGAGAGCGGTTCCTCTCCTCTGACAATCAATAATTAGTAACAGTTTGATAACTCTGCTTTAAGCAGATTAAAAATAGACTTTCAAGTATTTTGCACTTTACAAAAGACTCTTTCAACCCGTCTCCATGATGATTTTTAATCGCATAACACTCCTTAGTATCATATTAGCAGCCGCTATAAGCCACTTAGGCTGTACACAACATAACGACCCCCTATCCATAGCCTTCTTAGCAGATATTCATCTACAGGACATCTATGCTCAATGGGGCGACACAGATTACAGAGGTATAAAAAACCCGGCAAACGGTAAGTATAATACAATCCGGACAATGGATGCTCAGCTCCACTCCACACGGATATTTAACGAAAATTACTTCGCATTCATCGCTGCATTAGATGACATAGTATCAAGAAAAATCAAGTATGTAGTCATGCCAGGTGACTTTAGTGACGATGGTCAACCCATAAATATTCGTGCGCTAAAGCGGATTTTGGAGGAGTACAGGACAAAACATGGTATCTTTTTCTTAATGGCGACAGGCAACCATGATCCTGTACGACCTTTCAATCTGCCTGCTGGCAAAACGGATTTTATGGGGCTAGGAGGAAAAGAGCAAGTCATCATGAGTCAAGCCGACTTATACAACAGCTCATCTATGGATGATCTACCCGTGGTGATCACCTCCGATATACAAAAATCAGGGTATCGAGACATTACAAATGAACTGGCAGATTTTGGTTTCTTTCCTAAGTCATCTGATCTCTACTGGGCTAGTCCCTACTCTAGCTATAGTTATGAAGACTATGATTTTGATTTGGCTAAGCAAGAAGCAGTTCTTGATGTCCGACAATACACCATCGGGGCTCAGCCTTTTCGAATTCCCGACGTTAGTTATCTCTCAGAACCTATCGAGGGAGTTTGGTTCCTGTCAATAGACGCCAACGTCTATGTTCCAAAACAACAAGCCATAAATGCTCCGCATGACCCAAATAGCTATGAAGGAGCTAGTACGGGATTTAACAATGTGATGCATCACAAGTCTCACTTAATCCCATGGATCAAAGAAGTTATAAAGAACGCCAAAAGATTAGATAAAACACTGATCCCATTTAGTCATTACCCCATGATAGACTTCAATGATGATGCGACGGCAGACATTGCGCAAGTATTAGGGGAGAACAAACTCCAATTACATCGTGTGCCTTCAGAAATTGTCGCACAAACCTTTGCGGACGCTGGACTGAAAGTACACTTTGGTGGACATATGCACATCAACGATACCGGAGAGAGGACGACAGAACAAGGGAATCATCTAACCAATGTACAAGTCCCATCCTTGGCCGCTTATATCCCAGGCTATAAAATAGCAACAATTCATACTGATCGGTTCGAAGTAGAAACTGTCAAGTTAGACAAGGTTCCAAGATTCAACGAGTTGTTTCCTCTCTATCAAATGGAACATGACTATCTACAATCACAAAACCACAAAAACCTCTGGAATGACGAAATATTAAAATCCAAGAGCTACCATGAATACACTGAATGGCACCTCAAGGAACTCATCCGATTTCGGTTTATGCAGGACTGGCCTAAGGATCTAAAGGATCAACTTTTAAGCATGAATGGATTGGATCTATTGCGTGCTACACTGATACAGCACGCGTCTGAATTCGACGATTTTGTTTCATCCAGAAACCTATCCGAAGAGTCGATACAGCGTTACGACTCCCTCATCCGCAATCAATCAATCATTCCAGCACAACTAGAAGCTTGGACTGGATATGATCTTATATTAGACTTTTACCGTCTTCGAAGTGCGGACGAATTGGCTTTTATGGATATCGGTCAAAATAGGCTGGCTCAATATGAGCTACTCTATTCTACATCCATAATTACTGATCCCAGACACCCTCTACAAAAATCCATACATGGTATACTTCGGATACTTCACTCATTCGCGCATGGAGCTCCTGCGGATCACTTTAATATTGACCTAAAGACTGGTGTCCTATCTAGGGTCGACAACTAGTCCTATAAACTAAGAGAACTTAGTATTTGCTTGAACACACCGTGTGACACAACATAGGGTTAGTTCCGACCGAACCTCAAAAAGTCCATACAAAAAAAGCGCTACCATTTTTTGGTAGCGCTTCACAACTATACACTAGAAATGACTCATCTGTAAATCAATAATCTAGGTTTTGGACAAAATCCTTGTTGACGTCCATCTCTGACTGAGGAATAGCAAACACGCGACGAAAAGGCTGAGACACTGGCTTGGCAGTATAAGCATCCTCAAAAGTACCAAACCGAATCATCTGCTGTCTACGTTCTCCTTCCCAGTACATCTCATGACTGATCTCTTCATATAGCACCGCCTCATCTATATTCGTCAAAGCTGTTCCAAAAAACTGGTTTCCATCTATATCAATACTCCACCGAGAGGTACGTAGCAAATTGATATCCGCTAGTGCAGCAGTCAAATCACCTTTTCTAAATTTCGCCTCTGCTCGCATAGTATATATGCCCCCAAGCCTAAACAATGGGATATTAACACCTCCTGTCCCTCGCTCGTTCTCTGCATCATACTCCTGCTTGAATACTCGGACACCACGATTAATTTGGTCTTGAGAAAATGCTGCATCACCCGCTACATCAAAGTTTAAACCTGCTGTAAAGTCCATCAACAAGTCAGGTGTCTTCTCAGTATAAAGTGCCTGTACCAATACACGAGAAGCATCTACGGGATCAAACTCGAAGGCTCCATCACTAATGATGGGGCCGTACTGTTGTCCTTCTATAAAACCTCTATTGAAGTGAAAAACACCATCATACGGAAGGCTCACATCTGTCCCATCGTTTCTAAACACTTCTCCTCCATTATTCATCGTGTGCTTATGAAATCGAGGATCATCACGGTTGTCATCCCATGTTGCGAAAAAGTCAGGTGTAGTACATGAAGCATTTGATCCTCGGTTATTGTCAGGGTTAGCTTTCTGATTTCTACCCATTGACAAATACGTAAAATCATTCTGACCCGTATTCCCTCCACTATTGCTTTGGATGTAGGCTAAGATATGCTCTGGGTTATTGTTATTACTGACATCAAAAATTTCGAAGTAGTCTCCCTCCAGTGAAAAAGCCCCTGAGTTGATGACCAAATCGGTATACTCTATCACTTTATCCATATACCCACTACTTACAAAATCAAAACTAGAGTTAGGGTTGTATCGATCCTCATACACCGCTTTATTCAGGTAGATTTTGGCCAAAAGTGCATAAGCCGCTTCCTTAGAAAACCTGCCAGAATCAGTACCCCTAGTACCATAACTAGCCAAATCAGGAATTGCTTCTTCTAGGGTCTCGATACATATATCTATCGCCTCCTCACTCGTCAAAATACGTGGTGCGCTACCAAAACTCAAATCATACGGGTCTCTGTATGGTACCTGACCAAACAAGTCAACTATATTGAAGGTATACAGTACCCAAAGTGCTCTTGACTCTGCCAAGTACAAACTAGCCTCTTCGGTTTTGCTATCCTTGATAACCTCAATCGAACTGGCTGCCTGAGCCACCGCTTGATTCAGTCTAATCCATATACCCTCAGGCACTACACTGGCAGCACTCCATCCAAACTCATGTAGCTCTTTCCATTTGCCACCATCTCTCCAATCTTCACCTCTCACAGGCAACAGTGCCTCATCGGTGCTAAACTCCTGCAATGCCCATACGCCACCATAATCAGCAAATACATTTTCCTGCTTGGCATACGTAGCTGCTAACAAAGAGGCCTCTATGCCCTCGACAGTTTCGATGTCTTTAGGGACGATTTCGTCTATCACGATTTCTTCCAAGTCAGTACAGCTCGTAGCGACCAAAAGAAAACTCAAACCCAACAGGGTAGTTGATTTAAACATTTTATTAAACTTCATGGTTTCTTAGAATTTAATAGTTGCACCTAATAAATAACTTCTTGAACTCGGGTAGCTGGCATAGTCTATTCCTAGAGACGTATTACCTCCTACATTTTTGCTGGTATTGACAGATGGATCAAAACCCGAATAATCCGTAATAGTTACCAAATTTTGACCTGTCGCATAGAGGGTCAAATTCTTCAACCATTTGATATTGGCTGTATTGAACGTGTAGCCTATTCGGAGATTGTTGAGACGGATATAATCTGAACTCTCGAGATAATAATCAGACACACGAAGTGCATCATTCACAGACTGTCCAGAATTCAGCTCGTCATTCGTCACGTTTTTGCTAGACAAGAAATTGGACATGTGATCTGTCGCCAGCTTGGTATTGTTGAAAATATAAGCTCCAGTCTGCCCAACAACGGACATAGACAAATCAATATTCTTATACCTAAACATGGTATTAAACCCATAGGTAAAAGTCGGCAATGCACTCTCAGTAACCTTCTTTTCATCCGAGTATTGAGAGATTCCATTTTCATCAAAACCTAGATGCTCATACAAATTGAATGATCCTGCGGCATAGCCATTTTTGTAGATATTGACTGTCTCGCCGGACACTCCAGAACCAGACACATTGCCTGATAATATCTCTGTGACTGGCAGATTTTTGACCTCATTTTTGAGTGTCGCTCCATTAAAATCTACGGACCAGGACACATCATTACTCTGGATGATTTGGCTACCCAACATGAACTCAATACCTGAGTTGACAATTTCTCCATCCATATTTGTCCATACACTAGAGAAGTTAGGCTGTATGGCTGGGAGCAAAAGAATCGCATCTGTAGTTGCCTTGTTATAATAGTCAATGCTACCGTAAAGTACTCCTCCATAAAGTTGAAAATCCAAACCAAGATCAAACTGCGTAACAACTTCCCACTTCAGATCAGGGTTTGCTGTACGAGTATATGTCACTCCATTGACTAATTCGCTATCCTCGCCATTGAGAAAATAGCCATTGCTAGAAGTCGTAGAATAAGTCTCCTGTGTCACCTTGTTAGGCACTTCTTGATTACCAGTCTGTCCCCAGCTCGTTCTTAGTTTCAGCTCATTCACGATATAAGAACCTGCTAGAAAGCCTTCATCACCGATATTCCATCCTAGGGCAAATGATGGAAAGTAACCATACTTGTTGTTGTCCCCGAAACGGGTCGAACCGTCAGCCCGAATAGATGCCGTGACTAAATATTTTCCTTTGTAGGTATAGTTTAACCGTCCGAAATACGACTGCAATTCATTGATCTCCGCAAAGCCTGTCGTCTCGATTGCCTCTTGGTTAGATGCTACGCTCGGGTTGTTGGCAGGATCGACTCTGTCGTCATCTAGTTCCCTGAGCCCAAAAGTGGTTCCTGATCGCTCAAATTTTTGATACGAAAACCCTCCCAATACATCCAGTTTAGAATTACCAATGAGTTTGCTATAGGTCAGGTACTGCTCTAGCAAACGACTATAGTTCTCAAAGTTCTGCTGGTAGTAGGCTCCAGAAGATTCGATCTCGGTTGTATTAGGATAGAAAGTAGTATTTCGTTCCGAAAATGAGCGATCTATTCCATAATTAAGCTGATACTCTAGCCCATTGATGATTCTAAAGTTGGCCTCCACATTGCCCAAAACTCTGAGTGTCCGCGTCTCATCCTCATGAAAGTCTAACATATAGATAGGATTGTAACTACCCTCTGTATCAAAATCGAAGAGGTCCCCATTTTCATCATAGACTGGTCTCGTAGGGTTAGCCTTGAGTGTATGCGTGATTAGTTCTCCTGTCGCACCAGCAGTTTCACTAGTCGGTACTGCATTGTCGATCGTTTGAGAAGCCGTCAAATTCACCTTCAATTTCAACCGCTGGTTATCCATGAATGACTCCATCACATTGATACGTCCAGAGATTCTTTCAAACTCACTCTGCTCGATAACTCCCTCTTGATCCATCTGACTAATAGACGCATAGTAATTGCCCGAATCTGTTCCTTTGGAAAATGACAAGCTATTGCTAGTCGTCATCGCTGTTCTAAATACCTCATCTTGCCAATCGGTAGAGACATTAGGGTCATAGACTTGGCCAGGATTGTTCTCTGCATAGGTCTTTGCATCCAAAAGATCCAGTTTTTTAGAGACCGTAGATAGTCCTACATAACTATCCAAAGTCAGCGTACCTTCGTCCTTTCGCCCCTTTTTGGTAGTGATGATGATGACCCCATTAGACCCTCTGGCGCCATAGATGGCAGCAGCAGACGCATCCTTTAGCACACTGATAGATGCTATATCTGATGGGTTCAAAAAATTCAACGGGTTTTTGGCTCTAGAGCTACCGATTCCCGAATCGGGACCTCCCGGGCTGACACTGGCGTTGCTAAGTGGCACACCATCCACGACAAACAGCGGTGTACTACCACTACGAATAGACCCTGCACCTCTGATCATCACATCGACACCTGCGCCTGGCTCCCCACTAGAACTAATCACACGTACCCCAGGAGATTTACCTTGTAACAACAGTTCTGGAGAAGTGTTAATTCCCTCTCTGAAATGATCACTATCCACTTTATCCAAAGCTCCTGTCACATCAGCCTTATTGGTCGTACCATATCCGATCACGACAACTTCCTGTAGACTCTCTAAACTCGGGAGGAGTTGAATCACCATGTTTTCATCAGCACTCACCGATTCCGAATCATAACCAATAAATGAAAACACCAATGTCTGATCACCTGTTAACATATCGATGCTAAACTCTCCATTGATATTAGTCACTACACCGTTAGTAGTACCTATTTGCAGCACATTGGCTCCTGGTAGTGGCTCGTTATTTTCGTCCACTATTCGACCTTTTGCCGTCCCTACTACGGCATCCGTCGGGTTGTTTTTCCGGATCAAAACCAACCGATCGGACACCGCATAACTAAAGTCCGCCTCTGCTGACAACTCGTCCAGTACCTCTCGTAATTGTTTTCCTCTATGTACAATAGAGTATGTCATTTGATCCTCGATCACCTTCTCTCCGTAGCTGAACTTGTACCCAGTTTGTTCTCCCAGATGAGAAAAAATAGTAGTCAACGTAGCATTTCTTAACGCTACACTGACCTGTGGTGACTCACTATTGGCCCATACTGGACCAGCAGCTAGCAAAACTACCAGCATGAATACCAAGCATGCCGTTGCTTTTGTTTTATAAAAAATTATATTTGAATACATTATTTAAGTATTTGTTTTTACAATGCTTTGATTTAAGACCGTAGTTGTTGCACCAACTGCGGTTTTTTGGTTTCTATTTAACTGTGATTATTTCTTCATACATTTCAATTTTTAGGTTACCTGTTATATAATTTAATTGCTCTATCACGCTACTGAGTGTAGCATCATGACTAATAAATACCGTAACAGGAGTCTTCAAATCCTCTTGATTCTTTACCTGCGCTTTAACACCGAATTTGTACTCAATCACACTCAGCACTTCACCGAGTGAGGTATTCTCCAGTTGAAGATCTCGTCGATACCACCGCGTCATATGACTGTTTGTCAAAGTCTTTTTACTCAGGCTAGAGGTTGCTCCAGTGAAATAAGCCTCTTGGTTGGGGATCAAATCGACACTTTGATCTTGGGATTTCACATTGACTTTCCCAGTATGAACCGTGACCGTACAGTTGTCTTCTTTCAAGTCTATGTTGAAGGATGTACCCAGCACAGTAGTCTTAATCTGTCCAGATGATATCACAAAGGGTTTTTGGGGATTGCGAGCTACATCAAAAAAGGCATTGCCTCGGATTAAAGTCACTTGGCGCGTCTTGCTATTGAAATCTGGCGCACAGGACAGGGCAGAATGTGCTCCCAAGTATATCATTGTGCCATCTACTAAACGGACAGAATCCATTTGCTTTCCTGAGGCAAACATCATTGTTTGGCTTTCTACCTCATGGCTATCCAACCACAAAAACACGCCTATCAATAAGACAATGCTTGCCGCTATGGACATCCCCCACTGGAGCGCATAATGTTGTATCACCTTAGGCTCTTCATGCTCTATCTGATTGGAGATCGTCTCAAACATCCGGTTGGACAATTCGTCCTTGTCCCCCAGCACAGCATTATCCCACGCCTCTTCCGTTCGGTAGGCCTCCGAAAAATCATCTAATAACTTCTCCTCTTTGACGGTTGTCCTTTTCTTGAAAAATTTATCAATTAGAACCTCCAATATGTGGGAACCTTGCTTCATAGTAAATCTCTTATTCGAAGGAGAGTACCGAAGGGAGGCCGATCGTACTATGCGTAGATATTATGAAAAGATGAAGGAATCATTAAGTTAAAAAAGCAACATCTGATCAATCATACCAACCTTGCTACACATCTTGCAGATCCAAACGGAGTTGTTTGAGCGCTGAAGAGATTTGATTTTTAACGGTTTGATTAGAAAGTGCCAGTTCAGAGGCAATTTGCTCTACGCTCAGATCATGAATCTTATTCATCAGGAATATCTCCTTTCTTTTGCTGGGCAGCTTATTGATAGAAGTATAAAGTGACTGAGTAAGATCCGAATCATCTATTACCGAAGGGTTCTCTATAACAAAGTCCTCGAACCTAGACTCCAAAACTTCTTTAGAGAGCTTTTGATCTCGATAGTTTTTGAAAATCTGATACTTGACGGATTGAAACAAATAAGTATCCAATTTCTCAATAGAAAGTGATGCCCGTTTATTCCATAAAGAAACAAATAAATCCTGTACGATATTCTGAGATAGCTCACGATCCGCCGATAACTTAAAAGCGTAGAGGTACAATTTCTCCCAATAGCGACGATAAATCGCCTCAAATGCTACTTTACTGTCCTTTTTCAGTAGCTCGATTAACGCCGTATCACTCGATGAATGCATAGAGGTAACAATATTCAGATTAGTTGTCAGCACAAGTTATCTGGATACTATTACAAGCTCTTTATGTCAAAATTATGTTTTCGTGAAATCTAAATTTGATAAATCGATCTACTAAACTAAAACTGCTCGTAGTACGCCTGTAGCCGCTCATCCTTCTCTCCCGCTTTGATTTCGTCTAGTAGATCATTGACGCCATCGAGATCCGACATCAGGACTAGCCCTTGATAGGCAGCCAATCGGGTGAAATAGGTCGGGTGATTGCGTGCAATGTCACTGTACAAAACGACCGCTTCTTTGCGACGAACCTCCGAGGCATTGACGAGCTTTTCCGAATACACTTGGAGCAAAAAGTAAAGCGCTTCGTCATCCACGACCATGGCTTTGTCCGCAAACCACTGGAAAGAAGCTTCGCCAGTCCGAGTCAGATAGTACTCTGACATGGCCAATACGACATTGATATTGGTCTCTTTAGAAAAACTTTGCACCAATTCCTCACTTACCGTCTCTCCGTTTCGGAGCAGAAAAGTCATAGCGGTGCTTTGTACCAGGAATGACGGATCGTCCAAGGCTGCTACGATCTTGTCTTGGTTCTCTTCAAAATCCGTCTCTGCCAAATAGGAAATCACATAACTCCGTACATTGGAGGACTCATGAGTATAGGCTTGATCTAGCAGTGCTTGATATTTCTTGGGTTTGATTTCCTTTTCTATCATATAGTCTAAAGCAAACTCCTGAATAATGTAATGCGGGTCTTGGAGTGCTTGCGTCAATATCTGCTGGATCAGTTTCTTGTCCGTGATCTCATCTAACGACTCTACCACTTCCAGTCGACTCTGAAAACTCCGAGAATGCGTCATCTGAAAAGCCAAAGCTTCAGGAGACTTAGCATGCGTCACCGTACCCAGTAGCTGTCGCTCGGTATCAAAAACTACCAGCTCTGGCTCTTTGGTCAATGCAAACTCATAAGTCTCTACAGCCTCTTCCAAAATAATCGGGTAGTTGGCGCTTTTTCCCTCAGACCAAATCTCGACAAAGAGCGGCAGCTTGTACACTGGAGAGTCATCTCCTTGCACCTGCTGTACCAGCAACGTCAGCGTATCATTTTCGTACGTCTCGCTCACCATGATCTCAGGATGACCAGGAAAAAAGAACCATTGGTCAAAAAACCAATTTAGATCCTCTCCACTCACCTCCTCAAAAGCCATTCGGAGATCGTTAATCTCTACGGAAGACAGCGCATTTTGGGTCAGGTATAGGTTGAGTCCTGCGAAAAATGCTTCATCTCCTAGATAGTTTCTCAGCATGTGAATCACCGCGGCACCTTTATTATAAGAGTGCGTATCGAACATATCTTCTCTATCCTCATAGTAGAACCGGATGAGATCCTTAGATTCCTCCTCCGCTTCGTCTAAGTAAGCTTCTCGATCATTCAGCAGGTTGTAATCCGCCTCGTCCACGCCATATTTGTACTCATTCCATAGGTATTCAGAGTAGCTGGCAAAGCCCTCATTCAGGGTCAAGTTGGACCAAGATTCGCAAGTCACATAATCTCCAAACCACTGATGAAACAACTCATGGGCGATAATATCATCCCAGTTAAAATCTAATAACTCCTTTTCTTGCACCTGCAGCCCTTCCATGAACACTGATGCGGTGGTGTTCTCCATAGCACCTGAGACATAGTCACGCACTACTACCTGATCATATTTTGGCCATGGGTAGTCCACACCCAGCTTCTCAGAGAAAAACTCCATCATCTCTGGCGTATGACCAAAAATCGCTTGTGCATCTGCCTCGTATTTCTTTTCCACATGATAAGAAACCGAAATATCTCTCCACTGATCACGAATCACAGCGTATTCTCCTACCGACATCATAAATAGGTAGGGCGCATGAGGGATATCCAAAACCCATCTATCCGTTCTCGTGCCATCACCATTGTCCTTTTGGCTGGTCAAAATCCCATTAGAGAGTGTATTGAATTTGTCTTGAACAGTCATCGCGATGGACTGTGTACAACGCTCGTTAGGAGCGTCTATGGTTGGGAACCAAACGGAACTCGCCTCGGTCTCGCCCTGTGTCCATATCTGCTGTGGTTTGTTAGGATCTTTTCCGTCAGCATTGATAAAATACAGCCCTTTATCCTCAGTGATGGCTTCACTACCTCCTGCTGGTAGTTCGTTGGGTTTGGCGATATAATCTATAGCTAATTCTAACGTGTCAGTCCGCTCATAGATGCGGTCTAAACGAATCTGTATTTCAGATCCGTCATAGTCATAAGTCAGTTTTTTAGTCCCGCCCTGACTATCTAGTAACATGACGGATTGGATTGCCATGGCTTTTGCGTCTAGCGTCAAATCCTCCTGTGCATAAAAATAAGGTTTCAGACTCAGTTTAGCCGTACCAATCAACTGCTCCTTCTCCCAATCAAAAGAAACGGCCAAATCGGTATGTAGCAGATCAAAATACCGCGTCTCGGACGCGCGGTAGGACATAGGTACGGCATAGTCCTGAGAGACTGTATCAGACTCAGTCTCTTGCGCAAATAACTGCGCATGACCAATAGATAACAAAACAACAATAAAAAGAAACGAGATCTTTCGCATAGAGGTAATAATTAAGCTCAACCCGAGCCATGTGTAATGATGTTCAAACGAAAATAGGGCATTCAACCCAACTAGCTACAATGTAGTAGCAAGTTAAAAATTTAGACCCTAAAACGACAAGAGATAAGATAAGGTTAAAGTCTCCCTGTGTTTAGTCAATAATTACTATTTTCGCCAGTCTAATAATATATATTCAATGATTGATTACAACAGACTTAACAATATTTCGGGCTGGCTCATATTCGCACTAGCAACCACCGTATACGCATTGACCGTGGAACCTACTGCCAGCTTTTGGGATTGCGGAGAATTCATCGCCGTGTCTTACAAACTAGAAGTACCTCACCCACCAGGGGCCCCCTTCTTTCTACTACTCGGTAGATTGTTCTCCTTCCTCGCAGGAGGAGACCGAGAACAAGTGGCCTACTGGATCAACATGCTCAGTGTATTGAGTAGTGGTTTCACGATTTTGTTCCTCTTCTGGTCAATCACGCACATTGCTAAAAAACTAGTCCCTAGCGAAGAAACATTAACCAACTACCTACTAATCATCGGTAGTGGCGTAGTAGGCGCATTGGCCTACACCTTCTCAGACTCATTTTGGTTCTCCGCTGTAGAAGCAGAGGTATATGCCATGTCTTCGTTCTTTACCGCGTTCGTGGTTTGGGCAATCCTCAAATGGGAGAACATCAAAGACCCTTCTGACGAAAACAGATGGATTATTTTGATCGCCTATATGGTAGGTCTATCTATTGGTGTTCACTTGTTGAACTTGGTCACACTACCTGCACTCGGCCTGATCTACTACTTCAAGAAAAGAGAAAAGGTCACCCGAAATGGTATCATCGCTACCCTCGCCATCAGTGGCGCTATCGTGATGATCATCATGAGTGGTGTCATCCCTGGTCTACCGAGTATGGCCAGTGTATTAGAAATTTTCTTTGTCAACAACCTCGGACTCCCATTTGGTTCAGGTGTTATCTTTTTTGCTGTCGTGTTCTTAGGAGGGCTCATCTACGGAATCTATTATTCTATCAAAGCAAAAAAAGTTACACTCAATACCATTTTGGTTGCCTTTGCTTTCATCATCATAGGTTACTCATCCTATTCGATCGTCTTGATTCGCTCGACATACAACCCTCCTATTGATGAGAACAACCCTGAGGATATACTCAGTTATGTATCATACCTCAAACGTGAGCAATACGGCAGTAGACCACTACTCCATGGGCAATACTTCACTGCCGAGTTAGTGGGGCAAGAAAAGGGAGATGCTGTCTATAGAAAAGGCAAAGAAAAATACGAAATCTCCGACTACAAACTGGAATACAAATACGATCCAAAACAGACAACCATCCTACCGAGAACCTACAGTTCGCAACCAGGTCATGTCCAGAAATACCGTGAAGTTTTAGGACTAAAACAGGGAGAGAAGCCCAGCTTTAGTGATAACATCTACTTCATGCTAAGGCATCAGATCGGCACGATGTACTTCCGCTACTTTATGTGGAACTTCGCTGGTAGAGCCTCCGACATACAAGGAGCCACTTGGCTCGGCATCTTCGATGCACTCGAAGAGGTACCTTCTTCACTAGCAGAAAACAAAGGAAGAAACGCCTTCTTCATGATCCCACTCTTTCTGGGCATCATCGGATTGATCTTTCAGTACTACAAAGACCCAAGGAACTTCTCCTTCGTCGCGATGTTGTTTTTCCTCACAGGTGTGGCAGTGGTACTTTACCTCAACTCCCCTCCTACTGAACCTAGAGAGAGAGACTATATCTATGCAGGATCCTACTATGCTTATGCTTTCTGGATCGGTTTAGCTGTGATACCGCTATCGCTAGGGTTGAAAAAAATAATCAAAGCGGGTAATGTCGCTGCGATCTTATCCATCTTACTATGTCTATCCGCTCCTGCGATCATGGCGAGTGAAGGATGGGATGATCACGATAGATCTGACAGATATTTCTCTGTAGACTCTGCGAAGAACTTCCTAGCCTCATGCGAGGAAAATGCAATCATCTTCACTGGTGGTGACAATGACACCTTCCCACTGTGGTATGTACAAGAGGTCGAAGGATTCCGAACAGACGTTCGTGTGATTGTACTCAGCTATTTCAATACAGACTGGTACATCGCGCAGATGATGCGTGACGCCTATGAATCTGAGCCATTGCCATTTGGACTGAGCCTAGATCGCTACGCACAGGGCGGACTCAATGACTACCTACCGCTAGTCGAGAGACAAAACATCAAAGGAGGTATGATGAACGCTGAGCAGTTCATCAAACTGATCAACGATGAGCACCCTGCTCTTCAGGTACCGACATCTATCAGCAAGTACAACTCAGTCCCTGCGAAAAACTTCTTCCTAGCTGTAGATACTGCGAGTGTAACAGCTAAAGGAATCGTCCCTGAGCAATATCAAAACATGCTCGTAGATAGAATGACATGGAGTATGAAAGGGAGTGGTCTAGAGAAGAAAGATCTTGCTATACTCGATCTCATAGTCAACAACAACTGGGAACGCCCGATCTACTTCAACAACACCTCCGCATCGAGTGTCAACTTCAACATCAAGAAATACATGATGCAAGAAGGAAATGCTTTCAGACTATTGCCAGTAGAGAACCCAGCAGGTAACGAAATGATGGTCGATACAGACAAAATGTATGACAATCTAATGAACAACTTCCACTGGAGAGAGCTGGATAATCCTGAGGTATACTACTCAGAAGATTACCGCAACTTCATCCTCAACCATAGAGCGACGTTCAACACACTGATAGACGCACTGTTATTGGAAGGAGACAAAGATCGTGCACGCAATGCCGTGATGAAATGCCTAGAGGTCATGCCTGATGAGGCAGTTAGATTTGACCACTTCAGCGTGCAGCAAGTTAACTATCTCATGATACTCGAAGAAGAAGAACTTGCTATAGACATGGCAGAAAAAATCGGTACACGTGCAGATGAAATGCTTGCCTATATGTTTGACAAAGGAATCACCAATAGATTCGATCTACAGAAAAACCTGATTTCGCTAAGCGAGCTAGCCCGAACCTTCAGATCAGCGGACAACAACGAGCTAGCACAAAAATATGAAACACTATTCCGCAACTACTATGGCATGGTAGAGTAAGCCAAGGACGGTTTCATCTGTGGCTAGTACTGAAATGGGTTGACAGATTTTAGTGAAAATTATTTTAAGCCGAAGGGAAATACCTCTTCGGCTTTTTCATGCGCCTGTTCCTTGGAGATGGTGGTGTACTAAAAGCAAAAAGCCAAGACTCATACGAGTACTTGGCTTTTATAACCAACCATTATTATTTTTTCAAAAACTTATAAGCTTCTTTGAACTGGGTCTCTTCATCTTCTATGATTAGAAAGTAATAACCTGATGAATAATTTCTCAGGTCGATCTTGTATTTGTCTTTCCCGATAGATTCGGCCTGCACATCTACTGTATTACCGATCACGCTATGAAGCTGGAAAGTAACTTTCTTTAGGTTGGAATTTTCGATATTCACTACAATGAAATTAACTGAAGGATTGGGATAAATATCGATTTGATTGGTGAGGTCTAGTAATTCGTCTGAGTAGACAATGACCTCTGAGTTGGAAGCAAATACTGCTCTCGTATCAGCTAACTGTCCCTGGGTCACCAAGGCAGCACTGCTCAAAACGAAACATAGTATAACTGCTTTTAACTCCATATATATTACTTACTAAAAACACTGCTGCAGATTTTACGAAATACTTTCGTAATGGTTCAAATGAATATAGTTAAATTATTATTAATATCCGAAGACCCCTTAGACTAAAACTAAGATAACTGTCAAAAAACAGAAAAGCTATCTATCTACTTTTTAGACACTTAAGCACTAATGGGGTTTTAGTGATAAGATCCGATGCGATCAAAGACTCCTCCGCCCCCTCTGCTAAAAACAAATCTCCTGCACGACCATGAACAAAACAAGCCACCAAAGTAGCCGACAGACTATCATACCCCTGAGCCAAAAAAGCAGTGACCATTCCCGTCAATACATCCCCACTACCACCAGTGGCCATACCTGGATTACCAGTCGAATTAAAAAACAGACGCCCATCTGGGGTAGCCACCGTACTATGCGCCCCTTTGAGTAATACAATCGCATCCAACCGCTGTGCCAGTTCCATTTGCAACGCCAATTTATGCGCATCATCATCCCACTCCCCTACCAACCGAGCAAACTCTCCTGGATGAGGGGTCAACACACTGCCCTTAGGCAGATACTCTAACCATGTCGGATGTTGACTCAATATATTCAATGCATCTGCATCCAAAACCATCGGGACTTTACTCGACCCTATAAGCAGCTTTAGTCGCTTGGCAGTTTCGTCCTCCGTACCTATACCTGGCCCCACACCTATGGCATCAAACCCTTCCAAATCATCGAACTTTTCATTGACCTTACTATTCTTATCTGCACGTACCATTGCCTCAGGTGTCGTCGTCTGTAATATATCTACACCGCACTCAGGTACCTGCATCGTCAATAGCCCCACACCAGATCGGAGACATGCCTGTGCGGCCAGCACCGCTGCTCCCATTTTGCCAAAACTCCCTGCCACAATCAAACTACGACCAGCATCTCCTTTGTGTGCATATTTTTTTCTCGGGATCAAAAGAGACTTTATGAATGCTTCAGTCAAAAAATACTGCTGCACAGCGACCGAACGAATAAACTCTTCACTCAATCCAATATCGATCACGTCCAACCGTCCAGTATGCACATCATTCTCAGGCAACAATTGTGTCAACTTAGGAGACTGAAATGTAACCGTATGACTCACCTCCATCACTGCCCCCTTACCATATCGCGTCTCACAGCCCAGTCCCGAAGCGATATCTACAGCAATCACATCTTTCGCCATACTGCGGTTAATTGCTTCGATACATTCTGCATAAATCCCCTCGACGGGTCTCGATACGCCCGACCCAAACAAAGCATCTATGACCAAATCTCCATTTTCAATAGTAGGAAAAACGGCCATATCACTGACCCATACAGGCGCTAGCAACCCTTTGAGTTTTTTCAAATTAGACTGAAAATCAGGCGTCCCCTTTTCAACATCACCAAGGAGGTACACCTCCACGTGATAATCTGCGTCTAATAACAAACGGGCAATAGCCAATCCATCTCCTCCATTATTTCCCGTCCCACAAAAGACCTTAACAGATTGATCTTTCGAATAGTCTCTCAGAAAAGCCTGAACAAAACACGTAGACGCTCTCTCCATTAAATCAATAGAGGCAATGGGTTCATGCGTAATCGTATATTGATCTGCTTGGCGGGTTTGTTCGGCACTAAAAATCTTGAGACAGAGATTACTATTCATATAATTCAAATTAAAAAAAGCCCAATTTAAAGAATAATGTCCCCTGACTGATTGCCTTAATATTAAGAAAAACTACATCAACGGTTAACATGACTACTACGCTCTAAACTTTGTACCTATAAGCTGAGTCATTCTTTATTGATCAATAAAATAAGGAATATATAAGAACATTCTCCTGCCAAATCACACCTTTTTCAAGGTAATAACACTCCCAACTGTCCACTTATTTTAGCCTCAAACGAAACATAACAAACTGTATTACAGACTGTAACAAAATCATACTTCCATCCTCATCCACCAATCCACTACTACGAATAGCTTCTTTATTCGCTTCGAGAGACATTTGATTCACAATGCCTGAGGTTTGACCGGTTGGCTATTTGATTGATTATGAAAGCATGAGAGAGTGAATCTACAAACCGACAAGGCTTCACTTAAAACTAATTACTATGAAAAAAAACAAAACGAACCTCAACTGGAAGACGGCTACCGTCATGGCCTTACTCGGTCTGGCGGTCATGTGTCCTAGCACCCGTCTCTACGCGCAGTACATTCACACGAATGGCACACAGATCGTAGACGAAAACGGAAACGACATCTACTTCACCGGCATGAATCTCGGCAACTGGCTGCTCTGGGAAGGTTACCTCATGATGGGTGATTTCAATTACCGAACACACACGCAGTTTTTCAATTCCGTCAAGGATGCCTTCGGTGGTGATCTCAATCAAGCCATTGAATTTGAGCACCAGTGGCGCATGAACTACGTCACCGAGCAGGCCATCGCAGATCTCAAAGGCCTTGGATTCAACTCGGTACGTGTGCCCTTTCACTACAACCTCTTTTGGGACTACAACAGCAACGCACCCTCAGACCGAGGTTTTGCATACATCGATCGCTTGGTCAACTTTTGCCGTGCACATGACATGTACATCCTACTCGACATGCACGCTGCTCCCGGCTACCAAAATCCCGGCGACCACTCGGACAATGTCAACTCCAACGCCAGCCAACCGCGCGAGACGGTGACCTTCTGGGATGGAAACAATGTCAACATCGCAGCTGATGTATGGCGTCACATTGCGGACTACTATCAAAACGAACCCGTCATCTGGGGCTATGACTTGATCAACGAGCCCGTCCCCCAGCCCGGTCGTGAGTTCGAACTGATGGCCTCCATGATCACCATGCGAAATGCCATCCGCCAAGTAGACAACAACCACATCATCGTGGCAGAAGGCAGCTGGTGGGGCTCGGACATGCAAAAACTAGACTGGATGGATCCCGAAACACAAAACCAAAGTGGCATCAACTACCGCTGGGACAACAACCTCGTCTACCAGACACACCACTACTCCCATGACGTCTCGGCACTGAACGGCCGACTCGCCATCTGCAACAAACTCAATGTCCCCATGATACTGGGGGAATACGGTGAGAGTGACAACAACAACTTGCGAAACATGACCGATTGGTGCATCAACAACGACGTGGACTACTTCCCATGGTCATTCAAAAAAATGTCGCACGACAAAACGCTCTGGACCATCCATCCTAACGGCCCATACAATGACCTCAAAAACTTCATCAACAGCGGAGGCAATCCACCTGCCAATATCTACAACGATATGATTGCCTTTTGTCAAAACAACATCGCCAACGGAGCGCCAGGGCTCACTTGGGATCAAGGCTGGTATGAAGCGGTTAAAAACAACAACAGTACAGTGAATCTGCCCGGAACGGTACAGGCAGAAAGCTATAGTGCCATGAGCGGCATCCAAACAGAAGCATGCGCCGAGGGAGGAGAAAACATCGGCTATGTAGACGCAGGGGATTGGGCGGACTACTCCGTCAATGTCACGAGTGCGGGTAGCTATCAGGTGCAGTTCAGAGTAGCGGCAGATGGAGCTGGCAGCAAAAGCATACAGCTGCAAGCCGGAGGCACTACCGCCACGGCCAATTTCAGCGCCACAGGCGGATGGCAAAACTGGACGACAGTCTCTACCACCATTTGGCTGAGTCCGGGAAGTCAGACGGTGCGTATCTATTTCCCGGTATCGGGACTCAATGTCAACTACGTGGCATTCTCCCCTGACGGAGGTACGACAGACCCTGACCCCAACCCGACAGCACTACTGATCCAAGCAGAAGACTACTTCCAAATGTCTGGGCTACAAACTGAAAACACCTCTGACACCAACGGTGGACAAAACGTCGGCTGGATCGATGGAGGCGACTGGGCAGGCTACAATGTCAACGTCCCAGCGACGGATACCTATATCGTCAGCTACCGTGTCGCCTCGCAAAATGGCGGTGGACAGATCCAGCTCGAAGGATTCGGCGGAGGAGCAGTCTACGGTACGATGAATGTCAACGCCACAGGTGGATGGCAAACGTGGACGACCGTCTCTCATAGTGTACAGCTCACAGCTGGGCAACAGCAGTTGGCCTTGGCCTTCCCTTCGGGTGGATTCAACCTCAACTGGTTCGAAATCGCAAGTGGATCGGGGGCAAGAACAGCCAATACAGGAGCAGATATACTGAGCCAATCGAGCCTCACCTGCTATCCTAACCCGACCGCTGATCAGTTGACACTACAGGGGTTAACAGCTGATGACTCACACCTGAGCATCTACAGTCTGGATGGACGCATGCAGCTGGATCAGTCGCTCTCAGGAGCCTCCGAACTCCGCATCGATGTGTCGGCACTGAATCCAGGCGTATTTGTGCTGCGCATCCAAGGAGCTACCGGAGTACACTGCATCCGGTTCGTCAAAAGATAGTAATCCTGAAGTAAACCCTCCATACCACATGGCATCTGGGTTTTAATCATTCTTAGTTTAGAAGCCCCCGAGAGATTGGGGGCTTTTTTTGATGTAATCTCCACAAAAACAGTCTTGCCAGATATCCTGATCTCACACACGGCAGCTTTGCCCCCTACCGTTAGATACAAAATCTCCCTACTACGCATAAGTAGGGAATAGAATCATTACTATTTTTCACAAAAAAAAGTATCTTAACGACAATTTAACAGTTATCGAAAGAACAATAAAAGACTTATTAATTATGTACAAAATTGAACAAAAAGATTTTGGGTACTACCTCACTTTTAGTGGCTTTATCAAAAAAGAAGAAATGGAAGAGTGGTACAAAGAATCTCTAGCCTTGCTAGAAAAAGCCCCTGCTCATTTCGGTGTGTTTGCAGACCTGAGAGACATGAAACCCCTCCCTGCAGAAAGCCAGAGCGTCATGGAAGAAGGCCAAAAGAACTACAAACAAAAAGGGATGGTGCGATCTGTCGTCGTATTAAGTAGTTCGATTCCTACCATGCAGTTCAAAAGGATCGCAAAAACTACGGGAATCTACCAATGGGAAAGATACATAGATGCTTCTAACAACAAAGACTGGGAAGCAACTGGTATCAACTGGATCAAAGACGAGATCGACCCAGATGCAAAATAATTCATTAAAGAGTCAGCATATTGCCATTATAGGAGCTGGCGTATCGGGTATCTCGGCAGCAAGAGTTTGGCAAAAATGCGGCTATTCAGTCACAATATATGAGGCCTCCGACCAAATCGGAGGCCAATGGAACATGACCTACCCGGGTGTCCGGCTGCAAAATACCGCCCCGCAATACCAGTTCTCCGATTTCCCCTGGCCATTTACTCCTGATCGTCACCCGACTGGGGAGCAAGTCTTGAAATACATGCATGCTGCGGTTGCAGCATATGGTATTGAGGTCAAGCTCAATCACAAAGTGACCCAAATGGTCAAGCAGGATATCGGTTGGCAATTGACTTTTGAAAACGGAACGCAAGGGGATTTTGCCTATGTCATGATAGCGACAGGCCAATACCCTGGAGGAGACAAAAAGCATAAGCCTCGTTTTGAAAATATCGATTCATACCGAGGAGAGGTCGTTACCAACATCAATTCCAAAGAAGTCTTCAAGGACAAGCATGTGGCCGTCGTAGGGTTTGGCAAGACGGCTCTCGATTTTGCAGCATGGAGCGGCGCAGTAGCCCAAAGCACGCAGCACATCTTTAGGACACCAAGATGGACCATCCCGGATCATTTATTAGGGATTGACTACACTCGGCCTTTTTTCTCTCGCTTTGGCAGTGACATGATGCCGTCTTGGTGCCATAGCTCCTTGATCCAAAACTTGCTTCACAAGAAACTGACCTTTGTGGTCAAGTCTTTTTGGGGCTTTATAGCTACGCTCTTTCAGTATCAGCACCGAAAAGATGCAAAGTTAGGCACACTTGACCCAAGCGTATTGGACTTGGTTTTCCCTCCCAAATCACAGTTTGTTCCGGATTTGAGAAGTGCCTCGGCAGTAGCTCCGAATCACTACTATGAATACGTCGCACACCAGCGCATCATCCCTTACCGAGGGGAGGTTGCTTCATTTTTTGAACATGGACTCATCTTATCCGATGGTCAAAAAATAGAAGCCGACATGGTATGTATCTGTTGCGGCAATGAGGCACCTACCAACGGTTTCTTACCCGAAACGTACGCACAGTACCTCCGAGTACATGGAGGGCCGTCACTCTATCGCCATCAGATAGACCCTCGGATTCCTGATCTGGGATTTGCGGGGTACAATCATGGGTTTATGCACATCGCACTATGTGAGATGGGTACGCTATGGCAAATAGCCGCACATCAAAAAGACCTCCAGTTGCCTTCAGAGACAGAAATGCTCGCCTCTGCTCAGCGCGTTTCCCAGTGGAAGATAGCGCACTCCTCCTATGAGTCTACATTCAACATCGCTGTGAGCACGAGGTATCAGCAACATCTAGATATTCTGCTTCAAGACTTGGGCATCTCTCAATGGAGAAAGCTCCCCAATGTACCTGCCGAAATATTCGCGCGCTACGACCCTACCGACTACAAAGGAGTCGTAGAAGAGTATTTGGCAAAAAGTGCAAAGAGAAAAGCCAAAGGCCAAGTCAAACATGTCATGCCAGTCGATGCTTAGATCTAGTTTATGCCTGTCATGTAGCTTAGCTCATCAGTCATGAATAATCTTATCCCTGTATCTATATCGTAGCTGTCATATAGATCTGGGGATAAGGTACTCTTAGTATCAATGCTTTGACTATACTGGGAAGTAAAAATAGATAAAGGTGAAATATGGCAATCTGAAGAGACAAAAGCCTATTTACTAATCTCGACTTATCATTTTCTGGGTGTACAAGTCGTTTTTAGAGGACATGAGCAAGGCAAGAAAAAGAGACTTTCAATGACGACCTAGCAGGAACATCATCATATAAAACCCTATTGGATATAGATAAGTTTTCAATATTTTAAATCGAGAAAGACATCCTTCCAAACGCACCACTAACATTGATATCTTTATTAGCAGTGGAACTATGATAAACAGGTTAATTCTAAATAGATTTTCATTTTGATTGGTTCAATACTATTAATCGTGCGATTGCACTATCACTAAATTTAGTGATAAGATTTGGTAATTACCCCCCCTATAAATAGTGGTATTTGCCTGTCTCCTCATCTTTTTTTTACCGAACAATTGATTTGTATAGTGATGACTATATTCTTGCGTTTTAAACAACAAATAAAGAAATGAATAAAACAATACAGAAAATAGCAATCATAGGTTTGCTATTTATTTCAGTTAGTTGTAGTAATGACGAGGTTCTACTACAAGAAGATATCCAACAAATAAAGCCTATGGATATCGAACTACTCGAATCATCAATTAATGATAATGATGGTATAGAGCAAGGTAGATTATTAGCAACGGAGACTTCAACGTTTTGGTCTCCTTCTGATAACCCGAATGATCCAAATTCATCATATTTTTATCTCGAAGGGGATCAAGTGATAGAAAAGAAAGGGGGTGAAACCGTTGTGACTTTTTCAGTTTATTTTCAAGGTATAGATTTCCTATATATATATGATGATTCTCGTGATCTTAGTATGGCTTTACCGACATGGAAACCTAATGATAAAGCTAGTGTTTGGTTTTTGCATGATGATTTTGGAGAATGGGTGGAATGGAAATCATATATATATGAAGTAGATCCATGCGAAAATGATACAGAAGCGCCTATTTTTAATCGTGAATGTGAATATAGAACTGGTTTATTTGGTGGTTGGTCTTGTGAAGTTGTACTTGTATACACAGAATTCCCGACGTATGTAAAAAGCGAGGCATCCAATTTAGCAACACTAAAACTTCTCTTTGATTTGACTGATAATTGTGACAATGGACTTACAGTTATAGAGCAGACGCCAGCTCCCGGTACAGCAATAACCAAGGCTGGTGTCAATTATATTGATTATAAAATTTCAGACAGCAGTGGCAATATTCTTGAGGTTACGATGCTTTATGATTACCGTCAGTACCAGCCTGGAGTCCCGTTTTAAGAATTGGTGAATTTTTTCATGAATTTGTGTACCTCTAGTCCTGAATAAACGATACAGTTTTTAAGGATATAAAATATTAGATAGCATCGGGATCTAATTCGATGCTATCCAATATTTTATAGTTTCTGATTTTGATGAGATTTTGTTGGTGCGTAAAAACAGGACTGTTGCATATAGCAACACCCGACGTATACAAGAGACGAAACTTCCAATTTGGCACTAAAACTTCTCTTTGATTTGACTGATATTGATTATAAAATTTCAAACAGTAGTAGAAATATTCTTGAATTTATGATTATCAGTAATGACTGGAAAGAAAAAGGCACTTAGTAGGTGCCTTTTTCTTTCTTAACTCTCAAAAGACTGCTCCTCTAGTCATAGCGTCCGCTCGATTTAAAGATAACTGATTTCAATTGTTGCTTCTCGCCTCTATTTTCCTGGTATTTACAATGCGATGGACAAGGATATGAATTGATGAAATGTTAGACAAAAACACAGCCTTACCTATCCACTTCGCCCATGACGATATCAATGGAGCCAATGATGGCGACCAAGTCAGCGATCATGTGTCCACGTGTGATATCTGCCAGTACGGAGAGATTGGAGAAGCTACAAGCTCTGGCCTTGCAGCGCACAGGGATGTCGGATCGACCGTCTGTACGGAAGAAAAAGCCCAGTTCTCCTTTTGGGTTTTCAGAACGGACGTAGAAGTCCTGCGATTTGGGTCTGATCTTCTTGGGCACTGCCGCTCTCGGATCAAAATCTTTGGTGCGCTTGTGCGCTTTGGTGAGCTGCTCTAGGCTCTGCTCGATGATCTTGACAGATTCTTTGACCTCCTGTACTCTGACGAAGGTTCGGTCCCAACAGTCTCCCACTTGTCCCATGGCTCCTGTACCTACGGGAATATCAAAGTCTAGCTCCGGATAGACCGAGTAGCCGTCGACACGACGCAAGTCGTACTTCAATCCCGAACCACGTAGTACGGGGCCTGTTGCCCCATAGCTAATGGCTAGGTTGCGAGGCAATACGCCGACGTTGGCGGTACGCTCTACGAATATCTTGTTGTTGATGAGGACATCATCCAATTCTTTGAGTTTGGGTTTCAGGTAACTGATGAACTCGATGCATTTCTCCTCGAACCCTACAGGTAGATCGTAAAACAAGCCCCCTACCCAGATGTAGTTGTAGAGCATACGTGCTCCACTGATCCACTCCAGCATACGCAGGATGTGCTCCCGATCACGCATTACCCACAAGAAGGGGGTAAACGCTCCAATATCCAGTCCATAAGTACCTATCGCCACAAAATGCGATGCGATGCGGTTGAGCTCCGCGACCAGTACACGGATGTACTCTACCCGCTTTGGAATATCGTTTTCTATGCCGAGCATTCGCTCCGCTCCCATCACAAAGGCATGTTCTGAATTCATCGCAGCGACATAGTCCATGCGGTCTACGAAGGGTAGCCCTTGGTTGAAAGGTACCGACTCGGTGTGCTTCTCAAAGCATCGGTGCAGGTAGCCCATGTGCGGCACCACATCCACGACGATCTCTCCATCGGTGACGACCTCCAGTCGCAATACACCATGTGTAGAAGGGTGCTGTGGCCCGATGTTGATGATCATTTCCTCACGAGTCAGGTCTGCCTCGGTGTATTTGTTGGGAGCAGACTCGTTGAGGTTTTCTGGACGGTATTTGTATTCTATGGCTTGGCTCATGATGGATCCTCCTCCTCTCTGATGGTTTTCATGCCTCGGTATTCTTCGGGCTCTACATAGTCTTTGCGCATGGGGTGTCCTTGCCAGTCTCCTGGCATCAGGATTCTCCTCAAGTCGGGGTGCCCGACGAATTGTACCCCGAATAGATCATAGGCCTCCCTTTCGTGCCAATCGGCTGTTTTCCAGAGCTCGGTCATCGAGTCTATTTCTGGTTTGTCTCTATCAAGGGTCACTTTGAGCATGAGGGATTGCTCCAGTGGGATCGAGTACAGGTTGTAGACGACCTCCATGGTATTGATCTCTGGCCCATTGTCGATGGCTGTGAGGCAAGAGAGCATATCGAAATACGACTGGTCATTGTCACGGAGATAGAGACACACATCCTTGATGTAGTCTGGCGCGATGAGCAGTGCCTTGGGCGTTGCATTTTCGTCCACACCGATCACAGCTGCTTCGCCGATACGATCCTGTACGAGGGTTTTGAATTCAGCTATTTCCATTAGTCTAGATTTTCTACGATTTCGCGCAGGCCTTCTGGCTCTCTCAAGGTTTCATTTTCTATTTTCTCTCGGAGCTTCAATATCCCTCCGATCAGTGCCTCGGGTCTTGGAGGACATCCAGGCACGTAGACATCTACTGGGATGATTTTGTCGACTCCTTTGACGACATGGTAGCCATGCTCCCAGTAGGGACCTCCACAGTTAGAGCAAGAGCCCATCGAGATCACATAGCGTGGTTCGGCCATTTGCTCGTAGAGTCGTCTGACTCGGTCGGCCATCTTGTAGGTCACCGTACCTGCTACGATCATCACATCGGACTGTCTAGGACTGGCACGTGGGATCACGCCGTAGCGATCCAAGTCATAGCCCGACGCATAGGCCCCCATCATCTCGATCGCACAACAAGCCAAGCCAAAGCCCATAGGCCAGATACTGGACAGTCGTGCCCAATTGGTGATATCTTCGAGGCTGCTGATGACTACCCCGCCGTTGTTGAATTTTTGATCGAGTAAACCTTTCATTTCTTTTTTAGATATTAGATGCTAAATGTTAGACATTAGACTTTGGGAATACTAGAATGTACATGTTCTGTCTCAATCTAGTCTCTGGAGTCTAACACATATCCACGCTATTGGTATTTTGTATTCAATTGATCATAGAGGCTTTCTGGGACTTTGCTCTCTACGTCGGTGACTTTCACATCTGGCTTTTCCCATTCGAGAAACCCCTTGCCCCAGACATAGGCTAGACCCAATGCTAAAATCAGTATAAACAGTGACATCTCGACGAATGCGAGCATTCCCCATTTGCCTTGCGTGAGGGCATTGAGTCCTTCGTCCCCAAAGACGATCGCCCAAGGAAACAAAAACAACAACTCTGTCTCAAACAACACAAACACCAGTGCAATCACATAGAATCGGATGTTGAACTTACCCCAAGCCGTGCCCGTCGGGTCCTCTCCACACTCGTAGGTGGTCAGTTTCTCCTCGTTGGGTCTGCGAGGTCTGAGTACCCAGCTCGTCACTAGTGACCCCATGATGGCCACAAAGCCCCCCACGGCGAACAATAGTATGATTTGGTAGTTAGTTAGTTCCATTGTCATTTGTATTTCGTGAAGTTAACGAAGACCTCTACGGTGAGTTGGTCTAAGCCCATATATTCCAGATCAATTGTCTCTGGACTACCCCTTCACTAAATTATACCATTTATACAAAAAGAGGCTAACCCAAACCGAGCTAGCCTCTTTATTTTATCTATGCTCCTTAGAGTGCAGCCAGTGACTCGTTGAGTGTTGCACTTGGTCTCATGGCTTTTGATGCCAAGTTGACGTTGGGCTGGAAGTATCCGCCGATGTCTTCTGGCTTGCCCTGTGCGCCGATCAACTCTTCGTTGATTTTCGCTTCGTTTTCTGTCAAGGCTTTGGCCAGTCCCGCAAAGCGTGCTTTCAACTCAGCGTCTTTGTCCTGAGCGGCCAATTCTTGTGCCCAATACATCGCCAAGTAGAAGTGTGACCCTCTGTTGTCGATACCGCCTACCTTACGCGCAGGAGACTTGTCATTGTCCAAGAACAACCCAGTCGCTGCATCTAGTGCTTCTGCCAAAACTTTGGCCTTGGGGTTGTCAAAAGTCTCCGAAAGGTGCTCCAACGAAACCGCGAGTGCCAAGAACTCACCCAAAGAATCCCATCTCAAGTATCCCTCTTCGTTGAACTGCTGTACGTGCTTCGGTGCTGATCCACCTGCACCTGTCTCGAACAATCCACCACCGTTCATCAACGGCACGATAGAGAGCATCTTCGCCGACGTACCCAATTCCAAAATCGGGAACAAATCTGTCAAGTAATCTCTCAGTACGTTACCCGTCACAGAGATCGTATCTTCCCCTTTCAACGTTCTCTCTAGAGAGAAATTCGTCGCATCTACTGGTGCGAGGATTCGGATATCCAAACCTGCCGTATCGTGATCTTTTAGGTAAGTATTCACCTTAGCGATGATTTGTGCGTCATGCGCTCTGTTCTCATCCAACCAGAATACTGCAGGCACGCCTGTCGCTTTCGCTCTGTTCACGGCTAGCTTCACCCAGTCCTGGATCGGCGCATCTTTCACCTGACACATTCTGAATACATCGCCTGCTTCGACGGTCTGCTCTAGCAATACTGTACCCGCTTTGTCAATCACCTGTACCGTACCTGCTTCCGCCAATTGGAAGGTTTTGTCATGTGACCCGTACTCTTCGGCCTTTTGTGCCATCAAACCGACGTTGGACACAGAACCCATCGTAGATGGATTGAATGCGCCGTTTTTCTTACAGAAGTCGATCGTAGCTTGGAACACACCCGCATAACATCTGTCTGGAATGACCGCTTTGGTATCTTGCTGATCTCCTGCTTTGTTCCACATCTGGCCTGACGTACGAATCATCGCTGGCATAGATGCATCGATGATGACATCAGACGGCACGTGTAGGTTGGTGATTCCTTTGTCAGAGTTGACCATCGCTAGGTCAGGGCTGTCGGTGTACACTGCCTCGATGGCCGCTTTTACTTCCGCTTCTTTCGCATGTCCAGCGATTTTGGCATAGACATCACCGATACCGTTGGTAGCAGTCACACCCAGCTCTGCGAAGAGCTCTGCATATTTTTCGAATACGTCTTTGTAGAATACTTCTACTACTGCGCCGAAGATGATGGGGTCAGATACCTTCATCATTGTCGCTTTCATGTGTAGCGAAAACAAGACACCTTTCGCTTTCGCGTCTGCAATCTCACCTGCTACCCATGACTTCAGTGTGTTGATGCTCATCACTGAACAATCGATCACTTCGCCAGCCAACAAAGGCGCAAATCCTTTCAATTCCTCACCGTTGAAAACGATTTTGAATTCGGTAGCTTCTGCTACGGTCGTAGACTTCTCAGAACCATAAAAATCGCTATTTGGCATAGACGCGACGTGTGTTGCTGAATCAGCGGCCCAAGCGCCCATTCTGTGTGGGTTTTTCTTGGCGTAGTTTTTTACAGCCTTGGGTGCTCTACGATCAGAGTTCCCTTCTCTCAATACAGGGTTCACTGCGCTACCGAGTACTTTGGCATATTTCGCTTTGATTTCTTTTTCTTCGTCCGTCTTAGGCTCAGACGGATAGTTAGGCAACTTATAGCCCTGCGCTTGCAGCTCTTTGATGGCTGCTTGTAGCTGCGGAATAGAAGCTGAGATGTTGGGCAATTTGATGATGTTCGCCTCTGGCTGCTTGGCCAAGTCACCGAGCTCTGCCAGTGCATCACCTATTTTTTGATCATCAGTCAAGTAGTCAGAGAGGTTGGCGATGATACGACCTGCCAAGGAAATGTCTCTGGTCTCAACCTCCACGCCAGCCGCTGAAGTAAAAGCTGAAACGATAGGCAAAAATGAATAAGTAGCCAAAGCAGGCGCTTCGTCCGTCTTGGTGTAAATGATCTTAGATTTTGTCATATTTTTAAAACTGCTTGGTAGCGGTGTAGCCCGCGTGTTTTACTGAATAAATAGTCTTGGTCAATCGAGGGAATGAGGATTCCAAAACGGGGTTTCGGCATTCGTCCACAAAGCCTTCTTTTGAGAGGGCGAATTTAGTAAATCTTAGCGTAATGGCTTATTGATTGAATGGATAAAGAAGTAACCCTCCTGATTAATGAACGATTTGCAAGAAATCATTCATAAGATTACAAAAACGGCAAGCCCCTTTTTAAAAGACTGGTCAAAAACCACTGGTTCTAACCAAGTTTATTTCATAAAAAACTTGGTCATTATTGCGTAATGGAAACCCAATATTTATATTGATAAGCCATTCACCTGATGTGCTAGATTAAGTTATTCGTTACGGTTAAAATTCTTCCATGCTAAACTTTATAAGATCCAGAACGAATAAAAAAGGTCAGACCTCCCATTTCTCTTTCTTTTCTTTCTTTATCGGCAGTCTGATGTCCATATCCTTGCTCGTGTTATTTGAAACGATGATGCACTATCGGCAACAGCAACATCAAAAAAGTCTCGACATAAGAACACTCTCTCTTGGGAAAGAATTAATTCCTAGACTCGACCGTGAGCTCAACAAAGTCGCCTACCTCTCTATGGGGATAGAAGCTTATCTCAAAGTTTACCACCAAGAAATAAACACGGAAAAACTTCAAGGAGTATTAACAGAAACATGGAAACAATCTCCGTTCATACGGAGTTTGGGACTATCACGAGGTACTGTGATCCAATACGTAGCTCCCATAGAAGGCAATGAAGAAGCCATAGGCATGGACTATCGAAAAAATCCAGAGCAATGGCCTGACATCAACCAAATAATCCAAACTGGAGAAGGCTTACTCTTAGGCCCTGTCAGTCTCGTTCAGGGAGGAGAGTCTTTTATCTACCGAAAACCAATCTATACCAACGGTGAGCTATGGGGCATCCTATCCACTGTGGTAGAAATCTCACCCTTTTTTAACGCCGCCTTTACAGAGCTCACCTCCAAAGGCTATGAAGTGGCCATTCGTCGGTTGCACAAAAACGCTTATATCAGCCTGTACGGTGACCCTCAGCTTTTCGAACAAAACAATGCGCTCAAACTACAGACGAACTTCATCAACCAGGGATGGGAATACGCCATTTCATCCCCCGACGACCAAGAGGAGTTTGCTACGTTTAGTTTCTGGCTATGGCTAGGACGCAGCCTATGGATTGTTCTAGGGGTTGCCATCATCTATACACTGCAAGTCTCGACAGCTAACCGTATTCATGTCCGAAAACATGAACTACTTGCCAAAAACATATCCGATGTAATATGGGTTTACAATGTTGCTCAGAGAAGATTCACCTATGTGAGCCCATCCATACAAACCCATGCTGGTTACAACACCCAAGAGACACTAGGCCTGACATTAGGACAGACTCTGACTCCTGAGTCCAAACAAATCATTGAAAAAAGGCTAAATGAAAGCGTAGCACGGTTTACTCAAACCAAGAACAATCAACCTCTACTACTTGAACTACAACAAAAAACAAAACTAGGAAAAGTGATCTGGATAGAGGTTTCTTGTAATTTCAGTTTCAACAACCAAAATGAAATCATGATTACAGGTATCACTAGAAACATCGATGATCGAAAAAAAACAGAATTGGAATTGGCTCGAAACGAACTAAAGCTAGCCAAACTCAATGCAACAAAAGACGACTTTTTCTCCATCATAGGACATGACCTTAAAAGCCCATTCAACTCCCTGACCAGCACTTTGGATTTCTTAATTGCCAATGATACTACTCTAAGTGAAGCGGACAGACTCAAGTTTCTAACTATGTGTCGAGAAAGCACTTTTCAGGCTACTAAACTCCTAGAGAATCTTTTGACTTGGGCACGCTCACAAACTGGAGACATCACCTTTGAACAAGAAAGCATAGACCTCAACCATAGCATCTTGGACAGCATCAAACTACTTGCCGTCACTGCAAACAACAAATCTATAAAGGTCAACTATCACCCAACAGAACTACCCCCCGTATTGGCTGACCAGCAGATGGTGGATACTATTTTAAGGAACTTGATTTCCAATGCTTTGAAATTCACTCCTAGGGGAGGAGAAACATCAGTACAGTGCAAACTGCAGGATGACTTCATTCATGTCTCAATCAGCGACACAGGCGTAGGGATTGACGAAAAAACGATTCCAGACCTATTTCAGGTCAACAAGAAGGTTAGCACCAAAGGGACTGAAAACGAGTCAGGCACAGGACTCGGACTGGTACTATGCAAAGCGTTCGTAGAAAAAAACGGTGGACACATCTACGTTAACAGTACCCTCAATCAAGGGAGCAATTTCACTTTCACACTACCAATTTATCAAGGTTAACTAGACTTTTCTTCTTTCACCTTTTTTAGCTCCTCTATACGAGGGATTAAAGCTTCTGCCTCGGCATGCTTTGCATCGCTCTTTGTCCGGTCTTGCGTGGAAAGGGCATGTGCTTGTTTCATCAGTTCGTTGTATTGTGCACTAAGCTGCTCCAGCTCCGTTTTTTTCTTAAATAATCCAAACATATCGTTTCTGGTTTCTAACTTATGGAACACAAAAAAGGCTGCACATGGCAGCCTTTTTACATTTCTTTACTTATTCTCGAACTCCTTTACTGTTTTGATGATGATGTCACAGCACTCATCCAACTGCTCTTCGGTCATCACCAATGGAGGTGCAAACCGAATGATGTTGCCATGCGTCGGTTTAGCGAGCAAACCATTATCCTTCAGCGCGACACAGATATCCCATGCCGTAGAGCTTTCTTCCGAATCATTGATCACGATGGCGTTGAGCAGCCCTTTCCCTCTCACGAGAGACACTAACTTACTCTCCTCTATGTAGGTATTCAATCGCTTTCTAAATTTGATCCCGAGCTTCTCTGCATTGGCGGCTAGTTTTTCTTCCTGTACCACATCCAAGGCAGCCATTGCCACCATCGAAGCGACCGGGTTGCCGCCAAAAGTAGAGCCATGCTGTCCTGGCTTGATTACGCCCATGATATCATCATTGGCCAAAACGACAGACACAGGATACACCCCACCAGAGATCGCCTTACCGAGAATCAATACGTCTGGCTTGACCTCCTCATGGTCACATGCCAACAGACGACCTGTACGCGCGATACCTGTTTGCACTTCGTCTGCTACAAATAGCACATTCGCTTCCTTACACGCTTCGCTAGCCGCCTGCAAGAATCCTTCGTCTGGGACAAAAACACCCGCTTCGCCCTGAATCGGCTCCATGAGTAGCCCTGCTACATTAGGGTCTTTGAGCGCCTCTTTGAGTGCCTCTATGTCGTTGTATGGTATCTTGATAAAGCCTGCCGTGTATGGCCCAAAGTTCTTCTGTGCATCAGGATCATTAGAAAACGAAATGATAGTCGTCGTACGTCCGTGAAAGTTGTTTTCGCACACGATGATTTTGGCCTCATTCTCTGGAATACCTTTCACTTCATAAGCCCACTTACGCGTCAACTTGATGGCTGTCTCTACAGCCTCGGCACCAGTATTCATAGGCAGCACCTTATCAAAGCCAAAGTAATCGGTGATATACTTCTCATATTCCCCTAAAGTGTCGTTGTAAAACGCCCTAGAGGTTAACGTTAATTTTTTCGCTTGTTCAGTAAGTGCCCCGACGATTTTGGGGTGACAGTGACCTTGGTTGACGGCAGAGTATGCGGATAGAAAATCATAGTATTTCTTTCCCTCCACATCCCAAACATAGACGCCTTCTCCCTTGGACAACACCACTGGCAGTGGGTGATAATTATGCGCTCCATACTTATCTTCCAAGGCGATAGCCTGCTCACTTGTCATTTCATTTACCATCGTTCGTGTATTTAAATAATAAAAAAGAGTTCCTATACAGAACTCCATTAGATTCGTCCAAAATTACGAAAAGGAAATCTAAATCACATCCCCTTTGTCAGACAAAGAAACAGGCAACCCTCCTAGCCCTCTATCTCCCGAAGACTACTACTTCAACGCATCGGGACTCATGGTATTCACCAAAGAATACCACCTCAAACGTGGCTACTGCTGCAAAAATGGCTGCAAGCACTGTCCGTATGGGTTTAAAAAGTAAGGCTCTTAAGCCCAAGAAACAAGACGCTAAAATTTAAGCCCTTAGAAAATAACTCATTCAAAATCAGTAAAATACATCAACCACTCTCTTGGCACTGTCAGCTAGATACCTTATCCTTGACATACTAGGCTTATAACCAGCTCCTACCTCTCAAACCTCTTGAAGGAGTGCTTGGTAGATAATCAAAACACTAGTATTCAGGATGGAATTAGATACTATCATTATTGGGTCTGGAGCAGGTGGACTTGCCTCTGCTATTTGTCTTTCGCGTGCAGATCAGCGGGTCATGGTACTGGAACAACACGACATACCTGGAGGCTGGTGTCATAGCTTTTACTTGAATGGCTACCGGTTCACGCCGGGTGTTCATTACATAGGCCTACTCGGCAAAGGCGAATCAACCAGCGAGTTGTACGAAGGATTAGGGATTGCCAATGACTTGGTGTTTTTTAGAATGAACCCTGCTGCCTATGAGCATTGCTGGATTGGCGATGAGCGTGTCGACATACCTGCTGGCTTTGACGAATTGAATCAAGCCCTATCGAAGCGTTTCCCTCACGAAAAAAAGCGCATTCTCAAATACCTCACTACGGTTCGTAATGTCAGCCGACAACTACAACTCATCCCCAAGATGAGTGGCTTTTGGGACAACGTCACCATCGCTTGGCGCACAAGACACCTCGGTAAATACGGACTCTTTAGCCTCAAAAAAGTACTGGACTGGCATATCAAAGACCCCCTGCTCAAAAAAGTACTGAACGTACAATGTGGTGATCATGGCCTGCCTCCTGCCAAGGCCAGTTTCCCTTTGCATTGTGCGGTCATGGATCATTACTTCAGTGGGGGATTTTATCCCATGGGTGGTGGTGGAGCGATTGTCAAAGCCATGACGAAAGTCATCAAACAAAATGGCGGTGAAATACGAACCAGTCAAAGTGTGAAAAGCATCTTGATCGAAGGAGATACGAAAAAGCGTGCCGTAGGTGTCGAACTAGAAAACGGAGAGAAGATATACGCCAAGCGAATCATTTCGAACGCTGACCCTAGTGTGACCTACCTTGACATGGTCGGCAAAGACAATCTCAGCCCTAAATTATTGGAGAGACTAGACAAGACAAAGTACTCGTGCACCTCACTCATGCTGTTTCTCACCGTGGACATGGATGTACGCAAGGCAGGTCTCGACTCTGGCAACATCTGGATGATGGCTGACAAGGATACGGACGAACTATTTGCTGAGATGATGAAAGTCGATATTGCGGAGGGAGACGAATTCCCAGGGATGTTTATCAGTTGTACCACACTCAAAGACCCTCCAAGTTTTGATGGCAGGTATCATACGCTCGAAGTGGTCACCTATATCAACCGGGAGTCATTTAATCACCTAAATGAAGAAGAGAACGAACGATCAGAAGCGTACCAGCAATTCAAAGAGCGCTTAGCCAAAAAGATCATCACCAGCCTCGAAAAAGTATTGCCTGGCGTCACCAACAAGATCGTGCAGCAAGAACTAGGCACACCGATGACCAATGAGTATTACATCAACGCTACGAACGGTAGCGTCTATGGCACAGAAAAGAGCTTCAAGCAAACAGGCCCCTTTGCCTACAAAGCGGAGAGCGAAATCGAAAACTTGTACCTCTGTGGTGCCAGTATCATTTCGCATGGTGTGGCAGGTGCGGCCTACTCTGGCGTACAAACAGCCGCCAAAATCCTCAACTGTAGACAGGAAGACCTCATCCAATCGAGTCACGCACAAAACGTGCGTATCTACGATGCAGAAGATGACACTGAGTACCCAGACTGGATGCTACAAAAGATGAAAGTCAAACGAGCGAGAGCTGGATCAGGTCTCAAAACGGTACAGTCTTAGTTTGTCTTAAAACTGCGTGATTTTATGAATCTGACCTGAGATCCGACAGGTAGCTTTCAGCGTATTATAAATCGTCCCGAAACTCTCAATGTTCTTTTTGAGCAAATCAAGGTTGATATGATCGTCTTGACTATAGATTTTCAATTCATAGGTGATCGCATCCATTCTGGGAGGTTTGTCCAGCCGTGTAGCCTCTACGCTGATCTCTGCCTTCTCATATTCAAACTTAAGTATCGAAGAGAACCGCTCCACATTCTTGAGAACGCAGGCCGCCAAAGAACAAAGAAACAGTTCCGCAGGATTGGCTAGGCTGTCAGCTGTCGCTGCTGTCGTCCCAAACTTGATTTCAGAATCCTTGATGAGGCTCACTGCATCATGATCTGCTAAAGCCTCCGCTTTGATAGAATAATTCATTTTGCTGTTGTTTATGGTTATGCCATACACTTTCAGTTTAGCACTTAGCAAAACAAAATCCGCTAGTGGATTTTGCGACCCTCAAATAGGGCAAGAGCTAACCAAACCGCCTTACCCACAATGCACTATACAGCGTGTTGTGGTCAGTTATTTTTTATTTTCTGAATCTAATTATGAATTCAGCAATACCTAGGTTTACTATCCAACCTAACCATGAAACTATCTGATAAGTATCCATTGGAGGTAGGGCAAAAGTGCCAACAATAATCCATTTGAACAATCTCAGGCTTATAGCAGATAAGGTGAGAGCGTAGCTGCGATATATAAAGTTTTTGTGTAAAGTCCATTTTTTTGCTCGAGCATATTTATAAGCCATTAGAGAAAAGTAAATCCATAGAATAGATAGAAGACAAAAAGATATTTGAGAATAGATTCCTCCATTGGCATGATAACCCATCACAAGCCCTGATGGTCCTGCAAGGATTACGATAGTTCCAATATAGAACTTACCAATGCTTCGATGCAGTCTTGGGTACCTTTTTCGAATTGTATTTGAGAACTGAAAAAAGCCAATTAAGAGAGTGAAAATGCTGCTATAAACATGAATAAAGAATGCAAGTCGATAATATGGTAGTTCAATTTCATTTTGTTTAATGCCTAAAAATGCCGCTTTAAAATCAATAGGAATATATTGAATAGTAATCAATATCATTAAATAACTGAAATAGCCCAATAAGCCGTATAACAGTATTTTTAATATAATTTTTCGGTTAGTTACAACCCCAAACATATTCATCTTGGTCATAATCAACATTGGTATAGCTATAATGCCACCATTCAAATGGATAAAAGCTGAAACCCGCTTCTGTCATTATACTTTTCAGAAGGATTCTATTGTAGTTTGCCAAAGAGTCTAACCTGTCATATGAATGATGAGACCTTTCAGAAAAATCATCAAAATCTCCACCAAAATCTAGAATGTTACCTGATGAATCAGTCAATGCTATATCAACAGCTAAACCTTTATTATGCATAGAACCTCCTTCTTTTGGTTCTGCTACATATCTGGGATCTTGTACAATATCAAACATTTTTTGCTGGTAGATTGCTGGGCGATAACAGTCAAACAAGATTAGTCTTAGCCCTTTGGTTTTAGCTATTCTCTTTGCCACGAATAATGCTTTTGCTGCTTCAGGCCTCAGAAAGCAACGAGCACAAGGGTAGATTTTTTGGCCAATAAAATTGCTAGAATCTGCATAGGCCAAACTTTCATAGACATCATCGTTCTTGAAAATTATTTCCGTCCACAACGAATCGTTAAAGTCAATAATTTGATTAATAGGTATTGTGTCTTGATCGTTTAGAATTAGAGAATCTGTTGAGGATGTTTCAGGAGAAGTAAAACAACTTAATAGCAGACTAACCCCTACCGAAATAATCATAATACTCTTTAGCATTTTTCTCATATCGTAATAGAAGTTGGATATTCTTTTTTTCAATTTCAGTAAAATCCTGCTTTATATCAGCATGCACTGGGATATACCAATCTTGAGCGTCAAAGAACACTCGTAAAGGTCTATTCTTGAATGAATAACCATGTCGAGCATAAATCGTATTTCTTATTACTACCAAATCACTATTGGTTAAGTTTTCTACGTCTTCTTTTGTAAGTTCTTTGTTAGAAGCGTTTATCTCGTATATTTTTTCAGTGGATGATGCATATTCTCTTTTAACCCATTCATAAACTTGTTCATCTGGAGTTCCTTCATCATAAATTTCAATTTGAGTCCCATGGTCGATGAATTTGTCCCAATTTCCATATCGACCGGCTCTCTCCAACATAATATCCTTATCATATTTATATGACATTTGGTTAAGTTTATATTCTCGTTTAGGAATTTCAATATTTTCATATGCGGTCCAAACTCCAATTAAATGGTCATTTACAATTTCAAAAGTAAATTGTCCATCATATTTATCATCTCCTGGTTCTTTTACAATGCATTTTTTCCCTTTATCAGTTAATTGAATTTTGCCATAAAAAGGCCTGTGATTACCTGCTACAACACTATGCCCTACGATAGAATCTTCAATTACTTCATCAATTGAGATACTAATTTTATTTCTTCGTCCCCAGTATAAACCTTCATCCGCGAATACATGCTTGCCCTCCATTTCGATATCCTTATGGGGGTTGAAAAAGCCAACCCAATAGGTGTTTGAATTAGTGTCTACTTTTTCGTTCGAAAATGTTATTTCTTCATATGCATTATTGTCTTTTTCCTCCTTGATGTCTGAGCTAATAGATTCTATTCTGTCTGTTTGAATTGAATCGAAGTTTGTGCCTTCTTCAACAACTGTTTGAGCATTCTCATCTTTGATTTGGCTTGTGCAGCTGAAAGAAAAAAATAAAGCTAGAAGAATCAGTTTGTAAAGTTTCATATAAAAGGTTTGGTTATTGGTATTGGCTACAACGCCTCTGTATCAAGCGTGGCGTGTGATTTAGTTTAAGTTTCGGCTACAAGATAGCCAAATCTCTGATTTGCGCTATCCCTTTTTGATACCATAGTGCTAATCTGAGATATGGCGGGGCTTCCAGAATGCATAGCACATTCGCAAACAGCTGAACCGCCATGATTTGATTACAGCATGTTAGCTACTTTTTTTCTTATCCAAGGGCCGAAATATGATAATAAGATATACAGAAGAATTACAGGTATAAGAATGAAAAATATAAGTTGACTGAACCGATTATGTGGAGATTGATAGTTGTTAATAAATTCTTTTTGAATTTCAATTATTTCTTCCATATTCTTAATTTCAGCCAAATAATTCTCATTGATAGCTTTTTGAAGTTTGTCTTGTTCGGATTGATGTTCGTCTAACTCGGACCGTATGGAATCTATTTTTTGATAATTGAGAACCAGTATTGAGTCTCTTTCAGCATTTATCAACTTAATTAGAAATTGTTTAGATTTTTGCCTCGATAGTATAACTCTATTGCTATCAATCAAATAAAGTGATTTTGTTTTATTTTTTAATGAATCATTTAACCACGTTAAATGAGCTGTCTTGGTACTTATTTGATTAATAACGTCTTTATAGTATTGAGTTTGGTTATTGAATTTTTTGTGCCATTCAGGGTCAACATCTCCTTTTAGAGCTTCATTTTCTTTTTGAAGCATTTGAAGTTGGCTTTGTAGTACAACAATTTCTTTGTCATTACTGAATATAAAGTATGTCGTCAGAATTGCCACAATCGCAATAATTGTATTAGTAACATTCCAATTAATATTAAATCTGTTTTTACTCATGAATTATAGCTAACATTTCGCTATACGCAATTGCGTATATATATTATTGGTGTCAAGCTAATCTAGTGGGTTTTGAATGTTTTTCATAGCGTTATCAGCAACATGTGTATAAAGCTCCCTAGCGCCTACCGTGTCGGGACACTGCTTTTCGTTTCGATGGTTTTAAGTCACTCTGCGGAAGACCTAAAACGACAGACAGCCAAGATGCACACTATTCATTTTACACACTTAGGAACTACGGCTACCGACACCTCGTCAATCATTGATTTACTTAAGAATACCCTTTCCCTAGCTTAGCGACAAGCAAGCGGGGCTTTAAGATCAAAGTACAGCCTATATATACCCAAATCTAGGTAGTAGATCAAAGGCTCTTCTTTTTCATCTTTCAGAACACTTTGAGGAAAGTAATAAAAGTTCGGGTTTCTGCTTGCGCAAGCAGAAGGTCTACCTTGGGCAAGCAGACAGTTGAGCTTGCGCAAGGCCAGAACTGAGGTGACGTCTGTACAACCTAGTCCAAACAATAACCCCCATCCTCGGCTATCAAGGATGGGGGCTAGGTCATATTATCATAAAGTAGAAACCTACTCCTTCAGCACCATATCGATACACATCACTGCACCCAAGATCAATAGACGCATGGGGTGGTTTTCTGTGACTTTCTCATCTATATGTAGGATATAATTGTCCGCTGTGGTGAACAATTCTTTGCCCAATCCATCCCATTTTTTACTGACTGAAGCGAACTCTACTTGGTCCTTGATGAATTTAAAATCCCAACTCGTCCACTTTCCTTTGAGTGTACAGAGTACGTTATCATTGGCATCCAGCACATCAAACTTCCCGCCTATGGAGAAGAATTTTTGTTTGAACTTCCCGACCAAATTATCATTTTCATCCAGTACTTCGACATCAGACAAAAAGATCGAGATGCCTCTTTTGACCGTAAGGACTTTTTCTCCTGAGGTCGTTTTGATCTCTACATTGAAAGGAGTCATTCGCTTGTAATCCGTAAAGCGTAACATTTTGGTCAAAAAGCCCAACTTCTCTTCACGACAAGTCATGATCATTTCCTGATTGTCAGGATTGTAAATATCGTAGTTGTTCGACGCTTTGAACATCCCCACATGCTCCTTCACAAAGAACAGGTTACGATTTAATATTGAATTCATATTGATAGGTTTTTGTTATATCGAGTACCACATTTGTTTAGTATAGGTATCATTTTATTACTTCCATTCGACTTGGATTCATCCTAGTAGGAAAAAAATCTGTCACGTAGACCCTGTCATTTTTCTCTTCTATGTAGTACACTATTTTTAGTTCGAATTGCTTTGTTTCTTTGTAGAGGATAAACCTGAAGTTATGAGGTAGATTCGATAAATGTTCTTCTATCCTACCACGAAATGGCTTAGAAGATAAGGTCGCAGCTGTATTCAATATACGTTCGTCGATTTCAGTAGCTCGAGCAACACTAAAATTCTCAAACAAATAGGGCAACACACTGTACTGGTAGCGATCTCGAGCGGTTTTGGCAATGACTACTTCGTATTTCCCTTGATCCATTCCTTATTTTCACGCCTCATCTCATGAATAGAAACAACATCTCTTCGCTCTATGGCCTCCATGGATTCGAGCGTTCTCGTTTCCATCTCTGCCTGAGTGATCAACTGATCCATCCGCTGCAATGTGGAGGTGTCCTGCACCTTCATCAACCGCTCTATTATTCCCAACTTCAGTGTTTCTGCTTTCATAGCATTCTTATTCATGGACGTGTATCGTAAATCTAACGAATTCATTTCTGATTCGACCAAATGATGCCTCATCAATTCTCAAAGCACTTACTTACAGTATCCTCAGCTTGGCAAAGCTCAGCAACAGGGTCTTCTCTCCAGCCTTCTCGAACGTGATATGGGCTTTCTTATTGGCGCCTTGAATCTCTATCTTGGTCACCTTTCCAAAGCCAAACTTCGGGTGTTCGACCTTGTCTCCCTCTGCCAGTTTAGACGTGTTGCTTGGTTTGAAATCGGCAGACGGCTTGTGCACGACAGCCTGATTAACAGGCTTGCGAACCGGTTGCGTTGTATTCCCGATGAAGTTCTTCGCATAGTCACCCGCAGGTGAGCTAGGCGCACTAAATTTGAGATTCATCTTGAGAAAATCTTTGTCTATCTCCTCTAGAAAGCGGCTCGGTTCGCAGGTTTTGAGTCTACCAAAACGATAGCGTGTCAGCGCATAACTCATGTAGAGTTTCTTCTCAGCACGGGTGATGGCCACATAAAACAAGCGTCGCTCCTCCTCTAGATCCTGCCTAGAACTGATCATCATCTGTGACGGAAACAAATCCTCTTCCATCCCGACGACAAAGACGTTCTTGAACTCCAGTCCCTTGGACGAATGTATCGTCATCAGGGTCACATAGTCTTTGTCTTCATCCTTGTCATTGTCTGCGTCCGTCAGCAGTGCAATCTCTTGCAGGAAAGATGCCATGGATTTATCCTCGGACTCCGGGTTGTCGACGAACTCCTTGATCCCATTCAAGAGTTCCTGTACGTTTTCGTAGCGGTTGCGTCCTTCTATGGTTTTGTCATCGTAGAGTTCCTTGAGCAGACCAGAGTTTTTGGCGATATGCGAAGCTGCCTCGAAAGCGTCTTTCTTCGCCACGGTCAACTTAAAGCTCTTGATCATCGTCACGAAATCATTGACTGCAGAGGCAGCCCGACCTCCCAGTATCTGCGTAGCGTTCTCTAGAGCCGTCCACAGATCTGCATTGTTTTCGGCCGCTGCTACGATCAATTTCTCGACTGAGGCAGCACCAATCCCACGTTTGGGCGTATTGATGATACGACGCAGTGCCTGTTCGTCGTTTTGGTTGACAGAGAATCGCACATAGCCCAAGATATCTTTGATTTCCTTTCGCTGATAGAAAGACAACCCGCCCACTATCTTGTACTTGATGTTGTTGCGGCGCAGCGCCTCCTCCAGTGCTCTGGATTGGCTATTGGTCCGGTATAGGATCGCAAAATCCGAGTTGTGATAGTGGTCTTGGTTTTTGGACTCAAAGATGGCCGAAGCGACGAGTTTGCCTTCCTCATTGTCGGTCGTGGCTTTGATCAGGTCGATCAGCGAGCCTTCATCATTGTCAGTCCAGACACTCTTTCGCAGCTGGTTCTTGTTCTTGCCTATGATAGAGTTGGCTGCTCCTACGATGGTCTTAGACGATCGGTAGTTTTGCTCCAGCTTGATGATATTCAGCTCTGGATAGTCCTTCTCAAAGTTGAGGATGTTTTGGATATCCGCTCCACGAAAGGCGTAGATACTCTGTGCATCATCTCCCACGACACAGATGTTTCGGCGAACTGCTGCGAGCTTTTTAGTAATCAGGTACTGCGAGATATTGGTATCCTGAAACTCATCGACCATCACGTACTTGAAACGCTGCTGGTACTTGTTGAGCACATCGACGTGATCCCTGAAGAGCACGTTGGTATTGAAGAGCAAGTCATCAAAGTCCATGGCATCCGCCTTGAAGCATCGCTTGACGTACTCCTTGTATATCTTACCCATCTCAGGCTTACCGTTTTCGGTATCGTCTGCCAGATAGATAGGGTTGTTGGTGTATTCTTGCCATGAGACCAGACGGTTTTTGGCACTAGAGATGCGGTTGAGTACCACATTGGGTTTGTAGAGTTTATCATCCAACCCATAGTACTTGACGATATTCTTGATCAGGGATTTAGAATCATCCGAGTCGTAAATGGTAAAGTGACTAGGATAGCCGAGCTTATCCGCTTCAGAGCGCAAGATTCTTGAAAACACGGAGTGAAAAGTCCCCATCCAAAGGTTACGTGCATCAGTCCCTACCAACTCTTCGATACGATGACGCATCTCCTTAGCAGCTTTGTTGGTAAAGGTCAGCGAAAGGATAGAAAACGGGTCGACGTTCTTTTCTTTCAGCAAATGTGCAATTCGATAGGTCAGTACTCGGGTCTTACCCGATCCAGCTCCTGCAATGATCATCGTAGGGCCTTCGGTCTTCAGTACTGCTTCTCGCTGAGGTGGGTTTAGTATTTCTAGATAATTCTCTTCCATGGATTGTTTACGCCTTACCTTCTTCTATCTCTTGCTCTAATTTTCCATACCATTCTGTCCCGTACTTCCTTACCAATGGCTCTTTGAGGAATTTGTACACTGGCACTTTGAGCTGTTCGCCCAGATTGCATGCTGGGGCGCATATATCCCACTGGTCATAGTTGAGTGCATCGTAGTGGTCATATTTGGTGATGCGTATGGGATACAAATGACAAGAAATAGGTTTCTGCCAAGTAACCTTACCATCACGATAGGCTTGATCAATGGCGCATTTAAGGATATTCTTTTCATCGTAGATCGCGAAAGCACACTCTCGCCCATCGATCGTCGTAGTAGAATAATCTCCTTCTTCGTCTAGGATATATGCTCCTTCTTTCTCGATCACCTCCAGTCCTTCTTTGGACAAGTAAGGCTTCACTGCATCGATCACTTCCTCTATCAGCGGAAGCTCTTCTTCGTCCAAGGGAGCCCCTAGATCACCTTCTACACAGCATGCGCCTTTACATTTGTTGAGGTCACACACAAAATGCCTTTCCTTCAAATCATCTGAAAGAACCGCATTGTCCAATATTATCATAATGCCAATGGTTGAAAAAGAATCGAACTTATATAATTGAGCAGCACCTCACTAGGCGTTTTTAACGAGGTAGGTATCTACTTCTTCTAATATCTCTGAGGTCAGGGGTTTGGTAAACAGCTTTTGTACCTCGCGGTACTGATCTGCTAGTTCTGCATCTTGGTAGTACTGTGAAGAAGTCAAAACGAACAACTTAATTTTCTCCGCTTCCACAGCCGTCATCATCTTGCGATACTCGCGGATAAAATCCCAACCACTAATAGTCGGCATGTTGATATCCAATAAGATCACATCAGGTAGGTCCTCCGGATTGTCTTTGACACGTTCTTCTAGATAGGTCAATCCACGGGTCGAACTCGTGAGTGACTCTACAATGATCGCTGGATTATAATCTTTGATTACTTTGGTACAAATCAGATTGTTGATTTCATCATCGTCTATAATCAGTATTTTTACAGGCTTGTTCATTTACAATCTCGCGCTTTATTTATCTATGTTCTGAGCTGGTCTTGTTCCAAAACCCAAATATACATTATTGGGGTTTTTCTCTTTAACTTATCGAGCAAATCCAACCCAAACTATTTTAATTCGTCTTACTATCTACACCAAAGTCATTATCATGTTAAAAAAATTAATCAATTTTTCGTCAATAGTTGCTATCATCCTCCTATTATCTCAAACTTCTCTCGTCGCACAAGACAAACCGAGAGCCAGTCCTCCCCAAAAGACAAGTGCAGAAGTTAATGGCAAAACAATCACCATTAACTACAGTAGCCCATCCAAAAAAGACAGAGTCATCTGGGGCGATCTGGTCAAATACGACAAAGTCTGGAGAACTGGTGCCAATGAAGCTACTACGATAGAGGTCTCCGAGGATGTTAAAATCAATGGCAAAGCACTCAAAAAAGGAAAATACTCCCTATTCACTATCCCGAGAGAAGGCAAATGGACTGTCATCATCAACAGCAATGCCAACCAGTGGGGAGCCTATAGCTACAAAGAAGGCAAAGATGTTCTCCGGTTTGATGTCATGCCTACATCAGCAGCATTTTCCGAGTTGTTTACCATTGACGTTTCAGACCGAGGAGTCGTCACCATCGCGTGGGACAAACTCAAAGTTGAATTCACGGTAGAGTAACCTTCGAAATCAAATTACCACAAAAAGGGAAAGCCCTATCAGCTTAGTTTGGCTGATAGGGCTTTCCCTTTTTTATTAACCTCCACACGTCATCAATACGGATCACTGCCTGATTCGACAGTCAGGTTCGTTGTTGTTTCTTTATTAAATAACCATCTATTATGCGTCTTTGAGGCAATATTTAAAGGATTGGAATAATGATTATCGAATGCTCAATGTCGAATATTGATTTTCACTCCCAAAAATACCGACTAATCTATCAATACCCATACTTGCTCTTCCACTGAGAGCGAAGCTTTTTCCTCATTTCTTCTTCACGTGGGTTATGCCCTGGATCGAAAAGCTTAGTCCCTCTGATATCATCTGGCAAAAATTCGTGTTCTACAAAATTACCTTGATGATCATGAGCATACTGATAGCCTTTTCCATAGCCTAAGTCCTTCATCAGCTTGGTCGGTGCATTTCTGATATCTAGGGGGATCGGTAAATCCCCTGTCTGCTGCACCAACTGCTGGGCATGATTGATCGCCATGTATGCAGCATTGCTCTTCGCTGAGCAGGCCAGATAGGTCACACACTGAGACAAAATAATTCTCGCCTCAGGATACCCTATCACATTGACGGCCTGAAAAGCGTTATTAGCAATCACCAACGCTGTAGGGTTGGCATTGCCTATATCCTCGGACGCGAGTATCAACAGACGACGTGCGATGAACTTAACATCCTCCCCTCCTTCGATCATCCGAGCGAGATAATAGACTGCTGCATTTGGGTCGCTCCCACGGATCGATTTGATAAAGGCAGAAATAATATCGTAGTGCATCTCCCCGCTCTTGTCATACATAGCGGCTTTTTTCTGCGAGATCTCTATCACCAGATCATTGGTGATCACCTTCTTCTTCGTATCGATAGAGTCCAAGACCAGCTCCAACAGGTTGAGTAGTTTTCGTCCATCCCCTCCTGACAATCTCAGCAAGGCTTGATCCTCTTTGAGTTCTACTTTGATTTTGGAAAGTAGCTCGTCTGTTTTTAATGCCTTGTCTATGAGCTCTAAGAGTTCTTTCTTCCCCAGTGCGTTCAGTGTATAGGTTTGGCATCTAGATAAGAGTGCCGCATTGACTTCAAAACTTGGGTTTTCGGTGGTCGCACCGATCAACGTGATTTGTCCTTTTTCCACAGCAGCGAGTAGCGCGTCCTGTTGTGACTTATTGAACCGGTGAATCTCATCTATAAACAGGATAGACTTGGTGCCAAACTTAGCTTTCGCAATCACCTCTCGGATATCCTTCACACCTGCATTGATTGCAGAGAGCGCATAAAAAGGCATCTTAGCCGTATTGGCTATGATATTAGCAATCGTGGTTTTACCCACTCCCGGAGGCCCCCATAGGATCATGGACGGCACGATTCCAGAGCGCACTGCTCGGGTCAATATCCCCTTGAGATGCTCTTGCCCTACCAATTGTTCGAGCGTCACAGGACGCATGCGCTCTGCCAGCGGTGACTGATTCAACATATTTACTTGAATTTTTGGAATGGAAAATTAGGTAAGATTAGTGACTAATCTTCGGTCGTTGGCACCTCTTCTTCTACAGGAGCTTCTTCTGACGTCTCGGTGACATTGTCCAAGGTCTCTTGATCTACCTCTGGTTCATCAGACTCAGGCACTTCTTCTTGCTTCTTTCTTCTAAACAACCCTTTCTTTTCCTCAGTACCCAAAGAATCCGCAGCGATATCAGGCTCAACAGGTTCTACCCGCTCAGATGGCAAAGGCCGTGTATCGATGAACAGCTCTCCATAGTACTTGTTATAGTATTCTTGATCCTGATTGTAATCATTCTCCAGGTCATATTTGTACTTATACCGTACCTCTTCCTTTTTGTCTACCGCTGCCAAAATCGGTGCGGCAGATACCGAATCTACTCCGACCGAATCCTGATCCACAAAGTCTGCCACCATAAAATCTCCTTCGTCCTCCGTGTACAAAGAATCCACTTCCAGGCGTCTGATTTCATTGACTTTAGGAGCAGTCATCAGGTCGTAGTTCTTACGAAACAAACTTGATTTTTTATTGACACCATATTTGGTACGACGTGAAGCCACAGCCATCTTAGGTGTCGTATCGTTGAGAAACATCGAGTAGCGCATCATTCGCAGCGAGTCATCCAAGATGTACGTACTCTGAAATGCAGGGCATACCACGTTGTCTTTGCAGGCGCAAACAACGATACATAACACTAACAATATGGGAAAAGAAGCTCTCCTCACAAATTTTATTCAAATAGTCTAGGCGGATGGACACAATAACACTAACCACCAAAATTGTAGAATATTTCCTTATTTAAGTAATTAATAGTGAGTTTAATATTGACCATAATAGGCCTAAATAAAGAATAATAACATTTAGTCCCTAAATAGTACCAAGAGATACTCAACTCAAAGTTTAGATAACTCTTCTTTGCGTTTTTTTGGGAGTTTGTCCACGATCAGCTGATAGGAAGCATCCGTCCATGCTAAGATGAGCTGATCAGAGGCATCTTGATCCACAGTGACCGTATTCCAGTGTTTCTTACTCATGTGATAACCTGGCTGCACACTTTCGTATTGATCACGCAACTCCACAGCCAATTCAGGATCACATTTGAGATTAATAGAAACGAAATTATCAACATTCGTGAGGGCAAACATTTTGTCCATCACCTTGAACACCAAAGTAGAACTGTCGAAAGGGAACCCTTCAGCAACGCCTTTTTTAGCCAAACAATAATCTCTGAATTCCTCGATATTCATCTTAAAACAAGAATTTCTTTGATAGAAAATATATGATACCTAGTAAGAAAGCGATGATGGCAAACTTGTTGATAAAGTGCATCGCTCTCAGATTGAAGTCTGCCTTCTTATTCGAATCTTTCTTTTTGAAAAAGTACCCGAACACTTCTCCTATAGAGAAGAAATCCTTCAACCCTCCTTTGCTGTGTTTTTCGTCAGTCATAGTGCTATTACTTCGGTTTCAGGTTCTACCCAGTTGTCATCCTCACGGATTATCTCTATCAGCTCATCCACTGCTCTTTCAGAAGGCACGGCACGTTTTACCACCGTCTGTCCACGATAGAGCGTGATCTTCCCCTTGCCAGACCCTACATAACCGTAGTCTGCATCGGCCATCTCTCCTGGACCGTTGACTATACAACCCATGATCCCAATCTTTACCCCTTTGAGGTGATCGGTACGTTTTCGAATCATCGCTGTGGTTTCTTGTAGATCGAAAAGCGTACGCCCACATGACGGACAGGAGATATACTCCGTCTTAGTCATACGCGTACGTGCAGCCTGCAGGATTCCAAAAGCCGTATCATTCTCTACCTTCTTATTGCCCTGACCGCTCAGCATCACTCCATCACCTAATCCATCTATCAACAACCCTCCAACATCCGTAGCTGTCGCGAGTTGAAATTCGGTTTGATCCTGCTCCATCACCTTGTGCATCAATACCACTGGTAACTCCACGCCTTGTAGCATCATCTCAAAGATGAATCTTCGCAGCTCTGCCATAGCATGAATATTCTGTGTGTAGAGCATAACCACCAGCCCTGCTCTGTTTTTCAAGTCAGTCACCGCAGCTAGATTAGCTGCATCGACCTGCACAAAGGCCACCACTCCATCGAACACGGACAAATCCTCTAAAGTGAGGAGAGGATATTTATTTTCTTGGTCATCCAAAGCCTTCCAGATCTCATAATCGAGTACTTCTCTCAGGCCATTGGGTAACATGTAAGGAATAGGATTAGTACCCGAATACACGTAATCTGCACCTGTATCACCCATTTTCCACTTGTCCAGTTCTGGCAAGTAATGATGCCCTATGGGTTTAAGTGCCTTTTTGTCTACTACTTTCTCACCACTAAAATCAGCGATAACCCGTGGCACATTTTGATCTCCGAAATTGAGTACTTCAATAGATTTTCGTCTCTCATAGACAAACGGATCAACGGGGCTATGGTCCAATGGAGCAATCATTTGATGTCCCGATCGATTAGCATAGCGATCGATCAGCGACTGTGCTACAGGTGCTTCGTACTCTGGTTCTTCGGTCAGCGATACCCGAACCGTATCACCTAGTCCATCCTCTAATAGCGCACCTATACCTACGGCAGACTTGATGCGACCGTCCTCTCCATCGCCCGCCTCAGTCACACCGAGATGCAGCGGATAGGGTTTCAATCCCTCCTCTTCTAGCTTATGAACTAATAGTCGATAGGCCTGTACCATGATTCTTGTGTTACTGGCTTTCATGGATAGCACGATCTCGTGATAATCCATCTCGTCACAGATACGTAAAAACTCCAAGGCAGACTCCACCATCCCTAAAGGCGTATCGCCAAAACGGCTCATGATACGATCCGAAAGCGAACCATGATTGGTACCGATACGCATAGCTGTACCGTTGGCCTTACATATCTCTACTAGCGGTGTAAATTTCTTTTTGATGCGAAGCAGCTCTGCCTCGTAAGACTCGTCTGTGTAGTCTATCTCCTCGAACTTCTTTTTGTCGGCGTAGTTGCCCGGGTTGACCCGGACTTTCTCTACAATCTTGGCCGCTAGTTCCGCAGCATTCGGCGTGAAATGAATATCCGCTACTAGAGGCACGTCGATCCCCTTCGCTCGTAATTCATTTTTAATCTCCTGAAGGTTTTGTGCTTCCTTGATACTTGGTGCAGTGATACGCACATACTCACAACCAGAATCCACCATTCGGATGGTTTGGTCTACAGAACCCTGCGTATCCATCGTATCTATGGTAGTCATCGACTGGACACGTATCGGGCAGTCAGCACCCAGCGGGACTTGTCCAATATTCACCTTCACGGATTCTCTACGAGAATATTCGGTGAGTGAATTACAGTATTTATTTTGATCCAAAACCTATCTATTGTTTGAGGAAGTAAAAATAAGGTGATCAAGACAATAACAAGATAGATACTCACATATTGTCAGGATTATTCATCACGAAGACACTGAGCAGCTACTAATTAGAGGTCCCCCAGCTGCGGCCGGATGACGATATCCTCAACGACAGTATTTTTGGAAAGCTGGTGTGTGGACCAAATCGAATCAGCCACATCAGTCGCTTTGATAAACCGCTCTTCTGGTAGATCGACTCCATCCCAACTGGCGGTAAGCGTAGCTCCAGGCATCACAGAGATCACTCTAAGCCCTTTTTCTTTGAGTTCATACCGGAGGTTTTGAGAGAAACCATAGAGTGCAAACTTTGATATGCTATAAGACCCACCATTGGTATAGGCTTTGAGACTGGCGACTGAGCAGATGTTAAATATATCTCCCGAACCATGAGCAACCATGCTCGGCAACAAGGTTCGTGTCAAGTGATAAGCACTATACAAATTAGTATCTATCATCAACTCCAAATTCCCCTCAGATTCATCTTCGATACTCCCTGGTAGAAAAACGCCAGCATTATTAATCAAAACATCGATGACAGTAGTCGACTCTAACACCCAAGTAGCAAAGGCTGCTACCTGATCACGCTGAGACATATCCGCCTGAAATGTTTTGACTTGCCCTTCGCCAGATGCATTAATTAGAGACTCCATTTCCGTCAAATCTGTCGTATTTCTGGCGCATGCCAACACATGAAATCCCTCTCCTGCGAACCGTTCGATGATTGCTCTTCCTATTCCTTTTGTACCTCCTGTTACTACTATTGTCTTAATCATATCGTCGCAAAGTAGAACATAATCCCACAACTAGACAAGGCCACCGGGTTTCACTTATATTTAATTTCACCTCCCGAAGACAAAAAGCTGAGACTTGATCTAGTTATAGCTTTTAGTTGTTTTAAAATTATTAATTTGGAGGCATAAACCAAACTCAGTACATGCGCAGCTTCGGACGCTTCACTTTATTCCTATCTTCCATGTTTGTCAGACGAGAGTCATTTATGACCTATGTCCGACTCGTGATAGAAGAGTCTATCAAAATTGGCTTCAACTCCATACTACTCGTAGGAATTGTCTCCACCTTCATAGGTGCGGTGACTACCCTCCAGACGGCCTACAACCTCGTCAGTCCCTTCATCCCATCCTATGTCATCTCACTGGTAGTACGTGACATGACCTTGCTAGAGCTAGCTCCTACAGTCATGGCTATCGTCTATGCGGGTAAGGTCGGATCCAACATCGCGGGAGAGCTAGGCACCATGCGCATCACCGAGCAAATCGATGCGTTGGAAGTAATGGGCATCAATGCGGCTTCTTATTTGGTACTGCCAAAAATCATCGCTTCACTGATCACCTACCCGATGCTCGTAGTAGTGTCCGCTTTTTTATCATTGGTCGGGGGCTATTTAGCGGGTTCTTTGGCGGGGGTGATTACACCTACAGAGTTCGTGTATGGTATCCGCTATGAGTTTATCCCTTTCAATATCACCTTTGCCTTGACCAAAGCCTACGTCTTTGCCTTTCTAGTCGCTGCGATCTCTGCCTACAAGGGCTTCTATACCAAAGGTGGCGCCTTAGAAGTCGGGGTAGCCAGTACATCAGCGGTGACCAATAGCTGTATCGCGATCCTATGCGCAGATTTTCTCCTAACCAAACTAATGCTCTGAGATGATAGAGGTTAACAGATTGAGCAAGTCATTTGATGACAAAAATATTTTGAATGACGTCAGTGCACAGTTTCATCAAGGCAAAACCAATTTGATCATTGGGTCTAGTGGAACAGGAAAAAGTGTCTTCTTAAAAAACATCGTGGGACTGATAGAACCTGATGAGGGAGAGGTACTCTTCGATGGTCGAAAATTCACCCGAGCGGATGAAAATGTAAAAGCTGATATTCGTCGCGAGATCGGGATGCTGTTTCAAGGCGGGGCGTTATTTGATTCCAAAAATGTGGAACAAAATATTATGTTTCCATTAGATGTACTAACCGATATGCCTAAAGGTGAAAAGCTAGATCGTGTCAACCACTGTCTAGAACGCGTCGGAATGGCTGGCATCAACACCAAAATGCCATCAGAAATCAGTGGTGGGATGAAAAAACGGGTAGGAATCGCTCGTGCGATTGTCAATGACTCTAAGTACCTGTTCTGCGATGAACCTAACTCTGGATTAGACCCTCAGACTTCTATCCGAATCGACAACCTCATCCACGATATCACAGAAGAGCTCAACATCACAACCATCGTCGTAACTCATGACATGAACTCCGTGATGGAGATAGGCGACAGCATTGTCTTTTTGTATAAAGGGAAAAAACTATGGGAGGGAAATAACGACACGATATTCGACAGTGAATGTGAAGAGTTGCAGGATTTTATTTTTGCAAACAAGCTCATGAGGGCTGTGAAAAAGAATAGAGGTTAACCAAGCCAGAAAACCTCTATTCATGAACATAATTACCTACAACTCCGGTTTCCTCCACTAGATATTGAGCCAAAAGACCAACAATAGAGAGCAATACGAAATTATCATTGCCACTAACTTGAGCGACCTCCAATGGAGGCTTTCTACGTTTTTGAGTAAATAATTAATTACTATCATACTGTTTTAGATTAGTGATATTCGAAGTACCACATTCTAAATTTGAGTTCATAATTAATTATACCAACCGCTAATTTTATTCGATCGACACCCAAATTTGTTCAATGAATGGTTTTGACTTACCTCTAAAATAGTGCCGTTACTTGCATGCGTCCCATGTGTATCATGGGACTATCTGCGGATTGCCTCCCCTCGTACCCCAAGCTCATTTGCAGTCCAGAAATCAACTTCTGACTGTAGTTAATCCGCCAGGTATAGTTGTGACCTGGCCGTAAGGCATTGAGAAGTTCATAGGCTGCCGCTGTGTTCTCATCACCATCATAGTCTATCAAAGAATAACTGAAATTTGCCGTCAGTGCATTTTTCGCACCGTTGGACCAGCGCATCTCACTGCTAACGATATTGATGAGCGACTTTTCATCTGTATCTCCTTCCAAATTAGTCTTTTGGGTATAGCTATAGATCACTGACATGCGGTAATTGTTTTTGGGCTGCCAGACCAAACCAGGCTCTAACTTGTAGGACTGAATGAGATAGTTTCTTTCAGCCTGAAACTGCGAAGCATTTTCTTTGAGCTGATCCACCAAGCCCAGCGTCATGATCCACTCTCTGCTCAAATGATAGCGCATATTATATAACCAGTCAACCGCATAGCGAGACTCTACACCCCGAGAGATCAGTTGCTTCGAATTGACCGAAGCATAAGTTACGTCCAATCCTAAGCCCTGCCCACTTCGGTTAAAAAACAGCGCACTCCTGATTCCATCTCGAACAAATACCAAATTCTGATCCTTAACATCCAGCGTAAAAGGATTGAACCGAGAAGCAAAGGAATCCTCAGTAGACTTCTTGTTGATACTGATGCTCGTATTGTTAGAAAACTGACTCAGTACCCCTTTGAATCCCCCCGCAGACTTCCAACCTCGCGGCATACTGGCATTCATCGTAAAGGTAAAAATAGTATTGAAAGCCTCTACGTATTCTGAGGTAGGCACGAACACTTTAATGTACCGTCTTTCGTCAAAGTTGACTGCTTCGAAGAACTCCGTTAGATCTTGTACGCCATCTCCATTAAGATCCCGCCATGTGTGTGTTCCTTCTCCCGTTGCTACCTCTACATAGACGAACTCTCGCAATATCTCTCTACTACTGGCAGTCGTGTAAGACAGATTCGTCCGCACATGTTTATCAAAGAATACACCCCTATAGGTCAGATTGCCCAGTATTAAAGCCTCATCCTCCAAGTCCGAAAACTCTTCCTGATACGCCAACTCCCGATAGGTAAAATTCATCCCCACTTCCTGTCCCTGACTAAAGGCTGTTGAAAGTTGCGCTCTGGCAGTTTTGGCTAGCGTGAATGGTTTCAAGATCCCCTGCCAAATAGATTTGTCCTCTCTAAGCGTATAGTCCAATCGAAATTTCGTTCGCAGGGTGTCGTGACTCCTCAAATAAAACTGATGTGATTCATAATTCATCGCCGTACGAACCAAGGAATCCGATCCTACCGCCGACACCTGATTATCATCCATTTCATATCTATAGCCTGGCACCACAAAAAACGAGTCAAAATACCCCTCTCCGAACATCCTTCTCCACGTCGACTCTTCCACAAGGCTTTTGTTTTTCATATCATAAAAACCACCTAATACTTTCATTCCTCCTAGGCTTTGTCGCAGTTCGCTATCGATCTGATGTCCATCTATGAACTGATCCTTTTGTCGATTGCTATAATTAGCTCGAATCAAGTTGAAACGGTCTTTCTCCATTTTCATTCCCAGATTGAAAATATGGTTTGCGGTTCGGGAGCTGTCTGCGGCAGGCATGTAACTCCAGTTGCGGTCATACTCGATCGACCGAAAACGATCGATCGGCTGAAAATCCCCTCCGTCATATTCGTAATTCAATCCCCCCGACCATTTGTAATCCGAACGTCCCAGCGGCTTGTCTTTCACTTCTAGCCCAGACCTGATGGCGACATCACTGTTGTCATCATCATCCACCTCTGCATATAGGTTTTTGTCTTCATTTGAGAGTGCTAGCTCTGTTGACCAGGTCAGGTAAGGAGACAACTTTAAGTCCGTGCCGAGCACAAACATCTCACGCTGATTTGGAGCGGGCACGAACCGTACTGGTGCATATTCACCCTGCGACACGCCACCAGATGGAGACACCCACTCATAGACTCTACCATTCACATCATTGTCAACCAAGGCATAGTCTCCAGACCCTATGCCCACATTCGTAAAAGACACGCTGTACAACTGTATCGTAGAATCTCGCGAATAGCGATAAATAGTCTGGGGCATTCCATCCAAATCCACTGTATCCAGACGCATATACTGTACACGTTCTCCACTATAGTCCGTCTCGGTAGCACCTGATATCGGCACAGGAATCGCATGATCACCAGCTTGACTCATCTGAATTTTATCGTCATTGGTCAAGTTGAAAGCCAGTGGTTTGTTGCGATTGTCCTTCTCTCGATAGTAGCCCGCATGCACTGTAGTACGCCCTATCTGCAACTCCTGATGCGCTGCGATGATCGATCGACTGTAGTTCTGATCAGAGTATTCATAAGTCACTCGGATGCGAGAAAATTGGGTAATCAATACACTCGGGTTGAAAGTGATTTCGCCAAGGTTATAATCTATAATATAGTCGTGGTTAAACCCTCTCTTGAGCAATTGACCATCGAGATACACCTGCTCTGAGTTTGCCAAAACCACGACGTACTGCTGACCACTCGGTCCACTCAGTTGATAAGGCCCCTGCAGTCCCTCTACCGCCTGCACTGTCACATCAGCAAACTGCCCCTTAGCAGCAGCTATCGCCAGCACACTCCTACCCTGTCCATTGTTCCCTAGGCCGTAGCGAATATCTGCCTGCCCTCCCAAGGCATTCTTGTAATGGCGCAGAAAATACGAATCACCATTTTTCAAAACCACATCACCTGCCAGTAGCGATAATGAATCATTGTACACCTCAAAAGTTACGTTATCAAACTCGCGCACTTGTTGGGTATTTCCTTCGGGCTGAAAAGGCACATTCTGGTCCGTGACATCTGCTCTGATATTCAAATCATCTGTCAGCTGACCATCCATCTGAAAATTGAAGTTGGAAAGGACGTTGACGCTTTGAGAGTTCCCAAACGACACTCCACGCGTGAGACTGCCCGTCTTGTATATATTAGGTGTAGCGAATAGTTCCTCTTTTTGGTATCCTGCATTCCCCTGTAGCTGACGAGCAGAAAAACTAACTGTCGAGTCATACAAGTCTGTCGACTTGTGCTGATGGACTTTACCCTTTTGGATGGGAAAAGATCTAAAACAAACCTCTCCCACATAGGCAGGCTCAAAGGTGAGTTGGGACTGAGCCAAATCCAGTTGGTATGGCTGGTCAGGTGTCAGGACAATACTGCTCGGATCGACAATCAAACTATCTGGTAAAGAAAAAGTTCGAGCGTCGATCATCTGACAATGCTGATTAGTCTCTTGAGCCACTGCACTGTGACTACCTATAATAAAAATCCACAGCGTCACGCATCTTACAGCCAACAGCATAGCCTGCCATCTAAAAAACTGCAACAAATATGATCGTGATCGGTGTATCAAGTGCCTCGGTTATCTCCAAACTAACAGCAAAAAGAAGAATAAAAATCGAGAACCGCTGTATTATTCTAAGGTATGCACCTGTGCGTCTTCCATTTGGATAAAAAATGTAGTGCCTTGCCCTACAGCAGACTCGAACCAAATCGCCCCCCCAGCGTGCTCGATTCCACGTTTGGCAACTGCCAGACCAATCCCCGATCCAGACTCCTTGGTACTAAAATTGGGCACAAAGACCTTCTCCTTGATATCCTCTGGTATGCCATCACCATGATCCGAAAAGGTAATCAGAATGAGACTCCCCTTTCGTGCTAATGTCACCTGTAAAGAAGGCAACTCTTCCCTCTTCATCGCCTGAAATGCATTTAAGATCAAATTGTTAAATATTCGTCCAAACAGCTTGATATCCCCTTGGACAATATGTTCGCCTGGTTCTAGACTCAGCTCTATCTTTTTATCCACATGCAAGTCCACCGACTTCTCAAGTACCTGTCCTATATCAAATGGTTCTTTGAGCGGTGTAGGCATCTTCGCAAAATGACTAAATGAGGTCACGATTTCATCGAGCATATCGATCTGACTTAGCAGTATGTCCAGTGACTTTTTGTCCTTTCTATCGTCCCCCATTATCCGCTGCATGTGCTGTATGGTCAGCTTCATCGGGGTTAATGGGTTTTTGATTTCATGCGCTACCTGCTTGGCCATTTCTCGCCAGGCAGCTTCTTTTTCATTTCGCGCTAATTCTTCTTTCGTCGCCTCCAGTTTTCCGAGCATATTGTTATACTCATGTACTAGCTCTCCGATTTCGTCATCCGACTCCCAGTCTATGGGTTGATTCGTCTGGACAAACCCCGTATCGTGCAGTCTGTCGGCAATAATCGTGATGGGTCGAGTCAAACGAGAGATCACATAATATGCGATCCCTATAGACAGCATAAATACAAAAGTAAAAATGATAATGATGTTGCTAAACACGATAAGCTGCTGATGCTCTAGATGGAGTTTCGATCCAAAATAAGGAGCTGCCAAGTAGCCAAATACACTTCCGTCCTCTGGAGAATTGATACTTACATAGATGGTTTTGTAGAGGAAAGATCCAATCTGCTCATCTGCCACCATCTGTTCCTTTTTATCATTAGACAAGGCATGGAAAGCGGAAGAGTTCATATATTCTGAAATGATGCCCGATTCGAATATCTCTGGCGTACTGGATGCGATCAATTTACCTTTCGTATCATAGACATTGATATCCATCGAGGCATTGTTGGCCAGCTCTGCGACACTATTTTCAAGATCCTCACGATTGCTACTCTGCACTTCAAACTCCATGAATATATCATTCACATTCTCTGCTAATAGCAGGGTTCGCTTGAGGTTAGTCTTATCTATTTCCTTTCGATAGGAGTTTTCTGTAGAGGTCAAAACTGCCACGGCCACCAGCAGCAGGGGTATAACAAAGGACCCCCCAGTGAATATGAGAATCTTTGTAGAGAAATTGAGATTAGTATTCCGACCAATGATCAAATAGCGAATTACTCCTATCAAACAGGTGACTATCAATAGCAGTACAAACAAAAAAGAAAAATTGGACACTATGTCACGAGTCAGATAAAGCGGTGAGGAGACGATCGTAACCTTATCCCCAACCACAGCGGCTAGGTGAAGGAAGCCTTCACGCTCCAGCCCTTGATCATATATATTTTGTTTGTCTAACCAGGTCGTGTCAAAGTCCGATTCGTAGGGATAACTTCCTGACACATATATCAGATTGTTCTCCGATAGGAGCGCATGACTATAGCTACTGCTAGATTTGATACGTCGATCGAGCAGTAGTTGTGGCAATACACGTCGGGATGAGAATTTTTTCAATCTCAATTCTATCTCTACATAACCATTGATATCTCCATATCGCTCCACCTCGGTGTAGCAGATGTAGCGTTTTCGCTTGTTGATATCCATCCTGCGATCATAGTACACATTGTCATAAGAGGTCTGAAACTCTGGCGCACTATACTTTTCTTTGACATCCTCTATCGAGACACGGCGGTATTTCCGTGACAGCCCCATTCCGTTTTTGTCAAACAAGTGAATGTCCACCTCATAGTCACTAAAATAGGTATTGAGGTAGGTTCGCTGAATCTTTCGTTCTATCCCCTTGAGTTGGCTCTGGGGGTTTAGCATTTTGCTATTGACAACTATATCTTGTTTGATTTGCTCTAATATCGTAGACAAGAGATATTCTCCTTCTACATCACGGTCTACTTGTAGATAAGTAGCAAACTTCTGCATGCTATAAATCTCGTTGCGTTCATAGGATTTATAAATCTCAAAAGATCCCCCTATAGAAATGAGCACTACAGTAAATAGCAAATAATTAATACTTTCGAATTTTAGCGTCTTCAGACTCTGCGGCATATCAAATGCATACAATCCGAGGATATAAATCACGTTGAGACCAAACGCCAAAACGAAACTAGCCTTCCAAAAGAAGAATAGACACGAGACCACTCCAGAGACAATATGTAGCAGGCGCATTTCACTAGCAGTATTCCTAAGATGAGCTATCGTAATATATGCCAGGTAATGCACCCCGAAGAAAATGATTGACAACAACCCGATTAGGAAATAACAAGTCATTCGCTCGAACGGCATATCCATCGTCGCTGCTATATCCAGAGAAATTTGTGAATTGGACAGTATGAGACTGATCGTATTGAGCAATGCAAATAGTGCCCAGTAGCTCGCAATCAACAGTAGACTACCCAATACCGTCAGTTGTCTTCCAGATAGTGTTCGGATATAATCTCTCCCGTACAAAATTATGAACGCTAACAGTACTGCTATCATACCATAATTAATCACACTATCACCGAGCGAATAGTAGAACCAATCGTAGGTAAATACACTCTGTTGGAAAATGCTCATCTTGACGAAAGAGCTCGGCAACTCTACTAGAATCATAGTCCCTCGCAGCACGACTAACTCCAAGAAAATAACACCAACTCCAAGTACAAAACCATAGCCTCTATTGACTCGACATGCGACCTGAAACAGTAGCACGAATATGCATATCAGCAGCAGAAAGAGTAGCCCCGTTATAAAATTATTGAGCAGGTCATTGTAGTAGGTTTGACCATTAGATGCTATGGTAAATAGCGTTTCCTCCTGATACTGAATAGGAATGAAATTAGGGTCATCTGTAATTTTGACATTGTGCGAGATGATGTCCCGGTTATACACATCGTCGAGGTAGGTACTAGACTGATTAAATTTCCTCCTAAGGGGGATCATCACTACCATATAAGCATCATCGCCATGCCATTCGAATCGCTTTTTTTGATATAAAAATTCCCCTTGATCATTGGCTATAATCAGGTCACTCGTACGAAAAGGAAAATATTCAAAAGGAGGGATGTAAGAATTGTCCGACCAGCGAAGCACGTCTCCTCGAACATCATACACCACATAGTCAATCGGATCGGTATCTGCCGGAATCTCTCCCTTCTCTAACATCGATTCAAATTCACGAATCTGGTCTATAGCAGATGCTACGGCTGCTTCTATTTCAGTAGCTATCTGTGCCTCATTCTTGTGAGAATAGCCAAACAGCCCTGCCAAAATCAGCACGGAAATAGCAGCCAAGAAGGCAAAGAGTTTTATAATAGTAGCGTTGAAAATAGTACGATCCAGTTTAGATCACAAAATACACAAAGAATTACTCATTTATGTATTTTGAATCAAACCTTATCCCTCCAAAAACATGTAGAAATATAGCTCTAGAATAGCGATACATGATAGGCCAAACCAAGGCGATCACTATACCAAGTACTGTGATATACACCCATGATTCGGGATCTCCAAAAAAATTAAAGAGAACAAAGCCCACTACAAAAGTGATAGCAACTGAAAAACCATAGCTCACGAACATGGCTCCAAAATAGAACCCTGGTTCTGGTTCAAAAGACTGCTGACATACCGAGCAGCTAGGCAACATTTCTCGGTCGTACCACTTGCGAAAAAGGGAAGTCTTAAACATATCACCTTCTCTACACCTAGGACATTTACACTCAAGCAGCGCTTGTGTTGAACTTCTTTTTCCCATGTCTTTTATACTTATAGAACCAAATTCCACCAATCAATGCAATCGCCAAGTACGGCGTTACGAACAAATACATAATACCAAAATTCAACCCATCGGCCAATGCCAACTCACCGTTACTCACATTGTTGACGATAGTGGTTTTACACATAGCACACTGTGCCATTGCACCAGTCACCTGTGCTACTACCAAAATGAATGTTAAAAAGATTCGGTTTCTCATGACTCGAATTTTATACTGAATAATAAGGGCTAGCCAAAAGATAGACAATTACACCGGTCACAGATACATACAACCAGATCGGCCAAGTGAACTTCACAATCTTCTTATGTCTATCAAACTCTTGGGCAATCGCAAAATAAAATGCAAGTAATACAAAAGGCACCACCGCCGCAGACAACAAAATATGGGACAGCAGTATCGTCAAATACACACTACGCATAGTCCCCACACTGAGAGCTTCTTGATCATCCAATACACCGTCCATATTCACATCCCCAAATATCACAGACTCCACCGTCGCATGATACAAGACATATGCCAACAGAAAACACACCCCTAACCCTAACGCACTCGACATGGCAATTTTATGTCCTTGAATATTCCCCTTCTTAACCATCACAGCGCCTGCAATCAATAGAATAGCAGTCATAGAATTGATCGTCGCATTGAAGGCAGGAATACTCCTCAACCAATCATAATCTGTAGAAATTTTATACGGTGAATAAATCAATACTGCTACTAACGCAGGTACTATTATCGACAGGGCAGCCACTACAGTCATGGCCATTTTCTTATTATTCATCTTACTCATTTAACAAAATATTAACCTCGATATTTAGCCGATCTATCTCTTCCAAATCATTAGGATTGAAATACCCTCTGATTTTCCTTTCTTTATCCACCAACACCATAGGTAGCGCTTCTGAAGATGCCTTATCTCCGTCAAACACGAATAACTGACACGACACAAAAGTCTTAAAAATCGATGAATCTACACGCACATATTTCAAGATTGAGTACCCCTCTAATGTCGTATAAAGGGAATCTGTCGTATAAAGTGACGCTACCTGAAGACGCTCTTCGCTTTTAAACTTAGTCAAGAAAGTCAATAAGTTATTTCGCTGAGACACAAAGTTCGAGTCAGACAATACGCCAAAATCATACAACGTCACCTTATCCATCAACTGACCCGAAATAGCGGGTATCGGATCGACATGGTATTGACCAGCTACCATCAGCTGACCACATGCTGTCAGCGTATCGACTCCTGTCGAATAGTAGATCGGAATATCAAATTTGTTCTTCCCAAACCCTTGGAGAAACAAGTAAATAGCTCCTGGTAGAAACAGCAGAAGCAGCAAAGCAATAGACTTGAATATTTTCATTGGGTCAAAAAAAATGCCGTCTAGTGACGGCATAGTTAGTATTATAATCTATCAGAATTAGCTTCCAAATATCGCTTGGAATATCGCCTCTCCTTGAATCCAAAACGCAGCAATTAACCACATCAAGAAAACGGTAGGGGCTACAATCATCCACACCAAGCCTTTCTTCTCGTGCGACAAATGCATAAACTCTCCGATAATGTAAAATGCTTTGAATATAGTCAAGAGGATGAAAACAGTAGTTTTCAATGCACCAGCTCCCACTGTGAATGCAATAATAAACTCTACCACTGTCGCCAAAAATAGGATGGCCGTCACCTTCCATATTTTTTTGATCTTGTCTTTATCTACTGGAGTCACGTCCAGTCCTTTAATTTCTTGTTCCATGTCTATCTATCAGTTTTTTATACCAAGTAAAAGAAGGTGAATACAAATACCCATACCAAATCTACAAAGTGCCAGTACAAGCCTACTTTCTCCACCATTTCATACGTACCTCTTCGCTCTAGCACACCAGTCGTCGCTTGATAGAAGATGATGAAATTAATCACGACACCACTGAAAACGTGAAAACCGTGAAATCCAGTAATGAAAAAGAATAGTGCTGCAAAGTTAGGAGGGCCATATTGATTTAGCGAGAGGTTCGCTCCATGAAAGAAAGACCCATCTAACAATTGTCCACCAGCCTCAGTACCGTGGATAAAGTGCATCCACTCCCAAGCCTGACAACCTAAGAAAGTCAACCCACCAAGGATAGTCCACAACATCCATTTTTCTACTGCGACTTTATCATTCCTATGTCCAGCATCTACAGCCAAAACCATAGTTACACTACTCAAAATTAAGATAAAAGTCATAATCCCCACGAATACCAACGGCAAGTGGATACCATGTAAGAATGGTACTGCATTGAATACCATCTCTGGGATAGGCCAATATTCTTGAGAAAAAACAAAATTTTCGATTTCACCTTCGAATGCAGGATGTGCAAATCGAATGAATCCATAAGTAGCGAGCAATGATGTAAATGTAAACGCATCAGAAAGCAAGAAAAACCACATCATCAGTTTTCCATAACTCGCTTTCAATGGCTCTGTCCCCCCATTCCAAAGGTTCTCATTGCTATCTACTACTACTGCCGTTCCAGCCATGATATTATCTAGTTTAATTAATGATTAAGAGTCAAAAATAAGTATAAATACAACCAAAGTCCACCTAAAAAATGCCAATAAGTTGCACACATTTCTATTCGAACCAAACTCGTCGAATGTACTTTATATTTAAATGCCGCTACAGCGACGATCAAAAGAAACACTACTCCACTCAACAAGTGGAAACCATGTACACCTGAGAGCACATAGACAAAAGATCCAGCAGGGTTTCCCACAAAGAAAACCCCTTCTTGTACTAGTTCCTGCCATGCGATCAACTGACCGACCAAAAAAGAAATACCAGTCAATACAGTCAATAGAAGATAAATTCTAATCTTACTAACTTCGTTTCGCTTGGCTGACAGATACGCCATGTGCATAAACACACTACTGACGATCACTATCCCTGTAGTAATGTCAAACATAAACGGCAGATCGAAATCCAACCATACACCACTGGATTGTTTCACCACATAGGCACTAGTCAATGCGGCGAATAACATTACCACTGTGACAATAAAGAGCCACATCGCAAATTTCTGCGGATGCATTCTAAAAGAACTCTCTTTGGTTTTATTCATGGCCATTTCCATATCTATATTTTATCAAGTAAATAGGCGATTTGCACGATAGGCAAATACAAAAAAGAACCGAACATGATTTTGAGCGCTGCCTTGTCTGAATTATCTCTCATAAGATTAAAACTCTGCGCTAAAAAAGCCGCTCCACATACTGTAGCGATTATCGCTGAGTTGATTCCTGTAATCCCAAAATAAGCTGGCAACAATCCCAATGGCAACAAAAACAAGGTATACACCATGATATTGATTGCTGTATTCAAATCCTTTTCGCCCTTATTAGGTAGCAGTTTGAAGCCTGCCTTTTTATAATCTTTATCTCCCACCCAAGCTATCGCCCAAAAATGTGGGAACTGCCAGATGAACTGAATACCGTAAATAATCAATGCCTCATGGCCAATATATCCCGTAGAGGCAACCCAACCCAACAAAGGCGGTAATGCCCCAGGGATAGCCCCAACAAAGACAGCTATAGGCCCCACTCTTTTTAGCGGAGTATAAACAAAACTATATAGCACCAATGATATGAATGACAACACCACCGTCAGTGGGTTAGTGGTTATATACAAAATCGCCAACCCCACTATCGCTACAAAAAAGGCAAATGCTATGGCTTCCTTCTTTGTAATACTACCAGTAGGTAAGGGACGATTTTTGGTTCGCTCCATCATAGCGTCATACTCTACTTCTAACACCTGATTGATTGTAACCGATGCACCCGACACTAGAAAGCCTCCTAAAGACAACAACAGCAGTACACTCCAGTTAATATCGGAATGTGCCGCTAGTATATATCCAAAACCAGAAGAAAATGCCACCAAAAATGACAACCTAGGTTTCAACAATGCTATGTACAATGATATTTTTTGCATCCCACTCAACGTCACTATATCTGTATCTATCTTATGCATTTTACTCAGTCAAGTCTACAGACTTTTCACTTATTATTAAGTACAAAAAGTACTGAACGCCAAAGATAACAATAGCGAGCAGCAGATGGACAGGTTGGATAAAATAAGGTAGTGCAAAATACGACAAAACGACTCCTGTCAAAATCTCCAATACTACCAAAAATAACAAACTCCACACCAAGTACTTGGAAGTCGAAAAATTCTCAATGCTCTTGGTCAAACGATAGATCAAGAAAGCATGCAAAAGCAGTAATATAATAGAGTAAGATCTGTGAATATAAAACACAATCCCTAGATTTTCGATCCAGTCCCAACGATTCGCCTCTCCCAATGTGTCCGCAATTAGATCTACAGCTTCTCGAACTTGAGTCCCTAACAGTACTTGTGCAAAAAACAAAATCATGCAAAACAACAACAGCCTTCTCACTTTGGCAGGCTTGTAGCTTACCAGTCCCACAATCTTCGACTTTCCTATGTAAAAGCGAGTATAAATCAACAAAGCAATGAGCGCAATGGCCAAAACCATGTGGAACGTAATCAAGCCAGGCAACAAATTCGTACTAACGACTAAGGATCCCGTCCAGCCCTGAAAAACGACCAACACCAATGCGCCAAATGAGAGATAAAAAACCCGAGGATCTGACTTAAAAAACGTCAAAGCACTGACCACACAACAAATGATAAATATGCCAATCAGAACACCCGTCAAGCGGTTCAGGTATTCAATCCAAGTTTTAGTAAAATTAAACTCTTGCTCTTTTTGAACCTTCTCACCTGCCACGACTTCCCGTGCCAGCTCATCCAACCCCAATCCCTCCAGTACCCTGGCAAGACGTTGATTTTTTTCTATGCGTTTCTCGGCATATATTTCCCTATAATTTTCAGGAAGTTCACTCACATGAGTCGGAGGCGTGTAAGCCCCGAAGCATTTTGGCCAATCAGGACACCCCATACCAGACCCTGTACTACGAACAATGCCGCCTACTAATATCAAAAAGTAAACGGCAATGATCGTAACTAAATTAAGTCTTCTAAAAAACCTTTTCTTAGGTTCTGTATTCATTCACTAGACCTTTTCATTCTTTGCTTCTTCAGCTTCATGAGGCAGGTTAGATTCAGGAGTATTAGTATAAGGAACGGTCTGCGGGATAAAATCAGACTCAGAACCAGGCTTACTATAATCATAAGGCCATCTGTATACCGTTGGTATTTCACCAGGCCAGTTACCGTGACCAGGCTCACGTGGTGTAGTCCATTCTAGTGTATTCGAATCCCAAGGGTTCAAAGACGCCTTCTTACCTCTATACATGCTATAGAAGAAGTTGAACAAGAAGATGAACTGTGCACCAAATGTACAAATTGCTGCTACACTCACGAACATATTGAGATCTGCAAAATCTGAGAACGCATCAAAGTTGGTGAATGAATAATATCGTCTAGGAAATCCAGCTATACCAATGTAATGCAATGGGAAGAACACAAGGTACACTCCTATAAATGTCAACCAGAAATGGATATACCCCAATTTCTCATCCATCATACGACCAAACATCTTAGGATACCAGTGATAAATACCTGCCACCATACCAAAGAATGCCGAACTACCCATCACAAGGTGAAAGTGAGCTACTACAAAATAAGTGTCATGTAAGAATATATCCAGAGCAGAGTTCCCTAAGAAGATACCTGTGACACCCCCAGAGATAAACAATGAAACCAATCCGATAGAGAACAGCATTGCTGATGTAAATCGAATATTACCTTGCCACAGCGTAGTTATATAGTTAAAAGATTTAATTGCTGAAGGAACAGCAATAATCAAGGTCAAAATCATAAAGATAGACCCCAAGAACGGGCTCATACCTGTCACAAACATATGGTGAGCCCATACGACAAAAGACAGAATGCCAATACCCATCAAAGAACCAATCATTGCTCTATAACCAAAAATCGGCTTTCTTGAGTTAGTAGATATAATCTCAGAAGTAATACCCAATGCAGGCATAATAATGATGTAAACCTCTGGGTGACCTAGAAACCAGAACAAGTGCTGGAACAAGATCGGGCTACCACCCGAATTAGGTAATGCCTCTCCTCCGATGAATATGTCTGACAAATAAAAACTAGTACCAAATGATCTATCAAATACCAATAGTAATGCAGCAGCCACCAATACAGGAAACGACAACAAACCTAGAATAGCAGTTAAGAAAAACGCCCAGATCGTCAAAGGCATTTTCGTAAAGGACATCCCTTTGGTTCTCAAGTTGATAATCGTACTGATATAATTGATACCACCTAGTAACTGCGAAGCAATAAAGAACACCATAGACACCAACCACAGCGTCATACCTAGACCAGATCCAGATATAGCCTGAGGCAACGCACTCAACGGTGGATAAATTGTCCACCCCCCTGCAGCAGGTCCTGTAGAAATGAAAAGTGAGATAAACATGATCACACTAGACAACATAAAGAACCAAAACGACAGCATGTTCATAAACCCTGAAGCCATATCTCTTGCCCCTATCTGTAGCGGAATCAAGAAATTACTAAACGTACCACTCAACCCAGCCGTCAACACAAAGAATACCATAATGGTACCATGCATAGTGACCAAAGCTAGATAAAACTCTGTATCGATTTTACCTGATTCGGTGATCCATCCACCTAATAGTGGTCTCAACCACTCTAAGTTCATGTCAGGGAAACCCAATTGCAATCTGAAGATGATAGATAAACCACCACCTATAATCGCCCAAAAAATACCTGCAATCAAAAACTGCTTACCAATGACTTTATGATCTTGTGAGAAAATATAATTCGTCACAAAATTGCCATGATGCTCATGATCATCATGCGCTGCATGTTCTACATGCTCATCTAATTGTACTTCAGTAACTGCCATATCTCTTCTATTATAGTGAAGCTTGCGCTTCCTCAATCTCTTCTTTTGCTGCCTCAGTCACTACAGGACTAGCAGGTTGTAAACTTGATAAATATTCAGGATTCTTAGACAACCAAGATTTCTGTGAAGCTTTCCACTTTTCATACTCAGCTGGCTCATCTACCACTATAGTTGCTCTCATCGCAAAATGTCCTTTTCCACAAATCTTGTTACAAACAAGCTCATAGGTAAAATCTGGATTACCCGTCTCCTCTGCCATATCAGCAGTTGACTTAGTGGGTACGAACCAAAACTGTGTCGGCATTCCTGGCACAGCATTCATCTGCAATCTAAAGTGAGGTACATATACACTATGAATCACATCTCTTGCACGTATCTTAAACAATACAGGCTTCCCTTTAGGAATATGAATCTCTCTAGGAATAAAATCATCCTTTGAAAACTGGTTGGTAAAATCGACTCCCATTTGGTTCTCAAAATCGATCAATTTGTAATCATAAGGGCCGAGTTTTCCATCCGCTCCAGGATATCGAGATGCCCATGCATATTGGTATCCCATGATCTCAATGACTTCTGCATTATCAGGTGCCTGATCCGTGATCTTTACCCAAGCTCTAAAACCATCAAAAATCAACAGTGCCAAAACGATCGCTGGTACTACTGTCCATATCAGCTCCAACTTGTCATTGTGCGGATAAAACTTCGCAGTATTACCCGCTTTGTGTTGGTAACGGTATGCAAACCAAAACAACACGATATGCGTGAGGATAAACGCTGCAGTAGTCACTGCAGTAGTGATCCAGAAAAGTTTAAAAGTAACCTCTCCGTGCTCAGAAGCAACAGGTACAGTATATCTATCAAACTGCGTGTAAGAATATCCAAAGAACAAAACGATACCGCCGATCAAGAATACAAGAAACAGTGCGGCATTCACCTTATTACTCTTCCCTAAAGACTCTCCGTCTTTGTTTCCTCTTACTACTTGTACCAGCGTATGGGCTCTAAATATGGTGACCAATATGGCCCCTATTAGAATAACCGATACTAAGATTACAAAATTCAACATGCCTATTATTTATATATTAATGTCTTATTTATCTACTAAATGTGGTGATGCAAAGTCTCATTGTACATCGGGTGATTCTTTGCAACCAAAGGATATTTAGCCAAAGAATGTAGTACAACATACACGAATGCAGATGCATAAATCATCATCATTCCCACTTCTAAGAATCCAAAATCCCCGTTCTCTTTCAATACACCTGGTGTAATCATCAAGTAGAAATCGAACCAGTGTCCAACCAAAACGATTGGGCAAACAACTTTCAAAATTCTAGCGTGTCTTTTTGACTGTCTTGTCATCAACAACAAGAATGGCAGCACAAAATTAACAACCAAGTTCATAAAGAAAATCTTAGAGTAAAAATCACTTTTCAAACGCTCTACAAAGTAAATAGTCTCCTCTGGAATGTTCGCATAATAAATCAAAAGGAACTGTGAGAACCAGATATACGTCCAGAAAATACTAAAACCCCAGACGAACTTCCCTAAATCGTGCAAGTGATTTGCATTCACTACAGAAAGGTATCCTTTGTCCTTTAGTAGAATAGCTACGAATGCAATGAAAGCCAATCCTGACACCCACCAACTCGCAAATACATACCAGCCAAACATAGTAGAGAACCAGTGTGGGTCAATAGACATCACCCAATCCCATGCAGCGATTGATGAAGAGTAACCGAAGAATACAATAAACACTGCTGACAAGCCAACAAGCTTCTTCCATCTATTGACGCCTCCTTCAATATCCTCGGCCAACATGTGCTTTCTTATTTGTAGAAACAGTACATACCACACACCAAAGAACAACACCATTCTACCCATGTAGAACCCGAAGTTTAGGTATCCTTTTTTATCATTAATAATTGCATCAAAATCTGGGCTATTCACATCGTACAATGAAGCATGTGTCCAGTGAAACAATTCGTGGTTAGACAACAACCAAACAACTGCCATCAAAACACCTGCTATCGGCAACCAGCTTGCCATAGCCATTGGAATTCTTTTCACACCTACAGACCAACCTGCCTGTGCGACATATTGAATACAAATAAAGAATACGCCTATGATCGCCAGACCTGTAAAGAACAGATTGTTGATCCAAAGGTTAGCCTTCAATCTATGTGTCCAGTGGTATCCGCCATGATGCCCTCCAGCAGCCTCAGCACCGTGTTCGTCATGTGCAGCTACGGCGTGATCACCATGTGATGCAGCAGCTTCTACAACGTGATCTGTACCGTGTGCGTCATGATGTCCCCCTGAGTTCATTAAGATAACTCCCAAAACAGCTAAGACTATCCCCACTGCTAGCACAATAAAAATGTTCTTTTTAGCTCCTGCTGAAAATATATATTTTTCGTCGCTCATCTTACTTTACTATTTTAAGAATTATTGATTTTGTAGCGTTTGAACATAACGAACGATTTTCCATCGTTCCTCTATACTGAGCTGCGAAGCATGTGAGCCCATTCTGCCTTTACCGTGTGTAATCACGTGGAAGATGTGCCCCTCTGGCTTATCTTTCACAGCACGTGAAGTATATGGAGTTACTCCTTTGAATTTTTGTCCTACAGGACCATCACCCAAACCAGCATCACCATGACAGTGCCAACAAAACCTTGTGAACAATACTTTCCCTTCTGCCAAAACCTCATCCGTCTCTGGCAATGGGTTCTTCATAACCTCACCCGCCAATTCGATAGAATCCTTAGGGATTCTATACGGTAGAGAGCTTCCTCTTCTGACCGTATTAGCTACTGGCTCACGCATGTTCATTGTATGTGGATTGTTAGGGTTGGATGTGTAAAACTCAGCCTCTCCACCTTCATGTGAAGTCAACCATCTACCAGCCTCTGTATCTGTGACCTGAACCAACCCCTCGTAAGGAACTGAGTGATACATCTGGGGAGCATACTCCACCCCAGTATTATCGACACCAGCCGCACAAGACGTCATGATATACGCTCCTGCTACGATGGCAATTCCTTTTATATATGTATTCAATTTCATCATTTCGTAATTTCGACTCCAGTTGAATTATTCAAAACTTTTGTTATTGACTTCTTGCGCACCTGATGCGGCAAGAGCCTTCTTGATTTCTTCTTCGCTCATGCTATTCTTATCAAGATCCACAGCGACGATGTGTTTATCATCTGTGATTCTCAAATCAAATATTCTTGGCTTAGCCCATGGTTTCAGGTTACTCACTACGAAGAAAGTACCACACATACCAAAAGCACCCAAGAGCACTGTCAACTCAAATGTCACAGGTATGAAGGTAGGGAATGGAAAGAAATCCTTACCCCCGATAATCATCGGCCAATCAAAAGTCATCATACCAATCTGCATCGTCAAAGCCAGTGTAGTACCCAATAACCCGAAAATAAATGCTGCTACTGACAATCTCGATCCTTTGTATCCCAAAACATCATCTATTCCATGAACTGGAAATGGAGAGAATACTTCGTAAATCTTCACTCCGCTTTGACGTACATCCTTGATTGCCTTTAGCAACAAGTCCTCGTCATCATATACACCAAGTACAAAATTCTTATTTCCGCTCATTTTATTTGTCAGTTTTTTCTCCAGTAGCTTTTACAATACTTTTCACCTCTGCCATGTTGATCACCGGGAAGAACTTAGCAAATAGGAAGAAAAGAGTAAAGAACAATCCGAAAGTGAAAATATAAACCCCCATATCTACCCAAGTCGGATAGAACATTGCCCAAGATGAAGGCAAGAAATCTCTGTGTAGTGATGTCACAATAATGACAAATCGCTCAAACCACATTCCGATGTTTACGATGATCGAGATTACGAAAGTTGCCGCGATGTTGGTTCTGATTTTCTTGAACCAAAATAACTGTGGAGAGATCACATTACAGGTCATCATCGACCAGTATGCCCAAGCATAGGGGCCACTCACCCTGTTCAAGAAAGCGTATTGCTCTCCTTCGACACCTGAATACCATGCAATGAAAAGCTCCGTGATATATGCTACCCCGACAATAGAACCTGTCACCATGATAATGATGTTCATCAGCTCCATGTGTTCCATGGTAATATAATCTTCCAATTTATAAACCTTTCTTGTCACCAAGAGAAGCGTCAATACCATCGCAAAACCTGAAAAGATCGCCCCTGCCACAAAGTAGGGAGGAAAAATCGTCGTATGCCAACCTGGTATTACTGACGTAGCAAAGTCAAAAGATACAATCGTGTGTACCGATAGTACAAGTGGTGTAGCCAAACCTGCCAACACCAAAGCGACCGTTTCATATCTAGACCAAGTCTTCGCTGCACCATCCCATCCGAAACTCAAGGTTCCGTAGATTTTTTGTCTAAGTCCCGTTGCTCTATCTCTAATCGTAGCAAAATCAGGAATCAACCCGATATACCAGAAAACAAGTGAAACAGAGAAATATGTAGAAATCGCAAATACGTCCCATAAAAGCGGTGAGTTAAAGTTCACCCAAAGAGAACCGTATGTATTAGGTAGTGGAAGAGCCCAAAGTGCACCAATCCATGGTCTACCCATGTGAAGCAATGGAAACTGCAAGGCACATATAACGGCAAAAATCGTCATCGCCTCTGCCGCTCTATTGATCGACATTCTCCATCGCTGTCTGAAAAGCAACAAAATCGCTGAAATCAAAGTCCCTGCGTGACCGATACCCACCCACCACACGAAGTTGGTAATATCCCAGGCCCAGCCTACAGTTTTATTCAATCCCCAGCTACCAATTCCATCCCATACCAAACGGAATACAGCATAAGCGCCGAAGGTCAACAAGCCCAGCGATATCGCCATGGCCAACAACCAAGACTTGGCTGGTTTCTCCTCTACTCTTTTGCATATGTCGTCAGTTACGTCGTGAACTGTTTTACCACCCGTGACGAGCGGTTTACGAACTACTGCTTCTGCGTGCATATTAATCTAATTTATTAACCTTGCTTTTCGTTTTCCTTATTTCTAATCTTCGTGAAGTACCACACATTCGGTTTCACAGAAAGCTCTTCCAATACATGGTAGGCTCTTGGCTCCTTCACTTCTGGTCCATTCTCTCCTTCTTCTAGTTTCAACATTTGTGAAATTCTAGAGTTAGGGTCTTTCATGTCACCAAAAACAATCGCTTCAGAAGGACAAGAAGCAGCACATGCTGAAGTAATCTCACCATCAACTGGTCGTCTACCTTCCATCTTAGCTCCTAATTTTCCTGCTTGGATTCTCTGAACACAGAAAGAACATTTTTCCATGACACCTCTAGATCGAACAGTAACATCTGGGTTCAATACCATTTTACCCAAATCATTGTTCATTGAAGTGTTTTCTGCAAACTGATCGTTATCGTGGTACTTGAACCAGTTAAATCTTCTTACTTTATATGGACAGTTGTTCGCACAATATCTTGTACCGATACATCTGTTGTAAGCCATTTGGTTGAGTCCCTCTGTCGAGTGGTTGGTAGCAGCTACTGGACAAACTGTCTCACAAGGAGCGTTGTTACACTGCTGACACATCATCGGCTGGAAGGTCACCTCTGGATTCTCAGCTGCTGCTACTTCCATAGCTGCGTTTTTCGCCAGAGCTCCACCTTTGCTATCCACGATCTCTTCGTCGAAGCTGTAATATCTATCTATTCTCAACCAAGTCATTTCTCTTCGGTTGAGAACTTCTTCTTTACCTACGACTGGCACGTTGTTCTCTGCCTGACACGAAACGGTACAAGCACCACATCCAGTACAAGAGTTCAAGTCGATGGTCATACCCCAGTGGTGGTTTGGGTACTCATGACCAGACCATAGCGAGATCGCTCCTGGCTTCTCTTTACCACTGTATGTAGAGATCATTGGTTGACTTCTACCTGCACTTGCATCTTTTTGGTATTTCGAAAGAATAGATTCTTGGATCACATTCTCTCTACCCATATACGTCTGGTGTGTCTGTGTCTGAGCGATCCTGTATTCTTCACCACTCATTTCTACTTTGACACCTGAAGTTACGTTGAGGTTCTGAGCCCCTGACTTGTAACTGATCAAAGGGTATGCATTGACACCAACACCGTTCGCGACTTTACCTGCTTTGGTTCTACCGAACCCTATAGCTACACCTACCGTTCCTTTTGCTTGCCCTGGCTGTACCAGTGCTGGCAATTTCACGGTTTGGTTACCTACAGTCAAGGTTACCAACTGCGTTTTCATATCTCCTAGCTCTAGCCCAAGCTCGTTGGCCATCGCTGGTGAAATTGTCAAATAATTATCCCAAACTGCCTTAGTGATCGGATCAGGCATCTCCTGTAGCCAAGGATTATTAGCCTGAGTACCGTTACCTACGCTGTAGTTTTCATAAACGACCAATTCAATATCCGAACCTGTAGTCGACAACCCTTTGGCTGCTGCATTTAAGTCCGCGCTGAAAGTCGCTGCTGATGCTTCTATCGTGTTTTCGATCACACCATCTTGCAATGTCTTGTCCCAGAAGCCTTGTGCATCACCAGACTGACCTGCTGACCATTTGTTCTTCAAGAAGTCATAATAAGAAGTGCTGTTACCTGCCCAAGCCAAGAATGACTCTCCTGCCTGACGTGTGTCAAACAATGGAGAAATCGTAGGCTGAGAGAAACTGAACTTACCTGCTACTGCTTCAAAATCATTCCAAGACTCTAAATAGTGGCTATCAGGAGCTAAAGCCTTTACCAAAGAAGTCGTTTCATCTTTTCTATCTGAAGTAGAAAGAGTGAATTTAGCCTTCTTCAAGCCTTCTGCTAGTTTAGATCCCAATGCGTGATCATAAACTGGGTTACAGTTAAAAAACAAAACTCCACCGTAGTTACCTGCATTGAGGCTCTTGATGAAGTTTACCATTTGTGTATCATTACCTTTTCTGGTGTTAACAGAAGCGGCTAAATCTATCGTCGAGCTATAACAGCCTAGTAGGTTGTTGATAGCATTGATAATCACTTGAACGTTTTCGTCATTCGATCCTGATACAACCAAAGATTTCTCTTTGCTCGCCCATAGATCATTGGCTGCCTTCGTCAGTACAGCCGTATCAGCCAACTTAGGAGCAGACACTTTACTCGCACCCGCTTTGGCCGCTATCAAGTTATAGAGGTTAGCCACGTAAGTTGCTTGCTCCGATGGCTTGATCCCTGATCTATAATCAGCATTAGACCCTGTCAAAGAAAGGTTTGACTCAAATGAGTACAACCTCGACATGGTCTTCTTTTTATCACTTAATCTTCTAGTCTGAGCAAATTGCTTGCTGTGAAGCGTATGGTTCAGCCAGTTACCTAAGAAATCAGCATCGAAAGACACGATCGTGTCTGCTTTGCTAAAATCATACGAAGGGACAACTCTTGAACCAAAAGACTTTTCATTGGCCGAAAGAATACCGCTGAATGAAACTTGATCATATTGGATATGCTCAATTCCTGCATACTTTGATTTCAATTGATCAATCGCCGCTAATGTAGAAGGAGAAAATACAGAGTTGCTAATGAGGGCAATCTTGCCAGCAGAAGCCAATTGCTTTGCCACCTCTTTGTCCAGATCAGCCCAAGAAACAGACTTGCCGTCCAACTCTGGACCTTTCAATCTTTCTTTATCATATAGAGATAGTACAGAAGCTTCTACTTGAGAAGAAGTACCTCCTCCACTAACAGAAGACAATTTATTACCAGCCACCTTGATTGGTCGACCTTCTCTAGTTTTCACTACTACACTACAGTAATCATTACCATTGACATAAGTCGTCGCATAATAGTTAGGGATACCTGGATCTACATCCGCAGGCTTATTCAAATAAGGGATGGCCTTTCTCACTGGAGTCTCACAAGCTGCCAAAGATGCCGCAGCAACTCCAAAGCCCATCAACTTCAAAAAGTCCCTTCTACTCGCTCCAGTTCCTTCTGATTCACCATTAATTGGCAAATACTCAGGGAATTCTTTTTCAGCATTTTTCTCGAATTCTGGATTTTTGGTCAATTCCTCTAATCCTTTCCAGTATTGCTTTTTGGTTTCTTTCATTTTATGATATCTATCCCAAAGATTCTTTTCAATTAATTAATAGTGACATTTAGCACATTCGAGTCCTCCAATGTCTTCAACTTTCATTGGCTCCTTGCTATGCTCTGCGTGTAGTTCCACCAGATTATCATAGTACTCGTTGCCTTTGGCATTGACATCAGTTTCTCTGTGACAGTTGATACACCATCCCATCGTAAGTGGAGCGTATTGATATACAACATCCATTTCCTCGATAGGACCATGACAAGTCTGACATTCTATCTCCCCAACAGCGACGTGCTGCGAGTGATTGAAGTAAGCCAAGTCAGGCAGGTTGTGTATTCTCACCCATTCGATAGGCTGGTTGTTTTCAACAGCCGCATATATTTTTTGAATCTCAGGCGATTCAGTTTTGATCGCTGAGTGACAGTTCATACAAATATTAGGGGAAGGGATATTGGCATTCTTACTCTTTCTAACCCCTGTATGACAGTAGTTACAATCGATTTGATTATCTCCTGCATGTATTTTGTGAGAGAAAGCAATAGGCTGCGTTGGCTCATACCCTTGTTGCACACCGATGGTAAACAATCCATCAATAACGGATTTTAAAACGATCGCCGTAAAGATAAAAGCGACCAACCCTAAAAACGCATTACTCTTAACTAGCGCGACTACATCAAAGGTTTGATTAACGATCTCCTTATCCTCTTCTGCTAGCTCGTCCTTTTGTGAAAGGTATTTCTTAAGTACAGAAATAATCATTGCCAAAACCACAAGAATCAACACTAGAATGATCAAAATGACGATCATCAAGATATTAACCATCCCTGATGGCTCTTGCTCAGTAGCGACTGCTCCTCCTGTAGTATCTCCTGCAACTGGCGCTGCAGCTACTGGTTCTTTTTCTGATTCCGCTTTTAAATAAGCGACGATGGACAGTATCTCTTCGTCAGCAAAATCAAAAGAAGTCATTTGAGTCTTATTAAACTCTTCGTACAGTTTAACAGCATAAGGATCACCACTGCTGATTACTTTTTGAGAGTTCTTGACAAATGCCGTGATCCACGCAACATCTCTTCTTTTGTGCACGTCTTTAAGTGCAGGTCCCACTACCTTTTCATTGACCGCATGACAGACTGTACAATTGGCCTTGAATAATTTTTCTCCGCTAGATATTACTGCCTCATCACTGGGGATAGTAGTTCCAGCATCTTGTGCCATCGCTACATTTTGAGTCAATAAAACTGAAAAAATTAGTGAAAGAAATAACAAGCCTTTAAGCGAGCTACCCTTATTTGAATTGTAACTATATTTTTTTAACATCAGTTTTTGCTTTCCTTTTACTACAAAAAAGTGGTTGCAAATGTAGCCACGGGTTTTTCAATTTCAAAGGGTGATTTCTCGCTAAAAAGCCCACTTCTTCACCTACACCTTCCATCCATTGCTTTATATACTGATTAACAGGTGATTACGTTTATTTTCTAAGTAGTAAAATAAGGCTATTTAGAACTATTACAAATAAATAATTGAGACGTATTATATACCTCAAAATAGAAGAGAATGCAATAGGTATTTGTACGGAAAATTTGAATACATAATAACACTATGTATAATTGTCTTATGTATTCAAACGAACTCATCAAAGGCACACTTAAAACCATCATTCTAAAACTGCTTCAGGATAGTGGAAGAATGTACGGTTACGAAATCACACAAAGGGTAAAGTCTCTCACCGACGACAAAATCAACCTAACCGAGGGAGCGTTATATCCAACTCTTCACAAACTACAAGCGGAAAGTCTTATTACTTCAGAACAAGAGATATTTAATGGAAGAAAAAGAAAGTACTACTCCATAACAGAAACAGGTCAAGCCAATGCAACAGCTCGGGCTGAGGAATTCATTTCTTTCACCAAGACCATGTTTGCCATCATCAAGCCTCAATTGACCAAATAAGCCCTTATGCTCACCAACAATCAAATTCTCTATATATCCAACGATCTAAAATCTAAAGAACTATCCGCAGGCTTCAGACCTGAGGCACTAGATCACATCTGCTGTATGGTAGAGGGACACTTGATCACTGGTTTGCAATTTCGAGAAGCCTATGCGCTAGCACTACTAGATTTTGGAGACCAAGGGTTTACAGAATTAAAACAAACAAGTCCTATTATTCAGCAAAAACGAAAAACCATGATACAACAACTATTAACCTCAAGTCTCGCCGCTTCAATATTTTGTTTCGTGTTTAACGTGTCTATCACAGACAGACCATCTATGAACCCTATCGCGCCAGAGGCTGTCATCACTTCAAGTTTTGGCTTGCGAGTAGACCCTATCTCGAAAACCAAGAAGCCTCATCATGGAATAGATTTCAAAAGCCCTAGCGGCACACCCATTAAAGCTTCTGGAGATGGAGTGATCCTCTTTGCAGAACCTGACGGGTTTTACGGCAACAAGGTCACCATTCAACATGACAAGGAATACCAATCCATATACGCTCATCTAGGCAAAATCATGGTAGAGACAGGTCAAACTATCAAAAAAGGAGAAATCATCGGTACGGTTGGTAATACAGGGAGGACTACTGCCCCACATCTACATTTTGAAATCACTCAAAACGGAAAACATGTCGATCCAGCAGCATATCTATTAGAATAGATAAAACTCAAATAGCACTATCATCGGTCTTGATCTTCATCAAGACCGAAAATGCATCATTAATATTTTTGGACTCCACGACGATCGAAAATTCATTGGATGTTGAGATCACCTCTATGATGTTGATCCCATACCACGCAATCATTTTGAATATATAATAATAGAGCCCATAAGCACGCACATTAGATGCCTTTAGCATGACTGTTGCGGAACTGAGTTCTTTATTACCAGTCAGGTACTGCTCATTTTTGAAGATATGCTCCACACGATCCGATATATTATCACTGATAATTAACGTGCGCTCATACATCCCTTGAGTAAAGGAACAATACGTGTCGGGTATACTCTGAATCTCATGGAGTAGACGTGTCTGGTTTTCGGTCAACGTCGAAGAATTGATATAAGTAAAAGTTGACAACCCCGAACGAACGAAAATATCACCAATATGTGCTCTAAAGTTCTTAGGGTTCAAATTAAGTGAGTTAGTCCCCATCGTAGAGCGTCGCTTTAGTGCCATCAAAATAGACGCTTCGGTAGCTTCCTTCATCAGCTCCTTAGAGACAAACGGCTGTAACAACCTCGCCAATGAGGAATAATTGATCAAGCCAGCATTCATCGCTTCTTCCACAAAAGGCATCTTACGAATCCCCTCCTCAACTATGTCAGATATCTTCTTCATTTGTTAAATTATTAACACAGCGCAAAGTATATGAAAATATTTCACATTTATTTCACACACCGACTACTAAAAAATACTTTTGAAGAACCGAAAATGTAAAATCGATAACAATGGCAGTACAGACCCCTTTTTATTACTACGACCTAGCTCTATTAGAAAACACGCTTCAAGCGCTGAATGATGCTATACCTAGTTCAAAATTCAAGGTACACTATGCTGTCAAGGCCAACGCAGAAGATCGAATACTACAGACGATACAGCGATATGGACTAGGGGCAGACTGCGTGAGTGGCAATGAAATCACCAAGTCCATCGCCTGTGGATTCAACCCATCAGAGATCGTACTTGCTGGTGTAGGCAAAAGTGATGCAGAACTGCATACTGCCATCTCCAATGGCATCCATAGTATCAACTGCGAATCAATAGAGGAGCTAGAAGTGATCAATGAAATCGCTGAGCAGAACAACCGTGTGGCGAACATATCGTTCCGAATCAACCCAAATGTGGATGCCAAAACACACCACAAAATCACGACTGGTCTCAGCGAAAACAAGTTCGGCATTCCAATCAGTGAAGTGAGCCGAGCCATTGCCGAAATCCGAAAGATGGAATTTCTATCTCTCTCTGGTATTCATTTCCATATTGGCTCTCAGATTCTATCGATGGATCCGTTTATCAAACTATGCAACCAAGTAAACACGCTGTTAGACGAGATCGAAGGAGAAGGAATTCAACTCGACCACATCAATGTAGGTGGTGGGCTAGGAATTGACTATTTGAATCCTGACCAAAACCCAATTCCAGATTTTGAGAAATATTTTGCTGTATTCCATGAACATTTAAATGTACGAGAAGGTCAGACGGTTCATTTCGAACTTGGCAGATCGGTAGTTGCCCAGTGTGGTTCCTTGATCACCAAAGTACTCTATGTCAAAAAAGGAGCTACAAAAAACTTTGCAATCGTAGATGCCGGCATGACAGAACTCATCAGACCAGCACTTTATGACTCTTATCACGAGATGGAAAACATCACTGCTGACTCATTACTAGGGACAGACAACTACTCTGTAGTAGGTCCAATATGCGAGAGTTCAGATGTTTTTGGTGAATTAGAAATGCCTATCACAAAGCGTGGAGACTTAATCAAAATCAAATCTGCTGGAGCCTACGGACAAGTACTAAGTTCAAATTATAATTTAAGAGATAGTGCAAAAGCATACTATTCTGATAAAAATGAATTAACATCGTGGGTTGGAAGTGAAAAAAAAGAAACCTCACTTACCTAAGAGACTGAATAAGTAGTTTAACGACTAGAGAAGGGCAGAAGAAATTCTGCTCTTTTTTTTGCATAAATACCACTAAGCTAAACTAGTTGCACCCCAAGCAACTACTCCTCTTTGAGATTCAAAAATCATAAAGAGGATTTATCTTAATCACTCCCTCGCACAATCTCAACTAGAGTTACCCCAAATAATAGCTGAATAGTATATCTTTGTGCGATGCGCAGTTGCCTGCTAACCCACTTTAAATTATCCAATGGTTTCGATTAAGCTTGTCTCTACTAAAAAAGAACTTAAACAGTTCATTGATTTCCCTCACGACTTATACGCATCCAACCCTAACTATGTCCCTGAACTGTACATGAGTCAGTATGAGATTTTGGATAAAAAATCTGCTCCATTTTTCTTGCATTCTGAGGCAGACTACTTCTTAGCAGAGAGAGATGGAAAAATAGTAGGAAGAATAGCCGCTATCAAAAACAACAATTACATCGAATATACCTCCAATGAGATTGGTCATTTTGGTTTTTTTGATGTGATCAATGATTCAGAAGTAGCCAATGCGCTACTAGACAAGGCGAAAAGTTGGATAGCAGAACGTGGACTATCACAGATGGCAGGCCCGTACAACTTATCCACGAACGAAAGTTGTGGAACGCTCATCGAGGGGTACGACCTACCCCCGACAATCATGATGACCTTTAATGAACCGTACCTCAATGACCTCTTGATAGCATATGGGTTTGAGACTGACATGACGCTACTTTCATACATTGTCTACACGAAGGACATGCCCGAAAAACTAAGTAGGATGTCTGGACTACTCAAAGACCGGTTAGAATCGAAAGGAATCACCATAAGAAAAGCCAACCTCAAAGATTTTAAAAACGAAGTAGACAAACTCTATCGAGTATATAATAAGGCTTGGGAGAAAAATTGGGGATTTGTACCCATGACTGAGGAGGAGTTCAAACACTCTGCCAAAGACATGAAGCTCATAGTAGATCCAGACTTTCTTTTAATCGCTGAGGCAAAGGGAGAACCCATTGCATTTTCACTGAGCTTACCAGATCTAAATGTGGCTCAAAAACACATCAAAAGAGGTCGTCTCCTACCGTTCGGAATATTTAAGTTACTTTATTACAAAAGAAAGATAGATCGAGTGAGGGTAATCACCCTTGGAGTTGTCGAAGAATATAGGAAGTTGGGTATCGATGCATATTTCTATGCCAAAGCGTTCGAAGAAAGCAAAAACAAAAATCTACTTTATGGTGAGGCTTCTTGGATATTGGAGAGCAACGAAATGATGAACAAAGCGTTGATAAACATCAATGCAAATGTTTACAAAAAACACAGATTGTACAAAAAAGCAATCTAACAGAAAAAACATTATAGAATTAACTGGCGATCAGGATACTAGGAACTGCATCGCCCTATAAATAAACTTACTTAATGAGTATTTTAAAAGATCGTCTTGCGAAATATACATATGCTGACGAAGTGAAAGCAGCGGGCTTGTATCCATATTTTAGAGAAATAGGTTCTAATCAAGATACTGAAGTTATCATTAATGGCAAGAAGGTACTCATGTTTGGTTCCAATAGCTATCTAGGACTCACCAACCATCCAAAAGTCAAAGAAGCTGCACAAAAGGCAATAGAAAAATATGGTACTGGATGTGCTGGATCTCGATTCCTAAACGGAACTTTAGATCTTCATATCGAATTAGAGAACAAACTTGCAAAATTCTTCAAGAAAGACGCTGCACTCATATTTAGCACTGGATTTCAAACCAATCTAGGTGTTATTTCTTGTATGACGGGACGCAATGATTACATCATCTTAGATGAGTTTGACCATGCCTCTATCATCGACGGCACTAGGCTCTCGTTCTCCAAAGTCATCAAGTACCGCCACAACGATATGAGTTCTCTAGAGGCACAGTTATCCAAGCTCCCGCCAGAAGCTGTTAAAATGATCGTTGTAGATGGGATTTTTAGCATGGAAGGGGATATCGTCAAACTCCCTCAGATCGTAGAGCTTGCTAAAAAATATAGTGCTGAAATAATCGTCGATGATGCACATGCAGTGGGTGTCATCGGAGAAAATGGATCTGGTACGGCTTCTCACTTTGGTCTCACTGATGATGTAGACTTTATAGTAGGCACCTTCAGTAAATCTTTAGCTTCGCTCGGTGGTTTTGTTGCTGCGGATCAAGTAGCAATAGACTACATGAAGCATCATGCCAGAGCCTTAATATTCTCAGCGAGTATTCCTCCATCCTCAGCAGCCAGTGCACTAGCTGCTCTAGAACTGATGCAGACACATCCTGAATTGATGGACAAACTATGGGAGAACACCAATTACACCATTTCAAGTCTTCGAACATTAGGTTTCGAAATTGGGCCTACAGAGTCTCCTATCATTCCGATATACGTGCGTGACAATGAAAAGACTTTTCAACTGACACAGTACCTAGTAGAAAATGGGGTCTTTGTGAACCCGGTCATCTCTCCTGCTGTAAAAAGCGGAGACTCGTTGATTCGTTTCTCTCTAATGGCCTCTCACTCACATGAGCAGATTGATTTCGCTTTGGACAAGTTAGTTCAGGCTAGAAAAAAGATTGGTTTTGGTCAAGAAGTAGAAATCCTAGCAGAAAAATCTGTCATAGCCAAATAACAAAAAAGCAGGAGAAATCCTGCTTTTCATTTCCCTTAATACTCTTTTAGTTTTCAGGTTGCTTTGGCGATATCATACGTGGTTTGGCTGGTACTGGCTTTTTCCTGAATCCAAAACGGTAAATCACGTAGTAGTTAAATCCAAAAGCACTTGTCTTAGACGCCTCTCCATAGCCAGGTATCTCAAAGGGCTCTAATGTATCTACACCATCAAGGTCTTTCGCCAATTTAAAACGAATAGTGTACCCCATATAAAGTGGCCCTGCTATTCGTACATTCAAGCCCATAGTAGCCTCCAACCATCTCGCTTGTAAATCATCATTGCTAAAAGCCAGCTGTTTTTCAGTCCAAAAGTCCTCCGCAGTAAGTGAGTAATCTATCTTATCCGAAAAATCAGATTGTGCATACATCAACCCAAAACATATAACATTGCGGTTCTTATTATAAGGAATAAGATTGATTTGTGGCCCTACTCTAAAAAAATTACCCTTACTCGAATAATCAAAACCATCACCGCTTGAACTTAGCACAGTCCGTCCCGCATCTACGGCTAAGTAATAAAAATCAAAATCGATTTTAGCCTGAAACTCGGTCTGAACATCCCCTGAAGCTAATCGCCCTAATCCAACTACATCAGCAGCAATAAAAAACTCAGAAGGTTTCCAGTCCCTAACTCTTTTTTCATAAACCTGTGCCTCAGCCTGTGCCACCGACAGCAAGGCTGCCAGACTAATTATATACTTGAATATTTTCATCAATAGAACTATCAATTGTTGATTGTATGACCGAAACAGAGTCAAATGTATGATACACTATCTTTAGGTTTTGATACTTAAAAAATGGACCACATCGTTCAGACAGCCATTCCAATTTCCTATCATACTTCAATTGAATCGTGTCAATAGAAACACCTGTTACGAAATAATAAGCCAATGTATCAGCAGATGGATTGAGAGGAAAAGTAAAAACAGACAAAGTATCAGCGCTCGTGTACAACAATGAATCCGACCCTGCTGTTCCTATTAAATCATATCTCAACGTATCAATTTCCAACGTCTCGAAATCGTAGAACCCCATATTTATCTCGTCATAGGGACGCTCCAAATCACATTCAGGCTCATTCTGACAAGCCATCAAAAAAAACAGTGACCCTAAAATCACTACAGAAAACAACACGAAATTCTTCATCTCATCACTAACATTTCGATTGCTAAGTTACTTATATATCTTGAATCCGTTTGCTTCAAGAAGGTAGAGCACTCCGTCAAAATATCTAAACTTATTAGAGGCGACTTTAGGCAAGGGCAAAGCTCTCTTCTTTTGACTGTATAGGTTCACAAACTGTAACATACCTTCATTCACATAATATAATTCATCTCTAAAAAAACCTATCTCATCCGCAACCACCTCTAGTTCAAAAAGAAAATTTCCCAAATTATCAAACACAAAAACACCTTGCTTAGAGTCTATCAAATAACTCCGGTTGTCATGATTCTTTATGACAACATCAGTAGCGCTTCCTTGGTTTAGGACTTGAGCGAGACTCCTCCTTTCGAGCACTTCATTTCGTCCAGGGTCTATTCGAATCAAAGAAAAACTACTCATATCCACAAGCCAGATAGTCTGCTGTGAATCTGGCGCTATATCTGAGACAAACCCAAAACCAAAGTCCGCATAATTATATTTGACAGGAGCGGATAGGTATCGATTCAAAATAACAGTCTCTTGAAAATCTTGATAGAACAAATACACTTTGAACTGACTATTAAAATCTATCTGCTGCACTCTATTGTTGACGAGCGGTGAGTATTCCAACATCAAGCTACCATCAGCAGTGAACTTCGCTAAATCCCCATTAGTCCTAGTGACATACATCGCACCCTTGCCATCCAACTCCAACTGATCAGCATCTTTCCAACTAACCTCCTTATACAGTCTCCACTGTGCTGAGACATCCATCGACCAAACTAGTACACATCCGATGACAAGTATCGATCTCATAGCGAGAAGTAAAGTAGTTTCAGTTCTTCCCCATCAAACTCAGCATAACTATCTCTATCGATCCAATCTCCAAGATTGCAATACACAGCTCCATTTGACAACTCATGATAGCGATCTACATGACTATCACCATAGATATAAAAATCATGGTATTGAGATCCTTGAATTCTTTCACTATGTGCGATCAAATGCTTATCACAACTCGTCCCCTTCTGACTATGCCTGCTTTTTCCTGACCATAAATTGGCCAATGTAATCCCGACATCAGGGTGCAGCCAACTAAACAGCCATTGGCACACTGGATTAGTAAACACTTTCTTGATTACGCGAAATTTACCATCCAAGGGATTCAAGCCGTCCCCATGTGCAATAAAAAACTTCCGTCCCCCGATGATCAAAGACTGCGATTGATGCAAAATAGTCGCACCCAACTGCTCTTTTAGATAATCGCCAAGCCATAGGTCATGATTCCCTACGAAGACAACAATCTCTATCCCACGATCTGACAGCTCCGCAAGTTTTCCTAAAAAACGCACATACCCCTTAGGTACAACATGCCGGTACTCGAACCAAAAATCAAATAAGTCTCCCACCAAAAATAGCACTTGCGCATCAGCAGCAACATAATCTAGCCACGCTATGATCCGTCGCTCCCGGTCCAAAGACGTCTCAAAATCAGGCGCACCGAGATGAAAATCACTGGCGAAGTAAACCTTCTTACCTTCAGCTAATATGGGGATGTCGATATTCATCAAAAAAAATGGGACACAAAGTCCCAAATTAGTTTTTTAGTATAATTAATCAGCAGAGAGCGACTACAATCCCTCTCTACATTTTTTCGTTCGTAGAATCTTCTTCCTCTACTTCAGTCTTAACAGTAGTTTTTAACTCTTCTAGCGCCTCCTCATTCTTCATTTCTTGAGGTCCTTTATCACTTCCGCTTCCGTTAGTAAAAGCCTCATAATTTGTTTCCTTTTCGAAAGGCCTCTTTCCAATCAAACGCTCTAGATCGGCTTGAAAAATAATTTCCTTCTCTAACAAAGACTGAGCAATTTTCTCAAGATCATCACGCTTATCGATCAACAGAGCTTTCGTTCTCGCGTAAGCCTGATCGATAATAGATTTCACTTCCTTATCAATCTTCTCGGCAGTAGCATCCGAATATGGCTTATTAAAATTATACTCTGACTGCTTAGAATCATGGAAAGAAAGGTTACCAATAGCCTCGTTCATACCATATACCGTCACGATGCTATAGGCTACTTTAGTAATTCGCTCCAGATCGCTGAGCGCGCCGGTAGATATCTTACCAAAAATAATCTCCTCAGCAACTCGACCTCCTAGTGCCATACACATTTCATCCAAAAGCTGTTCCGTTTGATACAGGTATTGCTCCTTAGGCAAGTACTGTGCATACCCCAAGGCAGCCAAACCTCTCGGCACGATACTCACCTTGACCAATGGATCTGCATGCTCTAAGTACCATCCTGCCACTGCGTGACCTGCCTCATGATAGGCTACAATCTTTTTCTCTTCAGGAGAAATAATTTTCGTCTTCTTCTCCAAACCACCAATCACACGATCGATAGCATCTTGAAAATCAATAGCATCTACTGCCTTTTTATCCTTTCTTGCCGCGATCAAAGCAGCCTCGTTGCAAACGTTAGCAATCTCTGCTCCCGCAAAACCAGGTGTCTGAGCAGCTAGCTTTCTAGAATCTATATCTTTCGCAACCTTCAAAGGCTCCAAGTGCACTTTGAATATAGCATCTCTACCAATGATATCTGGCTTGTCTATCCCAATCTGTCTATCAAAACGTCCTGGTCTCAACAATGCAGAATCCAATACATCTGGCCTGTTAGTTGCTGCTAGGATAATCACCCCAGTATCTGTAGAAAATCCATCCATTTCTACCAACAGAGAATTAAGCGTATTTTCTCTTTCATCATTAGAACCAGGCATCTGCCCTTTTCCTCTAGATCGACCGATTGCATCGATCTCATCGATAAACACAATACACGGTGCCTTTTCTTTGGCTTGCTTGAAGAGATCTCTCACTCTCGCTGCTCCTACCCCCACAAACATCTCTACAAAGTCAGAACCAGACAGCGTAAAGAAAGGCACGCCAGCCTCTCCAGCGACAGCCTTTGCCAGCAAAGTCTTACCTGTACCAGGAGGGCCTACGAGCAATGCACCCTTCGGAATCTTACCCCCTAGTTTGGTGAATTTGGTAGGCGTTTTCAAGAACTCTACGATCTCCTTTACTTCTTCCTTCGCTTCGTCTAGACCTGCTACATTGTCAAAGGTGATCTTGACTTTGTTCTCCGCATCAAAAAGCGCCGCTTTAGATTTTCCGATATTAAAAATCTGTCCACCAGGGCCTCCTCCACCGGTCATTCTTCTCATCAAGAACCAAAACCCGAAGATGATGATGATGAAAAATCCAGAATTCAAGAAAATATTGGTATAATCCGAACGCTCATCAACCAAGTACTCGTACTGTGGGCCATTATTTAGCCTAGCATTCAATTCATCTTTTTTCTTGACGAATATATCCTTGCTCTCTATTTTAAAGAAATACTGAGGGCCGTTTGTAGACATTCCTAGACTATTCTGATCTTCTAGCTCTAGCTTGTATTTGCTATTGTCTAATGCCTCCTCGTTCAGCGTTACTTCTACGATATTTTGATTCCCTATCAGCGTCACTTTCTTGATGTCATTACTGAGCACCATACTTTCGAATCGCTTAAAAGAAATCTCCTTTGCTGAATTGTTATTGGAAAAATACGAGATGCCAAAGATGAAAGTCATCAAGCCAATAATCACCCAAATCTGATAATTGGGCTTATTGGGTTGTGTGGCTGTATTTTTATTTTTTGGTTTTTCCGCCATTATAATTTTATTCTAAAAGTCTTTGTTAACGCTTATTCCTATTCTAGGTTATTAATCTTCGATCTGAGTCAATATAGCATCGCCCCACAGTTTTTCGAGCGAGTAAAATTCTCTTCGATCTTTTCTAAAGATGTGAACCACTACATCGGCATAATCGAGCAAAATCCACTCTTTGTTTTCTCTACCCTCCTTATGCCATGGGTCTATTTTCAAGGTCTTGTATACTTCGTCCTCCACTGATTGGGCTATCGCCTCTAGTTGAGTATCCGAAGTACCAGAGCAAATTACGAAATAATTAGCAACTGAGTTGGTTATATTCTTCAAATCAATGACAACTATATCTGAAGCCTTTCTTTCCTGCATTCCTTGAACCACTACCTCTTCTAAACTATCAGATTTCTGGGCTTCCTTTACTTCTGTCATATATTGTCTATAATTTCGTACAAAATTAATCAATTAATCTTGCATAAATTCTTTGCCAAAACTCGATTTATAGGAAAAAAGGTGATCTTTCTGCCACAATGTCACTCTACCAATGAAATCGCCATGTCATTGGTTAACAATCGGCACGCCTCTGAAGGACTGATCGTCATGACCGCTGATCAAACCCATGGCAAAGGTCAGCGTGGCAACACGTGGCAGTCCGACGCTGGCAAGAACCTGACCTATTCTATCGTTCTCCAGCCTAGATCGCTACACATCTCCCATCAGTTCCGACTCCATCAGATGATTTCATTAGCTGTTCACGAAGCTTTATCCCCTATTTTACCTCCAGGACTCAAAGTCAAATGGCCCAACGACATCTACTATGGCGACAAAAAAATAGGCGGCATACTCATCGAAAACACACTTAGAGGAGCTCAAATAGACTATGCCATTATTGGTATTGGAATCAATGTCAATCAAGAGCACTTTACTCTTGACAAAGCCACTAGCCTAGCAAAGGTTCGCCAAACGACCTTTGATATAGATCAAATAGCAGAAGACATCTTGATCGCTATGGAAGAACTGTACGAACCACTATCAGAACCTCTCGCCAACTTAGCTGCCAAATATGAGCAGATACTTTACAGAATCCACGAAACACACCGCTATCAAGCCGAAGGAAAAATTTTCCACGGACAAATCACAGGAATCGCCCCTGATGGCAAACTGATGATAGAAGAAAAAGGGAATGTCCATCATTTTGACTTCAAAGAAGTCTCCTTTATATAAAGAGGTTAGCCTACCTATTGGTGTAAATTGGTGACGGTTTATTTCCATGAATTAGTTTAACTTTGCCATCCAAAAACAAATGGCATTAATCTCAGGCATGCCTGTTAGTATACAGAATAGAACCTGAACCAACACTCGGACGTTAAGCGTCAGAAAATCAAAACCATCTCCTTTGCAAAGGAGGATTGAAATATAAAGCAATGATAGATACACAAGTAAAAAACAAAGTAAAGGATATCAGTCTTGCAGGCTGGGGAAGAAAAGAAATCAAACTCGCCGAAGCAGAGATGCCAGGTCTCATGTCCTTGAGAGAAGAGTATGGCGACAGCAAACCACTCGCTGGAGCTAGAATAGCAGGATGTCTACACATGACCATCCAGACTGCCGTATTGATCGAGACTTTGATCGAGCTAGGTGCCGAGGTGACATGGTCATCGTGCAACATCTTCTCTACACAAGATCACGCTGCTGCTGCCATCGCTGCTGCTAACATCCCAGTATTCGCATGGAAAGGCATGAACGAAGAAGAGTTTGACTGGTGTATCGAGCAAACGCTTTTTGCATTCGAGGGAGGAAAGCCACTCAACATGATCCTAGATGATGGTGGAGACTTGACCAACATGGTACTCGACAGATTCCCTGAACTCGTCAAAGACATCAAAGGTCTATCCGAAGAAACTACTACGGGTGTACACAGACTGCAGGAGCGCGAAGCGAAAGGCACGCTACCTATGCCTGCTATCAATGTCAATGACTCGGTAACCAAGTCAAAATTTGACAACAAATACGGCTGTAAAGAATCTCTCGTCGATGCGATCAGAAGAGCAACAGACGTCATGATGGCTGGTAAAGTAGCCGTCGTAGCTGGGTACGGTGACGTTGGAAAAGGATCTGCTGCATCTCTAAGAGGTGCTGGCGCGAGAGTAATCGTGACGGAGATCGATCCAATATGTGCGTTACAAGCTGCAATGGATGGTTTTGCAGTGAAGAAAATGGATGATGCAGTCAAAGAAGGTGACATCATCGTGACCACTACTGGTAACAAAGACATCATCGTAGATCGTCACTTCAAAGCGATGAAAGACAAAGCTATCGTCTGCAACATTGGTCACTTCGACAATGAAATCGACGTAGCATGGTTGAATACCAACGCTACTAAAGACGAAATCAAACCTCAAGTAGACCTATACACGCTAGATGGCAAAGAGATTGTGCTCCTAGCAGAGGGGAGACTTGTCAACTTGGGCTGTGCTACAGGGCATCCATCATTCGTGATGTCTAACTCGTTCACCAATCAAACATTGGCACAACTAGAGCTTTGGACAAACACCGATGCATACGAAAACAAAGTATATATGCTCCCTAAACACCTCGATGAGAAGGTAGCAATGCTTCACTTAGCAAAAATCGGTGTAGAGCTAGACGTACTATCTACAGAGCAAGCAGAATACATCGGCGTAACAGTAGAAGGCCCATACAAACCAGAGTACTACAGATACTAATCAGTAGCACCTCTCAAAAGAATCAAAGCCCCATCCTACCGATGGGGCTTTTTATTTATTCATCAAGAAGTAACGTAAATAGCCATACTGCTCAATCCATCCTAATGCCTAATCATCAACTGGTGGATACTCGTCCCGAACTGGCTCTGCACTTTCATCACATACAGACCTGCGGGATGTGTACTCAGATCTACCTCGAGCTCTCCAATTCTTTGCTCGTCCACTACCAAAGAAAAGCGCTCCACTTCACGCCCCTCTACATCAACGATCAGTATGGATAGCTTAGATGAGGCAGGCAACTTTAGTCTCAAATTCATCACATTCGCTACAGGATTAGGATAGATCAATATTTCGTTTTCTTCCAGTACAGTCTCTTGATCGATCAGAGACGCTAGCGCTCTTGCTGCATTGACTCTTCCCCATCCATAGTAGGGATCCCAGCCCTCTACATCTTCTTGGGTGCTTCCTATTTGATCTTCGCAGGATGAGGTCATGATTGCAGTCACTTGAGAAGGAGGCAAATCTTCATCTATTGCCAACAAAAGAGATACGACACCTGTTGTCATCGGTGCAGCCATAGAGGTGCCTGCCCATATGTTTCCAGGACGATCCGTACTGTACTGGTTCAGACCCAAGATATAATTACCTGGTGCGATGATATCTATGTGGTCGCCATAGTTGCTTCCTCTAGAAGGGCTACCATTAAACGCCATACTACGCTGATCATCTGGGTCACTTGCTCCCACAGCCAGCGTGTGATGATATGCTGCTGGATAATTAGGAATCGACGAATTGCCATTGCCCATACTAGCTACTATCAGCACACCTTTGCGATAGGCATAATCCACCGCTTCTTTCAGAGCCCTAGAATCATCTACTCCTACGAGAGAAAAATTGATCACATCGGCATCTTCCTGCACCGCATAGTAGATCGCACGAATCCAGTCACTATAGTAGCCGACCTGACTCCCATCCACGACTTTGCAAATCATCAAGCGACAGTTCCAGTCTATGCCTGCATACCCCAAAGCATTATTACCATTGGCTGCCAGGACGCCTGCGACTGCTGTACCGTGTCCATTGTCATCCATAGGATCATTGTCTTCGTTGACAAAGTCCCAACCGAAATAATCATCGATATATCCATTGTGATCATTGTCTTCACCGTCATATCGATCATCATCATTTCGCCATAGACGTCCAGCAAACTCCGCATGGTCAGGATTGATGCCGCTATCTATGATTGCTACGGTGATGGATGCACTGCCCTGTGACCGCTCCCAAGCTGACAATGCTTGTATGTCTGCTCCTGCCTTTGGAGTCCCAAAATTGAAGGTACCGTCGTTGTACAAATACCACTGCTGATCAAACTCTGGGTCATTAGGTACGTCCATTGACTGCCCCGCCGCGCGTCCTATATAATCTGGCTCGACGTAACTAAACAACTCCGACTGGTGGTACTGATCGAGTAAGCTATCCAAAGGCTTACTGCCCGTAAACTCTAGTACAAACAATGATTCCTCAAGACTCTCTCTAGACAAAGACTGAGTTCGAGCCGGGATCGCCAGTTTATGTTCATCGATAACTCTACTCAGACTGGATTGACTGTCTGGATAGGAAAACAACTGACCTTCTTTGAGTTTGACAATCAATCGTGGCTGAGCTGATAGCGTACTACACACACACCAGAGTATACCCATACAGAACCACCATACGCTAAGACTCATTCTCATCACTTAACCTTGTTTGTTACCATACTTCAATCCTACTCCTATGGTTGAAAAAACCTAACAACATAGACTCATAGCAGCTATCTCCAAAACAAGAAAGCACATAGCACAGCTACCTCTATGCCTATCAATCCGAGAAGAACCCGCCACACTAGCTTTCTACTAATTACACTTCTTTTATGTTTATGATCACAGATCACTTGATTCTCATGATTCATTATCCCTTACTTATATTGCATTAAAACATTGGGCTCATGCGTACTGCGTACAATACATAGACCTTGCCCCAAAGCGATATCCATGATCAGCTCTTCAGTTGCCCTTCCATCGACACCTCCACGGTAGATACTACCTGCATTGAGCTGGTTGAGCCAGTATAGCTCTCCAGACCACTCATCGATCACTACAGCATAAGCATTGCTCACGCCATCTTCCTCGTCATACACGGTCTCCAGTTTCATGGCACCATCCAGACTTCCTCTCAGTATGCGGTCAGCATAGGCCGCTCCAGGTAGGGCATTGTCCGTGATAAACAACTCTCCTGTCCCCTCACTGATGGCGATACCATAGGGATTCAAAAAACCGCTCCCTCCGGCATAGATGAGCTCTGTGGTACTGTTTTCGGTTAGCGAAACTCGCCACAACTCATTGTCTTCGTACTCGACCCAATAGAGGTACCCTGCCGACACCTCTAGATCAATCCCCCATGGACCATTCAATCCATCACTCCTATCAAACAAAGTATCTACTGGCCCCAGTCCATTGGCTGGTGCAGACAAGATGAGCTGATCATAGGGCTGTGTCCAGTACAGTCGCTCTGTATCCATGACCAGTTCTACAGGGCCATAGCTCCTCAGCGGTGCAGTATAGAGCACCTCTGGGTTGCCACTACCGTCCCAGGCTCCACGGAGTATCTGACGGGTAGAAAAATCAGTCCAATAGAGCATCTGATTGGGCTCATCCACGACCAGGGCAGTCGGTGTGTCCAGCCCCTTGAGGCTGCCATACACCACCTCAGTCTGGAGCAAGACATCGTCCTGATATACAGCTCTGAGAATCTGGTGATCTGCCATACTCGTCCAGTAGAGATAGGTATAGTAAACCGCCACCTCTGGAAGGTCCTCTTCCGAACAGGATGATATCGCGAAAATAAAAAGTATGGAAAGTAAAAAAATATTATGTTTCATGGATTCAAATCCTGTTGACTAATGTAGTAGTCATCTATTTTGTTTGTCAGCATCCATTGTTATGGCTGTATTATTTTTTACCAGTCATCTCAAGATACAAAGCGATCTACCACGCTATCCGAACTACTATGTCCTACCACAGTGACGTGTATCCCTATGACAGAGCTGCGGACACTACCTACCCATACGTATGGGTAGGTAGTGTCCGCATGTATGGGCATGCATCACCCCACGGTGAACACGACCCCTGTGATCCCTGTACGCAAAGTCTTGGTTTTATATGCCGTATTTCGGATCTCTATGCGATAGTCTCCTGCCTCCAGCGTAGGCGCCATCAGACTTAGTGTCTGGGGTTGATTGATCCGGATACGCTCGGCTTTGATCTCTGTCCCACCTGACTGACTGACGAAAAACACGCCTTCTTCCTCTGTGTTGTCATGGATCTTGAGATACTCTCCTTTGATCTCCAATGCCTGACCTGAGGTGATTTGTTTGTTTTCGGTATCACTGCCCCAGTCGTATACACTCTCGATCTCTGGTGATCGATCATCCGCTTTGATGTACTGTAGTGTGACATCTAACCCTCGACTGAGCATCTGCTGCTTCAGCGAAGTGATCACATTGAGACTGTGGCGTGCGGTATCGAACCGGTCGTCTATGGTGACGAACACCCCTCCGATGCTAAAACGGACACTGATGTACTCATCCGCATAGCCTTCCCCTTCGCCGATCCAGTCTGCTATCTGACTCCAGTAGGCATCTATGACGGCATTGGATTCAGTGGGTTTCAGAATGGACCCTGACCCTGTCATCGCTAGGATCATTTCTTCACGTGTATGTATAGTGACCGCATGGGGCACACCGACATAGTCATCTGGTATGTCCTTGGTGATCTTGTTTTCTCTCAGAGTATATTGTAGTGACATAGTGTTGTTTTTTTAGTATATGAGATAGTGAAAAACCACCAAGACCTAAAAAAATCCTTAGTGGTATGATAGAATTAATACCTGACAGGTTTTGAAAACCCGTCAGGTATGGACTAAAAAAGTAAGCGTGTACCCATCAGTACACGCCTATACAAAATAGAATATGACTTACTCTGGCAGCACTTCGCCAATCTCTAGATCGAAGTAATTGGCAAAATTGAAATCATCAAATAAAACTTCCACAATCTCACCGTCCAAACTGGCACGGTTCAATTCTGTTTCTCCCATTTCATTTTCATTCGTTACATTTAACCAAAATACAAACCCATTCTCAGTATCGATTTCCATATCAGAAGGAGCGCGAACATTGTCACCAGGACCTACTAATGTTTCTAAATCACCTTCTCCATTTAAATTACCAACGTAAATTGTACTCTCAAGCCCAGAACTAAGTCCGTTATCAGCAATAAACAACTTGCTACTTTCTCTATCAAAAGTAATTCCTGATGGCCCCACCAATCCATCTGTCGCATCAAATAATACTTTTGCTTCCACAGTTCCATCTAGACTACCTTCCCATACTCCTAAAGTTTTTCCTCGATCCGTCCAGTACAATTTATTGTTAGCGACATATAGTTTAGGTGAAACTGGGCTTGGTCCCTCATGTTGATTACTACTTGGGTTGAAATCTCTATCAAATACATATAGCGTATCCAATGACTGTGTACCATCGAGACTCCCTTTTATAATATAACTATTGGTAGTTAGTACCGGCTTAAAGCTATCTCTGGCTGTAAAGTAAACTGACTCAGAAACTTTGTCTATGGCAATATCTCCCGTAGAACTAATACCCTCATACAACAACTCCACTGGTCCTTCTCCATTGATAGGAGCCTTGAAAATATTGCTTTGGTCTGAAAAATAAATTTGCCCACCATCAACATCAACCTCTATACCATTCGCACTACCAAAATTTTCATCTGCGTCAGCATATAACCTAGTGATGATAACACCAGATTCACTAATTATACCACGGTAAATACCATCAGTTGCTGTCCAATAAGCTGTTTTCACATCTACGGGTATTTTGTTCACCGTATAGCTCAGGGTTTTGTCTGCTGCTGTCCCCTCTCTGCTCACATTTACTTGCACTTCTCCCTCGGTCATGCCCTCTGGCACAGCCGTCGTGATGGTCGTACTGGTCACTTCGGATATGGTAGCTACTACTTCGTCAAATTTCACCTCGATCGCCTCAACACTTTCACCAAAGTTTTCTCCTGTGATCACTACTTCAGCTCCAGGGTAGCCATTGGTCGGACTCAGGCTAGTCAATACGGGATTACCTATGGATGTATCTACTACGAAATCCATGGACGACTCCAGCTCTTCGCCATTGGCCATCACGATGATGTGACCATCCTGCGCCTTGGCGGGCACCTCTACTACGAGACTAGTCACTGTACCCTTTATGAGCGTGGCTGTTTCATATATTTTGGTCGCTTCACCTCCAGTGAGGTCATCCCCTGCGTAGAACTTCACTTCGTTTTGGCTATAGTCGGGATTAAATCCTGTCCCTGTGATGGTCACTTGCTCTCCGATACGTGCCTTGGCTGGATCTATGGCTGTGATGGTGAGTTCTCCTCCTCCAGGCACTTCTCCACCCTCATCCTCTTTGCAGCTACTGATCAGTGTGACCATTGTGATCAAAACTGCCAACATCGTGGCAGTGACTTTCCCGGTATAATTTTTCATCGTTCTAGTATATGTACTCTTATTGTTCGATTTCATTTTGAATTCTTTATGAATTAAACCCTCCAAGGGGTTCAAAACCCTTGGAGGGTTATTGGATATTAAGCTTAAATGATACCTGACAGGTTTTGAAAACCCGTCAGGTTTAGTGGTAAAAAGAAACCCTGCTCCCATACGAATGACACACCAGTGCTCTGGCATATTGCAAATAACCTTTGCGGGGTAGCGCTAGTATGGCATAGACTAAGCTGCCGAGTCTCTCTCTGAATCAGAAAATCAAATTAAAACTGCTCCCAACCTAAGTCCCAGTTGGTACCCTCTATTGCATCGCCATCTTTACCAAAGGCTCCACGGAAGTCGACAGAAACGCAACCAGAAAGTAAATTGTGAGAGAAATCTGAAGGCTTTTCTGTGTCAGGAACAAAGTTGGGAGCTGTCAAATTCCAAGCTGACGCACTCAACCCGGTAAGATCCGTAAGGGAAGTACCAGCTCCAGTGTTAGTAGCATTGCTTGATTCATTGTGATAGTTTGCAATAAAGGCAAAATCAAAAATACCTACATTGGTCCCCTGCGCATTGAATGGGCTAAATGTAGGGTATACCAAAGTCACGCCTTCCACACTTACCACATCATCCGTAGTACTGTTATCGTCATTATCAAAATCAGCTATAGTTTCTAATTCCAACTGATAGTTAGGGTAACCCGTGATAATAGAGTTGAACAAGTTCAACTCACTGCCATCCCTGATCAATACACCAGAGTTGTATGCAACGTTCACAGCACTACTAGAATTAGGCCCAATCGGTCCTATCACAGTGAAGTTAGAGAAAGTAGCGTTGGTAAAACTACAACCTGAAGCATCATCATTGTCTCCATTAGACTCAAATCCACCCGTAGGCAAAGAAGAAAACACACTAGGATCTCTCAAAGAAACACCAAACTGGATGTGTCCACTGTAGCCCTGATCTGTATCGAAATCATCGTCCTTATTGAAAGAAGCGATCAAGTAGCTCGCATTGACCGTACCTCCGAAGAACTCGAAACCGTCATCCAATCCATGTGTCACTTGTACGTGATCGATAGTCGTACCGCTACCAACACCACCTAGTGTCAAACCGTTGATCTCATCACCATCTACCAATACGTTACCCGCATACTCGATACGTACATACTGTAGTGTACCAGAGTTGTCTGCATCGTTGACTCCACCATAGCCATTGTCACCAGAGGCAGAAGTAGGAATTCCCTCGATTGCTGTCGTACCGTCGAAACAAACAGGAGCTTTACCTAAAATGATCACTCCACCCCAGTCTCCTGAAGCAGGCGTAGTTTCATTAGAAGTAAATACGATCGGAGCGGTAGAAGTACCTGTTGCTTCGATTTTTCCACCCCGCTCGATTACTAAAGTACCCGGAGGTGTTCCTGTTGCTGGGTTACCAGACAAAGTACCTGTTTCCCCTTTGATCAAAGTACCTGACTCTATGGTCAAAGTCACTCCACTAGGTACACGGACAAATTCGTCTAGGATATATACAGTGTCTCTGTCGAGTGTTCTGTTACTTAAAACACCACTTAATGTCACCTGAGGTGCAGCAGCAGCTGACCCTTTAAAATCTGGCTGAGGTGAATCTAACAATTGATCTTGGCAAGAAGTAGTAGCAACTGCTGCCAACACTCCCAAACCTAATACTAGCTGATTAAATTTAAATGTTTTCATTATTGAAAATGGTTATTTACTTTTGTCTTTACGTTTTAATTATTTCCACTGGCTCTCAGTCGGTGGGCGACTGGTCTCACTACTGCCCTCGGCGGTGTGAGGCTTTTTTGTTTCTCTACTTCTCTACAGTCATGGTATTCTCTCTCATTTAAGGTTTTATATGATTTTAGTATTGATCCTTAGTCTGACTAACTTTTCCAAAGTTTGAGACTTTGGAAAAGTTCAACATTGCATTAAAACTCAAGTTTGAGTCCTAGGGAATAATAACTCCCCGTCTCATACTCTCGGGTGATATAGTCAAAGCCATAGCGAGTGTCCAGCCCATAGTAGTTCACCTCTTGTATTTTCCCTTCGTCAAACTTCCCGTCCATGTTTTGGTCTCGGTACTGCACGATCTTGGTATTGAGCAGGTTTTGCACACCTGCCTTGAGTGTGAGCGAAGGGGTGATCCGTTGCTGCAGCACCAGATCTAGTGTCGTGCGTCCTTGCTCATAAATGGGTGATACCCGCGGGCCTCCCGCTGCAATCATGCGCTGGCCAATGCTATTGACTAGTACACTGAAGGTAGTGCCCCACTCTGGCTGCTCGAAGTACAAGCTGGCATTGAACACATAGGGCGCTGCTCCCACAAATACACGTGGCTTACCATCGGCCGGTACTTCGGCAGAGGTACTGTCCAACTCCAGTACTTTCACCTCATTTTTCATCACGGCATAGTTGGCAATGATGGAAAAATACTGCATCGGCTTCCAAGGGATAAAGCCCAAGTTTTTGCGAGCTTCCAGCTCTATCCCTTTCACTGTAGCCTCAGGGGAATTGACAAAATAGAGGTAGCGATTGCCAGACTGAAAGCTAGTATTTGTACGATCGGTCAACTCTATGATGTTTTCCATATCCTTATAAAACACACCAACCGCAAGAAATTCACCAGGTGTAGGGTAGTACTCCCATCTCAGGTCGTAGTTGTGAATAGTAGCATCTTGCAGCCCAGCATCACCAAATATGCGACTGTTGATTTCAAAATCGTAATAAGCAAATGGGGCTGACTCCCGGTAGGCTGGTCGATCTATAGTCTTGCCATAGGAGGTTGTTATCCGCATGTCATCAGAGATGTTCCAGTTGAGACTGGCAGATGGCAGCCAGTATTCGTTGACTGGCCCACTAGTGAGTGTATCACCCACAGGCAAGCCTGTTTTGCGATCATAACCGTATGTGGTGATCAGCTCTCGATCCAGCTCATCGAAGAGCTTGCGCGAATAGCACTCATAGCGCATGCCCACATTCACTTGTAGTTTTTTGTTAATCGGTAGCTCCGTGCCGATATAGACAGCTGTATAGTCATTGACCGCTCTAAAAAGTCCTTCACTATAATCCCTACCAATATACGTCCCGCCAGTAAAGCCGTCACCATTGACATCATCGGGATCTATGACTAGTGAATCGTTGACAATATCACTCAGCTGATACCATGGTGCCTCTATTGTACCTGTAGAGTAGATGTCTGAACCGCCTGGGTTGCTATAGGCCAGATAATAGTACCAACTTTCGAAGCTTCGCTCCTGAGACTGATGCATGGCGCCTGCTTTGACCAGATACTTGTCCCAGAGCTTCACTCGGTAGTCTAGACCGTAGCTGGTTCCATCTTCTTCTGTGAAGACCGAGCCTCTACGCAGTACCGCGTCTCCAGTGCCTCTTATTTGGTAAGTACCAGAGGAAATCGTAGCGTCAGCCACATCGAAAGTATGTGACTGCAGGTCTGGTGTAGCACTGGAGGAGAAGTTCTTTCCCACCCGCCAGTCGATCTCATGCGCACCTAAGGTGTGTTGCCCCCCGAGTTGTACGGTATACAAGTCCTGCACCGTGTACTCATAATTGACCTCACGTGTTCTGTTAAAATTATCATTTGTCACATACTCATTTTTGTCCCGGATATTGGTACGGTCGTCTACCGTGTGGTTATAAAACCCCGTAAACTCCAGTCGATGATGATCGTTGATTTTCAGCCCCAGCGTCTGCAAGGCACTGATCCGTAGATTTTCCCGATAGAGACTGTCCACCCCTTCAAAATCCAGTTCTTCTCTTTCTGCTCCCTCTATATCATTCTGAGGTATGGAATTTCCGTTGGTATAGCCCGTCACAAACTGACTCTGGGTGGTGTAGTTAAGTGAGGTTAGGTTATTGAGCCTAGCGTTACCGATCTTCCAAGAGTCATAATAGTTGATGCCCAGTCGCTTGTCAAAATCAGTCTTTTTCTTTTTCAAGTCATAGGGCTTAGGAAAATTGAGCGTGAGATCACGCAGTGCATAGGGGTTTTTATCAGGGAATAAGTAAGAAGGGTCATACAGCCGCCGGTCGTATTCCCGATCCTCCAGACCACCTCCCCACCAGTCACTTGCAGAGGAGCCACTATTGGTATAGCCATCGGCATAGGAGGAGCCTGGTCGGTACTGTGCAGAAAACCCAATTTGTATCCTTCTCGCTGTATTGGATTGTTTGGTAGATACATTGACAAGCCCCCCTGCAAAACCTCCTCTCAACTCAGGAGCTGGGCTTTTATAAACCAGAATATTATCAATCAATCCACTGGGCAATAGATTGAAAGAAAAAGCCCGTTGATCTGCCTCTGTGCTAGGTGCCATCATGCCATTGATATAGGTCATGGTGTAGCGCTGAGACATGCCTCGGATCAGTACAAAGTTGTTCATCAGATTGACTCCAGGTACTCGCTGCATCACATCCGCTGCATCTCTGTCTAGCGAGCGGGTGATCTGCTGGCTGGAGATACCGGTGAGTACGACATTGCTACGCTGGATCTCGCTCATCAGAGAAATCTCTGTGGAGTTTTGGATCGGAGCAAACTGAACTGGGATATTACCTCTCACGACGACCTCTCCCAGCTCAGTGGAGCTTTGGTTTAGGGGTATTTCTATCACAGACGTATTGTTTTGGAGGACTTTGACCTCCTGCAGCCGACGGGTCTGATAGCCCACGAAAGAGACTACCACTGTATAGACCCCCACAGGCACTTCCCTAAACTCGAAAGTACCGTCCACACTCACGGTAGTGCCTAGTCCAGTGCCCTCTATCCGAACTGTAGCCCCTATCAGTACATCGCTGTGGCTATCTGCATCGTAGACCTTGCCTTTGAGTCCTCCAGTCTGTGGGGGCGTTTTTCGCTTGATCACCACGCGACCATTCATGACTTTGTAACTGAGATTGTTTGTCCCTAGGATATCGTCGAGGATCCTGCTACCCGTGACCCGATCATAGGTAGCATTGACCAAAATTCCTTGGATATCTGCTTCACTGTAGATGAATTTGGCACTCATTTTTTGTTCCAGTTGCATGAGAACGCTCTTGAGAGAGCACCCATGACACTGGATAGAAACCTGCGCATCGAGTACGCCCTGAGCTGCCTGTAACGGTGAGACTCCTAGCCATAGTAGCACCAGAAGACTCATTAGTTTTTGGAGATTTTCACTCCTTAGAAACCACCTATGCGGTAATTTTTTTTTCATAGTTTTGTTGACTTACTTATTATTAAACATGCAAGGGGTGGCTGTTGGCGCAGCTCCCCTTGTTCTTTATTTTTCTTTGATCAAGATGCTCTTAACACCTAGAGGCTCCACTTCAAAAGGGTACAACTCCTGCATCATCCGTAATATCTGATGTAACTCTAGCCCTGTAAAATCTCCTGAAAAAGGATGTGTCCTAAGCGACTCAGCTTCTAGATTAATCTCCACCTTGAAGTAGTTTTCGAGATACCAGACAATCTCTTCCATCGAGCTATTGTCGAAGCTAAGACTACCTCCTCTCCAATCGGTATAGAGAGACAGCGCTCGGTGATCCCTGTACAGCTCCTGACCTCTGCGTACCAATCGATCGCCTGGCAACATAGTAGCCAGTACATCAACGGAGTTACTTACCTGAACTTTCCCTGTTTTAACAAGTACCTCATATGCTTCTAGATCGGGAAGTGCTTTGACATTGAAGGAGGTTCCTAATACGCGTGTGTTCCAATCTCCAGCATTCACTACAAATGGCTTCTCAGGGTTTTTCTCTACTTCGAAGAATGCTTCTCCCGTGAGATCTACTCTCCGCTCCTCCCCTAGAAAGAGATAATTGTAGCTCAAAACACTACCTGACCTCACCCAGACTTTGGAACCATCTGGCAGATCTACGACGAGCATCTTGCCTTTGGGTACTTCCACACTTTTGGTCGTCAGCGTGTAGAGCTCTTGATAGATACTCTGTCTATACGCTACCATGAGCCACGTAGAAACAAGAAGTATCGTTACAGCTGCCGCCCAACGGTATGGCACCTTAAGTTGACGCTTGTAGTCTATTTTTTGCGTGATTTTTTGCCACATCCTAGCACCAAGTTTCACCTCATGGTTTCGGACATAGGTCAGATGTAGATCATCCTCTAGCAGATCAAAGTGCTCATACCACGTATCCATTTCCTCCCTTTCAGTACCCGTAATGGTATTCTCAGCAAAGCGATCTAACAAATACTTGATTCTATTCTCATCCATATGCTACGCCGCTATTTTGGCGTTCACACATAGAGTTACCCCAGAGCTTCACTTCCCTAGGTCGATTTTATTATGCTATCATTAAAAGAAAAGTAACGGAGTAACAATTAGATAAAGTACCAGTTGATGCCTAGGGAGTCCTCTCCTGTATCAAGTGTATGGGGTGACTTAGGCCTGAGCACCTGTCATCGTATAAAAAAACAAACTAGCCAGTAGATAATCTGGACAGTGGTTGCGCAAATATTGGAGAGAATAATTGATATGGTACTCCACCGTTTTGTCAGTGATGCCCATGCGATCAGCAATCTCCTTATTGCTCAAAAAATCTACCCTACTCAACTCAAACACACGACGAGATTTGTTCGGCAGACATTGAATGAGCTGCTCTATTTTGTCCAATAGATCTCCTTGGACTACACTGCGTTCCAATTGTTGATCTGACTTAATTGCCTGATACTTGATCTCCGCATGATGAGCACTGTGACGGTACAGGTTTCTAAAGTGCAGTAATATTTTATTCTTTACAGAACCATAGAGATATGCACTCAATGACCTTTCGATTTCCACTTTCTGTCGGTTCTCCCAGAGCTGAACAAAAACCTCTTGAACCATCTCTTCTGCCAAATATGTATCATCCAACCTTTTGTAAACATGTATATACAGTGGTTTCCAAAAATGAGCATAGATCGCTTCAAATGCCTCTCTATCTCCTTTTTTTAGTGCAGGTATTAAATTAGCATCACTACTTGTGTCGAATATCATATTGAAGCATAAGTTGGAGTACACCAAATTTATGTATCAACATCAGATCGATCTATAAATACCCTTTATGAAAACATTAAATTTAGAAAAACATAAAGTACAGCGCTTTAGACCATAATTGATAATGAAACATTGTAGAAATCAAAATCACTAAATTCTTCAAGCTGTGAAACTCTTTTTATACCTTGAGTTTGAAAGGAAACTGTGAGGCATATAACTTATCAAAACTAGCCACGTTTCTATTGTCTTTTTAGACACATCTAATCTGAGGACGCCTAAAAGTAACCATGGAAGAAAACACCGAGAAAAATGAATATTCACCTCAGGAGCAGCAGCAGCTATTTGATCACGAGTTCATGCCTCAGCTCAATGCCCTCTACAATTTTGCTTATAAACTAACCTATGACGAAGATGACGCCAAAGACCTAGTTCAAGACACCTACATGAAGGCGCATCGTTTCATCAATTCTTTTCAAAAGGGAACTAATGCCAAGGCATGGTTGTTTCGAATTCTGAAAAACAGTTTCATCAACGAGTATAGAAAGAAAAGCAAGCAACCCTCCAAAGTCGACTATCAGGAAGTCGAGGGATACTACAACTCCGAAGGAACTGATAAGCCATCCGTTACGACAGACCTACGTGTAGATACTGTCAAGAACATGATGGGAGACGAAATCACCAATGCGCTCAACAGCCTAGATGTAGATTTTAAAACCGTCATCATTCTTTGTGACCTAGAAGGTTTCACTTATGACGAGATGGCAAAAATTTTGGATATCCCGATCGGTACAGTAAGGTCTCGGATACATCGTGCTAGAAACCTACTCAAAGAAAAACTAGCCAACTATGCGGCTAGTATGGGGTATTAAGACAACAAGAACAGTAGAAACCGTGGGATTAAAACAGTACATACACAACATAAAACTCCAAACAGGGATGGCCAAATGCTCTGACTACATCGCATTGATTCATGATGTCATAGACAACCAATCTTCTCCTGCACAAGAAGTATATCTGAGAAGACACTTAAAATTGTGCTTAAAATGTGTAGATAAACTAAATTTGGAGCAGGAATTAAAAAAAGCCATTCAGCACAAGATGACAAACAAAGAAGTCCCCGCTGGGCTGGCAGAGTCTATCCGTAGTAAAATAGAGAAGTCAACTTTCTAAAAGCCTCATGCACCAAGGAAAAGCCATTATATTCTCAGCACCGTCTGGTTCTGGAAAAACGACCATTGTCAAACACCTACTGTCACAAATCCCCGAACTGGCATTCAGCATCTCTGCATCCACTCGAGACAAAAGAGGTCGTAGTGAGACTCACGGGAAAGATTACCACTTTCTAAGCCCCGAGGCGTTCAAAGAAAAAATAGACAAAGACGAATTCATCGAATGGGAAGAAGTCTATGAAGGCAATTTCTACGGCACACTCAAATCAGAAATCGAAAGAATCTGGAGCAACGGCCAGCACGTCATATTCGATGTAGATGTCAAAGGCGGTCTAAACCTTAAAGAATACTTTGGCGACAATGCACTAGCTATCTTCGTCAAGGTTATAGACATGGAGACGTTGGCAGAGCGCCTCAAAGACCGTGGAACAGAGGATGAAAAAAGTCTATCACGAAGACTCTTCAAAGCCAAATTCGAGATGTCCTTTGAAAACAAATTTGACCAAGTCATCATCAATGACAACCTCGAAGAGTCTTTTGCCGAGAGCAAAAAAATAGTGCAAGCCTTCTTAAATTCATGAATAACATGCGCAGTGTAGGCTTGTTTTTTGGATCATTCAATCCCATTCACATCGGTCACATGATTATTGCCCAGGCGGTGATCGATGCGGGCAGTGTAGACGAACTATGGTTCATCGTGAGTCCACAGAATCCTTTCAAAAAAAACAGCAACCTGCTTCATGAATTTGACAGACTAGAAATGGTCGAAGCTGCGATTCAAGACCAACCGCAGATGAAAACATCTGACGTAGAATTCAACTTACCAAAACCGAGCTATACCGTCCAAACACTAGCAGTATTATCCGAAAAACATCCAGACAAATCATTCAAACTTATCATAGGTGAAGACAATTTGACACATTTTCACAAGTGGAAAAACCACGAAGAAATTCTAAAACATCATCAACTCATTGTCTATCCACGTCCTAATGCTCGTGCACCCAAAATAGACATAGAAGATAAGGCGGACTTTATCAAAGCGCCCATGCTGCACATATCGGCGACTTATATCCGTGAAGCCATAGAAAAGGGGCACTCGATCAAATACCTAGTGCCCCCTGAAGTAGACTATCTCATTAAGAGTAAAAAGCTCTACAATTAGATCGTCATAATATCCTTTTCCTTTAACACGAAAAGCTCATCGATTTTAGCTACGTGTGCATCAGTGATTTTTTGAACCTCGGCTTCTGCAGTTTTGATCTCATCCTCTGACGCGCCATCTTTCAGTAGTTTTTTCAAGGACTCATTGGTGTCCTTACGCACATTCCTCAAACTGATTTTACCATTTTCTGCTTCATTTTTAGCTTGCTTTACTAAATCACGTCTTCTGTCCTCAGTCAATGCTGGTATATTGATACGAATTTGCTCCCCATCATTCTGCGGATTCAATCCCAAATCACTATTCATGATGGCGCGCTCGATCTCAGAGATCATATTTTTTTCCCATGGCTTCACAGCGAGTGTCCTAGCATCAGGTGTATTGATGGAGGCTACTTGAGTGATCGGTGTTGGACTACCATAGTAATCCACCATCAAGCTATCCAACATGTTAGGCATGGCCTTTCCTGCTCGTATTTTGATTAGCTCTTGGCCACAGTGGGTTACAGATTTGTCCATTTGTTCTTTGGCTTCATCCAAAAACATTTCGATCTCTTCCATGTCTTAATTCTATCTATGTGTTATTATAAATGTATGCTTTATGAAATTAAGGTTCCTACATCCGCTCCTTTGGCGATTTCTAATAGATTCCCTTTTTTGTTCATATCAAAAACGATAATAGGCAGATTATTTTCTTGACATAACGTAAATGCCGTCATATCCATCACGTTTAGCCCTTTTTCGTACACCTCTTGAAAACTAATGTCCTGATAACGGGTGGCTGTAGGATCTTTCTCTGGGTCAGCGGTATATACACCATCCACTCGTGTACCTTTCAGTACCACGTCTGCTTCTACTTCGATGGCTCGCAAACTAGCCGTAGAATCAGTCGTAAAATAAGGATTGCCAATACCCGCACCGAATATAACGATACGTCCTTTTTCGAGATGCCTCACTGCACGCCTCTTGATAAATGGCTCACAGACCTCCTCAATTTTGATACCTGACATGAGTCTCGTATAAAGCCCTGCTCCTTCTAGTGCAGACTGTAGCGCCATTGCATTGATCACGGTCGCTAGCATACCCATGTAGTCCCCCTGTACACGATCAATTCCAGAACTTTCGGCTTGTACTCCTCTGAAGATATTACCACCACCGATCACAATCGCCAGCTCTATACCTTCGTCGTACACTTTTTTGATGTCCTGGACATACTGTTCCAGTCTTGAAGCGTCTATCCCATACTGATTATCGCCCATTAATGCTTCACCACTCAGCTTCAATAATATTCTTTTGTACTTCATCTATCAGGTATTATTCCTATTTGTGTTTCAAATCCTACAAATATAGAATGGAATTCGACATCATTTAAAATATCAAAAGAATTTTGCCCTTCTCTACGGACTCACCTACTGCGGTACACAAACTTTTGACCACACCATCTATTGGACTTTTGATAACATTCTCCATTTTCATGGCCTCTAATATAAGAAGTGGATCTCCTTTTTGGACAGTCTGTCCCTCCGCTACGAGCATATCGAGTATTGCCCCAGGCATAGGTGCCCTGACCTCATTATCTCCTGATCCAGCACCTTTCTCAAAACCTATTTTTTCCAAAACTAAGTCTAGCTCATCTTCAACAGCCGTAGTAACGGCTACTCCGTTGATCAGCATATTGACCACTTTTCTATCTCTATCGATATGCACCACTTCCACCATGTAGGAACCTCTACCATGTAATACGTGATAGTTGACAGGTGTCTTTTGATGAATATCGAGCATGACTGATACTCCGTTTAATAAAAAAGCACCATCAACTTTTTCAAGTTCGATGGTGCTTTTACCTATTGTTACTTTTTTCATTTTTGGGTGTTTGACATAAAAATAACGTGACTATGTCAATTTACCCCATATACTGTCTGTTATTCTCCTGTCAACTGTATCGGTCGACTCATACTCTCATCTAGGGAAATAAACGTCTCCGTTCGATCAATACCATCTACTTTCTGAATCTTGTCGTGCAATACCTGACGCAGGTGATTGGTATCACGACAATGAATCTTGATAAAAATATTATAATTACCTGTTGTATAGTGTATCCTCACTACCTCAGGGATACCCTTTAGCTCTTCTACTACAGAATCATACAATGAACTACGCTGCAAATAAATCCCGAGGAAGCATGTGACATCAAACCCTAACTTGGAGTAATCTAGTTGTAAGGTTGTACCTCTCACTACGCCCATTTCTTCGAGTTTTTTCATTCTTACATGGACAGTACCTCCCGAGACATATACCTTTTTGGCTATCTCTGTATAGGGAGTTTTCGCGTCAATCATCAGGTGAGAAAGGATTTTTAAATCCACTTCATCAATTTCATAATTTTTCGGCATGATTTACAAGTCATTTTATTAATTACTCAACAATTATAAAGATTTATTAGATCACATATAAATTATTAAATGTTTTTATGAAAAATTTTTAATATTCCGAGTGTTTACTATAAATTTGTAATCACAAAGGAAGGGAAAAGAAGTTCTCTTAGATACTTTGACATAATGTAGGGTGATGAAACAGGCAGCCATGCCCCCCTGTCTCGGGGGTGGAGATAAGGAATAAATCCCGTCAAGGGGCTAACCGCTCCGTGGAGGTTCGAATCCTTCTCCTACAGCTATCATTTTTGGGTTAATGTTGTTTAATGAAAGAGTCTGGTTTTACCAGACTTTTTTCATTTTCTGCAAAACTAACTCCTTTCCACCCTTTTTTCACAGTCCTTTCTTTGCTATTCCGTTTTCTATAGTCATATTTATCATGAATAGTGACCTAGCCTACCATTACCCAAAGTGATTATTAAAGACAACGAATATGAAAAATTACCCTTGGTTCAAGCAGTACCCTGATGGGATTCCACATAAGATAGATGCTGACGACTATTCCTCACTAGCCGATTTGCTAGATCGCGGATTCAAAAAATTCGCAAACTCTCCAGCCATGGAAAATATGGGGAAGGTGCTTAGCTACCAAGAACTCGAAACCCAGGTCAATCACATGGCGAGTTACTTTCAGCATGAAACGACTCTTGAAAAAGGTGACCGCATTGCCATCCAAATGCCCAACCTACTGCAATATCCCATCGCGATGTTCGCTGCACTCAAATGTGGACTGGTAGTCGTCAACATCAACCCGCTATACACCGCATCGGAGATGAAACATCAAATCAATGATGCTGGAGCCAAAGCCATCCTCATCGTAGAAAACTTTGCATTCAATCTAGAGAAAATCCTCTCAGACACACCTATTGAACTAATCATCACGACGCAAGTCGGAGATGTGTTGGGAGGCCTCAAAAAAACCATCGTCAATTTTGTCGTGAAGCGGATTAAAAAAATGGTTCCTTCGTTCTCATTACCATCAACTATCCCCTTCAATGATGCGATCAAGCTAGGCAAGCAAAAACATTTTCGTCAAATAGAAATCGACGGTGAGGATCTCGCCTTCTTACAATACACTGGCGGCACTACAGGTGTAGCCAAAGGTGCAATGCTCACCCATCGAAACTTAGTAGCCAACCTCCAACAAGTCAGCGGATGGCTCGAAGTAATGCTCGAAGAAGGGAAAGAAATTGTCATCACAGCTCTCCCTCTTTATCATATTTTTGCATTGACGAGCAACTGCTTCACGATGTTCAAGTATGGAGCACACAACGTCCTCATTACCAACCCTCGCGATATGCCTGCTTTCATCAAAGACATGAGCAAGCACCAGTTCACGGTTATCACAGGAGTCAACACACTATTTAATGGACTACTCAATCAGGAAGCTTTTGCTAAACTTGACTTCAGCAAACTAAAAGTGGCCATCGGAGGCGGTATGGCAGTACAGAAAGCGGTTGCCGAAAAATGGGCTACTGTGACAGGCTCATTCTTAGCAGAGGGCTACGGGCTAACCGAGACCTCCCCCGTACTCACTGTCAACCCTCTCAACGGCAACCACAGAATAGGCACTATAGGCGTACCCATGCCTAGTACTGAGATCAAACTCATAGCAGAAGATGGTACTGAGGTAGGCTTTGACGAACCGGGAGAACTCTATGCAAAAGGCCCCCAAATCATGAAAGGCTACTGGAACAGACCAGAAGAAACCAAACATGTCATGGAAGGGGAATGGTTCAAGTCAGGCGATATTGCTACGATGGATTCAGACGGCTTTATACGTATTGTGGATAGAAAAAAAGAAATGATACTAGTCTCAGGCTTCAATGTCTATCCGAATGAAATAGAAGACACACTCGCCGCTCATCCTAAAGTGTTAGAAGTAGGGGCCATAGGTGTCCCAAGCAAAAGGTCAAACGAAGCGGTCAAAGTATTTATCGTAAAGAAAGACAACTCTTTAACAGAAGAAGAGATTAAAACCTATGCTCGCGAAAACCTCACTGCATACAAATGTCCTAAACATGTGGAATTCTGTGACGAACTACCGAAATCAAACGTTGGAAAGATTCTCAGACGTATCCTGAAAGAAAATGACGCTAAAACCAATACCTACGATTAATTAACATTAAGAAAATAAGCCTTAGCGTATTTTCTATTATTTTAGCTGCTAGTTTCAACATTAAGAATAATCATTCCCGTTAATAATTATGAAAAAAATCATACTAACCCTCATCCTCATAGCACCCCTATTGGTGCAAGCACAATCTGACACGACCTATTGGAACAAAGGTGGTAATGTAGGTCTAACGTTTAACCAAGCGACTTTAAAAAACTGGGCAGCAGGTGGTATCAACACTTACTCTGGTGGAGCCTATTTCTTTCAGTTTTTTGATTACAAAAAAGAAGGCGTATTCTGGCAAAACACAATAGACCTAGGTTTCGGTTTTATCAAAGAAGACAAGGTAGATAGTAAAAAAGCAGATGATAGGTTAGTGATTACCTCACAGTACGGCAAAGAAATGGGAGAAGGAAAATGGTACTATAGCGCAATGGTTGATTTCAGGACTCAGTTCGCTCCAGGGTACGATGACCCAGAGCAAAATAATAAAATCTCTAGCTTCATGTCTCCTGGCTACCTCTTAGCTTCTGTAGGTGCTGATTATAAACCTAACGACAACTTTAGCGCTTCATTTGGTCTTCTTTCTGGCAAAATGACATTTGTCATGGACGATGACCTAGCAGACGCTGGGGCTTATGGAGTTGACGCAGCTGAAACTGACGGCACTGGCGCTATTATAGCTGGTACTGGCAAAAACATGAGGGCAGAATTTGGAGCAACTATAAAAATCAATTATAACAAAGAGATTTTTAAAAACACTACCTATAGTACCAACTTGTTGTTATTCACCAACTATATGGAGAATACCGACAAGATAGACGTCAACTGGGAAAACACCCTGACCATGAAGGTGAATGATTTTCTATCAGCAATGGTTTACATCCAAACGATCTACGATTATGACATTAAATTTTATGACCTAGATGGAGCAGGAGAGCCTATCCTGTCTACAGAAGAAGCTAGATGGCAATTCAAAAGCATTCTTAGCTTAGGCCTTTCTTACAAATTCGGAGGCACCCGAGGCTAATCAAACGACATTTCAAAGGCCAGCTTTTAGCTGGTCTTTTTTTATACCTCACGATCAGACATCCTATCTATGTCCCCCAAAAGGAAAGTGCTCTTCATCGCCAATCCTATCTCTGGCCCAGGAGCCAAACTCAAGTTACCAGCTCTAATCACACGACATCTCGACAACCAACGCTTCGACTGGACTATATACAAGACCAAACAGCGTGGTGATGCTACAGAAAGAGCGCAAAAGGCTGTTCAAGAAAATTTCGACCTAGTCGTCGCTGTAGGAGGAGATGGCACCATCAATGAAGTAGCCCAAGGGCTAATTTTCACAACCATGCCCATGGGCATCATACCCAACGGATCTGGCAATGGACTTGCAAAGCACCTAGGTATATCTGACCACATCCCTACTGCCATCTCTCAACTCAATGACTCGCAGACCACCCCCATAGATACTGGATGGTTCAACGATCAACTATTCCTCAACGTAGCAGGTATAGGATTCGACGCACAGGTCGCACATGCATTCGATAACCATGATCGCCGAGGCTTACTCTCCTACATCTGGTTATCTATCCGCGAGTACCTACAGTTCACTCCGCAGGCAACGGAACTAATCGTAGATCAGCTAAAAGTAAAAACTACTCCATTCATCATCACAATCGCTAATGGCAGCCAGTACGGCAACAATGCCTTCATCTCCCCTCATGCTTCCTTAGAAGATGGTCTATTGAACCTAACCATTGTCGCTCCCTTAAACATTGCACGTTGTTTAACCTTCCCGTACAAACTATTTACCAAATCCCTAAGCAATAGCAAACACACACAGTTGATGACTGCAAAAAAAATCGTCATCCATACGTCAGCAGCTAAAGCGCAGATTGACGGAGAAACTATCGCAGCTCAAGCCACCAACACTGTAGAAATCAAACCCAAATCGCTGCTAATTTTCGCTCCCAAAATCTAAAAAGACACCTATAGAAAACTTCAAATAGACTTTTGTGCTACACAATGAATATATTTGTTAGAACCAGATAGTGATCTAAAGATAAATGAAGATAGACCTCAATGAGATATGGGAATTTATGGAAATGGCGCCTGAGCCACTTCAAGCTAATCAAGGGAAAAGTTGGATCTATGAGCTAATTGCTGGTGATATTGTAATCCAAAATCTTTCTTCTCGTGACATTCAGAATTTAAAAAAAGAAGAAAACTACGACACGGAATTGCTCCCATCTATATTCACATTTCGAGAAATACTATGGCAACCCAATGTCTATACACAACCCGCATTGTGTGTTCCGCAACTCAGTATTCTAAAAGTTTTTTGTAATGATTATGTCGAATCTCTCAAACAAAGCCAAAACGAAGAAGTCTGGCTCTACTTTGATTTGTTAAACGGGCTGAGTACCTACTGTGAAGAAGCCATCGATAGTATCAATAAAGCTGTTAAGACTGAAGACATCCGCATTCCCTCTATCCTAGGGGAGCTGAGGCGAAAATCCTTTCCGATTGTCAAGTTTTTCATCTTTCACCCTATGAATAGGCGTGACTATAAAACTGACGCACTCAACCGACTCAACTATGCTGTCAAAATCATGCTCACCCAGTACAACAACCATTACTACGATCTACGAGACCCCTACTGGAAAGTAACTATCGGCGACTCAGAAGACTTACTAAAAACGAACAAACACCTCATAGCATCAAATTCACCTTCTACAGAAGGCAAAGATGAGCTAGTACCCATTGATATTCAAAAAAACAACTTACACGAAAATTCGTGATTTCATCCTAGATCTGTGAGAACACAAAATAGCAAATACCGCTACCTCCTCTCCAACCTCGGCAAAGGATTGATCTGGCTAGTACTAATCCTAGCTCTCTTTCTGATCGCAAAGTACTATTTCCAAAGTGGGTATGACACGGTCATGCAGCACCTATCAGACAAGCCCCTATTAGTCTTCAGTGCTTTCACACTATCTGAAGTTTTGTTTGGTATCATCCCGCCAGAACTGTTCATGATATGGTCTCTACATCAGGGAGGAGTCATCCATTACATTCTTTTCACCATACTATTGGCAGGGATTTCATACACTGCCGGGATCATCGGTTACTTCTTTGGTAGGTTCTTCAGTACAACTCCTCTCTACAATAAGCTCCTGACCAAAGCTGGTCCGCAGCTCAAACGGCAAGTCAAACGTTTCGGAGGGTTCATGATCGTCATCGCAGCAGCCACACCTGTACCCTACTCCGCCATCTGTATGATCGTCGGCGCAGCACATTTCAAACTCTCTCATTTTCTGTTATTTGGCATCAGTAGATTGCTCCGTTTCGGGGTTTATGCCTATGTTGTTTGGCAAGTAGACAAGATTTAACAGCTAATTAACGCCGCCCCTATCAGAAGTCAATTATTAGCCGTAACTTTGCGCCGAATTTCTAAGAAAAGAAAGAATGACTGAGATAAGGAATGTAGCAATTATTGCACACGTTGACCATGGCAAAACTACATTGGTTGATAAGATCATCTATGCTGCGCAAGCAAACGATGCTAAAAGATCACAGGACAACAATGACTTGATCCTGGACTCCAATGATCTTGAAAAAGAGCGTGGTATCACCATCCTCTCCAAGAACGTATCTGTAAACTACAAAGGAACGAAAATCAACATTATTGATACACCTGGTCACGCCGATTTCGGAGGTGAAGTAGAGCGTGTATTGAGTATGGCTGATGGTGTAATCCTATTGGTAGATGCGTTTGAAGGCGCTATGCCTCAAACTCGATTTGTATTGAGCAAAGCCTTAGGTATAGGCTTGAAACCAATCGTGGTAGTTAACAAAGTCGACAAAGAAAACTGTCGTCCTGACGAAGTACATGAGGAAGTTTTCGACCTTATGTTCAACCTCGAAGCAACTGAAGACCAACTAGACTTCCCTACGCTATACGGTTCGTCTAAAAACGGATGGATGAGTCATGACTGGAAAGATGAAACCGACAACTTGGAACCTCTCCTTGACACGATCCTAGAAACCATTCCTGCTCCAGAGAAAAAAGAAGGTGTCTTAAGAATGAAAATCACTTCTCTGGACTTCTCTTCATTTACAGGGAGAATCGCCATTGGCAGAATCCACCAAGGCAGCATCAAAGTAGGCCAAAGCCTAGGATTGACCAAATCTGATGGAACAGTCCAAAGAGTAAGAATTAAAGAACTACACATATTCGAAGGTCTCGGCAAAAGAAGTGTAGAGCAAGTAGAATGCGGTGACATCTGTGCAGTGACAGGCATCGAAAGCTTCGACATTGGTGATACAATTACAGATTTTGATAATCCAGAACCAATGGAAAGAGTAGGTGTAGATGAACCTACAATGAACATGCTCTTTACCATAAACAACTCTCCTTTCTTCGGTAAAGAAGGTAAATTCGTCACTTCTCGTCACTTGAGAGATCGTTTGATGAAAGAGACCGAAAAAAACCTTGCACTCAAGGTTCAGTCTACTGATAGTGAAGATAAATTCTTGGTTTATGGCCGTGGTGTACTTCACTTGTCTGTATTAATCGAGACCATGAGAAGAGAAGGATATGAGCTACAAGTAGGTCAGCCACAAGTAATCTACAAAGATGTCGACGGTCAGAAACACGAGCCAATCGAGCACTTGGTGATTGATGTACCAGAAGAAGTCTCTGGAAAAGCCATCGAACTAGTCACCAAGAGAAAAGGCGAAATGACCATCATGCAGCCTAAAGGTGATGTACAACACTTGGAATTCAATATCCCTGCACGTGGGTTGATCGGGTTGAGAAACCAAATTTTGACTGCCACAGCTGGTGAAGCAGTGATGACACACAGATTCAGTGGATACGAGCCTTTCAAAGGCGAAATTCCTGAGCGTCTCAACGGATCTTTGGTATCTATGGAGACTGGATCTGGTACTGCGTATTCTATTGACAAACTGCAGGACAGAGGTATATTCTTCGTCGATCCAGGTGATGAACTATACATCGGCCAGGTGATCGGAGAACACTCTCGCTCAAATGACCTAGCAGTCAACGTCCAAAAAGGTAAGCAGTTGACTAACATGAGAAAATCTGGAACAGATGCGGGTATGAAAATCGCTCCTGCTAAGAAATTCTCTCTAGAAGAAGCACTAGAATACATCAACAAAGACGAATATGTGGAAGTAACACCACTATCTCTCCGAATGAGAAAAATTAATTTCAAGGCGTAAGCACTGAAATAAAAGATAAGGTCAAAAACGAAAAGGGCAACTCAGCAATGAGTTGTCTTTTTTTGTTTCTAACACACCGTTCTTTTTCACAACTTGTGACTAGTTTCACAATTATTCGAATTTCCCTACAATTGTAAAAGTCTATACATGACGCTATTGAAAAAACTAACCCAACGATCCCACAAGCTACTCATGCTCACCTTGATGGGAATTTTGCTCCATGGTTGTGCTCCTGCACTCGTCTCATGGACCAACCCTACCTACCAACCCCACGATTTCAAGAAAGTTATCGTCTTTGGGATGTTTCAACGACTGGACACTAGATTGGCATTCGAAGAAGCTGTAGTCGACGCACTGCTTGATCTTGGCTACCCCGCTGCTCACGGTATGACACTCATACCTCCTAGTTTCGAAATCACCTCTAATGAACACATGCAGCGAATTATTAAGAAGGAAAATTTCGATCTGGTCATCATGGCAAGTGCAGTGGATCAAAAAACAGAGACACAATACCACTCCAACTACAATGGCCCTTATGCTGGTGGCGCTTACGGTGGGTACGGTCCGTATGGATACGATATGTACAACTATTACAACTATCGCTATGGCTACAATGTTTACTATGGCGGCTATGGTTATGGCTGGCAAGACCCTGGCTACTACACAGAACAGACCCAATACCTCATCGAATGTCAGGTATATGATTTAGGAGAAAACACCAATCCAGACAATTCCATCATTTGGACTGGACAGTCTCAGCTTATAGAGTCTTCCAACATGAGAACACTCGCGGCGAGATACGCCAAAATTCTGCTCAAAGACTTAGAAAATAACAAAATCTTAAAATAATCAATCACAATCCCAATGAAGACAATAAAAACATATTTGCTCGTAGCGGTGATCCTACTGACCGCCAATACACTTTTCGCACAAGACAGATTATCTAAAATCGTAGAAAGTGGTGAACTCCGCGTCGGACTCACAGGTACTCAGCCTCCGTTCTCTATGAAAGCTAAAAATAATGAACTGATCGGTTTCGATGTAGACTTGGCTAATCTATTGGCAACTTCTATGGAGTTAAAATTAATTCTCGTAGAACTACCCTTTGCTGAGCTACTCCCAGGTTTGGCCAATGGTCAAGTAGATCTAGTCATCTCAGGCATGACCATTACACCAGCTAGAAACCTTAAAACTGCATTCGTTGGTCCTTATCTGATCTCAGGAAAATCCATATTGACTAAATCAAAAGTATTGGCTAACGTGACCAATCCTCAGGACATCAACACCAACAGAAAAGTCGTAACCCTCAAGGGATCGACAAGTCAGAAGTTCGCTGAGAAACACTTAACAGACGTAGATCTAGAGTTGGTAGACAACTACGATATCGCAATTGACAAAATCAGAAACAACGAGTCGGAAATCATGATTGCGGACTACCCGACGTGTGCGTACGCGATGCTGAAGTTCCCGAATGATGAACTGGTCATCCTGGACAGACCGATGACAATCGAGCCAATCGGTATCGCTTTGCCTAACGACGATGCGCTATTTGTCAACCTCGTAGACAACTACATCGAGTCATTAGAAGCTGCTGGCGTACTAGAAATGATGGAGCAAAAATGGTTTGAAAACCCATACTGGTTGGCTCAACTGAAATAACCAACTCAAGACTTTAGCCAAGGGGCTGTTTCGAAATGTCATCTCGAAACAGCCCCTTTTTATTTCAGCTCTTTTCCTCCCCACACTCCAGCCGAGTTTCTTACCTTTGATCCGCATCATTTCAAAATCCCAACTATGCCCTCTGTATTAGACAAAGCACAATCTATCCTCAAAGAAACCTATGGTTACAAGGAATTTAGACCTTTGCAACGAGATGTTATTTCCTATGCGATAGATGGCAATGACTCACTAGTGATTATGCCCACAGGAGGTGGGAAATCTATGTGTTTCCAACTGCCCGCACTTGCCCAAGAAGGTGTTTGTTTAGTCATATCCCCCTTAATCTCACTGATGCGCGACCAGGTCGAAGCACTCAAACAAAATGGTGTAGCTTCTGCCTATCTCAACAGCAGCTTGACTGGAAAAGAACAAAATATAATAGAAGAGCAATTCCTCTCAGGAGAGATCAAAATCCTGTACGTCTCACCAGAGAAACTACTAACCAGAGACTTTTTCAATGTCCTCAAATCTGTCACCCTCAATCTCATCGCGGTGGACGAAGCGCACTGTATCTCTCAATGGGGACATGATTTCCGTCCCGAGTACACCAAACTCGACTTCCTCAAAAAGCAGTTCCCTACCGTACCCATCATGGCACTGACCGCAACTGCCGACAAAGCTACCCGTACAGACATTGCCTCTCAATTGGGCATCCCACATGCCAAGACATTTTTAGCATCCTTTGATAGACCAAACCTAGACCTCACGGTTCGAGCTGCACAGGGTAGATTAGAATCCATCATCGGGATGATCAATCGTGCGCCTGACGAATCAGGCATCATTTACTGTCTCAGTAGAAAGAGCTGTGAGAAAGTAGCCGAGAAACTGCAAGCCAAAGGCATAGATGCAGACTTCTACCATGCGGGCATGCCCGCCGACGTACGCAACAAAACACAAGAGCGATTCATCCGAGACGACCTCAAAGTAGTCTGTGCTACGATTGCATTCGGAATGGGGATAGATAAATCCAACGTCCGCTGGGTGATCCACTACAACCTACCCAAAAACCTAGAAAGCTACTATCAAGAGATCGGTCGTGCGGGACGAGACGGGCTAGATTCCAAAACATTGTTATTCTTTAGTTATGCTGACGTGGTACAGCTCAAGCAATTCATGGAGGACAGTCCTCAGAAGGCGCTACTTGAGGCCAAGCTCCAGCGTATGCAGCAGTTCGCTGAGGCGACTACCTGCCGCAGGCGGGTACTACTGAGTTACTTTGGAGAACAGCTCGAAACAGACTGTGGCAACTGCGATGTATGTCGCAACCCTCCCGAATTCATGGACGGTACTATCCTCGCTCAGAAAGCTCTCTCTGCCAGTGCACGCACCCAAGAAAAAGTCGGTAGCCGACTACTCATAGACATCCTCCGTGGATCAGGTCGCCAAGAAATCTACCAGCTCGGATACCAAAACATCAAAACCTATGGAGCAGGCAAAGAGCATAGCTATTTCGATTGGCAGCATTTCATCGGGCAGTTCCTCAACCTCGGACTCTTCGAGATCGCCTTTGACAACCACAACATCCTTCGCATCACCGAACACGGCAAGAAGGCGCTACGTGGAGAGGTTCCAGTACAAATCACCAAACCAGAAAGTGTCAACGAACGAAACCAAAGGCTCACACCTGCCAAACCCCGAAAATCGGTTCAGCACTCCAACGAGCTATTTGATCGACTCAGAACACTGCGCAAAAAGATCGCTGAAGAGCAGCAAGTCCCAGCCTACGTGGTATTCAATGATGCGACACTCGAAGATATGGCTGCCAAGCGACCAAGCAACGAAGACGAGATGCTAGAAATATCAGGAGTCGGCCAGCAGAAAGTAACCCAATACGGAGATAGATTCGTCCGTGAGATTATTGCCTTCGTGAAGGAAAAAGCCGAACAGGGAGAGAAAATTAAAGGCGCAACACACTTGATCACCTTCGAGTACCTCAAAGAAGGTCTCAATCCCGAAGAGATCGCTGAGAAACGAAAACTCAACATCATCACCATCTATTCGCACCTCGCCACACTCTACGAACAGAGACGTGACATCAACATCCGAAATTACATCAGTGAGGAAGAAGAATCCAAGATCATAAAGGGCATAGAAGAAACTGGAGAAACCGAAAAACTCAAACCTCTCTTCGACCACTTCAAAGAAGAAATCCCCTACTACAAACTGAGACTAGCAATGGCGGTTCATAAGAAAAGACTTTAACTAGCTTTTAGATACTAGAACCTAGACAAGATCAGATGCCCCAGCCCCGTCAGTCACATACAGAAACAAACCTGACAGGACAGCCGAAACATCAAACCAACGGATCCCCGCCATTCTCTGAAGCGACCAAGGAGCTATCAGGGAAGCCCCCACAGTAAGCACTACTCAAAACTCATACACGAATAACACAAAGGGTCTCTAATCTTGAGTATTGAGTCTTGGCTCACGAACCATAGTTCTATCCTTCCTTCAGCACATGCATCTGCAGGTCAAAGGGATCTAATGCCACAAGCAGTTCTTTGACGAAATTGGGGTTGTTGATATAGAAGTTGAGGAAGTTGTCATGGCGCTCTTGTAGACCTCCTCTTGGGAAGAGCTTTTCCTTGACGGAAGCTATCTGATTGAGTTCGGTCTCGTGTTTGCGCTCTTCAGATTTTTTGAGGCGTTTACCAATGTTATCGATACTCTTCACTGCCTTCGTATGTTCAGCAGAGATGAAACCTTTGAGCGAACCATCGATAACCTCCGCCTTCTCGATCAACTGCTCAAACACCGCCTCTAGGTCTTTGTACTCTCCATTAAGCGTCACTTCGTCACTACCATACGTTGTTACATACTGCGCCTGCAACTCATCTATCGACTGAAACAACTGCTCGTCCGACCAACCAAACTTCGCTAATTTCTTCTGTGATGCCCCATTGATATAGAGGGCAAAATTCCTTGGGAGTAAAATAGGGAAGGTGACCTCATGTTTTTCGAAAACCTTACCCAGCTGAAGCCAATAGATCACCTCCGCAGGACCACCCACATAAGCTAGGTTAGGCAAGATCACCTCTTGATACAGAGGACGCATCACTACGTTGGGACTGAATTTTTCGGGATTGGAATCTAGAAGAGCGAGTATTTCTGTCTCCGAAAATGACAGCTCAGTATTGTTAACGAGATACTGACCATCCTCTTTGACAACACGCTCTCGTACCCCATCATCGAGATAAAAGAAGTTGATTTCTCGTGGGAATATCTGCGTTTTGTATCCCAACTGGGCCAACTCATCGTTAGTCTGCTCTACGAGTGTATTTGCCGAATGGTGGAGCAAATCATCCTTGATCATGGGCGAAAAGAGTTTTTTGAGCCTGTCATCATCGGCATCTAAGACAACCAATCCCTCTTCACCGAACAAGTCGTTAACATAACAACGAACGGCATCTGCGAGGTTGCCATGATCCCGATAGGCCTGCTCAAACAACGCCACCTTCTCCGGTAGCTCCTCCAGTAGTCCTGTCAAACTTTCAGTAGACAGACGCCCCACTCCTCCTTGCCCCGGACACTCCCATTGGTACTTTTTACCGAATAGGTGGAAATAAGAAATTTCATCAAAATCATGATCCTCAGAGGCCATCCAATAGACAGGTACAAAATTACTATCTGGATATTTGACCTTCAACTCACGACAGGCATTGACTACCGTAGCAATCTTGTAGATAAAATATAGTGGTCCCGTAAAGATATTGAGCTGATGACCTGTGGTGACGGTGTAGGTATTGGGCAGTGCCAGATCGGTCAAGTTACCCGCCAGGGTAGGCGCCACTTCGTACCCTTCATACTGATCTTCGAGCACTTCGCAGAGCACTTTTCGGTTTAGGTTCGAAAACGACTTTCTATCAATCTGCTCACCAAAAGCATCAATCTCTGGACGCAAACCATAAAATGGAGCCAGCTCCTGCTTGTTCGACAAATAATCTATAAAAAACTGAGAAAACGACTGAGTGTCCTTGAGAGCTACCTTGTTGACTTGCATGTATCTTGATTGTATTATATGATGTTAGCTTGTACGAGATGATCCAAAATTGGATGCTTAAAATTGAACAAAGAAACTGACAATACTCTCCAAAACTGCATCAGATCATAAAACCACCCGCCATCGCTGAAGTGACAGAAGAGCTATCATGGAATCTCCAGCCCCTCCTACAGCCTAGCCTTACAGACACGAATCAGTCGGTATTTCTGAGAATAAAAATCAATATTCGATATTGAGCATTCGGCATTCATTATTCCAATCCTTTAAATATTACCTCAAAGACTCATATTAGGTGATTATCTTATAAAATAAACAATAACGAATTTCGAACAATGAATCTTGAATAACAAAGTGATCTACTACCTCTCCCCCAGAAATACGGATTGATCCAACAAAAGGAGAGGCAGACCTAATACCTCGGACATAAAAAAAGCAGTAACATTTTTCAACGTTACTGCTTTCGTGGGTGGAAGACCGGGCTCGAACCGGCGACCCTTGGTACCACAAACCAATACTCTAACCAACTGAGCTACATCCACCGTATGTTTCCCGTTTTCGGGAGTGCAAAAATAGAAAAGAGATAGCCACTTTTCCAAAACAAAATTCTGATTTATTTTCTATCAAACAAAAGTCTTTTTCCTAACTGCGATTCATCGAATGCGCCCTCCTGATAGGCGAGATGCCCAGAGACGAAAGTATGCGTGATTTTAGATCTTAACTTTTGCCCTTCGAATGGACTCCAGCCACATTTGGACAACACATTACCCTTGTTGACGACCCAGTGATCTGTGGTGTCGACAAGTACCAAGTCTGCATAGTATCCCTCTCTGATATACCCACGCTTTTCGATCTCGAATAGTATCGCAGGATTATGGCTCATCTTTTCGACGATCCGCTCGATGGATATCTTTCCATTCAGGTAATGTTCCATCATCGCAGGCAGTGCGTGCTGCACTAGAGGCCCTCCCGATGGGCAGTTGAGGTAGCCGTTGTTCTTCTCCTCCATCGTGTGTGGTGCATGATCAGTCGCGATCACGTCGATCTTATCATCCAGCATCGCTTGAAAAACCATATCGCGATCATAAGCCGTTTTCACCGCAGGATTCCATTTGATATTCCCACCCTTAGTCACATAGTCCTCATCACTAAACCACATGTGGTGGATACACGCCTCTGAAGTCACTAATTTATCTTTGAGCGGGACACTGTTATCAAACAGCTCGGTCTCCTTACCCGTAGAGATATGCAAGACATGAAATTTAGTTCCGTTCTTCTTAGCCAGTGCCACCGCCTTCGATGAAGAAATATAACAAGCATCCTCACTACGAATCAACGGATGCGCAGTAAATGGTATATCATCTCCGTAACGCTCCTTATAGATTTCCATGTTTTTGCGAATCGTCCCTTCGTCCTCACAGTGTGCTGCGACGAGCATCTCCGCTCTAGAAAAAAGATTATTAAGTGTCTCCTCGTCATCCACTAGCATATTACCCGTCGACGACCCCATAAAAACCTTAATCCCGCAGACATCTCTTCGGTTCGTCTTCAACACTTCCTCTAGGTTATCATTAGACGCTCCCATAAAGAATGAATAATTCGCCAGTGACTTCTCTGCACCTATGTCATATTTGTCCTGAAGCAGCTCCTGCGTCAGCGTATTCGGTACGGTATTGGGCATCTCCATAAATGAAGTAATCCCACCAGCTACCGCTGCTCGACTCTCGGTATAAATCTCCGCCTTGTGTGTCAAACCTGGCTCCCTAAAATGCACCTGATCATCAATCACACCAGGTAGCAAAAACTTGCCTTCTGCATCGATGACAGTAGCAGTATCTTGACTAAGGTCATAGCCTATCTTTTCTATCATCTGATCTTTGATCAAAACATCGTGCGCCAACATCGTGCCTTCGTTGACCAACTTTGCATTCTTAATTAGGGTGTACTTTGACATAGTTTATCTTTTCATGTTCGAAATAGCTAAGTCTGACCGAAAATATGAAAGAATCTGCATCCTATTCAATTTTAACGCTCAGCGATTAACAATTTCATCCGTAAATTGCACCACAAAAGTAACGGGATCAGGCCTCTAAAATATTATCCATGTCCAATAACATTGAAAGTTTTTCGGAACTAAAACTCAACAAGCAGATCCAAAATGCAATCCAAGAAGCTGGATATATCGCCCCTACGCCTATTCAGCAGCAAGCGATCCCACTCATCCAAGCAGGCCATGACCTGATGGGGATAGCCCAAACAGGGACTGGAAAGACAGCCGCATTTGTCCTACCTCTCCTGATGAAACTAAAATATGCACAGGGGACTAATCCGCGTGCGCTTATCCTAGCACCTACCCGAGAACTCGCGATACAAATCGAAGAAAATGTCAAACGATACGCCACCTACCTAGACATTCGGCATACAGCTATCTATGGTGGATCAGGAATGAAAGTGCAGATAGAGGCATTCGAAAATGGTATGGATCTAGTTGTAGCTACTCCAGGGCGATTCATGGACATGTACAAAAAACAAATCTTCGGTACACGAGAAATCAAAACACTCATCATCGACGAGGCAGACAAAATGATGGACATGGGATTCATGCCGCAGATACGCCAGATTTTAGAAATCATCCCTGTCAAGCGACAGAACCTACTCTTCTCCGCGACCATGCCCGAAAGCGTCATGATACTCTCCGAAGAATTCTTAGAATTCCCAGAGAAAATAGAAGTCACGCCACAAGCGTCCACTGTGGACACCATAGACCAAGTGCTCTACCATGTCCCAAACTTCAAAACCAAGATCAACATGCTCGACCATCTACTGGAGAATGAGGCATTTAGTAGGGTGATCATTTTTGTCAAAACCAAAGCAAACGCCGACAACATCTTTAAGTTCATTGATCGGAAAATCACTAAATCCGTCAAAGTCATCCATGGTAATAAGGCGCAAAACACCCGAATGAACTCGATAGATTCGTTCAAAGAAGGAGAAACTAGAATCCTCGTTGCTACTGATGTAGCTGCTCGGGGGCTCGACGTGTCACTCGTGTCCCATGTCATCAATTTTGATGTCCCGCTGATCTACGAAGACTATGTCCATCGGATAGGTCGTACAGGCCGTGCGACCAACAAGGGGATCGCCATCACATTCAGCAACCAAGCCGAACAGTACCACATCAAAAAAATTGAAAAACTCATCAATCGTACCATAGCAGTAAGCGACATCCCTGAAGAGGTCGAAGTAGAGAAGACTCCATTTGTAGAAAACCAAGAGATGCTGCGAGAACTAGACTTCCTCAAAAAGAAAGAAGACCCTGATTACAAGGGGGCTTTCCATGACAAAAAGAAAAAAAACACAAGATTCGATAAAAAGCGCCCAAAGCGAAAATAGTGTTCGTCTATAAATACATTCCGTTCATCGAAAATACCCATACCTTCATCCAAATCACAAGCATTGATAAGGCTAAAGCCCTTATAATTGTGACAGAAAGATGGATTAATAGTCTTTCTTTCCATAGCTGGTTGAAAAGATCTTGTGGGGAGTTAGGTACAACGGTATCTAATCCCACAAGTATCGATTTACTCCCCTCCTCAATCGCTCCATTCTAACACTTTTTTCTCATTGGATTCTTTACAAATAGGTAAACCTACGTCTACTTATTAGGGTTTTTCAACCTAAATTTGCGCCCATTACATTTTTCTGGATTTTCATAAAGCACCATACCCAAAATGATCGCAAATTTAAACGAGAGAACCCACTTCGAAAACCGACATAACGCACCGTCTCAAACTGACATAGACACTATGCTCCAAACCATCGGAGTAGACTCTTTGGATCACCTGATCGACGAGACAGTTCCACAAAACATCCGCAGAAAAGGAAAACTAAACCTCCCAACTGCACTAGACGAGTTCAGCTATTTCCACGCGATGAAGGAAACAGCGAATCAGAACAAAGTCTTCAAATCATTTATAGGGATGGGCTATTACGGGTGTGTCACGCCAGCAGTAATCCAGCGAAACATTCTAGAAAACCCAGGGTGGTACACCGCCTACACACCCTACCAAGCAGAAATTGCACAAGGCAGGTTAGAAGCTCTGATCAATTTTCAAACTACCGTCAGTGATCTGACTGGAATGGAAATTGCCAATGCGTCCTTGCTCGACGAAGGTACTGCCGCTGCAGAAGCGATGACCATGTTGTTTGCACTCCGCAAAAAAGAAAAAAAATCTGCTACAAAATACTTCGTCGATCTAAACGTACTCCCACAGACACTAGACGTGCTGAAGACTCGTGCGACTCCTCTGAATATCGAATTAGAGATCGGGGACTACACAAAAGCTGACCTATCTGCTCCAGCATACTTTGGTGTCATGGTACAGTACCCTAATGCACAAGGAAACGTACAGGACTACACAACGCTCTTTGCAAAAGCCAAAGAAAACCAAGTCAAAATAGTCGCAGCGGCAGATTTACTCAGTCTAACACTACTCACTCCTCCGGGCGAATGGGGTGCTGATGTAGTAGTAGGTACTACGCAACGATTTGGAGTCCCTATGTCTTTCGGGGGACCGCATGCTGCGTTCTTCGCTACCAAAGAGGAAAACAAGCGCTCGCTACCTGGTCGTATCATTGGTGTATCTGTCGATCGCCATGGCAAGAAAGCCTACAGAATGGCCCTCCAAACCCGCGAACAACACATCCGTCGAGAGAAGGCCACTTCTAACATCTGTACCGCTCAAGTACTTTTAGGTGTCATGGCAGGTGCTTATGCAGTATATCATGGCCCTGAAGGACTAGAAAGAATTGCCAAGCGTGTACACGGACTAGCTAAACTTGCTGACAAGTACATCCAAAAACTAGGATTCAAGCAAAACAACGACACGTTCTTTGACACGCTAGATCTCGAAGTGGATCCAGGCCTAATTGAGAAAATCAAAATTGAGGCAGAAGCAAAAAAAATAAATTTCAACTACTTTGTCGAGAATCACATCCTCATCGCCTTTGATGAGACACATACGCTGAGCGACCTACTCGATATCATTTCCGTATTCCAGAAATACAGTGAAGTGATTGTAGACACTGATCAAGTCACTACCGCTGCAGATGCTGTCACAATAGCATTTGACTCAGTATTCCAACGTGAGTCGGCTTATCTGACGCATGAAGTATTCCATAAGCATCGCTCAGAACACGAAATGCTCAGGTATCTGAAATATCTGGAAAATAAAGATCTATCACTAGCACACTCCATGATTTCGCTCGGATCATGTACCATGAAACTCAATGCCACCTCGGAGATGATTCCGATTACTTGGCCAGAGTTTGCGATGATCCATCCATTTGCACCAGCATTTCAGACGCGTGGATACATGCATATCATCGAAGACCTCACCAAATGGCTCTCAGAAATTACAGATTTCCACACGGTTTCATTGCAACCTAACTCTGGAGCTCAAGGTGAGTATGCGGGTCTACTCGTGATCCGCGCCTACCAAGAGTCAATAGGTCAAGCACACCGAAACGTCACCATCATCCCATCATCGGCACACGGTACCAACCCTGCTAGTGCGGTCATGGCTGGCAACAAAGTTGTCATCGTACAATGTGATGCTCAGGGAAACATAGATGTAGCTGACTTGAAGACAAAAGCCGAAGAACACAAAGACAATTTATCCTCACTCATGATTACTTATCCTTCTACGCATGGCGTATTCGAAGAGAGTGTTACTGAGATTTGCGATATCATCCACCAAAACGGAGGACAAGTCTACATGGATGGCGCTAACATGAATGCTCAAGTAGGACTGACCAGCCCAGGTATTATTGGTGCTGACGTCTGTCACTTAAACCTTCACAAGACATTTGCAATCCCTCATGGTGGTGGTGGCCCAGGTATCGGCCCTATAGGTGTCGCAGAGCACCTTGCTCCATTTCTACCAGGCAACCCACTCATCCAAGTAGCAGAAGACGAAGCGATCACAGCAATTTCTAGTGCTCCATTCGGTAGTGCTGGCGTACTCGCCATCTCCTACGCTTATATCGCGATGATGGGACCAGAAGGACTAGAAAACGCCACCAAACTCGCTATTCTAAACGCCAACTACATCAAAGCAAGGTTGGAAACCGAGTTCAACATCCTATATAGTGGCAAGAATGGTAGATGCGCACACGAAATGATCGTAGACTGCAGATCCTTCAAAGAATCCGGCATTGAAGTAGAAGATATCGCTAAACGTCTAATGGATTATGGGTTTCATGCCCCTACAGTTTCTTTCCCAGTAGCAGGGACATTGATGATAGAACCTACAGAAAGTGAATCGAAGGAAGAGCTGGACAGATTCTGTGATGCGCTATTAAGCATACGCGAAGAAATTCGTCAGATAGAAATAGGTCAAGCAGACAAGGAAGACAACGTCCTAAAAAATGCTCCGCACACGGCGGATCATTCTTTGAGCGATGATTGGGATCACGCATATTCAAGAGGCGAAGCAGTCTACCCTATTGCTTATCTAAGAAATAATAAATTTTGGCCATCGGTTGGTCGTGTAGACAATGCCTACGGAGACCGAAACCTCTATTGCAGCTGCATCCCAACAGAATCCTACTCGTAATCGGTGAGAAAATAAGCAACTAAAACAAGTAAAATTTCATTCCGTATACATATATGGAATGAAATTTGCCTGTTTATTTCCTATTAAGTCAACCTTTGATTCATGAAGAAAAACTACTTACTCATCCTATTTCTTTTCACGCTTTCTTTTGCTCCCATAGCACAAGACTTAGTTGACAATAAGGAAAATGCCCTAGACTACTCTAGGAGCGTAGAAAAGCGTATCAATTACAACAAGAGCCTATCTCCTGACAAACTTGATTACAACCTTGAACCACTTGAAGATGGGAAGTTTAAATTGATCTTCGTTAACCGACCGTCAGACTATGTCAACATCAAAATCTATGACATCATCGGTAATTTGGTTTTGACCGAAGAAAAAAAATACATGATTGGTTCTGAAATAGAATACAACTTCAATAAGAACAACACCAAAATCTACGTAGTAAAAGTAGAATCAGGAGAAGAGAACGTCATCAAGCGCGTCAACCTTTAATATCCCACATTTCTTTCGATCCCTCCCTTCCACAAATTTTCTTTGTGTAAATTATGTCCGATTTTGAGACACTTCTTTGTACGAAATAGGGCAGTTCCTCGTTTAAGAACGCGTCAAAACTCCCTCTATTCCGTTCAGGAAAACTTTCTCATCTTTGGCACAAATACTGAATATCTATTTGATAAATAAAATCTACAATGGACAAAGAGCTTGGAAAAATACTGATCATAGACGATGACGAAGATGTGTTGTTTGCAGCCAAGATGCTGCTCAAAAAATATGCGCAAGAGGTCATTATAGAAAAGAACCCAAAAAAGATTCCTTTCCTACTCAACAATGACACCTACGATGTGATCATGTTGGATATGAATTTCAGCAAGGACATCACCAGTGGAAAAGAAGGTTTTTACTGGCTTGACCAGATACTAGAGCGTGACCCACAAGCTGTAGTCATTCTCATCACAGCTTTTGGAGATGTCGAGATGGCCGTCAAAGCACTCAAAGAAGGTGCTACCGACTTTGTACTAAAACCATGGCAAAACGAAAAATTGCTAGCGACATTATCGTCCGCCATTAAGCTCAAAAAATCCTACAAAGAAGTAGATCAACTCAAGACTGCAAAAAAACAACTGGAAGAAGAAATCAACCAGCCGTTTAAAGAAATCATTGGAGAGAGTGAAGCCATTAAAAGCGTATTTAGGTTGATTGATAAAGTAGCCGAGACAGATGCCAACATACTCATACTAGGAGAGAACGGGACAGGGAAAGAGCTCATATCACGTGCTGTACATATGAAGTCCATGCGCAAAGACAACGTGTTCGTGGGGGTCGACATGGGAGCTATCACGGAGACATTATTCGAAAGTGAATTATTCGGACACAAAAAAGGGGCGTTTACAGATGCCAAAGATGACCGAAAAGGTCGATTCGAAATAGCCCACAAAGGCACATTGTTCTTAGATGAAATTGGCAACCTAGGCATGCCACTTCAGTCCAAACTACTCACTGCCATACAAAACAGACAGGTCACACCTATTGGATCAAACAAAATACAAAATATCGATATTCGACTGATTTGTGCTACCAATATGCCCCTGTACGAAATGGTAGAGGATTCAAGCTTTAGACAAGATCTACTTTACCGAATCAATACCGTCGAGATCAAGTTACCCGCGCTGCGCGAACGCATAGAGGACATCCCGCTACTTGCTGAGCATTTCATCAAAGTCTACAGCAAGAAATACAGAAAGAATGGCAAAAAGATCTCGTCCGCGGCATTAAAGAAACTCCAAAAGTATCACTGGCCAGGCAATATCCGTGAACTTCAGCACGCCATAGAGCGGGCGGTGATTATGAGTGACGAAAACAGCATGGTACCTGAGGATTTCTTTTTTCTCAATTATAAAACAGAAAGTGATGGTATCAACTTAGAAGAAACATTTAACCTAGATGAAGTAGAACGCAACATCATTCAAAAAGCAATCGATAGAAATCAAGGTAATATCTCTAGAGCAGCCAAAGAACTAGGTCTAACGCGTGCTTCTTTATACAGAAGACTAGAAAAACATGGACTTTAACAACAACTTTAGATTCACTATAGGGGTCAGAGTTGGTCTAGTCCTGTTGACCTGTATTTTTTTGGTCAACTCATTTTATACTGACTCTTACACCCTTACCAAGCTGCTATTACTCATTGCTCTGGTAGTCCAAGGGTATTCTCTGGCAAAGTATCTAGACAAGTCTAATATTGAGTTTACCAATTTTCTCAACTCCATCAAGTATGATGATTTTACTCAAACCTACTCCACCAAACGGACTGGCACCTCTCAAGACGAACTCTATGAACGCTTCAATATGGTCATCCAGAAGTTCCGAGAGATCAGAGCCGAAAAAGAGGCACAATACCAATACCTACGTACAATAGTCCAGCACGTAGGGATCGGCATCATCACCTTCAACAAAGCAGGTCAGATTCAAATCATCAACGCAGCAGCAAAATCCCTATTAGACATCAGCCAGATCAAAAGCATAGATGACCTGTCTGACCTGAATCCAGAACTCGTCAATAGTCTAAAAGATCTCCAAACTGGAGGCAGAGACTTAATCAAAATTGACAGAAAAGGAGAAGAGATTCAACTATCAGTCTACGCCATACAACTGGTGCGTAGAGAAGAGGAATTTAAATTAGTCTCGATTCAGAACATTAAAAGTGAACTGGATGAGAAAGAAATGGATGCTTGGCAAAACCTTGTAAATGTGCTGACCCATGAAATCATGAACTCGGTCACGCCGATTTCCTCCTTAGCAGCTACGGTCGAATCAAATCTGGCGGATGTGATCGACGAAGAGTTTAACGTTAAAAATATATCCAAAGAAGACATTGAAGACTTTCACATGGCTGTACATACGATTCATCGACGTAGCGAAAGCCTCATTAAATTCGTGAGTGATTTCAGAAACTTAACCCGAATTCCAATCCCAAAGAAATCTACGATCTGCCTCGAAGAATTGTTTACAGGAATACTGACCCTACTCAAACATGACATTCAAGAACAACAAATAGAAGTAACAACCCAAATTCAACCCACAGACATCTGCATCAACGCGGATCAAGAACAGATCGAACAGGTCCTTATTAATTTGCTAAAAAATGCCATCCAAGCCCTAGAAGAAAATCCCGAAGAACATAAAAACAAGAAGCTAAAGATAGAAGCAGGTTTTGATGAGTTCCGGCGCGTCTACATTCATATCAAGGACAATGGTAGTGGGATAGACGAAGAGGCCGTGAAAAAAATCTTTATCCCCTTTTTCACTACAAAAAAGTCTGGATCTGGTATTGGTCTCAGTCTATCCAAACAAATCATGCGCAAACACAACGGCAACATATCCGTCAGCAGTACCATCGATGTGGGTACCACATTTACTTTGGTATTCAATGAATAGACCGATTGATTCATTTAGGTTCATCGTATATTAGCTATCATAATCGAACCCTATGGCGCTCATTAGCAAAAAGAAAATACCATACAAAGTAGGCCCTTTGCTCCTCAAGTATTTACGGAAATATCAGCGAGCCATCAATACGCCTATTGAATACACGGATTTATTTAGGTATGACAACTCCATCCCGCTGTACGACAAGAATGGTAAGGATACCCTTTGGGAGACTGTCTTTTATCCTCAATCAGACATGGCGTCTATCTACCATAGTCTCAAAAAAATATATGCTGTCATCAAATCAGATGGAGATCTGGCAGTCATCGACCACCTAGTGATAGATCGTGTTGACATCTGCCAATACGGAAACACCAAACCCTTTAGAGTTCGGGTAGTCAATCAGATCAATGATAACTTTGACTACTTCTACATCAAGAATGCTGATGCATCGCGCGTGTATGGTTTAGAATTAGAGCATCTATTGTCTCCGAATCGCATCAGCTACGGTGTGTACAACCAGACGCTCATCGAAGAACATATAGCAGGGATACCCTGCGACCAGTTTATCACCAATAACCTCAAAGACAAGGGCATCAATGAAATCAGGCTGGCCAAGGAGTTTGTGAAATTCAATGAGCGGTGTTTTGTCCAATTACTTGGCGATATGCACTCCAGCAACTTCGTAGTGAATATAACTCCCGATTTTGAGGAGGTATCGTACAGGCTGAGAGCAATAGATTTTGATCAACAATGCTACGAGGGACGTAGGAGTATCTATCTCCCTCAGTATTTCAAACAAAACAATCCACTCATCGAGATGGGGCTCAAATACATGACCCCTGAGACCGTAAGGCAGTACCAAAAAGAAGAACGTGCTCTAATCACCAATCGGCTCAAAGTAGAGCGGTACCGAATTGCCGATTTGCTACGTGTCATGGTCAAAGATCAAATTTCATCACCAGAGAATGTAATGATGTTAAAAAATGACCTAGCAGAATTCTATGATGAAAAAAAATTTATCGAATGCAAAAACATGGGCGAAATCGTCAAAGTGAGTCTTTGGATGCTCATCAAAAAACCTGACCTCTACAACTTATAAGTCTTTATATCGAAATCAACAAAACCATGAAATCAAACCAAATATTCTTTTTATTGTTCGGAGCTATACTACTTGCCTGTTCTCCCTCCCAACCTAAAACTGAAGAAACAAAGAACAATGAACAAACAGCTATAACCGACATCAATGAGCCAGCAATTGGTTTTAATATTGAAGAGTCAGATCCTACAGCTATTTTCTTAGCAGACAAAGTCATGACAGCTATGGGCGGGAGAAAAGCATGGAACGAGATCGCTTACATACGCTGGGAGATCCCTAATCAAAGAACACTCTCATGGGATAAAAAAAACAATAAAGTCAGAATAGATACCCCGGCGCAAAACGACATCTATTTGCTTAATCTGAATGATGGAAGCGGAAAAGTGAAGAAAAATGGAAAAGTAATTGAATCCTCGGATTCATTGGCAAAGTATTTGAGCAAAGGTCATGAGATTTGGTTCAAAGATTCTTACGATCTGCTCATGCCGTATATGCTTAAAGAAAATGGAGTTACATTGTATTACTTAGGTGAAGATACAACTGCCAATGGTCGGGATAGTCAAAAGCTACAATTGACTTTTGACAAACAACTATCCTCTTCGCCTCCAATGTATGAAATATGGATAGATGCAGAGGATGGACGCATCACACAGACAGACTATTACCCAAGCGAAGCATACACTGAGCCAACTACCACTAACACATGGTCAAACTATAAAAAACACGGAAACATCCTCTTGCCAGAAAGTCAAAGTAATACCCCAACCCAAGAGATAGAGGTTCTAACATCTCTACCGAAAAACACATTCTACGAATTTTAAAACCGAGATATAATGAAAGCATTTCAAACTATAATGACACTCGCCCTTCTTTCACTCAGTCAACTCGCACTGGCAACAGAGGGTGTTTTAATCGTATCCAAATCGACTAATTTATCATCACAACAGATCACTACGTCTAAAATATACCTAACTGACTCTAAACTACAGATCAGCAACTCAGGACAAGACAATAGCAGTATGATCTTCGATGCAAACAAGGAAGTCTTCACCTTTATCGATAACAAAAAGAGAGAATACTATCAATTCGATAAACCGACATTAGTGCAACTAAAAGAGCAGCTAAAAATGATGGTTCAGGTCATGAAGCAGTTCGCCTCTCAAATGCCCGAAGAGCAACAAAAGAAGCTAGATATGATACTTAACCCCAGCAATGGCGCAATCATCAACTACAAAGAAACTGGAACTGGAAAAGTAGGTAATTGGAACACTAAACAATTTCAAGGCACAAATGAAAATGAAAAGGTCCTCGAACTAAACATAGCAAGCTTCGAAACACTCGGTATTGAAGCTGAAAAATTCAATGCAATGAAACAGCTAATTGACTTCTTTACCGAGAACCTTCAAGAGGTAGCTACCATGCTCCCGACGAGTCAGTCCATGTCTGCGATTAGTTTTGACGAGAATAGCCCTATCCTAAAAGAAGGTTTTCCTGTCAAAACCCGAACCTATGCAGAAGGAAGCTCTAAGAGTGAAACGATCATTCAAAGCATCACTGAAACAGGAATCGCAGAAAGTCAGTTTAGCATCCCTAGTGGTTATGCTAGAAAAACCATCAACATGCAACAGCAGTTCCAAAAGTAAGTTCACACCAGATGGCAAAAGAAAGACCTGATAGTAGTTACTATCAGGTCTTTGTATTTATATCCCTTGTTTTCAAAGTCAAGGATATTTCAATTATTAAGCTTTTGGAAACTTGGCAACTTCGCCTAGCTCTTCCTCGATTCTCAACAATTGGTTGTATTTCGCCATTCTATCAGATCTCGACAGTGAACCTGTTTTGATTTGACCTGCGTTAGTTGCTACAGCAATATCAGCTATCGTCGCATCCTCAGTCTCCCCTGATCTGTGTGAGATCACTGCTGTAAATCCAGCTTTGTGAGCCAATTCGATTGCATCAAGCGTCTCAGACAAAGTTCCGATTTGATTTACTTTGATCAAAATCGAGTTCGCAGATTTCTCTTCAATACCTCTTTGCAAGAATTTCACGTTAGTCACGAATAAATCATCTCCTACCAACTGGCACTTATCACCAATCTTAGCAGTCAATGCAGCCCAAGCAGCCCAATCCTCTTCAGCACATCCGTCCTCGATTGAGTCAATCGGATACTTCTCAACCAAAGAAGCCAAGTAATCCACTTGCTCGTTCATGTCCCTAACAGAAGCAGCCTCACCTTCGAATTTCTTGTAATTGTATTTACCATCTTCGAAGAACTCAGAAGACGCACAATCCAAGGCAATTGTAATGTCTTTACCTGGCTCATATCCAGCTGCTGTAATAGCACTCAATACGCTTTCTAATGCCTCTTCCGTACCACCAGTGAAAGCTGGAGCAAATCCACCTTCGTCACCAACTGCTGTACTCAATCCTTTGTCATGAAGAATCTTCTTCAAGGCATGGAAAGTCTCAGCACCCATCTGCATAGCCTGAGAGAATGTCTCAGCACCTACTGGTCTGATCATGAACTCTTGGAATGCAATCGTAGCATCAGAGTGAGAGCCACCGTTGATGATGTTCATCATCGGCACTGGCAATGTATGTGCATTAGTACCCCCGATGTATCTAAACAATGGCAATCCTAGTTCCTCAGCAGCAGCCTTAGCTACAGCCAGAGAAATACCCAAAATCGCATTAGCCCCTAATTTAGATTTAGTATCTGTTCCATCCAGATCAATCATCAATTGATCGATGTATCTCTGATCAAACACAGACAATCCAAGCAGCTCTGGCTGAATCGTTTCGTTCACATTTTCAACAGCCTTCAAAACCCCCTTGCCTAGGTATGTACTTTTGTCACCGTCTCTTAGCTCTACCGCCTCGTTGACACCTGTAGATGCTCCAGATGGAACTGCCGCTCTACCTAACACACCATTTTCTGTCACTACATCTACTTCGATGGTTGGATTTCCTCTTGAATCCAGTATTTGTCTTGCAAATACGCTTTCAATTAAACTCATGATTCTCTATGTTTTTTAATTAGTTGAATGAAATCGTCAAATAAATACCTAGAATCGTGAGGTCCAGGAGATGCTTCTGGGTGATGTTGCACCGAAAAGAATGGCTTCCCTTTTACTCTAATTCCAGCTACGGTATTATCATTGAGATTAATGTGTGTTAATTCTATTGTTTCAGACGCCTCTACATCTTCCTTTATCACAGCAAAACCGTGATTTTGAGAAGTTACTTCGCTACGTCCTGTTATAATATTTTTCACGGGATGATTCAATCCTCTGTGACCATGGTGCATCTTAAAAGTACCAATGCCATTCGCCAAAGCGATAACCTGATGTCCCAAACAAATACCAAACATCGGTTTGTTTTCAGACATGATTTGCTTCACTGTTTCTACTGCATAAGGCATAGCCGATGGATCCCCAGGTCCATTAGAAATAAAATAACCATCAGGATTATACGCCTTCAATTCGCTAAATGATGTCTCCGCTGGAAATACTTTGAGTTCACATCCACGGTCAGTTAAGTTGGAGAGAATAGACCTCTTACAACCGATATCCAAGACTGCTACTTTATATTCACCACCTTCATTCATTAGATAGCTATCCTTAGTGGTCACCTTTGTAGACAACTCTAAATGATCCATACTAGGCACTTTCAGCAACTCCGCCTTTAGGGTATCTAGATCATCTATCTCCGATGTAATGATTGCATTCATAGCACCTGTACTACGGATATGCTTCACAATCTTACGTGTATCCAGTCCTGATATACCTACTACACCAGACTTAGTCAGATACTCATCCAGCGTAGACTCTCCATCTACACGACTGTGAATCTCCGAGTACTCATTCACGACCAACCCATTGATTTTCGGTCTTTCGGATTCTTGTTCTAAATCCACAGCACCATAATTACCAATATGTGTATTGGTATTGACTATTATTTGACCGAAATAGGAAGGGTCCGTGTAGACCTCTTGATAACCAGTCATTCCAGTGTTGAAGCAAATCTCTCCTCCACTTGTTCCTTTACTACCAATAGAAGTACCTTCATAGTAACTCCCGTCAGCTAGAAGCAAAAAAGCTTTATCTCTTTGTTTTAGTTTCATATAAGCAATTGAACTGGTGATTGAAATTCACCGCAAATTTTACCCTTTTTTTGACATAAAAAAAGCCATCTTGAAACAAATCAAGATGGCTTTCCTATCATAACTGAATACTCAATTATTAATTTTCTTCCTTTTTAGCTTCCTCAGCAGAGTCATCCGCCTGTGGCGCCTCATCTGCGGAAGCTTCAGGTGCTTCTTCCACTACTACAGCATCTTCTGCCACAGGTGCAGCAGTTGCTCCAGTAGACTTACCTCTTCTGCTTCTTCTAGTCTTCGCTTTAGCAGGAGCTGCCTCATTCAACAATAACTCGTTGTAATCAACCAATTCCATAATGCACATATCAGCATTATCACCTAAGCGCGTACCTGTTTTGAAGATTCTAGTGTACCCCCCTGGTCTCGCGGCTACCTTATCAGCTACCCCTCCAAAAAGTTCTTTCACAGATTCTTTATTTTGCAAGTAAGAGAAAACTACTCTTCTTGAGTGAGTGGTATCGTCTTTTGCTCTAGTAATGATCGGCTCTACGTACTTTCTTAAAGCTTTTGCTTTTGCAACAGTGGTGGTAATCCTCTTATGCAAAATCAAAGAAGAAGCCATGTTAGATAACATCGCGCCTCTGTGCGATGCATTTCTACCTAAATGATTAAATTTCTTCCCGTGTCTCATTTTACTCCTCGTCTAATTTGTATTTTGACAAATCCATGCCAAAAGTTAAGTTCTTGTCAGCTACGAGTTGTTCCAACTCAGCCAATGATTTCTTACCAAAGTTTCTAAACTTCATCATGTCAGAAATCTCTAATCTTACTAAATCTCCCAATGATCTAACATCAGCAGCTTTCAAACAATTGTAAGCTCTAACAGAAAGATCGAGATCATTCAAGCCAGTCTTCAATAGTTTTCTCATGTGTAGCATTTCTTCATCCACTGCCTCAGGCTCACCCGCATCATGCGTATCTAAGATCATCGTCTGATCTGAGAACAACATAAAGTGTTGGATCAAAATATTCGCTGCACCTTTGAGCGCATTCTCAGGGTGAATAGAACCATCCGTTTCTATATCCAAGATCAATTGCTCGTAATCTGTCTTCTGCTCTACTCGCGTATTCTCTACAGAAAACTTTACATTCTTAATTGGTGTAAAGATGGCATCAATCGGAATAAAACCGAAGACTTGCTCTCCAGGCTTGTTCTCCTCTGCAGCCACATAACCTCTTCCTTTCTCAATCGACAATTCGATTTCAAATTTAACACTCTCATCCATATTGAAGATCACATGATCCGGATTCAACACTTCAAAAGCATCAGTAGAGCCTCCTATGTCACCTGCTTTGAATTCCTTCTTACCAGATAAACTTACTACAATTTTGCTATCCGCTACATCTGCAATCTTTTTAAACCTAACCATTTTTAGGTTCAATATGATCTCAGATACGTCTTCTACTACTCCCTCAATTGTAGAAAATTCATGCAATACTCCAGGGATCTTAATTCCAGTTATGGCGTACCCTTCTAATGAAGACAGTAAGATTCTTCTCAATGCATTACCGACGGTTACACCATAGCCCTGCTCAAGAGGTTTAAAGGTAAATAAGCCATGAAAATCATCAGCTTTTTCCATCACCACTTTCTCAGGCATTTGAAATGCTAGTATTGACATAATTATTTCTTGCTTAATTAATTAATGAATAGATTATTTAGAGTACAATTCTACTATCAATTGTTCTTTGATATTCTCAGGAATTTCCTCTCTCGTTGGTAGGACGTTTACTTTACCAGCCAATGCAGTCGAATCCCACTCTAACCATGGGTATTTACTCACCGCACCTCTAGAGAGGCTGTAAGTAATAGTTTCCAAAGATTTTGATTTTTCTCTAACAGCAACAATATCACCAAGCTTCACAGAAAAAGAAGGTACGTTTACGATCTCTCCATTGACAGTGATATGCTTATGAAGAACTAATTGTCTAGCTGCATTTCTAGTAGGAGCAACTCCCAATCTAAACACTACGTTATCCAATCTAGATTCCAAAAGTTGCAATAGAATTTCACCTGTAACACCACTTTTTCTTGAAGCATGGTCAAACAAGTTAGAAAATTGCTTTTCCAACAAGCCATAAGTATATTTAGCCTTTTGCTTTTCAGCCAACTGAATAGCGTATTCTGACAGCTTCTTTCTTCTACCTCTACCGTGTTGTCCAGGAGGATAGTTCTTTTTAGCTAAAGTCTTATCTGGGCCATAGATTGGATCGTTGAACTTTCTCGCAATCTTTGATTTTGGTCCTCTATATCTTGCCATTTTTTATTTCTTCTAAAAATGATATTAAACTCTTCTTCTTTTCGGAGGTCTACATCCGTTGTGTGGTAGTGGAGTAACATCCTTGATCATTGTCACTTCAATTCCAGCATTCTGGATAGTTCTGATTGCAGATTCTCTACCAGCACCAGGACCTTTTACAAATACTTCCACCTTTCTAAGACCTAACTCATAGGCAGCTTGAGCACAATCCTGAGCAGCTACTTGAGCAGCATAAGGAGTGTTTTTCTTAGAGCCTTTAAAGCCCATTTTACCAGCAGAAGCCCAAGATATCACTTGACCTGTTTGGTTAGTCAACGATATTATGATATTGTTGAATGAAGCTTTGATATGTGCTTGACCTATCGGCTCTACAACAACGACTCTTTTTCTAGCTTTATCTTTTCTTTTTTGTGCCATCGTCAATTATTATTTAGTAGCCTTCTTCTTATTGGCAACAGTTTTTCTCTTACCCTTTCTGGTTCTAGCATTGTTTTTGGTATGCTGACCTCTTACCGGAAGACCTCTTCTATGTCTTAGGCCTCTATAACATCCGATATCCAAAAGACGCTTGATGTTAAGTTGAACCTCTGATTTCAATACACCCTCCACCTTAAAGGTTTCGCTGATGACAGATCTGATTTTACCTGCTTCTTCTTCAGTCCAGTCTTGAACTTTTTTGCTCCAGTCTACACCTGCTTCAGTCAAAATCTTTTGAGCTGAACTACGACCCAGTCCGAAAATATAAGTAAGTGATATCTCACCTCTCTTGTTATCTGGAATATCTACTCCTGCAATCCTAGCCATAATTATCCTTGTCTTTGCTTGAACCTAGGGTTCTTTTTGTTAATAACGTATACTTTTCCGTTTCTACGAATGACCTTACAGTCAGCGCTTCTCTTTTTTACGGATGCTTTAACCTTCATAATATTCTATTTATAGCGGTAAACTATTCTTCCTTTACTTAAGTCATATGGAGACATCTCCATCTTTACTTTATCTCCTGGTAAAATTTTGATATAGTGCATTCTCATCTTACCAGAAATATGAGCAATTACTTCGTGTCCATTCTCCAACTCTACACGAAACATAGCGTTAGATAATGCTTCCTTAATTGTACCGTCTTGTTCTATTGATGCTTGCTTCGCCATGATAAATCCTAATTTAAGCTACTGCTATATTTTCTGATCTACCCTTAAGCTTGCCTGACTTCATCATACCCTCATAGTGTCTCATCAGCAAGTAGCTCTCAATCTGCTGCAGCGTATCAAGAATCACTCCCACCATAATCAATAGTGAAGTCCCCCCAAAAAACTGTGCAAAATTAGTACTCACACCAGCCATCTGAGCAAAAGCAGGCATCACTGCCACCATTGCCAAGAACAATGAACCTGGCAATGTTATTCTAGTCAGGACCGTGTCAATGAATTCAGAAGTAGCAGTACCTGGTTTAACACCTGGTATGAACCCTCCATTTCTCTTCATATCATCTGCGATCTGATTAGGGTTCACAGATATAGCCGTATAGAAAAACGTAAATAATACAATCATAATCCCGAAAGTCAAGTTATACTGCCATGACTGGAAGTTGGAGAAAGTCGCTCCTATATACTGAGCCACATCACTAGAGTCTGCAAAATAACTAGCTATCATAGCAGGCAAAAACATTAACGACTGAGCAAATATAATTGGCATTACACCTGCCGAGTTAACCTTCAAAGGAATGTACTGACGTTGGCCGCCATACACCTTATTCCCTACTACCTGTTTTGCATACTGAACTGGAATTCGTCTCACTGCCTGTGTCAACAGTACAACTGCCATAACCACAAAGAACAGTGCTATAAGTTCTAACAAGAAAAATAACGCCTCACTCATACCGCGAGTGATCGCCTCTTGCAACAAACTACCAGGGAAACGAGAGATAATACCTATCATAATAAGCATCGAAATACCATTCCCAATACCTTTATCTGTAATTTTCTCTCCCAACCACATACAAAAAATAGTACCTGCCGTTAGAATTACAATCGCTGAAAAAGTAAACATTACTTTATTTTCGAGTACAATAGCTTCAGCTGGTATAGCTCCCGCCAAATAAGCACTACCTTGAGCGAACGTAATAGCGATCGTTAGTACCCTTGTAATCTGATTAATTTTCTTTCTACCACTATCTCCTTCTTTTTGAAGCTTCTGAAAATATGGCACAGCCATCGTCAAAAGTTGAATCACAATAGATGCCGAGATATAAGGCATAATACCAAGACCAAAAATAGAGGCATTGTTAAACGCCCCTCCTAAGAAAGTATCAAGTAGACCAAATATTCCTTCTGCCTTATCAGCAAGCTTAGAAGGATCTATACCAGGCAGAACCACAAAGGTCCCTAATCTAAAAATGATTAAAAAACCTATCGTGTTTAAGATCCTAACCCTTAGATCTTCAATAGAAAAAATATTCTTTATCGTACTGAAAAACTTTTTCATAAATTATAGTGTAGTTGCTTTCCCACCTGCTTTTTCGATTGCCTCAATCGCAGATTTAGAAAAAGAGTGAGCAGTTACTTCAACCTTAGCTGACAACTCGCCTCTACCTAAAACTTTTACCACATCACCTTTTGCAGCCAAACCATTCTCTAACAAAGTCTCTACAGTAATAACTGATAGTTTTTTGCTAGTAGCCAATTCTTGAAGGGTATCCAAGTTGACTGGTTTAGTTTCTATTCTATTAGGAGATCTGAAACCAAACTTAGGTACTCTTCTATACAAAGGCATTTGCCCTCCTTCGAAACCTAATTTTCTAGAATATCCCGATCTAGACTTAGCTCCATTATGACCTCTAGTTGAAGTTCCACCTCTTCCAGACCCTTGACCTCTACCGATCCTTTTGCCAGTCTTGATTGACCCCTCTGCCGGTTTTAAAGTATTTAATTTCATCTTAATTTGATTTCAGAAAAAAGTCCTAAAATTATTTTCTTTCCACTGACACTAAGTGTGCCACCTTCTTAATCATTCCCTCTATCTGAGGAGTTGAGTCTTTCTCAACTGATCTATTTATCTTTCCTAAACCTAAAGCTTTAATAGTCAGCTTTTGATCATTAGGTCTTTTGATAATACTTCGAACTTGTGTTATTACTACTTTAGACATCTCTCTAGCCGTTAAAAACTTTAGACAATTCTACTCCTCTTTGCTGAGCTACCGCATATGGGTCTCTCATTTTATTCAATGCATCGAAAGTAGCTTTCACCACGTTGTGCGGATTAGAAGAACCTTTAGATTTAGCAAGTACATCATGTACACCTGCACTCTCTAACACCGCTCTCATCGCTCCACCAGCAATAACTCCGGTACCTTCAGCAGCTGGTTTTAAAAGAACCAATCCACCACCAAATTTACCAATAGCATCATGAGGTACAGTTCCTTTGAAAACAGGAACTCTTACAAGATTTTTCTTCGCGTCATCAATACCTTTAGTGATTGAATCAGTTACCTCATTGGCCTTACCCAAACCGTAACCTACAACACCATTCCCATCTCCTACTACAACGATTGCAGAAAAACTAAATCTTCTACCGCCTTTGACCACTTTAGCAACTCTCTTAATCGCAACAACCTTTTCTTGGAGTTCGATTTCGCTTGCTTTTATAGCTTTTACGTTATTCTTAGACATAATCAATTAAAATTTAAGGCCTCCTTCTCTAGCACCTTCTGCCAAGGCTTTTATTTTGCCATGATAAGGATAACCTCCTCTATCAAATACAACACTACTGATACCGTTAGCAGATGCTTTCTCAGCTAACTTTTTACCTACCTCTTTAGACAAAGAGATGTTAACTGTAGCAGTACCTAATTCAGCAGATGAAGTTGATGCAAGTGTATTTCCACTAGCATCATCAATCAACTGAACATATATCGCCTTGTTGCTCTTAAATACTGATAATCTAGGACGTTCGGCAGTTCCGCTCACTTTGTTACGGATACCTCTTCTAATTCTAAGTCTTCTTTGCTCTTTAGTAATTGCCATGTCTATCTATTATTTAGCAGCAGTTTTACCAGCTTTTCTTCTAATAATCTCACCAACAAATCTGACACCTTTACCTTTGTAAGGCTCAACTTTTCTCAATGATCTAATCTTTGCAGCAACCTCACCTACTAACTCTTTGTCCGTAGACTCAAGTGTAACAATTGGGTTCTTACCTTTAAGCGTCTCTGCGCTCACTTTCACTTCAGCAGGAACTTCCATGAAAATATTATGAGAATAACCTAAGTTCATCTCTAGAATTTGGCCACTAGTAACGGCTTTATAACCTACCCCTACTAATTCCAATTCCTTTTTATATCCATCCGAAACACCTATCACCATATTGTTGATCAATGATCTATACAATCCGTGAAGTGCTTTGTGTCTTTTTTGGTCAGTTGGTCTTTTAACAGTAATCGATCCGTCTTCAACTGCAACGTCAAAGTCACTATCAATATCTCTAGCTAAGCTACCTTTGGCACCTTTCACATTCACAACTGTACCGTCTATTTTCACTTCGACACCTTGTGGCAATGCTATCGGCTTATTTCCTATTCGTGACATCTTGCTCTAATTAATAAACGTAACACAATACTTCCCCGCCAACGTTGTATTCTTTGGCCTCTTTGTTCGAGATAACGCCTTTAGAAGTTGACAAAATTGCAATACCAAGCCCATTCAAAACTCTAGGTAATGCGTCAGCCTGCGCATACTTTCTCAATCCTGGCTTAGACACTCGTTCCAAATGAACGATTGCCGACTGCTTGGTTTGAGAATTGTATTTCAACGCAATTCTGATTTTCCCCTGAACACCATCATCCTCGAACTTAAAGTTACGGATGAAACCTTTGTCCATCAACACTTTAGTCATCTCCTTCTTTACATTAGAAGCAGGGATTTCTACGATTCTATGATTCGCTGTGATAGCGTTTCTCAATCTTGTTAAATAATCTGCTATTGGATCTGTCATTACAGTATACTTTTACCCCTATTTTTTAACAGGGGTGCAAAGTTAGTTAATATTTTATATTTTAAAAACTCTTTTACCAGCTAGATTTGGTAACACCAGGTATTTTACCTGCACTTGCCATCTCTCTAAAGGTAACTCTAGATATACCAAACTTTCTCATGTATCCCTTTGGTCTACCAGTAAGCTTACATCTGTTGTGTAATCTTACCTTAGAAGAGTTTCTTGGTAACTTGTCCAAGCCTTCGAAATCACCAGCAGCTTTTAATTCAGCTCTCTTGGCAGCATACTTTGCCACTAGTCTTTCTCTTTTACGCTCTCTGGCTTTTATTGCTTCTCTTGCCATCTTAGTTGTTATTATTTTTTCCAGCGAAAGGCATTCCAAACGCTTTCAATAATTCAAAACTTTCTTCATCGGTATTGGCACTAGTCACAAATGTGATGTCCATACCTGAAATTCTGTTGATCTTATCGATAGAAATCTCAGGAAAGATAATTTGTTCTTTAACACCCAAAGTATAATTACCTCTTCCGTCAAATCCCTTATCCTTGATTCCCTTGAAGTCTCTCACACGTGGAAGTGCTACAGTCATCAAACGATCGATAAACTCGTACATTTTATCTCCTCTAAGTGTTACACGAGCACCAATCGGCATATCTTCTCTCAATTTGAAATTAGATATCGCTTTCTTAGACAATGTAGGCACAGCCCGCTGTCCAGAAATCTGAGACAACTCATCTACTCCTGCATCAACTAACTTCTTATCAGACACAGCATCACCAATACCTCTATTGATCGATATTTTTTCGATCTTAGGTACTTGCATTACTGACTTGTACTGAAACTTCTCTTTCAATGCAGGAACAATTTCCTCCAAATATTTGGTCTTTAATCTAGGATTAGCCATTGATCACCTCCCCTGTTTTTTTAGATACTCTAACTATTTTCCCATTGTCTCCTGTAGTTCTGCCAACCTTAGTTGCCTTACCACTTGCAGGATCTACTAACATCAAGTTGCTCATATGAATAGGAGCTTCCATTTTTTTGATGCCACCTTCTGGATTTTCCGCTGAAGGCTTGGTGTGCTTAGTCACCATATTCAATCCTTCAACTATCGCCTTATATTGGCCTGGGAATACTTCTAGTATAGCACCAGTCTTTCCTCTAGAATTACCAGCAAGTACCTTTACAGTGTCCCCTTTTTTTACGTGAAATTTCATTGTCTAATATCTTTTCAAATTAGAATACAACCCTTAAAGCACTTCTGGTGCTAAAGAAACAATTTTCATAAATTGCTTCTCTCTTAATTCTCTAGCCACAGGGCCGAAAATCCTTGTTCCTCTAGGCTCGTCATTACCACCTAAAAGCACAGCTGCGTTATCTTCGAATCTGATATAAGATCCATCCTTTCTACGCACCTCTTTCTTAGTTCTCACGACCACAGCTTTTGACACTGTCCCTTTTTTAAGGTTACTAGAAGAAATTGCTGATTTAACAGTCACAACAATTTTATCACCTACTGAAGCGTACCTTTTGCCAGTACCTCCTAATACGCGAATACAAAGTACTTCTTTAGCACCACTGTTATCCGCTACACTAAGTCTTGATTCTTGTTGTACCATTGTTATTTAGCTCTTTCAATAATTTCTACTAATCTCCACCTTTTGTTCTTCGACAAAGGTCTCGTCTCCATGATTTTAACGGTATCTCCTTCACCGCAATCATTGTTCTCGTCATGAGCAGAAAACTTCTTAGTTGTACTCATGAATTTACCATATATAGGGTGCTTCACTTTACGAAGTACTTGGACAGTGATGGTTTTATCCATCTTATTGCTGACCACTTTACCTACACGTTCTTTTCTTAAATTTCTGGTTTCCATCTTGAACTTATTGTTGAGCCAATTCCTTAGCTCGGATTTCAGTGTTTAACCTTGCTACTAATTTTCTAGAGTCTTTTAACCTCATTGGGTTCTCTATAGGTGTGATTGCATGAGCAAACTGAAGCTTAGCTAAGCTATCCTTCTCTGCGGCCACCTTAGTTTTTAACTCTTCCAATGACAATCCTTGTATTTCAGAATTTTTCATAGTTTTATTATTTAATCAGGGAGGTTAAACCTTATCCTTGATAATCTCTTCTAACAACAAACTTCGTTCTAACTGGCAACTTCTGCTGAGCCAATCTCAAGGCTTCTTTAGCTAGTCCTTCACTTACACCAGCTGCTTCGAACAAGATAGTGCCAGGTCTGATAGTTGCTACCCAGTATTCTGGAGCACCTTTACCTTTACCCATCCTTACTTCTGCTGGCTTTTTAGTGATAGGCTTGTCTGGAAAAATTCTAATCCATACTTGACCTTCTCTCTTCATTGCTCTTGTCATAGCAATCCTAGAAGCCTCTATTTGTCTACTGGTAATCCACCCTGGTTCCAAAGACTTGATACCAAAAGTACCGAAAGCCAGCGTATGTCCTCTCTGGGCTATACCCTTGATTCTGCCTTTCTGTTTCTTTCTGAACTTGGTTCTTTTTGGTTGTAACATTTCTTTAATTCTTTAATTCCAATTCAATGGAGTAGTCAAAAAAATTATTTTCTATTTCTTCTAGGAGCTCCGCCACCTGGACGACCACCTCTATTATTGCCACCTCGGCCACCAGAGTTTTGGTTAGCTGCACCTATGTTAGGAGACAAATCTCTCTTACCATAGATTTCACCTTTGAATATCCAAACCTTGATACCAATCTTGCCATAAATAGTGTTAGCTTCTGATATAGCATAATCGATATCAGCTCTCAAAGTATGTAGAGGAATTCTACCTTCTTTGTATTGCTCCGATCTTGCCATTTCAGCACCACCAAGTCTTCCAGAACATTTGATCTTGATCCCTTCAGCACCTACTCTCATTGTAGCAGCAATTGCTTGCTTCATTGCTCTTCTGAAAGAGATTCTAGCCTTCAACTGTTGTGCGATAGACTGACCTACCAATACAGCATCCAGCTCTGGTCTTTTGATCTCAAAGATGTTAATCTGAAGATCCTTACCAGTAAGTTTCTTTAATTCTTCTTTGATACGATCTACTTCAGATCCTCCTTTACCAATCACAACACCTGGTCTAGCTGTGTGAATAGTCAAAGTGATTCTTTTGATCGTTCTTTCAATAACAACTTTTGAAATTCCTCCTTTAGGAATACGTACTTCGATGTAGTTTCTGATTTTGGTATCTTCTACCAATTTATCAGGAAACGTTTTTCCACCATACCAGTTAGAATCCCAACCTTTAACGATTCCTAATCTAAGTCCTACAGGGTTTACTTTTTGTCCCATTACTTATCTGAATTTTCCGTGTTACTTTCTTCTTTTCCTTCAGCGGTATTTCGGCTATCCACTACAACTGTGACGTGGTTAGATCTCTTTCTGATTCTATGAGCTCTACCCTGTGGAGCAGGTCTCAAACGTTTCAAAATTCTACCGCTATCGACGAAGATTTCTTTTACATAAAGATCAGCCTCTTCGAGCTTTTCGCCTTCATTCTTAGCTTCCCAATTAGAAATAGCAGAAAGTAATAATTTATCTAGTCTAGCAGCACCTTGCTTTGCTTCGAACTTTAATATGTTCAATGCATTGTTTACTCTTTGGCCTCTAACCAAATCAGCTACGACCCTCATTTTGCGAGGAGAAGTTGGTACATTCTTTAGTTTTGCTACAGCTTCCATAGTTAGCTAATTATTTCCTTTTATCCTTTTTGTTGATATGGCCTCTGAAGTTTCTCGTTGGTGCGAACTCACCTAACTTATGTCCAACCATATTCTCAGTAACAAATACTGGGATGAATTTATTTCCATTGTGAACAGCAAATGTATGTCCTACAAAGTCAGGCGAAATCATAGATCGTCTTGACCAAGTCTTGATAACTGCTTTTTTACCCGAATCATTCTGGGCATCCACCTTATTCTCTAACCTAAAATCTATATAAGGCCCTTTTTTTAATGATCTTCCCATTGCTTATTTATTTTTACCAATGATGAATTTATTAGAATATTTCTTCGGTGTTCTAGTCTTCTGACCTTTGGCAAAAATACCATTTCTAGATCGTGGGTGACCTCCCGAAGATTTACCTTCACCACCGCCCATTGGGTGATCAACTGGGTTCATCGCGACACCTCTTACTCTAGACCTTCTCCCTAACCATCTGTTACGACCTGCTTTACCAAGAACCACATTCATGTGATCTCCATTAGACACCGTACCAATAGTTGCTAAACAAACCACTAGAATCATTCTCATCTCTCCTGAAGGAAGCTTTACCGTAGCATATTTCCCTTCTCTAGCCAACAACTGCACATAGTTACCAGCACTACGAGCGATACATGCCCCACGTCCTGGCTTCAATTCTACGTTGTGAATGATCGTACCTAATGGAATATCAGACAATGGAAGTGTATTACCTACCTCTGGTGCAACACCAGGTCCCGACAATACAGTCTGTCCTACTTTCAATCCTTGTGGAGCGATGATATATCTCTTCTCACCATCTGCATAAAACAGCAATGCAATTCTAGCAGTCCTCATCGGATCATACTCTACAGATTTCACAACAGCTGGAATACCATGCTTGTCTCTTTTGAAATCTATTGTTCTATATTTTCTCTTGTGACCACCACCTACATTTCTGATCGTCATTTTACCAGTATCGTTTCTACCGCCATTGCGGTGAACACCTTTGGTCAAGGATTTTTCCGGAGTAGATTTAGTTATCTCCTCAAATACGGGAGCGACTCTGTATCTTGTACCCGGAGTTATCGGTTTTAATTTTCTTACAGCCATTTTTTAACTATTTATACTCCTCCGTAAAAATCAATTATATCTCCATCAGCAACCTGCACAATAGCTTTCTTAAAAGAAGATGTTCTTCCAGATATCACTTTTGATTTGGTATACTTAGTTTTTGCTTTTCCAGGGTAAACCATCGTGTTTACACTTTCTACTGTTACACCGTAAGCTTTCTCAATCGCTTTTTTGATTTCAACTTTGTTAGCATCTTTATCTACTACAAAGCCATACTTTCCGCTCTCGTTTAGCGCTGAAACTTTTTCTGTAACTATCGGTTTCTTTAATATACTCATCTTCTTATTTCGTTAATAAGTTCTGAATCTTCTCAATAGAACCTTCCAAAAGGATCAAGTTGTCAGCATTCAACAAATCATAAGTATTGATTTGCTCCGCAGTAGTTACTTGTGCTTTTTTCAAGTTTTTTGATGACAATAAGACGTTCTTATCATCTTCTTTTAGAACTAACAATGTTTTTTTGTTAGTAAAAGAAAGGGTGTTCAAAAGCGTCACATAGTCCTTTGTCTTTGGTGCATCAAAAGAAAAATCCTCTAATATTGAGATACTCTTCTCTGTTGCTTTGTATGACAAAGCTGACTTTCTAGCCAACACCTTCAATTTCTTATTCAAATCGATGCTGTAGTTTCTTGGTCTAGGACCAAACACTCTACCTCCACCTCTGAACACAGGAGACTTGATACTACCAGCTCTCGCTGTACCAGTTCCTTTTTGTTTTTTAATCTTTCTTGTAGAGCCTGCTATTTCTGCTCTCTCTTTAGACTTGTGTGTACCTTGTCTTTGGTTTGCCAAAAACTGCTTTACATCTAGGTAGATAGCATGATCATTTGGTTCGATACCAAAAACATCCTTCGACAAATCTACCTTTCTCCCGGTATCTTCACCAGTCTTAGTTAATACGGATACTTTCATGACTATTTCTCTAGAATTACTGTACCATTCTTAGGACCAGGAACTGATCCACTTACTAAAATAAGGTTCTTTTCAGGTATGATTTTCATCACCTGTAAGTTGGTCACCTTTACTCTATCGTTACCAGTACGTCCGGCCATTCTCATGCCTTTGAATACTCTCGCTGGATATGAAGCTCCACCAATAGATCCTGGTGCTCTTAATCTGTTATGCTGACCGTGAGTTGCTTGTCCTACACCACCGAAGTTGTGTCTTTTCACTACCCCTTGGAAACCTTTACCTTTAGAGTTAGCGATTACATCGACAAAGTCCTCTTCTTGGAAAATATCCGCAACACTTAGTGTTTGTCCCAATTCAACTCCTCCTTCAAACTCAACACGGAAGTCTCTGAACTCGACTATTTGTTGCTTAGGAGTGGTCTTCGCTTTTGCGAAGTGACCTTTCAAGGCTTTAGTAGTGCGCTTGTCTTTACGTTCTCCGTAACCCAATTGCACCGCTGTATACCCGTCAGTCTCTTCATTCTTAACTTGCGTCACTACGCAAGGACCAGCTTCTATCAATGTGCATGCGACATTACGTCCATCGGCACTAAAGACACTAGTCATCCCAATTTTTTTTCCTATTATACCTGACATTACAGTATTAAATTTCTATAAACTTATTGTTTCCTTTTACTCTTCTCGGCAAAAGGACTGCAAAGATAGTGATAATCTTCTCTATCTCAAATATTAAAACATAAATATTAGCCACACGTAGTGACAAAAAAAGAACCAGCAACTGAATGCTGGTTCTTTTTTATATACCAGTCTTATAATTTAGACCTTGATTTCAACATCAACACCACTTGGCAACTCTAGCTTCATCAAAGCATCTACTGTCTTCGCACTGTTAGAGTAGATATCTACCAATCTCTTGTATGTACAAAGCTGAAATTGCTCTCTAGCTTTCTTGTTTACGTGTGGTGATTTCAATACTGTGAATTTTTCCTTCACAGTAGGAAGAGGGATTGGTCCGCTTACTATCGCACCAGTAGTCTTCACCGCTCTTACGATTTTCTCAGATGACTTGTCAACCAAGTTGTGATCGTAAGACTTTAGTTTGATTCTAATTTTTTGATTCATATCAATAATTATTTGCGGACTATTCGCCTTTTTCTTTTTTAATCACTTCATCTGCTATGTTCTTTGGTACTGGATCATAGTGAGAGAATGTCAACGAAGCAGTAGCTCTACCTGAAGTCATCGTTCTCAAATCAGTTACATATCCAAACAACTCAGATAATGGAACGTCAGCTTTTACCACTTGAGAATTTCCTTTTACGTCCATTCCCTTCATGATACCTCTACGTCTGTTCATATCACCTGTTACAGATCCTGTGTACTCATCTGGAGTTACAATCTCTACTGCCATAATGGGCTCTAGCAATACTGGACTAGCTTTTTTAGCTGCTGCTTTGAAACCTAATCTAGCTGCCATCTCAAAAGAGAGTGCATCCGAATCCACATCATGGAAAGACCCATGGTATAGTTTCACTTTCATAGAGTCAAGTGGGAACCCAGCAAGTGGCCCGTTCAACATTGCAGACTCAAATCCTTTCTGGATAGAAGGAATGAATTCTTTAGGAATCACACCACCTACAATCTTGTTATCAAACTGTAAACCATCTTTATCGTAATCCTCATCTATTGGCGATAACTCAAATACGATATCAGCAAACTTACCTTTACCACCCGATTGTTTCTTGTAAACCTCTTTATGATCGACCAACGATTGGATAGCCTCTTTGTAAGCAACCTGAGGCGCTCCCTGATTGATTTCAACCTTGAACTCTCTCTTCAAACGATCGATGATAATATCCAAGTGAAGCTCACCCATACCTCTCAAGATCGTCTGTCCTGTATCGTGATCTGTCTCTACTACTAGCGTAGGATCCTCTTCTACAAGTTTAGCAATCGCCATACCTAGTTTGTCAGCATCTGCCTGAGTCTTAGGTTCAATAGCATAACCAATAACTGGCTCTGGGAAGTCCATAGACTCAAGGACTATCTTGTGCTTTTCATCACAAAGTGTGTCTCCAGTCTTAATGTCCTTAAACCCAACCACTGCAGCAATATCACCCGCATGAAACTGATCGATTTGATTTTGCTTGTTTGCATGCATTTGGAAGATTCTAGAAATTCTTTCCTTCTTATCTGTTCTTGTGTTCCATACATAAGATCCAGAATCCAAAGTACCAGAATACGCTCTAGCAAAACACAAACGGCCAACAAATGGATCTGTTGCGATTTTAAATGCTAACGCAGCAAATGGCTCAGATGCAGACGGCTTTCTAGTTGTAGGTTCCTCAGTATCAGGATCAGTACCTGTGATACCTTCTCTATCCATAGGTGAAGGAAGTAATTCCATCACGTAATCAAGCATAGTCTGCACGCCTTTGTTCTTGAAAGCTGACCCACAGAACATTGGCACAAACGCCAAGTCAATAGTAGCTTTTCTAGAAGCTGCAATAATTTCTTCTTTGGTAATCGAGTTCGGATCTTCGAAATACTTCTCCATTAGGCTTTCGTCATATTCTGCGACAGCCTCGAGTAGTTCCTCTCTATATTGATCTACCTCATCTACCATATCAGCAGGAATTTCGATCTCGTCGAAAGTCATACCTTTATCTTCTTCGTTCCAGACCATTGCCTTTCTCTCTACAAGATCGACAACACCGCGGAAACCATCTTCAGCACCGATAGGCAATTGGAAAGGAACGGCTTTGGTAGCCAATCTTTCTTTCACTTGCTTACATACCATCAAGAAGTCCGCTCCAGATCTGTCCATTTTATTGACAAATCCTAGTCTAGCAACTTTATAGTTATCAGCTAGTCTCCAGTTAGTCTCAGACTGTGGCTCCACACCATCTACTGCACTAAATAGAAAAACCAACCCATCAAGAATCCTCAAAGACCTGTTTACCTCAACTGTGAAGTCAACGTGACCAGGAGTGTCAATGATGTTGATATGATATTGTTGTTCTTTATAATTCCAAAAAACGGTGGTAGCAGCAGAAGTAATAGTAATACCTCTTTCTTGCTCTTGCTCCATCCAGTCCATAGTGGCTGCACCATCGTGCACCTCACCTATCTTGTGACTGACACCAGTGTAATATAGAATACGCTCGGTAGTGGTAGTTTTACCTGCATCAATATGCGCAGCAATACCAATATTACGTGTCAATTTTAGATCTCTTGCCATTATTTCTTCTGATTAAAATCTAAAATGTGAAAATGCTTTGTTTGCTTCAGCCATTCTGTGCGTATCGTCTTTCTTCTTCACAGCAGCTCCTTCACCTTTCGCAGCAGCGATAACTTCGCCAGCTAAACGTTCCTTCATCGTTTTTTCGCCTCTCGATCGAGCGTATGAAATCATCCACTTGATCCCTAATGAAGTTTTCCTGTTCGGTCTGACCTCAATTGGAACCTGGAATGTAGCACCGCCTACTCTTCTGCTTTTCACCTCGACAGATGGCATGATGTTGTTTAGCGCTTTTTTCCAAGTCTCAAGACCATTCTCACTTGTCTTTTCTTCAATGATGTCAATAGCATCATAAAAGATTGCATAAGCAATACTCTTCTTTCCGTCCACCATTAGATAGTTCACAAACTTAGATACGAGCGTATCTTGGAACTTCGGATCAGGAAGAATATATCTCTTCTTTGGTTTCGATTTTCTCATCTTAAAATATCAGTTTTTACTTTTTATCCTTTGGTCTTTTCGCACCATACTTAGATCTTCTCTGTAAACGACCGCTTACTCCAGCAGTATCAAGAGCTCCTCTAATGATATGGTATCTAACACCTGGTAAATCTTTTACTCTACCACCTCTGATCAGCACGATCGAGTGTTCTTGTAGGTTGTGACCTTCACCTGGAATATAGGCGTTCACTTCTTTACCATTCGTCAATCTTACCCTAGCTACCTTTCTCATCGCTGAGTTAGGTTTTTTTGGTGTAGTAGTATAAACTCTGGTACAAACTCCACGTCTTTGAGGACATGCGTCCAAAGCCGGAGACTTTGATTTAGAGACCAATGTTTTTCTACCTTTTCTAACTAATTGTTGTATAGTAGGCATTTATCTTTAATTTAATTTATTCTCTACCGTTCATTTTTTGGGAACGCAAAGATAGAGACAATTACTTTATATTAAAACACTGTAATAAAAAAATGTGTTGATTATCAGTCTTTTTGATATAATATTCTGTAATTCTCCTTCTTTACATCCAATCTAATAAAATGAAAAAGGAGTCCATATAGAACTCCTTTTCAGACTTATTTTTAACACTAGCTGTTAGGCTTCTCCTACTGCTCCTCCGAAATTCATCGGGAACTTGGGCGAATCCTCCACCTGTTTGATGGGGCCAAATGTCTGTTCGTATTTCACTATATTATCATGAAGTGCCGCATGTAGGCGCTTGGCGTGTTCGGGAGTAATCACTACTCTAGACTTCACCTTTGCCTTTGGCACACCTGGCATCAAGCGAATAAAGTCAACAACAAACTCAGAATTCGAATGTGCAATCATTGCCAGGTTAGCATATACTCCTTCGGCAATTTCTTCAGACAATTCAATATTAATCTGATTCCCTTGTACTTTCTTTTCCTGTTTATTCTCGTCCTTATTCATTCTCCTGATATTCTTTAGATTTATTCGCAAACTCCTCTTTAGAAGACTTTAGCGTATCATATTCCTCTTGCGACCCTACGATCAGCTTTTGGAATTGACGCTGACCAGTACCTGCAGGAATCAAATGACCTACGATCACGTTCTCCTTAAGTCCTTGTAAGCTATCTCTCTTTCCTCTAATAGAAGCCTCACTCAACACTTTAGTCGTTTCCTGGAAGGAAGCTGCAGAAATAAAGCTTTCCGTTCCCAAAGAGGCCTGTGTAATCCCTTGAAGTGTCGGTTTAGAAACGGCTGGCTCAGCATTTCTTACCGTTGCAATCTTCATATCTCTTCTCTTCAAGCTAGAGTTCTCATCTCTCAACTGTCTAGAAGTAATAATCTGACCTGGTTTCAAGTTACCCGAATCACCTGCATCAGAGACTACTTTCAAGTCAAGAACAGAATCATTCTCTTCCATGAACTTGATTTTATCTACCAACTGGTTTGGCAGGAAGCTAGTATCACCAGCATCTAGAATCACAACCTTCTGCATCATCTGACGCACGATCGTCTCGATGTGCTTATCATTGATCTTCACACCTTGCAGACGGTATACTTCTTGAATCTCATTCACTAAATATTCTTGAACAGCAGTAGGACCTTTGATCGCTAATATATCAGCAGGAGTAGTTGCGCCGTCAGATAGGGCATAACCCGCTCTTACAAAGTCATTATCCTGAACCAAAATATGTTTAGATAGTGACACAAGGTATCTCTTCTTTACACCATCTTTTGACTCAATAAAGATCTCTCTGTTACCACGCTTGATTCCTCCATAAGTAACTACCCCGTCGATCTCTGACACAACTGCTGGGTTAGATGGATTTCTAGCCTCAAACAATTCCGTTACCCTTGGTAGACCCCCTGTAATATCTCTGGATTTACCCATTGATCTAGGAATCTTCGCTAGGATTTGACCTCCATGTATCTCATCTCCAATATCTACTGACAAGTGAGCTCCCACCGGGATGTTATATGATTTCTCATCATCGCCACTGATTACTACGATCGCAGGGTTCTTAGTTTTATCTTTTGTATCGATAATTACTTTCTCTCTGTGACCAGTCTGCTCATCAGACTCTTCTTTGTATGTTATCCCCTCTTCGATAGCCTCGAACTCAATCTTACCATCGAATTCAGAAAGAATAACTGCATTGTATGGATCCCAGCTACATAGCTGATCTCCTTTTTTAACTTTCTTCTTATTCTTAACATTCAAAAATGCTCCATAAGGAACGTGATTGCTAATCAAAGTTTTTCCAGTTTCTGGATCATTGATTTTGATCTCACCCGCTCTAGCCATTACTACTACAGCTTCTTTACCATCTGCATTAGTAGTTTTCAAAGACCTGAGTTCTTCGAACTCAATCACACCATCAAACTTCGCTGGAATAGTCGCCTCTACCGCAATGTTAGATGCTGTACCCCCAACGTGGAATGTCCTCAATGTCAACTGTGTACCAGGCTCTCCGATAGACTGTGCGGCAATTACCCCAACAGCATCACCTTTGTGAGCCATCTGACCACTTGCAAGGTTTCTACCATAACACTTCGTACATACCCCTTTCTTAGACTCACATGTCAAGACCGATCTAATCTCTACTTCTTCGACTGCTGATTCATCAACTTTCGAAGCGATTTCCTCAGAAATTTCTATTCCAGCAGGGATCAACAACTGCTCAGTGATTGGATCATAGACATCATGTACAGATACACGTCCTAAGATTCTCTCTGATAATGGTTCAACGATATCCTCGTTATCCTTCAGAGCAGAAACTTGTAGACCTCTCAGCGTACCACAATCCTCTTCATTGACGACTACATCCTGCGCTACATCAACCAAACGTCTCGTTAGGTATCCCGCATCTGCAGTTTTCAATGCTGTATCCGCAAGACCTTTACGTGCACCGTGAGTAGAAATAAAGTACTCGATTACATCTAGTCCTTCTTTAAAGTTAGATAGAATTGGGTTTTCAATGATCTCTCCCACAGAACCCTGAAGGTTCTTTTGTGGCTTAGCCATCAACCCTCTCATCCCTCCTAGCTGACGAATTTGCTCTCTAGAACCCCTTGCTCCTGAGTGCATCATCATATAGATCGAATTAAATCCTTGATCTTCTTCTTCCAGCTGCGTCATCAAAGTTCCCGTCAACATAGAGTTGATACGAGTCCAGATGTCAATCACCTGATTATATCTTTCGTTATCAGTAATTAGACCCATTTGATAATTGGCCCACACTGCATCGACTTCTTCTTTAGCTTGCGCTACTAGACTATCCTTCTCATCCGGGATATTGATATCTCCTAGTCCCATCGACAATCCGCCTTTGTAAGCAGACTGGAATCCAAGGTGCTTGATATCATCCAAGAACTGTGCAGTTCTCGCCATACCAGTGATCTTGAATACATGAGAAATAATCTTCTGTAGCTTCTTCTTAGAAAGTAACTCATCTACGAAACCTACCTCTTCTGGTACGAACTGGTTGAACAAAACTCTACCCGCTACTGTCTCGATGATTTTTCTTTCCAAAGTACCATCTTCATTTCTCACCATGGTTCTCACCTTGATGTAAGCATGCTTAGATAGTCTTTCTTCGTTGATCGCTATAATCACCTCTTCTGCACTGTAGAAAGTCATTCCTTCTCCTTGTACACTTTGCTCTTTAGTAGTTCTACGGCCTTTGGTCACATAGTACAATCCTAAAACCATGTCTTGAGAAGGAACCGTAATCGGCGCTCCGTTCGCAGGGTTCAAGATATTATGTGATGCCAACATCAATAGAGATGCCTCAAGAATCGCTTCATGTCCCAGTGGAACGTGAACCGCCATCTGGTCACCATCAAAATCGGCGTTGAATGCTGTACAAGCAAGTGGGTGCAACTGAATAGCCTTACCTTCGATCAATTTCGGTTGAAAAGCTTGAATACCTAACCTGTGAAGCGTAGGAGCACGGTTGAGTAGGACAGGGTGTCCTTTCAATACGTTCTCTAGAATATCCCATATCACAGGATCCTTTCTATCTACGATTTTCTTGGCTGATTTTACAGTCTTAACAATACCTCTTTCAATCAACTTTCTGATTACAAAAGGTTTGAAAAGCTCGGCAGCCATCCCTTTAGGTAAACCACATTCGTGCATTTTCAATTCTGGACCTACGACAATAACCGAACGACCAGAATAATCAACACGCTTACCTAATAAGTTTTGACGGAAACGACCTTGCTTACCTTTGAGCATATCGCTCAAAGACTTCAGAGCTCTATTTCCATCAGATCTAACAGCATTGACCTTTCTAGAGTTATCAAACAATGAATCAACAGCTTCCTGAAGCATACGTTTCTCATTTCTAAGAATCACTTCTGGTGCTTTGATGTCTATCAATCGCTTCAATCTATTGTTTCTGATAATCACACGTCTGTATAGATCGTTCAAATCAGAAGTTGCGAATCTACCACCATCCAAAGGAACCAAAGGTCTCAACTCTGGAGGAATAACAGGAACCATCTTGATAATCATCCATTCTGGTCTGTTTTCGATTCTAGTTTTTGCATCTCTAAATGCCTCTACTACTTTGAGTCGCTTCAATGCCTCTGCTTTTCTCTGCTGAGAAGTATCAGTGGCTGCTTGGTGTCTCAAGTCATACGACAAAGTATCAAGTTCGATTCTTGACAAAGACATCTCTAGGGCGTCAGCACCCATTTTTGCGATAAACTTGTTCGGATCATCGTCATCGAGCAACTGGTTTTCTCTTGGAAGCTTATCCAAGATATCCAAATACTCATCTTCAGTCAAGAAGTCATGTCTACTTATACCATCTTCTTCTTTCAGTCCTGGTTGAATAACCAAGTAACGCTCGTAGTAGATGATTTGATCCAGCTTTTTGGTAGGTATCCCTAGCAAATAACCAATCTTGTTTGGAAGTGATTTGAAGTACCAAATGTGAGCAACAGGAACCACCAATTCGATGTGTCCCATTCTCTCTCTTCTAACTTTCTTTTCGGTAACTTCTACACCACAGCGATCACATATAATTCCTTTATATCTGATGCGCTTGTATTTTCCGCAATGACATTCCCAATCCTTAACTGGTCCAAAAATCCTCTCACAGAACAATCCACCCATTTCAGGTTTGTATGTTCTATAATTGATTGTTTCCGGCTGTGTAACCTCACCATGTGAGCTTTCCAGAATAGATTCGGGAGAAGCTAAACTTACCGTTACTCTCGAAAAGTCACTGCTTAGCTTTTTGCTTTTTCTGAATGCCATAATTCAATATATAAGTTAGTGACCCCAAAAAGGGGCCGAGTTATCATTAATAAATTAGTCCAAAGTGATTTCAAGAGCCAAACCTCTCAATTCGTGAACCAGTACGTTGAATGATTCAGGGATATTTGGTTTGTTCATGTTTTCACCTTTAACAATAGCCTCATAGGCTTTTGCTCTACCAATCACGTCATCAGACTTGATGGTCAAGATCTCTTGTAGCACGTTAGCAGCACCGAATGCCTCTAATGCCCACACTTCCATCTCTCCAAAACGCTGACCCCCGAATTGGGCTTTACCTCCTAATGGCTGCTGCGTAATGAGTGAGTATGGTCCGATAGACCTAGCGTGCATTTTATCATCTACAAGGTGACCTAGCTTCAGCATGTAAGCAATACCTACCGTGACTGGTTGATCAAAACGCTGTCCTGTCAAACCATCATATAGGTATGATCTACCGTATTCTGGCAATCCTGCTTCGGTCAATTCTGCAGCCACCTCTTCCATAGTTGCACCATCAAAGATCGGTGTAGCATACTTACGGCCTAGCTTCGAACCAGCCCAAGCGAGCACTGTCTCGTAGATCTGACCAATGTTCATCCTAGAAGGTACACCAAGTGGGTTCAAGCAGATATCAACAGGAGTTCCATCCTCTAGGAACGGCATATCTTCCTCTCTAACAACTCTTGCTACCACACCTTTGTTACCATGTCGACCAGCCATCTTATCACCTACTTTTAGTTTACGCTTCTTAGCAACATAAACCTTAGCGAGTTTGACAATACCTGCTGGTAACTCATCCCCTACTTCTAGTGTGAATCTCTCTCTCTTAAAGATACCTCCAATATCGTTTCTCTTCTTGTTGTAATTCTTAACAAGTTGGAAAACCATACCGTTAATATTGGGATCAACTGTCCATCCATCGAGAATCAAATCTGAGATCAAGTTAACTTCTTCAGCCACGTGATAACTACTTTCATCTCTGTAGATATTTCTATCTGGGAAGAAGTTTTCTTGTATATTCTTAGCATTGAATTTCACGCCTTTAGACATGATTTCTTCGCCAAACTTATGTTTAACACCTTGACAAGTCTTACCACCCAATAGCTCCACTAACTTCTCTACGATTTGTGCACGTAAATCTTTAAGTTGCTTTGAATAACTTGCTTTTAGTATTTCTACTTCCTTCTTAGCTTTCGCTCTTAAATCTTTATCCTTTTTCGGACGCGAAAAAAGCTTGGTATCAATTACTACCCCTCTCAAAGAAGGCGACGCTTTCAATGAAGCATCTTTAACATCACCGGCCTTATCACCAAAGATTGCTCTCAAGAGTTTCTCTTCTGGAGTAGGGTCAGTTTCTCCTTTAGGCGTAATCTTACCGATCAGGATATCACCTTCTTTGATTTCAGCACCTACTCTGATGACACCATGTTCATCCAAGTTTTTCACTGCTTCCTCACTTACGTTTGGAATCTCAGAAGTTAACTCCTCCTCACCTCTTTTCGTATCTCTTACCTCTAATTCATACTCATCAATATGAATAGATGTGAAAACATCGTCTCTAACAACTTTCTCAGAAATAACTATCGCATCCTCAAAGTTGTATCCTTGCCATGGCATATATGCCACTTTTAGGTTACGTCCCAATGCTAATTCACCATCTTCAGTCGCAAAACCTTCACACAGTGGCTGACCTGCTACTACTTTATCCCCCTTAAAGACAATAGGCTTTAAGTTAATGCAAGTGTCTTGGTTAGTTCTTCTGAACTTGATCAGATCGTAGGTCGTTACTTCGTCATTGAAAGAAATCAACTTTTGATCATCGCTCAAGTCATACTTCACCATGATCTTAGTCGCATCTACATACGAAATCGTACCAGACTGCTTAGCTAAGATGAGTGATCTTGAATCAAGTGCTACTCGTTTTTCCAAACCAGTACCTACAATCGGTGCTTGTGGCTTCAACAAAGGTACAGCTTGGCGCTGCATGTTTGATCCCATCAAAGCACGGTTCGCATCATCATGCTCCAAGAAAGGTATCATAGATGCCGCCACAGATACAATCTGATTAGGTGCTACATCCATGTATTTAAGTTCTTTGGGTTCAACAACTGGGAAGTCACCCTCGAATCTTGCTTTTACTCTGTCGTTCAGAAACTCTCCATCATCATTCAATGGTGCGTTTGCCTGCGCGATGTTGTAAGTATCTTCTTCTTCTGCGGTCAAATATTTAACATCAGAAGTCATATTTACTATTCCTTTGTCAACTTCTCTATAAGGAGTCTCGATGAATCCCATGCTATTCACTTTAGCATGAACACATAGCGAAGATATCAAACCAATGTTTGGTCCCTCAGGAGTCTCAATTGTACAAAGTCTACCGTAGTGTGTATAGTGAACATCTCGAACCTCAAAACCAGCTCTTTCTCTAGAAAGACCTCCAGGTCCTAAGGCTGACATTCTTCTTTTGTGTGTCACCTCTGCCAATGGATTGGTTTGATCCATGAACTGAGACAGCTGATTGGTCCCGAAAAATGAGTTGATAACAGAAGATAAAGTTCTAGCATTAATCAAATCGATAGGCTTGAACTCTTCGTTGTCTCTAACGTTCATTCTCTCTTTGATAGTTCTAGCCATTCTAGATAGCCCCACACCAAACTGAGAATATAATTGCTCACCAACTGTTCTTACACGTCTGTTACTCAAGTGATCAATATCATCCACTACCGCTTTGGAGTTGATCAAACCGATCAGATATTTCACAATCAAGATAATATCAACTTTAGTCAATACTCTTGACACATTAGTCTCGTCGAGTTGAAGCTTACGGTTGATTCTATATCGACCTACTTCACCCAAATCATAACGCTTATCACTAAAGAACAAGTTATTGATAATGTCACGCGCAGTCTGCTCATCTGGAGCCTCTGTATTTCTTAATTGTCTATAGATTTGTTCTACAGCCTCTTTCTCAGAGTTAGAATTATCCTTCTGCAGTGTATTGTAGATGATAGAATAATCCGTAATATTCACATCCTTCTTATGTAGAATGATAGACTTAGACCCAGAGTCAACGATAGTATCGATATCCTCTTCGTTGATCATAGAATCACGCTCCAAGAGTACCTCGTTTCTATCTATAGACACTACCTCTCCAGTATCTTCATCCACGAAATCCTCCGTCCAAGTTCTAAGAACTCTAGCGGCCAATTTACGACCTACTACTTTAGATAAAGCTTTTTTAGTTGCGTCCACCTCCTCAGATAGACCAAATAAATCCAAAATATCCTTATCCGAACCGTAACCAATTGATCTCAACAATGTAGTTACAGGGAATTTCTTTTTTCTGTCGATATAGGCATACATGACGTTATTAACATCCGTTGCAAACTCTATCCAAGATCCTTTGAAAGGGATAATTCTTGCAGAATAAAGTTTCGTACCGTTAGTGTGTTTACTTTGGGCAAAGAACACGCCTGGAGATCTGTGTAGCTGAGACACGATCACTCTTTCAGCACCATTGACGACAAACGAACCTTTGGCAGTCATGTAAGGTATGTTACCTAGGAATACTTCCTGCTCGATGGTTTCAAAATCATCATTATCCTCATCATTACAGGATAATCTCAATTTTGCTTTCAACGGGACAGAGTATGTTAGACCTCTGTCAATTGACTCATCTACGTTGTACTTAGGAGGATCGACCAAATAATCGATAAACTCCAATACAAAGTTCTCTCTTGAATCAGATATTGGGAAGTTTTCTGAAAACACCTTAAACAACCCTTCTTGAACTCTTTTTTCTGCTGGAGTTTCCAACTGGAAAAAATCCTCAAAAGATTGTAATTGAACCTTCAAAAAATCAGGATAATCAATCACCGATTTTATAGAAGAGAAACTAATTCTTTCAGATTTATTTTTACTAGCCAAGGCCGTATAATTTTATGTGATAACAAATAAGGAAATCTTTCTACCTAAGCAGAAATAGGAAAAGACCTGATCCCGATATGAGTCGGGACCAGGTCTAAATATTTAGACGTTTTTTAAAAAAACTGTCAAATCTTATGCAAGCTCTACTTCAGCACCAGCTTCTTCTAGTTGCTTTTTCAGCCCTTCAGCTTCTTCTTTAGCAAGACCTTCTTTAACTGCTTTTGGAGCGCCATCTACTAATTCCTTAGCTTCTTTCAATCCTAAACCAGTCAATTCTTTCACCAATTTAACGATAGCCAATTTAGCTCCACCTGGTGACTTCAAGATAACGTCAAATGAGCTTTTCTCCTCTGCTCCACCAGCTTCTCCACCAGCAGCACCAGCTACCATTACAGGAGCAGCAGCAGCTGCAGGCTCGATACCATACTCATCTTTCAATATCTCAGCTAATTCATTTACTTCCTTAACAGTAAGGTTAACCAACTGTTCAGCGAATTCTTTTAAATCTGCCATTTTCTTAAATAATTAAATTTTTAATGATTTTAAACCTAAATTAACGTTCAGACAAAGTCTGTAGCAACCCAGAAAGTGTTTGTCCTCCACTCTGAAGTGAAGAGATAACATTCTTGGCTGGAGATTGTAACAATCCAATAACCTCACCAATAAGCTCGTTTTTAGACTTGAGCTTAGCAAGTGTATCTAGATGTTCCTCACCTATAAAGAGATCGTATTCGATGGAAGCCCCTTTAAGTTTTGGTCTATCTGCTTGGTCTTCTTTTTTAAACTTTTTGATAAGCTTAGCTGGAGCGCTTGCCGAATCTTGATCCGCAAACAAAACACCAGAAAAACCTTTCAAAACTTCATCATTCAATGAAGAGAGATCAGCATCGACTGTTTCCAATGCCTTTTTGATCAAGGTATTCTTGATCACTCTGTATTCTATGCCACTTTCGAAGCACTTTCTTCTAAAGTTGTTCACCTCCGCAACAGTCATTCCTGCTGCATCTGTGAAATAAAAGTATCCAGTTGACTGAAACTTTCCAGAAAGCTCTTCTATAATTTTGGCTTTTTCTTCTCTTGTCATCTTAGTTCTTTTTATATCCTACCCTAATGGCACGAAATATTTAAAGCTAATTTACAATCCAGCAATTGACCCCTTATCAATAGTGATCCCTGAACTCATCGTACTAGAAAGGCTAATTACTTTAAAGTAAGTACCTTTAGAACTTGCAGGTTTCAATTTTGACACGGTGCTAATCAATTCCAAAGCATTCTCTTTGATCTGCTCAGCAGTGAAAGACACCTTTCCTACGCTAGCGTGAATAATACCAAATTTATCTACTTTGAAGTCAATCTTACCAGACTTTACTTCTTTTACCGCTTTCGCTACATCAAGCGTAACCGTACCAGACTTAGGATTAGGCATCAAACCTCTAGGTCCAAGAACTCTACCGATACGACCTACTTTAGCCATAACTGTCGGCATAGTGATGATAACATCTACATCAGTCCAACCACCTTCGATTTTCTTGATATACTCATCCAAGCCTACGTGATCCGCACCAGCATCCTTTGCTTCCTGCTCTTTGTCAGGCGTACATAGCACCAATACTCTCACATCTTTTCCTGTACCATGAGGAAGAGCAACTACTCCTCTCACCATTTGGTCTGCCTTTCTTGGATCAACTCCTAACCTAAGGTCCACATCTACAGATGCGTCAAACTTAGTTGTAGTAATTTCCTTCACTAGCTTTGAAGCCTCTTCCATACTGTATGATAGAGTCTTGTCGTACTTTTCAGCAGCTAGTTTTTGACTTTTCGTTAATTTTGCCATTTTAATTTTAAATTAATTGGCCCAAGGGGCTTGTCCTTTTACTGTTAATCCCATACTTCTAGCTGTACCAGCTACCAACTTCATTGCAGACTCTATTGTAAATGCATTTAAATCAGGCATTTTAGTCTCGGCAATTTCTTTCACTTGATCCCAAGACACAGATCCAACTTTATCTCTGTTAGGCTCAGAAGAACCCTTCTTTAGTTTGGATGCATTCAGCAACAATACTGCTGCTGGAGGCGTCTTGATCACAAAGTCAAAAGACTTGTCAGTGTAGATAGTAATCAGTACAGGAAGAACCTGACCTGCTTTCTCTTGGGTTCTAGCATTGAACTGCTTACAGAAGTCCATGATATTTAGACCCTTACTACCAAGTGCAGGCCCTACAGGAGGAGAAGGATTGGCAGCACCACCCTTAATCTGTAATTTTAAGTAACCACTAATTTCCTTAGCCATTTCTACTCTGTTTTTTCTACTTGAATATAATTAAGCTCTACAGGCGTATTACGTCCAAAAATCTTAACCATAACATTAAGTTTTTTACGTTCTTCGAAGACTTCTTCGACATTACCTGTAAATCCACTAAATGGACCATCCATAACTTTGATTGCCTCACCTACGATAAACGGAGTATCGAGCTGTTCTTCTTGCTCTTCCGCCTCGTCAACTTTACCCAAAATTCGATTTACCTCATTTTGACGCAACGCAACTGGTGTTTTAGAAGGTCCCCCATCATTTGCACCTAAAAAACCTATAACACCAGGGATGTTCGTGATAGTATGTTGTACTTCACCGTGATTGATGTCTGCAGAAATAAGAATATATCCGGGAAAGAAGTTTCTCTCGCGGACTCTCTTTTTTCCATTTCTCATTTCGTAGACCTTTTCTGCAGGTATCATGACTTGAGGAATGAAATCTTCTAGACCCATTCTGGTAATTTCAGTTTCGAGATAAGATTTAACTTTCTTCTCCTGCCCACTGACAGCACGAACTACGTACCATTTCAGATCACTCATTGTATCTAGGGTTTAGGCTTTATAAATTATGATAGTACCAGTCCAATAGATTCTCAAAGCTGATATCTATCAAACCAATGAACAACGCAAAGATCAGGGAAGCGACGAGAACTAAAACTGAACTACTCTGTAATTCTGAATATTTGGACCATGTAACTTTGTGGACCATCTCATCATAAGATTCTTTAAAAAAATTTATCAGTTTAGTCATAGTACAAACCTTTGCTATTAAACATTGCACGGGTGGAGAGACTCGAACTCCCAACCAATGGTTTTGGAGACCACTACTCTGCCAATTGAGCTACACCCGTGTATAACAATCCCTTCAAAAAGGACTGCAAAATTAGTATATATAAATCATATAAACAAATGCGCTTCATTATTATTAATGAAGCGCATTGTTATATTCTTGATAAGACCTTAGACCTTAGTCTAAGATTTCAGTTACTTGTCCTGAACCAACAGTTCTACCACCTTCTCTGATCGCAAATCTCAATCCTTTTTCAAGGGCGATTTTATTAATCAAAGTAACTTCGATAGTTACGTTATCACCAGGCATAACCATTTCTACTCCTTCAGGAAGCATGATCTCACCAGTTACGTCAGTTGTTCTTACGTAGAACTGTGGACGGTATCTGTTGAAGAATGGAGTGTGACGTCCACCTTCTTCTTTAGAAAGCACGTAAACTTCAGCTTTGAATTTAGCATGAGGATTAACTGATCCAGGCTTACAGATAATCATACCTCTTTTCACCTGATCTCTTTCAACACCTCTTAAGAGTAGACCAACGTTATCACCAGCTTCGCCTCTATCCAAAATCTTTCTGAACATCTCAACACCAGTAATTGTAGATTTCATGTTCTCTGCACCCATACCAATGATGTCAACAGCATCACCAGTGTTAGTCACACCTCTTTCGATTCTACCAGTTGCAACAGTACCTCTACCAGTAATAGAGAATATATCTTCAACAGGCATCAAGAAATCCTTATCTACAGCTCTTTCTGGCAATGGAATATACTCATCCACAGCAGTCATTAGCTCTTCTACTTTAGCAACCCACTCAGGCTCACCGTTCAATGCGCCAAGCGCAGAACCAGCGATTACAGGAATATCGTCACCTGGGAAGTCGTATTCAGAAAGCAATTCTCTTACTTCCATTTCAACTAGCTCAAGTAATTCAGGGTCATCGACCAAATCCACTTTGTTCATGAATACAACCAAAGCAGGAACACCTACCTGACGAGAAAGCAAGATATGCTCTCTAGTTTGAGGCATTGGCCCATCAGTAGCGGCAACCACGATGATAGCACCGTCCATTTGAGCAGCACCAGTAATCATGTTCTTTACATAATCGGCGTGACCTGGACAATCTACGTGAGCGTAGTGTCTAGATTCTGTTTGATATTCAATGTGAGAAGTATTGATAGTAATACCTCTTTCTTTTTCTTCTGGTGCGTTATCAATCGAACCAAAATCTTTTACGTCTGCAAGACCTTTGTTTGCTAATACTGAAGAGATAGCAGCTGTCAAAGTAGTCTTACCGTGATCCACGTGACCAATAGTACCAATATTCACGTGAGGTTTCGAACGGTCAAAGGTTTCTTTAGCCATGTCTGAAAATTCCTATTTTAGTTAAAACTTATTTAAATATAAAAATGCTACACTACATATATAGCAACACATAATTCTCGCCAATAGCTTCTTTAACAAAGAAAGAAGACTCAGAAAATAAAAAGATGACTGGATAAAGAGAATAATTATCGAATGATAAATATTGCTTGGCCACTCATTTCAATTTACTGGGTAATTTTAGCTCAACCATAAAAAGCTCAAAATTTGAGCCAATGACGGGATTTGAACCCGTGACCTCTTCCTTACCAAGGAAGCACTCTACCCCTGAGCTACATCGGCTAATCAATAATAAGAGCGGGAGACGAGGCTCGAACCCGCGACCTACAGCTTGGAAGGCTGTCGCTCTACCAACTGAGCTACTCCCGCTTATTATAAACGCACCATGCTTGCATGGCACGGCCAATGGTGGGGGGAACAGGATTCGAACCTGTGAAGACATAAGTCAACGGAGTTACAGTCCGTCCCAGTTGGCCGCTTTGGTATCCCCCCTTGGTCATTAAATTTAAGAACCTTCCCTAAACCGAGGGAAGAAAATCACTCTCTCGTTTTTTAGGAAGTGCAAAATTATATGCTTTTGATTCTTATTCAAATTTTTGGAAATTTATTTTCAGAACATTCGAATATTTTTCCAAAACCCTATCCTAAATCGATTTCAACTGTCTCTGTCAAACGATCGAGCTGACAAAAAACTAAAGCTAGCAATCCCTACGGACTTACTTAGAAACTGATTTTCAACAGGACTGCAAAGCTAATGTTTATATCTATGAATACAATCGTTTTATGGGATGGAATCATATAAAAAATCCTACTCCCCCTCTCCTTACACATTATAGAGTTGACAATCAATTTTTTTATGATTTGAATAACGCTTTGCTATGTTCCAGAATCGTCTTATATCATTAGCTGAGAATGCCTTTCTTAGATCATTAAGTTGGACTTCAACAAGTCTTACTCTATTTTACTCAACTGCGGCTTTCACTAGTATTCAGTATAAACCATCCTGTATACTCCATAGTACTGAACTATTTCCATCATAAAAAACAAAGCATGCCTGATTTCCCACTTGGACTTGATGCTCTTAAAGCAATCGCCGAATACCGAACCGAGTTCTGGATCTTGATCTTACATACCTTCACTCTTATAGGGGATAAAGAAGGTTATATTTTAATTATTGTGGGGGTTTACATGATGTACGACAAAAAACTAGCCTTACGACTAGCTGTAATTGTACTTTCTACAACAATAATCAATCAAATACTCAAAATGATTATTGCTAACCCCAGACCCTTTGTCCTAGAAGGTACCTACTTAAAACACTGGGAAGTATCGCACAGTTACGCCGAGGTTACTGCCATGGAATTTTCCACTCCATCTGGGCATGCAATGGCTTCTGTGCCATTTTTTGGATATTTACACCATACGTATCATAACCTACATTTCAGGATCATAGCACTAGCTTTCATTTTATTAATTGGCTTTTCCAGACCATATCTGGGCGTGCATTACCTAGAAGACATTATACTAGGCTGGGGCTTTGGAGGGCTCATCTTGGCAATCGTTTTGAAGTATGAAGAGGAGGTGTGCCAGCACTGGAATAAACTTAGCCTATTTCAAATATCGCTAACCTCCATAGGAGTCAGTCTGCTTTTTTGGCTGACGACCTTACTTATTAAAGACGCAAACATTACAAACCTACCGACGGCATTCACAGGGAGTTTGGGGTTCATTTTTGGAATCTTGATTGGTGCCAGGCTAGAAAAAACAACACTGGGTTTTGATCCCAAGAGTAAATCAATCGTCATAAAACTCATTCGGACGTTGTTGACAATGGCTCTCATCGTTGCTCCTATCGTTTTACTAAAAAAACTACCCTTTATTGATTGGACGGATAATTCTTATATCAATCATCTCCTTCAGTACATTCGCTATACTATATCAGCGCTGTCAGGTATCTACATTGCACCATGGCTCTCTATCAAACTAAAACTACTATCCTAGTAAACAACCTGTGTACGGAAGAGCAAAACCTAAGCTTATCTAACAAACCAGAAGCTCTTTATCATTCCAAATGATAAAGAGCTCACTTATTAGTATGACTATCATTTGATGAAACGCTGTATAATCTACACTAAAAAGTTACCCCGAATCAGCCAAAGCCAACCCGGGGTAAATACATAACCTAACGCTATAGGTTAAAATCTTACGTTTAGCCATTTAGCTATCCACATTTACTCCTAAATTACCAGAGTAAGTGTTATTGGTATCAGAAAAAGCGCCTCCTGACTGCACGCGAACCCCCGCATCACCGCTCTTGCTAAAGGTGCAATTATTCGCCGAGAACTGAGCTGAAGCCCCGCCTACTTCTACGTTTGCCTTTCTGTTCGCTCCATCGAACCCTTCCTCTCCACCATTAGACACAGTAGTGTAGACAAAAGAATTATCAGGCATATTGGACAAAAAACGCAAGCCTTTCCAATATCCGGTCACATCCTGCTCTCCTCGGAATACAATAGGGTTGACACTCGTTCCATTGGCCTTCATGGAGCCACCTGTTTGGATTTGAAATCCACCATTAGGCTGACCGATAAACTCCGCCCCCGCCAGTATCGTAACATTAGAGTATATATCCTCAACATTAGGTGCTAATCGATAGGGCACGTTTAAAGCCTCCCACGTCCAAGTCTGTGTGCTCTCTTTGTTGCCCCAGTAAGAATCTATATAGTCGTGCGTATTACCAGAGTAATCCGACGCTGCGTCAAAATAATGATAGTGACTGTATCTCGTCATGACAGGAGCATCATTATCAGTTAGTACATTGTTAGCGAAATCATCGAGTGTACTCTCCAAATCTCGGGTATAGAGTCCATAGCCAGCGCTCTTGGTCGACAGAGCATTTGTCATCTTGAGACGCCCTGCATCATCTACCATGATATTGGCTTTGAGATTAGCTCCATCGAAACCTTTTTGTCCGCCGTTATATATCTCCACGTACGTCAGTTCATTGGCTATAGTATTAGAATGAAATGATAGGCCTATCCATTTACCTTTTACGTCCTGCTCACCACGGAATACAATCTTGGAATTAGCAGTTCCCACAGCATTCAGAGAACCTCCATCCATGATTTGCAAACCACTGTTTTCCTGACCGATAAATTCTGCACCTTCTTCAATCACAACATCGGATTGAATTCCTGCAATATTGGCTGGTAATCTATAAGGTACATTTAACGCTGCCCAAGTCACATCTTCTGATGTATCGTGGCTCGTAGTTTCCGAATCGATATAATCATCAGTATTCCCACTGTAATCCGACTGTCCATCGAAATAATGAAAATGAGTAAAAAGAACTGTTGCCGGCACTTCGTTTTGTGTGATGGTATTGCTAGTAAAGTCAACTAATGTAGAAGTCAAACTTCTCAAGGCAACACCTGCCCCCCCACCTTCTGACAAGGTACAATGTGCCATTTTCAATCGACCTGCATCTTTGAGCGTGACATTAGCTTTCACATTCGCTCCGTCAAAGCCACTACTCCCTCCATAGCGAACTTCCACATATTCTAGTGTGTTAGCAGGATTATTGGACAGGATATTGATACCCATCCAGTAGCCTTTCACTTCATCTTTTCCTATGAAAGTGATAGGTTCCGTACCACTACCTACAGCAATAATACTTCCTCCAGTAGTCACTTCGAGTCCTTGATCTTCGGCAAAAATAATTTTGACCTCTGGGTCAATTGTCAGTACAGCTTGTACACTGACCATGGACGAGGCGATATAATCTGGCAGATCTGGATCTTCAAATCGATTGACCAGCGTGCGGTCTGTACTGATCGTACCGCCTATCTCCTCAGGCACATCTCCCGTCTCCACAGTCAGTGTCATCTCGTCATTCTCCGTATCTCCATTAGCATTTTCTCCCGTAAGCTGTAGCACATAAGTACCTGCCTCGGTAGGTGTAAAAGTAGAGTTAGGATCAGCAGGGTCATCTACTAGCGCAAAACCAACCGATGACGGGACTGTCGTAAATTCCCAAAAATAAAGTAAGTCTGCAGTTCCGCTCCCAGCTAGAGTGACTTCATCACCTAACTCTACTGTCTGGTCAGGCCCAGCATCTACAGTGAGTGTGCCTCCGTTTGGGTCTCCCCCATCATCCTCTCCACAAGAAATAAGACCGGTTATTAGTACAAGCAACAGCATGTTGCGCATGAGTTTATGAAAATTCGAATAAGATGGCATAATATTATTTTTTATTTGATTAATCCAATTTGTTTCTTTTGGCTAATTTAGGGTTGAAACAAGGGGGAAATCAATCAGGAATTACCCTGAAACCCACTCAGGAAATCCCTAAAATAGCTTCAAAAACACCATGACAATCAAACTTTTAATCATTACCGTCCTGAGTACGACACTGAGCATCAGTGATCAAAGAACGACTCAGGACAGCATTCGAGCGGTACTAGACAGTCAGTCTGCCCACGAGAGATTGGCTACTTTGGTAGATTTATGTAACCATGGTATATCAGACCGAGAAGGTGCGCAGCGCACGCTCAATTATTCTAGAGAAGGAAAACAATTGGCACGTAAACTCGGTCAAACGAAAGATCTATATTGGATACAAATAGAAGAGTCTAGCGCAATCGGACTGATCCACAGCCGTCAGCAAAGCATCGATAGCCTCAATCAAATCATCCCGAAAATCCGAAAGGTTAGAGACAACCGGTTACTCATCCATGCCCTGATCATTACTGGAGTCCAAATGACCAAACTGGATCAAATGACATCTGCTCGTGAACCTTTACTAGAAGCAGTAGCACTCGCGGTATCAGTCCACGACTCCTCTAGTTTGGCTAAAGCCTACAACAACCTCGGCAATGTCTCTAACCACCTGGGACTTAATCAAGAAGCCATAGATTTTTACCTAAACGCCTTGACCATTAAAGAGGCCATGGGCACAAAAAACCTATCCACGACCTATAACAACGTGGCACAGATATTTAAAAATATGGGCAATTATGAAGAAGCCATCCGATTCAATCAAAAGGCCATGCTACAACAGCAAGCATCGGGCAACACTTTTGGGCTAAGCATCAGCCATCTTAATCTAGGCAACATTTTTTCTAAGCAAAAGAAGTACGACAGTGCGCTATTTCATAACGAACGAGCCTTATCACTGAGCCAATCCATCGCCGACACTGTAGGTTTTGCTTTTGCCTACTATAATCTTGCGTCTGTCTACTTCTCTCTCGACGACTACCCACGCAGTATTGACTACTACGAAAAAGCCTTACCGATTTTTTCAGCATCGGGCATGCGGACCAATGTCGCACAATCTCAAGTAAGCATTTCTATCAATTCTCGATTGATGAGAGACTTTGACAAAGCAAAAACGACATTAGATCAAGCCAATACGATTGCTGCTGAGCTTAACTCTTTTGTACTCAAAAAAAGTATTGCAGAAAGCTACTACGAGTTATACAAAGCCACAGGAGACTACCGCCAAGCACTCAACTATCACGAAGAGTTCAAAGCCAATGCCGATAGTATCCTCAATGCCACGCAAGTCCAAGAAATCAGCAGTCTGCAAAAAAATTACGAAATCGCCAATCGCGACAATCGCATCGCTGTTCTAGACAAAGAGAATGAAATCACGGCTCTAAATCTAGCAAGACAAAACACCTTTAGAAACGGGCTATTGGCTGCTCTGGCATTATTAGCCATCTTAGCACTCGTACTATGGAGTCGCTATCGCTTCAAAAAACAAGCGGAACAAAAGCTCGCAACTCAAAACGAAGAACTAGAAAAACTCAATGCTGCCAAAAATAAATTTTTCGCCATTATCGCACACGATTTGCGAAACCCTCTTTCGGCTTTCAAGATGCTCACAACCGGTCTCCGTGAAAATGCAGAACATTATTCTACTGCAGAGCTGCACGAACAATTAGACTATCTCGGCGAGTCAACACAGCAACTATCCGAGCTCCTACAAAACCTACTACAGTGGGCTCTCTCTCAGACTAAGTCTCTTGCGATAAATACACAAACACTAGACCTGAGCGAGCTACTCAAACGAAATATCCAACTCATACAGTCCGCGGTACAAAACAAAAACATACAAGTAAACATGAGTACGGATACTCAACTCTATGCTCATGCGGATCTCGCTACCATTGACTTGGTGTTTAGGAATCTCTTAGCCAATGCCGTCAAGTTCACCCACCCTGACGGGGCTATCCACATACATGGCTCGTATGATGAACAGTTCGTCAAGGTCAGTATTCATGACACTGGTATTGGTATGAGTACGCACGAACAAAAGATGCTCTTTGACATCACCAAAGATCCCTCCAAAATTGGTCATTCACCCAATAAAGGCAGTGGGTTGGGCCTCATCCTATGTCATGAGTTTATCAAAAAAAATCAAGGAATGATCCACGTCGATAGCGCACCTGACAAAGGAAGTGTCTTCACTATATCTTTGCCTAAATCAAATCAAGCAGCCTAATGAATAAAATCAATTTGGTATTTGTCGATGATCACAAAATCATGCTACAGGGACTCATCTCCCTATTACAGCATGAGGCGAAGTTGCACATTGCAGGTGCATTTCGATCTGCTAACGAATATATCAATAGCGGACTATTGGGTCAGACAGATGTTCTGCTGCTCGACATGAATCTACCGGGAGAATCAGGACTTGAGTTCACCAAAAGACTTCAGGCCTCCAGTCCACAAGTCGGCATTATAATATTAACCGCCCTAAATGACTCGTCTCTCATCGAAGCATGCGTCAAAGCGGGTGCTCGTGGTTTCCTGACCAAAGATGCTAGCAAAGAAGAAATCATGGAAGCCATACAGCGCGTACATCAAGGAGAACATTATTTTGGACAGAGTATATCTCACATCGCTTTTGAAGGGTTCGCTAATAGTGTACAGCAAGATCAAACACACAAACAACTCCTCAGCCCACGAGAGATCGAAGTACTCCAACTCCTAGCAGAAGGGAAGCTCCAAAAACAAATAGCAGCTGCCCTATCCCTGAGTATCAAAACCGTCGAATCTCACAAAGCCAATATCCAAAAGAAGCTAAAAGTCAACTCCACCGCAGACCTTATCAAGTATGCCATCAGAGAAGGGTTTGTTCTGCTGTAAACGCTGCTCTTTTGGATCAGTCGGTATTTCTGGCGAGAGATCGAGGGTTACTTCGTGATTCAAGATTCATTGTTCGAAATTCATTATTGTTTTTCGTGAATAGCCATCTCTTATATGTCCTTGAGGTTAATTTGAATGATTGGAATAAAAAATATCGAACCTGTCTACCGAATTCCCCCCAACTTTACTGACTGACCCCTTCTTTTCCCTAATAACTCTCTTTTTATAAAAAAAGGACTGTTCATGATGAACAGTCCTTTTAGTACAATTAAAGAATTCTAGTCTACTTTCTAGTCTCAGATTACAAACCTTCGTATCCAGGGTTTTGAGTCAACCCATCCAGTAGATCAACATCAACGTAGTATTTAGGCCATAGATAATCCACAGACTCATCAAAGTCTCTGTCCTCTAGTGCTGGAGCAGTTCCAGAATACACTTTACCCAATTTTCTTCTAACGATATCGTACCATCTGACCCCCTCGAAAGCAAGTTCTAACCTACGCTCCTCTATGACGTCATCGACGGTAACCCCTCCTGGGTGCGCAGCAGGCACTGCACTCGGTGGATACTTGCTATGGCCAGAGCCACCTGCATTTCTAGCACGCTCTCTAATCATATTGATATACTTCACAGCTTCTCCATCGAGACCTAACTCGACAGCCGCTTCTGCAGCTATCAATACAACCTCACCATATCTCAAAATAACTGGCTTCACATTGGAATCTCTCAGACTTGCACCTTGCTTAGTCCCAGTTCTCAACCCTGCTTCTCCAACTGCCCTAAAGTATTTGGCAATTGCTGGTCTAGCTACATTTTGCTCAATAATGTCCCATCTAGTGAAATAATAATCTGTCGTATCCCCATACGTGATCGCCGTATCAAGACTTACAGCCTTACGGTAATCCTTGCCATCCCAAGTACTATACACTCTCAACTCTGGAACAGCCGCACTCCAACCAAACGCTGCATCATTGAGATCTTCGAAACGTCTATCTCCTCTTGGGCCAGTCACAGCAGTGATCTGATCTGTACCTGCATTCTGTCCTCCTATATCTCCAGGCGTAATACCATGGTTGTCTGCGGCAATCATATTGAGTTTGAACAATACCTCTGACGAAGTAAAATCTGGCGCAAAAATATCATAGTAGTCCTCATCTAGGCTAACACCATATGTTCCTTCATTGTCGATAACGTGTTTTGCATTATCATAAGCATCCTGCCAATCAGACCCCTGAGAGGCTTCCGAAGTAGCTCTGGTCATGTACACAGATGCAAGCATACCATATGCAGTTGCTTTACTAGGGTGAGATCTATCCGCTGGGACGTCAACCAACCATTGCTTACAAAATTCTAAATCCGCTATGATGCCCTCATAAATATCCGCTACCGAAGATTGCTGTGCCATGTAAGGATCCTCAAATGGCGTACCATCCATATAGATAAATTCTCCAAAAAGCCTCACATATACATAATGTATGTATGCACGGAGGAAATATGCCTCTGCTACTACTGCATTGATCTCATCCTCATCTCCAGAGACTACATCTCTTGCATTAATCACGGTATTTGCCGCCGCTAAAGCTTTATAACCTACATTCCAGAAAGAATCTACAAAACCATTATTCTGTTCCATCTCCATTAGGTCACAAGCATGTCTGAGTGCTCCGGTCGTAGGATCACCAATACCTACCATGTCGGATCTTAACAAAAGAGCCAAAGACAGCTTACGCCCATGAAACTCTTCACGGCATATCAAATAATAACCGCCATTTACACCTGATTGTAATTCTGATACAGTCTTAAACAAGCCCTCTGGTGCTAGTACCCCAACAGGTCTCTCGTCCAAATCTTCGCAAGACATGGAAAACACCATGACCAAAGCGAACATTGCTGAGATTATATATGATTTTTTCATAATATTCTTAATTATTAATAATTGACAATTCATTGATAAGGCTACTTTTAGAAGCCTAAGTTTAGTCCCACGGTGTATGTTTTCACGTTCGGGTAACTACCATAGTCCAAGCCTAGGTTACGGTTAGAATCAGCATTGTTCGTGTTCGGTCCTTCGTTACCATAGGCAGCCTCTGGATCTAAACCAGAATAGTTAGTGAGTGTCCATATGTTCTGCGCACTCACATAGAACCTCAAAGAACGAACTCTGATTCTCTCCAACACAGACTCTGGAAGCGAATAACCAAGTGCTATGTTTTTCAAGCGAACATAACTACCATCTTCCACCCAACGAGATGTAACTTTCTGTACCCTATCAGGATCTGCAGAAGGTATACTACCACTAGGATTGTCCAATACATGATATCTATCTAGTGCAGCAGTAGACGCATTCGTTGTACCACGAAACGACTCCAATTCCATTCTAGTCAAGTTCATCATGTCATTGCCATGAACCCCTTGGATATAAATATTCAAGTCAAAGTTCTTATAAGAAAAATCATTGTTAAAAGACCAAACAAAATCAGGGTGAGGGTTACCCATTATCTTCCTGTCCGCATCAGTAAGTTTTCCATCATTATTAAGGTCAGCAAACTGCTCCCCTCCTATTTTTTCATCCGAACCTTCGAGTAATACATCTCCTGGCTGTGTTACACCTTCGTATACAAACCCATAGTAGACTCCCATGGGTTGCCCTTCTTGCAGCAGCTGAAAACCAGTATTGATACCAAAATGACCTGGAGCAGATTCGTACTGCACTACCGAATCAGGTAGAGACAACACTTCGTTTCTATTTACAGAAACAACAAAATTTGAGTTCCACTTTAGTTCTCCGACCAGATTTCTAGTTGTCAACATCGCTTCAAAGCCTCTGTTCTGAATCTCGCCAGCGTTCTGGAGCTGTGTAGAAGGATCCTCATCCACACCCAAAAACGAAGGGATTGGTCTATCAAATAGTAAGTCAGAAGTAATCTTATTATAATAATCAAGTGTCAAATTCACTCTGTTTTCGAACATCCCGATATCTACCCCTACATCCAGTTGTGAAGTGGTCTCCCATGTTAGATTTGGATTTGCCAGACTACCCAGGATTAAGGATCCCTCGCCTGGTCTGTTAGAATATTGTGCTTTCAAAGAAGCCAATGACTCGTAGGCTCCGATACCCTGATTACCAGTCAAGCCATAACTTGCTCGAAGCTTCATGCTGGATATACTATTGACTGACTGTAAGAATGCTTCGTCACCTATATTCCACGCTACAGCTCCTGATGGGAAGTATGCCCATTTGTTGTTTTGAGCGAAATTAGAAGCCCCATCATATCGAATTGTAGCGGTAAAAACATATTTATCAAGTAGCGTATAGTTCGCTCTAGAGTAATAAGACTTCAAAATTCTAGTCGATATCTCTGAGGTAGAAGGAGACCCCTCTGCTCCACTACTTAGATTCCAGTACAATACCGCCTCTGACGGAAATACACTGGCCCCAGTCCACAAGTTTTCGTCTACCCTCTTCTGATAGGAATAACCATTGACCCAGTTGATTCGATGAACACCAAACTCCTTTTTGATCGTAAAATAATTCTCTGTCAATAGGTTAGTACCTTTGTCATATTCTAAAGAAGCAATACCTGCATCACCACCTCTAGTCAACTGAGAAGACTTAAATTCGCCCTCCCGATATGAAGTAACACCAGCACCCAATGTAGTTTTGAAGCTCAACCAATCCAACAGTTGGAAATCTGCAAATGCATTAGTTTGAAATCTATCAGAAATTCTTTCTCTATCAATTCCGTTGGCAATTGCTACTGGATTGTCAATGTTGTCACCGATTTTAGAACGTGTATAATTACCGTCCGCATCACGAACAGGGGTGTCAGGCTCTAAACGTGCTGCCGCACCAATTACACCTGTATCACTTGATCCTCCTGTAGTCTCTTGAGTCAATACACCTTGATCAATACTTCTTCTTCCATACAAATTCACTCCAACATTGACTCGATCAGAAACTTTAAAAGTCAAATTACTGGTTACTGAAAATCGCTCATAACTAGAATTATCCACTACACCTTCTTGCTCGTACTGTGTACCTGACACATAGTATTTGACAGCTTCACTCCCTCCACTGACAGATACTTGGTTGTTCCAAATATGACCTGGCCTGAAAATCTCGTCTTGCCAATCTGTATCTACACTTGCGTCATAAGAATAATTAGATGATATCTCGGTGATATAGTCTCTATAATCTTCACCAGACAATAAGTCAAGCCTATTACTCGCATTCTGATAAGAGTATGAGCTATTCACATCCACTTTCGTTTTACCTACACCGCCAGATTTAGTTGTAACTAGTAGTACTCCATTGGCTGCTCTAGAACCATAGATTGCAGTAGCCGATGCATCTTTCAATACTTCCATAGATGCAATATCTGCCGGTGGTGGCATTTCTCCTCCAACGAATCCATCTACCACTACCAAAGGCTGACTACTCGCATTGACGGAACTCCCCCCTCTGATTTTCATGCTCATCGCAGCACCTGGCTGACCACCATTCGTAGATTGAATTTGAACCCCCGCAGCACGACCTTGCAGACCTTGTACCGCATTTAGCGTTGGGAACGCATTGAGTTCCTCTGATTTGACTGATGATAGCGAGCCTGTATTGTCACTTTTCTTGACAGTACCATACCCCACTACAACCACTTCTTCTAATTGCTGATAATCAGTATTCAACGATACGTCGACAACTGACCTACTTCCAACAGCCACTTCCTGCTGTTCGAAACCTACAAACGAAACTACCAAGGTGGCAGACTCAGGCACTGACAATGAATACTTGCCATCCAAATCTGTAATCGTACCATTGGTCGTTCCCTTCACCAGTACCGTAGCACCTGGCACACTTTCGCCATCTTCAGACGAAGTGACAACACCCGTCACAGTAGTCTGTGCAGATGCCCAAAACGATAACAAACACATGGCAATAACCGCCATGTACTTACTTTTTAATAGTAATAGTCTTTTCATAATTCGTAAACTTAATTTTGTAATCAATGCTAATTGGATAATCAATTAATTGGTAGACCAATCGATTGAGAAGCCAATATAGAGAATATCTTAACAACTCCATAACATTTATCAAAAAATCAATCCTATGAATTCAAATTATCAAATGTCATTTCCTCGCATCTAGCGGAGCTACTATTCACTTCGCCATAAACCTCGGTCAATAAAATCATCTGCTAAAACCTTAGGCTACATTAGTAAAAGAAAGCTTTACTGTTATTTACATGTATATACATACAAATAAAACGTGCTGAATTTAACCAATGACACTCCAGAAAAATGATTTAGCACTAGCAAGACATGAACTTCGCCCTACTCTTCTTGCCTACTACATTCGTCATGCTACACTTGCACTACACTCAAAGCAATACACCATTCCTCGTCTCAAATATTATTTTTGGTTAACCAATTTACATATTTATTATCAAACCAATACTATAAATCCGATTTTACCACTAGGTTTGTTAGGTTCAATTAGGAACTGAAAGAATTAAAAAAAGACAGATTATGAAACAGTACTTACTATTACTAGCCGCATTCGCGTTCTTGTTCTTGAATACCCTCACAGGGTGCGATGAAGAAGACAAACAAGAACAGTTCGATGACACCAAACAGATAGAGAGTTTTTCTTTTGAGGAATTGGCTCCTGTGGTGACAGGTGTCATCACTAACACAGACATAGTATTGACCGTACCTTACGATACTGATGTAACAGCCTTGACTCCAACAGTTACTCATTCCGCTTTGGCGAGTTTATCTCCTGCTTCAGAAACAACTCAGGACTTTAGACTCCCTGTAGATTATACCGTCACAGCTGAAGACGGCTCTACGCAAGTCTATACTGCTACTGTCACTAAAGAAGAGCCTCCTTTAGATTCCTCAAATGCAATACTCAATTTCTCATTTGAGGGACTAGCCCCTGTAGTAACAGCCTACGTTGGCGAGGGAGAAATCAAAGCGTGGATACCAGACCTCTCTGCAGCAAGCAACCTAACCCCTACCATTGTCATTTCAGAGAACGCTACAATATCACCCGCTTCTGGTGTAGCACAAGATTTTTCGTCTCCTATCACATATACCGTGACGGCAGAAGACGGCTCTATACAAACCTATACCACGACCATCGCCGAAGAGACCGAAGTAGACTTAGCATCAGGCCCAGCGTTTACATGGATCAACTGGTACCTGTCTGTCCCAATTGATAATGGCGGTAGTGCCACTTCTATCTACTATGAAGACATTGAAAATAATAACTTGTCTGAGGATGCCGCTCCATTCTTTTACCCAAATGATGATGACAGCTACACGATGTACACCAAATTCACAGGAGCTACTACATCTGGTTATAAAGAAATCAACGGCTCGGGATACTGCAGAACCGAACTCCGTGAATATTGGAGAGGAAATCAATCCACATCAGACAACTGGATCATGGATAGAAAAAGTGTGCATGGTTTAGCCTCTACGCTGAGCGTAGACTTCTGCAACGGCGATGGACAAACCTATGTCGCTCAAATACATGGTAGAAGTAGAACGGGTGCACCAGGAGATCCTGCTACTGTCAAGGTTCTTTGGAAAGAAGGTGAATTGATCACAGAGCACTATGTAAAACCCACCAAAGAAGGAGATCTCTGGACGAGTAAATACATTAGAAAAACCTCAATTGGCCAAGTAGACAATGAAAAGTTCACCATTACACTGCTCGTAAAAAGAGGCGTTCTCTACTATGCGTTGCACTGTGAAGCAAAAGGGATCGACGTGGAGTATACAGAACTGTATGACTATGCAACAAATGGCTACATTCACGACAACTATTTCAAAACTGGAAACTACTTTAAATGGAATGACGACAAGGTCGAAGATTCACAAGTCATTCTATATTCGGCTAGAACTGCTCACACTGAATAAATAACCAATCTAGTGGCCTAGTCAGGCTAAAAGCCTTAAACCTACTCAACCCAATTTAGGTTTAAGGCTTTTAGACTAATCAATACCTTCTTCGCGGCTCATACATTCTACGAAACAATGAAAAAGCAATCAGGGAATGCAGCCTCTTACCACACAGATACCCATATAAGTAAAAAGACCTTGCCAGTAGGCAAACTACGACAAGGTCTTTAGGGGTATTAAGATTCTATCTACTAATAAACAAGCGTCAACTTTAAGTTTTCTTGCACTACAATCTTACCTGAGTTGGATATTTGATTGTTAGCGTGCGTATTGTTCTTCGCACCCCACAGTAGAGCGACCAGTTTGACTGAGTTATTTTTAAAGGTATTGTCTTCTAAGTTTACATTAACAATCCCACGTGTGTTGAGTAAGATTCCGTTGCTCTCTTTTCCTCCGCATTGTGTGAATGTACTGTTGATGACCGAGAGATTACCACCTATCGTGGACTCGTCATACCCTCCACGGTAGTAGTCTATTACGTTGGCTTTTACATTATCAAATACGCACCCCTCTACGGTCAAGAATTCCACGTTGTAGTCTCCCTTGTCATTTGTTTCTTGGGATAATTCAATCCCATTTTGACAATCTCTGAGTGTAGAATTAGCAAAACTAATCTCCTCTGCAAAAGTCTCCTTATATGCCTTTAGCACGTAATCGAACCCTTTGATCTCACATCCTTTGACTCTAAGATTGTAATGACTAGACATGTTTTGTTCGAGGCTAGCAAATGCCTGCTGGGTACCTGTACCCGATAGTATAACTTGAGAGAGTATCAGCTCACCTTTAGGGTTCATCTGAAACGCTGGTGTACCAGCAGCTCCGGAGTATATGATCTCAGCGAGTTGATTCTCATCTTTCGACTGGATCGTAATCGCCTTATTGATTACCAGAGATTCGGTCAGCGTATAAGTACCAGGCATCAATACGATAACATCTCCCGCTTCTGCAGAGGCAAGTTTATCTACTAGATCTGTCCCCTCTGGATGCACATCGATCATACTTGGTTCTTTGGTTTCCTTTTCATTCGAGAACCAACCTGCACCGTACTGACCCTTATCCAAAATCATAGGGTACGCAGCAGGCGCTTTAATCATAGCACCAATACTAGTATCGTTAGCTCTGGAATTACCAAAAATATCAGTTTTGAATTGATCAAACTCAAAGCCTTGATATGCCTCTACTGCTGATGCGGTAGTAGGCTTGTACAACAACTCACCCACCTTGTCTAGTGTCATTTCTGTAGATGTTAACCCTTGCCTTTCATCAAACCGAACACCTTGATTTTGAATAAAGTTACTAGCAAAAGTCACTCCATCAGCCTTGTCGTGTTCTACAACTGGAGCAGTGTCTCCTTGTTCGTTGTAGATCAGATTATTGGCAACTACTGTACGGATCGGCCTTGCGGACCTGATTTCGGATAGTGGTAGTACTTCTTTTTGGCTGATGTTTGTCCCTACCCCAAACTGCCATGGAGATGGACAGTTTACGTAAGTATTGTACGCGACGATGACATCCGTCACTTGATTGTAGCGATTGAGTGGCGACTTTGGTATCCCATTCATCACAGCCAATGGGCTTCTAAAACTTTTTCCTTTCAAGTTGTAGAAATAGTTATTGGTCACAACATGCCCTGTATTGATCAGTCTAATTCCTCCAATATTTTCAGAGTTTTCATCTCCGATAAAATAATTGCCATCAATCGTGCAGTAGTTACCGTGACGCGTCACGAGCGATCCCTCACTCTTATAGAAAACATTGTTTCTAAACTCGTTGAAATTCGTCTTGCTAGAGATAATCTCCACTTCTCCGTTACACTCTTCGAATAGATTATTGGCTACTGTAGTATTGCTAGGAGACATGGAGCTAAAACTATCTCCTAGTTGGATCGTCTCCCCTTTAGGTCCTCCCTTTCTTGGACGAGGACCAAAATGATTGTTAACGATCTGATGAAAGTTCTTAATATTTCTCCTGCCTTTAATCTCTACTCTGACAGTCGGCCCCTCGTTGGATTTTCCCGCGAGATAGCAGTGATCCATTTGGTTGTTTCTACCCCAAAATTCTACCCAGTGATCCTTTCTATCTCGGCTCATCTGGTTGAACCCCTCGATCACGGTATTGGTGATGCGACAGTGATTTGCCACTTGCTCTTTATCAAATTTAAAATCGATCACTGCATTTGATGGCGTATACCCATTTCGGAAGTAAAGACCACTCACTGTTAAATACTCCCCCCCGAATTTCAAATCCGACTCTCCTTCTATAAACACCTGGCCTGGCGTCTCTGCCTGCAGGGTTATCGGAGCATCCTCGGTTCCTTTTCCTCCAAATTTGATTTGGACATCCTTCCAAACCCCATTTGCCATGGTGATCACATCGCCCGCCTTAGCACTATCCAGTGCGACCTGTAACGATGCAGCGTCCGTAACGACCCGTTGCTGATTACTCGTAACTTTCTCCTGACAGGCTGCTGCCAAAAATAGTAATGCTGCTAGCCAAATAGTATTCCTTTTCATTGCTCTTTTATTTGTAGTAAATTCTTTATCTCCCTGATTGATTAAAAACATGTATTGCACGGACTATTCTCTGATAAGACAACTCGATTAAAAGTTACTGCTTTATCACTGTGAAAGAAAGTGGTTTTGCATGAAGACCACTGATCTTTAACATGACCATCCCACTCCAAGAAACGCCACTGACATCAATGACATTCCCTTGCAACTCACCGTGCTCCAGCACACGTCCGGTCATATCTAACAGTGTATAGGCATGGTAATGGACCATTAGTCCTTTAAGGTGAATGGTGCTTTGAACGGGGTTCGGATAAAGTACTATATCCGATCTGTTTTGATCCTTAGTACTGAGCGTGGTCTGACTACCATTGGCTTCTCCCCATACTTCTATCTCGCTGATACTGTTCCAATCCGATGATGAATTACCAAACCCTGTAAGCTTGATATATTTGGCTATCGTATCCTCGAAATCTATCGTTTCAAAATCCTCAGTAAAACCAGCGCTTTCTGTTTTAGCGACCAAGTTCACAAACGTCGTATTGTCTTCAGACAGGTCTACTTTGTATGTAGTCGTACGTTCATCACCATTGAGAAATGCTATTTTGACATAACTCACCTCGTGGACTCCATCCAGTTCTAAAGTCAAATGCTGCTCACCCTCTGCCGACCATCGCGTGTCCATATCTCCATCTATGGCATTTTCTTTACCATTCCCATCTTGTTCAGCACTTGCCATGACAGCTACTATATTGAGTTTTTCTCCCCCTAAGTTTAATACAGCAGCAGCCTGCACCACGGTAATGTCTCGTGAGAACCCACTTCCAGACACCTGTATAGTCGCAGTACGCGGCATATAGTCCGTATTAGCAGTGACCGAAACGGATACACTACCGGACCCTGTACCGCTAGTAACATCTAAACTTACCCATGTCGCATCAGTAGATACCGTCCATTCTAGGTTAGTATTGATATCTAATGAAGATACAGTCGCATTTGTTCCCGTACTGATTTCATTAGTAGAGACAAGGAGGTAGTCCACTTCGGACTCTCCGTCATAATCTGGGTGAAAAGAATACGGCCCGACATCTTCGCTTGTCAGCGGTGCATATCGTACAGATTCGAGACTATAATGATCTGCACCTACGGTACTCGTCTCTGGGCGACTATGTCCCTCAATATCCTCTGCCAACTCATCCAATATTGTAGAGGCTCTCAATGCTACAGGAGTCTGGTCCGTAGACCTCCATGTACCCGTCTCATCGTCGTAGGAGAGGAAAGGGTTCTCTACCGAAACCTCCGTCGACTCAAATGTTCTTTCATCGCTAGTCAACATAGCAGTACCAGTAGGTTGCATAATATTGTTGACCCACACCATATTGTCTGGCTCATTGTGATAGTAAATAAGATCATTGGTCGAGCCTGTAACTATATTATAAGCCATGGTCACATCACGTGGTGGCTTACTGTATTTCCCATTGTTATCAAATCCTATTTCAATTCCATAATCATTGTTGACCAAGGTATTGTAGGCGATCAGCGCACGCTCAATGCGAAAATGTTTGCTCAGCGAACCATTGCCCGATTCGGCATCTCCTTCTGTCAAGGTAATGGGCGCATCCCATTTTTGACCTTTGAGTCCCTCAAAATAATTATTCACAATAACATGATCTTCTCCATAAACTCGAATCCCTCCAGTGCAATAGGTCCCCTCAGCTGTAACAGAGCATGCTGCGCCTCCTCCCAAAAAATAGTTACCTTCTACGCGATTCCTATTGCCATGTCTGAGAGACAAAGTTCCTTCACTTTTGAGAAAAGTATTGTGACGGACGATATTATCGCAGGACTTGAGTGACACGATCTCTGGATCACCATTACACTCTTCGAAGAGGTTGAACTCTACTGTCGTAAAGCCGCTAGATTCAGACATTTCACTCCATCCTACCCGAATCGATTCTTTTTCATTGGTTGCACGAGGAGTATTGTTGCGAAAATGATTGTGATCGATGACATCAAACTGCGACTGAACCGTCTCTCCTGACCCGTCTATAGTGATATAGTGGCCAACTTCTACTTTGTTCTCGAATAGATTGTGATCGATACGGTTGTGATGACTAAACGAAGAAGTGGGTTGATCCCAAACCCCTCCTATGTATACCCATTTGGTAGAGGACTCTTCCGTCAGCCTAAAGATATTTCGAGTAATACGAATATTATTAGATCCTTCTAGTTTAATAGCGGTACCGCTGTTGGTAAAGGTGATTCCTTGAATCGTCAAGTAGGCGCAAGTTCGGAGCACAAACTTGGTATCTCCTGTGAATACAACGCCTCCGGTACTTTCGGCACGTACAGTAATATCTGCAATATCCGTTCCCTGTACATTGATGGTCATACCATTGCCATCGTATGTACCATCTGCAATCTGAATTGTATCTCCGGGAGAAGCTGCGTTGATAATATCTTTGAGCTCATCGATATCACTGACGGTCGTTACGTTTTGACCAAAGGTGCTCGTACAATATATCATGAACCCTATTGTAGCACAGAGTTTCTTAACAGAGTTCAACTCTGTTTTCCATAGTTTGTTTTTGTTCATAGTCTAGTCTTTATAATCTCTTTCATGCCCAACTTCTGGAAATCCAAAAATTGGTCAACCAATATAGGTATATTATCTGAAATGAGAAAACTGAGACAAAAAATAGCACTGAGTAGTCCCTATAAAGTCATATAGTAGGACAGCCCAGAGAATAGCACAAAAACAAGTGTCCACATAAAATAGCCAGTTTCCAAGCTAGCAAAGCTTGGCCTAGAAACAACTCAAACACTACAAAACCTCTTACAACAAGCTGAATTCCAACTCAAAACATTTTCCAACAACTCCCCCAATCATTCTCAAGCGCAGTATCTATTACAAATAGACAGGTTTTCCATTTGGAATAGATGTCGTTACAAAACACAATTGGTAAACCAATTGTGTTTTATTTAGTGATCCAATTGATTATGGATCAATTATTACTTAGGTTTGTTTTACTCATTCGAGAAGAAGACTAAAGAAAAAAGAACGATTATGAAGCAGTATTTACTACTATTGGGCTCATGGAGCCTCCTAGCGTTAATATGGAGTGGATGTAAGGAAGATGAGCAACCCGAAGCATTATTAAACGACGCAAAACAAATAGAAACCTTTGTACTAGAAGAGCTAGATCCAGAGGTAGATGGGGTCATCACTGATAACGTGATAGACCTAACCGTACCCTTCGATACAGATGTGACCGCTTTAACGCCTAGCATCACCATATCAGACAAAGCTACGGTCTCTCCCGAGTCAGGAACTAGTCAAAACTTCAGTTCCTCGGTAGACTATACTGTAACAGCAGAGGATGGCACTAGCCATACATATTCAGTAACTGTCAGCAAAGAAGCTGCTCCACTCAGTGACAGCAAAGAGATTATATCATTCACATTCGAAGATCTAGATCCAACGGTACCAGGTGCCGTGGATAATAAGTATCAAGAAGTACACGCGTGGGTTCCTTATCAATCTAGTCAAAGTGCACTCACCCCGACACTAGTAATCTCAGAAAAAGCAAGTATCTCTCCAGAATCAGGCGTGACACAGGATTTTAGCAACCCGATCACCTATACTGTCACTGCAGAGGATGGTTCAACTCAAGAATACATCGTCACAGTACATCAAGACGAAGACGGTACGGGCACTCCACACTCGGTACTACACATGCGTGGACTATGGAAACTAACATTACCCCTGAGCAAAAGTGGAGAATACGTCACAGACAACCAACCAGGCGATGCACTCGAGATCAAGCCTGACGAACTATTGACCTATTCAGAAAGTACTTATGGATTTTTCGAAACAGTACAGGACGATGCTGGTAAAGACATAGGTGTCAAATTTGCCACCAACTGTGGAGGAGCAAGAACATCAAGTGGTACCTATTACCCCAGAACAGAGCTACGCGAGTACAACAGAAGTGGTAACAATGACTGGAGCAATGAAGGCAGTACCATGCACCGCATGTATCTACGCCAAGCTATCACCAAAGCCCCTACACAAAAACCGCAGGTCGTAGCAGGACAAATACACAATGGTGACGACCAGATATTGATACGGTATACTGGAAATAGCCCAGGGAAATACACGCGGAGCACCGATGACCCTTGCTTAGGCACTATTACTCAGGAAGGTGACCCTGATGATAACACTGGCTACCTCGCCTGTTTTTACGAAAACAGTAAACAAGTCGTAGCGTTAGATCTAGATTATACCTTGGGGGAGATTTTTGAACTTGAAATAATAGCACAAAACAACCAAGTGATCGTCAACTACAACGGTGAGAACAAACTGATCTGGGACAAAACCTTGAAAAACTGTTACTTCAAAGCAGGGTGCTACTCTCAATCCAGTGCTCAAAACCAATGCAACGGAAAGAGTTCTCCTGATGAAGATCCCGATCAACTCGCAGAAGTCGTAATCTACGACATGGAACTCCTGTAATAGAGACAATTAATTGAGTTAACCAAAATAGAATTTATTGATGTAATAAGACTTACGTCAAGGTTCTATGTGTCCAAAATCATTTTTGGTTATTCAATTTTTGACATACCAAAACAATGGCAGGTTGATAAAAACACTATTTAAAGACATTAAAGAAGATATTTTGAACCAATAATGATAATTATTTTGGATTAACCACAAGAACAGACTATATTGGTATACCAATTTTTGGAACACCATTCAAGATTGGAAAAGCAAGACTATTTTATAAACTATTAAAATTAAGAATGATTATGAAACAAACATTTCTAACTAAAAACAAGGTGGCAGCCTTTTTCACTAGAGGATTTCTAGCATCACTATTTGCTATGAGTGTACTAGTATTTGCAACATCATGTGGCGAAGAAAGTGGCAGTGATGAGCCAGCATTACCTCCAGCAGCAGCATTCAGTGCTGAAGTAGATGTATTTGAAGTTACCTTCATCAACGCTTCCACAGGAGCAGCTAGCTACGCATGGAATTTCGGTGATGATTCTGAAGGTTCTACTGATCAGAATGTAATCCATACCTACACGTCTCCTGGATCTTATGACGTTACTTTAACCGTGACAGGTGAGGACGGTACAACTAGCGAAGCGACCAACACTGTAGAAATTGTGATCCCAGAGGCGTCATTCAGAAATGGGACCTTTGATGAAGCAGGTTACGAATCAGATGTACTGAAAGACATCTACCAAACAAACAATGATGAGTGGGAACTACCTGCAGAACATGCTTGGGATGACGATGCATTCAGATGTGGTGGTATGACTAGTGATGGAGAGAAGCTAGAGGACGGTACCAAAACAAACGGTATCAAATTCAACGATCCATTGAGAGGTGCTTATCAGAAAATCACTGTAGTACCAGGCGCAACATACGAAGTAAGCTTCCGTGCCTCTACTGAGTCAGTAGATGTACCTGCAATTGACAAAGTAACGGCTTGGTTATTGAAAGGCGACATCCATTCAGAGACTGAGATCACAGCAGATAACACATACACTTCTGTAACAGTAGTGAGTTATGCTGATGCAGCTAAGGCTAACTTCCAGACTTACACTATGCAGTTCACTGCGGAGACCGAAGAGCTACTGTTCTTCATGAAGAGTGTAGACCCTAATGCTAATGGTGACGCAGAAACTTGGATTGATAATGTTACAATTACTATTCAGTAAGAAATAAATTGTATCTCGTTTACAAAAGGCTTGAGAGTTTCTCAAGCCTTTTTTTATACCCAATATTTAATCAAAACTCAACCCCAACGTAAACAACCACAAACCAAACCCACTCATTACTAACAACCTAAATTCGGTTCTGAAAAAGGCTCAACAAAAGTACTAAAGCCATTTCTGACAATTCGAACGCTAACCTTTTTGAAAAACGGAACCATTGAAATGTCGTAAGGGAGAGTGAGACCTCCCATACATCACCTCTTGCTTTTGTCATTTCACAGTGCAGCGTAAAAATCTAAAGCGTTATGCAAATTGATACTGACTTGAAAAGACAGTTGACTTTTCCTTTGGAATGCATGCTTTAAAAGCGAATCTGTGGAATCGTTTAGATTTTCCCTATGTGATTTAACTCGTGAAAACGAGCGTTATAGTAGTTTACTATGATTCAGCTAGATACCACAAAAAAAGAGAGCAACCGCTTGCTCTCTTTAAAAAATATTGACTGAATAAATAGAAATCTTTGTTTTGACACTACCTGACCCGTAAAGACCACCTAGATCGCGCCAGGTCTATTATCTCTTTACACCCTGATTATCTCCATCTACAATAGCCATAATTTCTTGGCTCGTGGCGAGATTCAGGTCTCCCGGTATGGTATGTTTCATCGCAGAACAAGCGATGGCATAGTCGATGGTTTTGTATAGATCATGTTCGAATTGGATCAACCCATAGATGATCCCAGAGGTCAGTGCATCACCACTGCCCACTCTATCCAAAATATCTGGAATATCAATCACTCTACCTTCGTAGACGTTGTGCTCGTCAAATATAGCCGCAGAGATCTTGTTGTGGCTCGCACTTATGGTTCTACGCCACGTCACCACCACATTTTTGAGATTGGTAAAACGACTCGTCAACACCTCACCGAGATGCGCAGTACTAGACCGCAAGTCATACGGACATTCTTCGATTCCAAATAGTTCCTTGATATGTTCCTCATTGCCAAGCAAGATATCGCACTCCTCGATCAATTCAGGCAGTACTTCGTTGGGTTTTCTACCCCAGTTCCACAGTTTCTTTCGGATATTGAGATCTACAGAGATCGTCATCCCTAGTGCTCGCGCTTCTTTGATCGCTTCCAAGAGCAAATTGTACGCCTGCTCACTAACAGCAGGTGTCACCCCAGACCAGTGCAACCAATCATACCCTTTGAGTATCTCTTTCCAATCAAAATCCCCAGGTTTGGCTTCCGCAAATGCAGACTGCTCACGATCGTAGATCACGTTGCTAGAGCGCAGCATGGTACCCGTCTCATGAAAGTAGAGTCCTAGGCGTCTGCCCTGCATAAGTACATCCGATACATCCACACCAGATTTTTGCATGTGTCCACGCGCCGCTCTTCCGAGATCATTGTCTGGCAAAACAGTGACGAACTTTGAAGGCATCCCCATCTTGGTCAAGTTGACTGCCACGTTGGCCTCTGTCCCACCATAAGACGCTTTGAAGGCATTGGCCTGTTCGAACCGTGCCTGATTCGGTACATCCAAACGCATCAACAATTCTCCAAACGTGATTACTCTTTTCTTTGACATCTGACTTTAGTTTTAATTCGAGTCCAAAATTAAGACTGAGAAAAACAAAATTCTCTTCCTTGAACACCCAATACTATTCAAAAAAAAACGTCCTACCTACCAGCGGCAGGTAGGACACGCTTCCTAAATATTTCGATTCTTTAAGAAAACGATCTTCGTTGAATCAAGCCGACTCGCCCGATTCGATTACATTCCTTAAATTCCTAAAGCTTGACCTCCACCGATTTGGATCGTCTCAGCCGTGATGAAAGAAGCATCATCACTACCTAAGAAAGCCACAACAGAAGCAACTTCTTCTGGCTCACCGATTCGTCCCAACAAAATGTTGTTTTTCCATGAAGCAAACACTTCCGGCTTAGTCGCTTTGATTTGGGCATGGAATGGTGTGTCAATCGTACCAGGAGATACTGCATTCACTCTAATTCCATATTCTGCCAAATCTTTGGCAAGTGCTCTCGTGATCGCGTGTACTCCTGCTTTAGACGTACCATAGACACCTGCTCCAGGTCCACCTGCGTTCCATCCAGCGTTTGATGTATAGTTGATAATCGACGCATTTTTTCCTTTTTTGAGGAAAGGGATAGCCGCTCTTGATGCAAAAAACACTGAATCCAAATTCAAAGCCATAACAGATCTGTAAAACTCAGTAGTCATTTCCTCAAATCTAGCTCTTCCACCTAGACCTCCTGCGTTATTTACGAGAAGATCAATCTTACCGTACTTCTCACCGATTTTGGTGATATTTTCAGTGACAGCTTCATCACTAGTCACGTCAAACCCGACGTACTCTGCTGTTATCCCTTCTGCCTCAAGCGCTTTTACTCTTTCCGCTCCTTTTTCTTCTTCAATACCATTCAAAACAACAGTATATCCCTCTTTTCCTAACCTTTTTGCTACTGCAAAACCTATTCCACCTGTAGCTCCTGTCACTACGGCCACTTTACCTTCTGACTTCATAATTGTATTAATTTTAATATCTAGTTCTATTTTATTTCTATTCTTTTGATCTCCTTACAAAGGACAAATATTGCGATCACACTCAAGGGTACGAATGCACCGATGATCACGAAAGCAGGCGTATAAGACGTCTCTGTAATAAAGGGGATGAGAAAATTCATTCCAATCACACAAAACAGACCGACTGTTCCTCCAAAACCAGCCAATGCCCCCACAGATTTTCCACTGAGCAAATCACTCGGTATAGTCTGGACATTGCTAATCGAAAACTGGAAGCCGAAAAGGACCACTGCGACAATCCCTACAAATTTTTCTGGCGTATTGGCAATAAAAATAGTGGCCAACAGTCCCAAGAACATCAACACAGCACCAATCGAAATCGTCGTTTTACGTGCTTTGTCTACTCCTTTGCCTTGTGCGATCAACTTGCCAGCAAACCACCCTCCAGACATACTACCTATGGCGGCTCCTACATAAGGCACCCAAGCAAACATCCCGATTTCTTTGACATCAAAACCATAGGTATCAGCCAAATAAATAGGCATCCATCCCGCAAACAACCACCACAGTGGCTCCAAGAAAAAACGAGATGCCGGTACAGACCACGCTTCTTTATGCGACAGTATTTCTCTCAATGACAATGCCTTCTCATCCTCGTCTCTAGTCTCTACTGGTTGATCAGACAAAATATGCTCCTGCTCCTCCGAAGTAATCCAAGGGTGTTTTTTAGGTGATGCCTTGTTGATGATCAACCATGGAATAACCCACAAAAACACCAAACTACCTACAATCACAAAAGTGACTCTCCATCCAAATCCGAGGTAGAGCATCGCAATCAATGGCGGTGCTATCACAGACCCCATAGAGGCTCCAGCATTAAAGATCCCCTGTGCCATAGCCCTCTCCTTCGCAGGAAACCACTCTGCATTACTCTTAACCGCCCCAGGCCAGTTACCTGCCTCTGACACACCGAGCATCACTCGAAACACCCCAAACGACAACAACCCTGAAGCCAAAGCATGCATCGCCGTGGAAATCCCCCACGCCATGATACTGACCACATAACCCATTCGTGTACCGATTTTGTCAAACATCCGTCCCGAAACAGATTGACCGATCGCATAAGCTACCATGAATACGTTTAGCATGATAGAATAATGATGCTTGGTAAACCCTAGTTCCTCAGATATCCCAGGCCACATCACACTAATGGCCGTTCTGTCTATATAATTGATCACAGTGGCCAAAAAAATCAATATGATGATCCACCACCTTAGTCCTTTCACTTTCATAATCTCTGCTTTTCAAAGCCCCATGGCCTCACCCCTCTCAGCATGAGAGGCATTTAGACCGAAGCACGGTTTACTATTTTTTTCCAAAATATGATACTTCCCCACCCTCAAGAAAATCCTCTCTCACTGGGCTGAAAACATCAATAAGAATACCTGCTTCGAGACAGATGGCTCCATGCAATAAATTAGGCTCGATGTAAACACCATCTCCTCCTTTGACAATCTGCTTTTCACCATCTATGGTAAATTCAAACTTGCCCGAAGCACAGTAGGTTGATTGAGTATGAAAATGAGCATGTGGTGTACCTTCAGCCCCCTTTTCGAACTTCACTTGTACCATCATGATCTGATTGTCAAATCCCAAGAACTTGCGAGAGACACCTCCACCTAGTTCTTCCCATTCCATCTTATCAGTTAAAATAAATTTCTCACTAAATCGCTTCATAATATCCTTTTGTTTTCCCTGTTAATGATCCTTAAACACTACGCTTACATGACCTGATAGTCATACGCTCCGGTCCAAGACACTTTTTTAGATTCTATTGTTATTTCATGTGACTGATCAGCAGCACTATCGTTGCGACAAAGCACCAGTTGCAGTGTACCACCCTCATGTCTGATCTGTACTGCTGTATAATCATCAGATTGATAGATCACATCTATACCCGTTACTTTCGAAAATGCATCCTCAGACAGCTCGCTCACCGCAGAGTAGCTACCATGTGACTCCAATACCGAAGCAAATACAGCATGATCGGCCTTTCTCCTCAGCATAAACATCGGATCTGCCCTCAAATTGAACTTGGGATCATTAGCGCCTATACGGCCAAAAAGAAACTCATCCGAAGTGTCCGTCGAGGCAGTCCATGAATAGAACTGCTGGTTGTTCATCCAAGTCACCTTCGTCTGATTGGGCAACTTATCAGCTTTGGCCACTTCCCAGAGGTGCTGATAGCCAAATTGATCCCCCATAGGTGCTAGTGTAGCACGTGTCTCATAGACCATGTTAGCCGATAGCAACTGACCAAAATAATAGTAGGGCAGATCATAAGTATTGATCTCGTCCGAATCGATATCAAACACATCTACGAGTAATGGCTTAGCGAATGACGAATCTGCTATCAACGCAATCGTACGTTGCATCCTCACGCCATCATAAGCCCCTGTATCCTTTGCGCTAGCGATTTGAATATTCTTCTTAGAATCATCAAAGAAGAACCTATCCGAGTGTCGTTTGTTCGCCACATCTATGTCAGCACCATAGTTAGTCGTTTGGTTCACGACTACCGTGTTATGCGCTACGGTTTGCTTGGCAAAAGTCTTGTTTTCTTTGAGGTATCCTCCTCCATTTTTTTGTTCGATGTTGACGAAACGAGAGACACCATAATCTTGTAGTACCTCTTCACCGTTTTCGAAAAGTGAGTAAGATAATTTGTCGTAGTGTCCATGCCCCATCCCTTGTGCAGTGTATTTAAATACCGCGTTGAGATCTCCTCCAGTATGATTCATGCGCAATATTGCTAGTCCACCTTCGGATCCATCAGCTCCATCCTTGAGTTCCATAGACTTAGGTACAAATGCCTGTGTTTTACCTTGGCTGATTGCCTCTGCCACACTAAAACCCGTCACGTCTAGCAATACACGCCCTTGCTTCTCAGCGATCGAGAGCAATTCAGGATTTTGATCTCCAAAATGATAGATAATATCCACTGCCGATACCAACTCACGAGAATAGTAGGACATTCCCTTCTGCGCGTCATTGATCGGGTAAAACTCCCCATTGCTATCTGTTAGGTTTAGCAGCGCATACACTGCTTTGGATAAGATTCCATCTCGATGCTCAAATATTTTCAGATCAGGTCTAGCATTTTGCAAACTCGCAGCAAACACCACAAACGGGTAAATAGCATAACGCTGGTAATAAGGTCCCTCCGCATAAAAGCCATCAGGAGAAAACAACAAATCCATCTGCGCCAAGAACCCCGCCCGCTCTTGCCCTTCTTCTTTGATCGAGCCACCATCATTGTCTTTTGCGGCGGTATCCAGCCCATCCTCCTCTAGACCATAGAGCGCACGCTTGACCAATACGGTATCATTCATCACCAACCCAATCATCCCTACACCTGCGTTGGCCCATGTACTGTGGTTATGTATTCTATTAAAGAATTGTGGTGTTTCTATAGATAGGAAATTAGCATAAGGTCTAAAAAGATTGGTCTCTAAAAACGCCTTTTCGTCTGCATTCAAACGATCATAGATGCAATCATACGCCTGACTAGCATATACGAGCCAGTTGGCATCATTGAGACACTGCCAGAATAGCTTGCCTCGTGAATAAGATTTTTCGCTAGGGTGTCTGTCCAGTGTGGGAAACATCTCAGCATACTCACGCAACATATCATGCACATAGACAGCATACTTCTCCTCTCCTGTAACCCTATAGAGCTTTCCAGCTCGTTGCATAGTTAGATAGTTGAGCTTGTGACGCTCATGAGTATACCCTCCTGCTAGATCTTTGGGGATAGGCACTTCGATACCATTAGCGATCTGAGCATCTACCTCTTTGATCGCCTGATCCATAGACTGCTGAAACAGCTGGACACTACTATACTGTTCTTGCACAGTGGACAAAGATGCCGCTGTAAACAAGATACTTTTGTGTTTCAAAGTTGTTGTTTTATGCTCCGAATCGCATGATACGATCGAGCATAAAAACAACAAATTCAAACAACTAATTAAACTAGTACGATATATCACTAATGCTATCTTCACCATTCTTCTTTTAATAGTAAGTGTCTTAAAATTCTTAGGTTAGAGTCGCCATATTTGACAATTGGACACAGCTCACGCTAGGCATATCATCCAAATACTCCTAAAACCGTACAATAGTGGAACATCAAGTACATCAACTCACAGCACCACGCTGTACATACAATTAATAAATCTGAGTACTGCTTCTACAATAGAAGCCTGATTAGGCTCTCTTTACTTGCCAATTAGAGTCAAAAATGATTCTGAAAGAGAGCATTTGGGAGGGGAAAAAGACATAGCTAAAATTTTAGATATCTTGCCTATCTTTGTAAATAGTGGTTAATCGAACACAATGACAATACCGACGACCAAATTGATATTTTAATTGGTAAGATTTTCCCCTGAATGGATTAGCCCTTGGTTAATCCATTCTTCTTTTAATTCGTTTTTACGCCATGTTCCTTTATCTCTTTTTTCCGTTACTACGATTAAAATCCTCCACTTGAAGCGTATTTGAGAAATCCAAAATGTCACTTAAATGAGCACGCATAGCCTGAGTAGCTCCTTCTATATTTTTTTCCTTGATGTGAAACAAGATAAGCTCATGCTCTTCTAGGGCAGATACTGATCTCCCGTCACCACAGGCATCTAATTCGTTATAATTGGTAAGTATATCTGGCGTAATCACCAACATGAGCGATTTCAGCACCGAGTTCTTACTTGCTTCAGCTATTTTCAAGTGAAACATCAAATCTTCGTCCACTGCATAGACAGACGCTGCTTTCTTATTTTTATAAGCTAGCAAAGCCTCCTCTATACCCGCCAAATCCTCCTCAGTTCTATTTTGAGCAGCTAGCGCAGCAGCATTGGTTTCTAATATAACTCTGGTCTCCACGAGAGATCTAAAATCCTTAACTTCTAACCTGAGTACATCCGTAATCAAGCCTTCTAGAGCAGTCATTCCTAGACCTGCTACTACAGTCCCGCTTTGTGGTAGCGTTTTTAGGATACCATAGAACTCCAATTTCTTAATAGCATCTCTGACATGAGACCTCCCCACGCCCAATGCCTCACATAATTTTCTCTCTGGTGGGAGTTTATCTCCAGGCATCAGTTGTCCAGACGTAATCAACTCCTTGATCTGATTGATAATCTTGTCGACCGGCGTTTCTATGACGATCTGTTTAAAGTTATTCAGTAATTCCATTCGATGTTTTCTTGACTCTTATTAATTGGTTGACCAATTTATGTATTTTTGATCAGGATACAAATTAATCCCTCCATATTTTTATGGATTTGAAAAAAATACATGCTTTTTTATCACAATTTTTTATGCGTTAAAACACCAAATAAGACATAATTTTTATATAAAACACTTATTTAAAGACTGTTACAACCATTCCTATATTTTGAAATAATAAATATTCTAACGTAATTGCTTTTGGACAACCAATAATTGATTACCCAATCAATAGGTTGACCGACATGATTACTATTAAATTTTCCACTTTTAAAGCATTTATGATGAAAGACTATTTTTATGTAGGATGGAAACACGCAACTAAGGTTTCCTCAATGGCCGTAATAGCCTCAGCACTTCTGTTTTCTACACAGTCATGTGACGAGAATATGGCAGAACCAGACATCCGTTTATCTAACGCATTATCAGCAGCAGGTGATCTGGTAAACATTACTAACCCAGGATTCGAAAGCGACTGGACGGGATGGACCGATACAGATCCATCAGCGACTTCTGGAGATTCACACAATGGTTCCAAATCTGCTAAAATCACCGGGAGTGATGGTAAAGTAGAACAAACCCTGACTGTAAATACCAATACCGACTATACGCTATCAGCATATATACTCGAAGCAGGCACGATTGGTGCAAATGTAGGTGGCACGAATTATAGCGATGGCGGAGACTATAACGACTGGACACAGGTAACCGTTAGTTTCAATAGTGGTTCCAGTACGAGCATCACGATCTACGCAGCCTACAACGGAGGCACAGGGCGGTTCGATGATTTCGAGTTGATAGAAGGCGCTGGTAGCACTGACGCTGCAGAACCAACGGAAGGTAAGTTGTCAGTTAGCAGTGTATCAGCCTCCGCAGACGATGGCAATGTCCCAACAAATACCCTTGACGGAGATTTAGACACTAGGTGGTCAGCGAATGGATCCGGCCAGTATATCACCTATGATCTCGGTTCTTCTCAAACCGTCAGTAGTGTCAAAGCAGCATGGTACAAAGGTGACCAACGTAGCTCTACCTTCAAGATTCGAGTAGGCAACAGCACTTCATCGCTCACAGAAGTATATTCTGGTTCATCCAGCGGTAGCTCCAATAACCTAGAGACCTACAACTTCGATGCAACAGAGGTTCGCTACATCCGGATCACAGGCCTCGGCAATAGCTCGAACACTTGGAACAGTATCACCGAAGTAGAAATCTACGGCGAAGCACAAGACGGGGGTACTGATCCTGTAGATCCAGTAGATCCGACTGATCCTGGCTCAGCAAATGTACCATCTGATCTAATGGACAACTGCAACCAATGGAAAATCACTTACCCGAATGGTGAAGAAGACAAAACGCTGTGCAACGAAAGCAACAATGAGTATTTTTATGTGAATGATGATCAAAATGCAATCGTGTTTAGAGTTCCGATCAGAAGCAACAACGGATCTACCCCTAATTCGGATTATATCCGGTCTGAGTTGAGAGAAAGAACCGAATCTGGAAGCTCTGACATATACTGGACGACTTCAGGTACGCACGTAGTGTACTCGAAACAAGCGATCACACATTTACCTATCGTCAAAGATCACCTTGTTGCCACGCAAATCCATGGAAATAAATCTGATGGTATCGATGACGCAATGGTATTGAGACTAGAAGGTTCTCACTTATTCCTAAGCTTCAACGGAGGCAAACTGAGAGATGATGTCACAGTCTCTACCAACTACTCATTAGGTACAGTACATGAAGTCATCTTCGAGGTAATCGATGGTAAGCACTATTGCTACTATAGCGAAGATGGTAATCTAGCAAGTGCTTACGCCAATGGGAACGCGTCCAACTATCTAGTGAAAGATGGCAACAACAATTACGTGATGGACAAGAGCTATGGAGAAGCCTATTTCAAAATCGGTAACTACACGCAAAGTAACGCAGATAAAGAAGGCAGCGAAACTGACAATCCAAACAACTATGGGGAGGTCTTAGTATACGACTTCTATGTGAGCCACTAAAACAAACGTGGAGGAATAGAAAGAAAGAAAAAGCGGACTCAGATGAGTCCGCTTTTTCTTTCTCCATTGTTAGATTACCCCTACAATTGTCGGATCAATCCGTATTTCTGAGGAGAGATCGAGGATTACTTCGTGATTCAAGATTCATTGTTCGAAATTCATGATTATTTTTCGTAAATAACCATCTCTTATAAGTCCTTGAGGTTAATTTGAATGATTGGAATAAAAATATCGAACCTGTCTACCGAGTTTACCCCCACAACTTCACAGACTGATCCCAATTGTCTTCATAATGTTGATTTCTTAGCTTTATGACATGTAGAGCGTTTAAAAAATGTAGCATTACAATTTAGAGGAAATCATCCCCCCTTTCACCCTACAATCCACTAATTTTCCAGCTATGAACCGAAGAACATACTCCTCCGCACTCATCATTCTTCTTTTAGGAATACTGCTAATGACTTGTGAGCCTGCACCAGACCGCTACTGGGTCTATGTCTCGTCCAATGACGCCACATCCACTGCAGGAATCGATCGCTACCTCTGGACACCAGCAGACGGACAGTTAATCCATCAGGGACTAGACTCCACCACCCATACCACGTCATATCTAGCCATCGACTCATCAAACCATCACCTCTATTCTATAGACGGCTCAGGCGTCCATTCCTTCTCCATAGCCCCAGAGACTGGCATTCTGTCACCCATCAACTCTCAAGTACACCAAGGCAAAGGTCCCTGCTACATCAGCATCAGCCAAAACCAACGCTATCTCATGGTCGCCTACTATGGATCAGGAGAAGTCGCCACTTTCGGGATAGAACCAAATGGCAAAATTGGCTCAGAAATCAGCCGCATCAGACATCATGGTTCTAGCGTTCACGAGCGACAGTCTTCACCACACGCACACATGATCATCCCAGCACCCGCTGGTGATTTGGTCTATGTGACTGACTTAGGAACAGACCAAATCCTGAGTTACCCTATCTCAGAGGCTGGAAAACTCGACGAAGTACCTGTATCGACTACCTCCGCAGTAGCAGGTTTTGGACCGAGACATTTGGTTTTTCATCCCAAGCTACCCTGCCTATATGTACTAGCCGAGCTCACCGGACATGTCATGGCATTTGAACATGACCCAAGACTAGGCATCACTCATCCGATAGACACGATCAGTATTCTCCCTGCTGAGTTTAAAGATTTCAACAAATCCGCAGACATCCATCTTTCTGCAGATGGACAGTACCTATACGCTTCCAACCGTGGAGACAACAGCATAGCCATCTCTGGCATCAACCCAGATGGTTCGCTGACCGATCCTACTTTCAGTAGCTCTGGAGGTATATGGCCAAGAGCTTTTGAGATAGACCCTTCGGATCAGTTTGTGTTAGTCGCCAACAAACGCTCTGCCAGCATCAGCGTGTTTGAGCGGAATACCCAAACGGGGCTACTGACCCATACTAACACCACGGAGACCGCCGTAGCACCACAGTGTATCAAGTTCTTGAAACGCTAGAACCAGAAAACCACATACTCCCTTAGCACACCTAACCTTATAAGAGCAAATCAAAATTCTATAAATCTCTATTCGTATATTTCCGTACATTTGTATCAGTGAAAAGAATCATCGCCATATCGCTCTCCATGCTCTTGCTGCTCAGCAACATGGGACTAGCTATCTCCACGCACTACTGTGGAGGCAAGGCGGTGCAATCTCAGCTTGCGATAGGTCAGGCGCATTTGGACTGTGGCATGATGGAGACTCTACCTCCAGTCTGCACACAAACACAACTGAGCAAGACCATGAACTGCTGTGAAAACAGCTACCTGTCTTACGAGCTGCAAGATGACTTCAAGCTTGCACTATCTAGTTTCTCTATCAACCTAGATTTTGTCTATGTATTGGCATTCACTTTCATTGATTTTCATTTATCTGATGTAGACCAATTCGTAGCATACTCGGATTACTCTCCCCCACTACTGCATCAGGACATTCCCGTCTTGTTTCAGTCTTTTCTTATTTGATATTCCTCTGAGTTAATCCTATTAGGATTTTAATAATGCCCCGTGTTCTGTGTGTCACAGAACACCGTAGCAGTATTTTGGTTTGTGGGTCACAAACCATGGTTAAGATTTGCGAATCACAAATCAAGGTTAACACAGCGTAATTCATCTATTTCATAGCATTAAGAAAAGAACATGCTTAACAAAATCATCCGTTACTTTTTGGACAATCCATTGGTCACCAGCTTGCTGCTGGCAGCATTGGTGGGCTGGGGACTGGTTACAGCGCCCTTTGGTTGGGACACTGGTTTTCTGCCCAAAGATCCCGTACCTGTGGATGCCATTCCAGACATCGGCGAGAACCAACAGATCGTATTCACGGAGTGGAAAGGTCGATCACCTCAGGATATCGAGGATCAAATCACCTACCCGCTCACTACTTCCTTGCTAGGAATCCCTGGCGTGAAATCCATCCGAAGCTCCTCCATCTTTGGTGTATCCAGCATCTACATCATCTTCAACGAAGACATAGAGTTCTACTGGTCTCGGTCGAGGATATTGGAGAAACTCAATTCTCTGCAGGCTGGTCTTTTACCAGAAGGTGTGCAACCCTCCCTCGGACCTGATGCCACAGCACTTGGTCAGGTATATTGGTACACGCTGGAGGGACGCGATCCAGAGGGCAATCCTACGGGTGGTTGGGATCTGCACGAACTGCGAACGGTGCAGGACTTCTATGTCAAGTATGGATTAAATGCCGTGGATGGTGTGTCTGAAGTCGCTTCTATTGGAGGGTTTGTCCAAGAATACCAAGTGGATGTCAATCCCAATGCACTCCGAGCCTACAACATCACGCTCTCACAAGTCATGTCTGCGGTACGCCAATCCAACCGAGATGTCGGTGCTAAAACCATAGAAATCAACCAAGCCGAATACCTCGTCCGTGGCTTGGGGTATGTCAAGTCCGTCGAAGACATAGCGCTGGCAGTCGTGACAGTCAACGACAATGTCCCTATCCGCGTGCAAGATGTTGGTGTGGTGAGTTTAGGCCCAGCGACTCGTCGAGGCTTACTGGACAAAGACGGCGCAGAAGTCGTCGGTGGCGTGGTAGTCGCCCGCTATGGCTCCAATCCTCTCGCCGTGATCAACCAGGTCAAGGACAAAATCCAAGACATCTCTCCCGGCCTACCCAAAAAGACCCTCGCCAATGGTGTAGAGAGTCAGTTGACCATCGTGCCGTTCTACGACAGGACACAGTTGATACAGGAGACTTTGGGTACGTTGGAGGAAGCTTTGTCGCTGGAAATCCTGATTACGATACTCGTGGTGATCGTGATGGTGTTAAACCTTCGGGCCTCTCTGTTGATCTCTAGTTTACTGCCGATTGCAGTGCTGATGGTCTTCATCGCGATGCGTTACTTTGGCGTGGATGCCAACATTGTGGCTTTGTCTGGGATTGCGATTGCGATTGGAACCATGGTCGATCTAGGCATCGTCCTGTCCGAAAACGTGATCAATCACATCCAAGAAGCCCCCAAAACACAAGCCCTCAAAGAAACAATCTACAAAGCCTCTGCCGAGGTGAGTTCTGCCATCGTCACTGCTGTTGCTACTACCATCGTCAGTTTCATTCCCGTCTTCACGATGGAAGCTGCGGAGGGTAAGTTGTTTCGTCCTTTGGCTTTTACCAAGACCTTCGCACTGCTGGCTGCTCTGTTTGTTTCGCTGATCATTTTGCCCACGCTTGCACGATGGTTTTTTGGGATGAAAATCAACAAAAAGGCAGTCGCCAAAGTGCTGAATGGAATCATGCTGGTTGGCGGATTAGTCGTAGCGCTATGGGTTTCGTTATGGGCTGGTATGACGCTGGTAGCATTTGCCGTGGCGTGGTTTGTCAATGAGTACGACAGTTATCGCCCTTGGGCTATTCGAAATGCCTCGGTACTGATCGCGTTGTTCTCGGTCACTTGGCTGCTGGCTAAATATTGGATGCCTCTTGGGGCAAGTGAAAGCACTGCTTTCAACTTCTTTTTTGTGACCCTGCTGTTGGTGATCATATTGGGCAGTTTTGCTTTGTTAGAAAAATACTACTCTCTCATCCTCGACTGGTGTCTGGCACACAAAAAGACTTTTCTCGCACTCCCGATGCTGTTGATTTCCCTTGGACTAATGACTTGGATTGGGTTCTCAAGCACCTTTGGGTGGGTCGACCGTGGCTTAGATGCTGTGGGGGTCAATGTCCGTACCACCAAGGTTTGGTCTGTGATGAATCACACTTTTCCCGGAATCGGGAAAGAATTCATGCCTTCGCTGGACGAAGGGAGCTTTCTGCTGATGCCGACTTCCATGCCTCATGCAGGAATGACCCAAAACAAAAGAGTCGTGCAGCAGCTGGACATGCTGCTCGCTAACATCCCAGAAGTAGAACTGGCAGTAGGGAAAATGGGAAGAGCAGAAACGGCACTCGATCCCGCGCCGATTTCTATGTACGAAACGGTGATCAATTACCGATCAGAATACCGAGTCAGCGAATCGGGTCACCGAGAAAGATATCTCGTCGATGATCAGGGTGATTACCTGCTCACCGCGATCCAACAGCAGAGCAAAAATATCAGGCGATGGGTGCTGGCCAGAGACAAAACTTGGTTGGTGATGGGTCAAGATACTGTTCATTTGGATAACAGGATGCAAGCAGTCGAATCGGTGGATTTTCCTCTCAATTTTGATGTGATCACTTCGCACCTGATTCCTGATGCAGATGGAGACTATTTCCGCAATTGGCGGGCGCACATCCAATCCCCCGATGATATCTGGCAAGAAATCATCGCTGTAGCAAAAATCCCTGGCGTGACCTCCGCACCCAAGTTGCAACCGATCGAGACGCGTTTGGTGATGTTGCAAACTGGTATGCGTGCACCGATGGGGATCAAGGTTTTCGGTCCTGACTTGAAAACCATCGAGGCGTTCGGGCTGCAATTGGAAGCCATCCTCAAAGAAGTGCCTTCGGTGAAGTCCGAAGCGGTCTTTGCGGATCGGATCGTGGGCAAACCCTACATTCATCTCAACATCGACAGACAAGCCATTGCGAGGTACGGCCTCAGCGTAGAGGATGTACAACAGACGATAGAAACTGCTATCGGGGGGATGCAAATCAGCTCCACGGTGGAGGGGCGTGAGCGATTCCCAATCCGGGTACGCTATCCTCGCGAACTCAGAGATGATCCGAGTGCCTTGGCAGAAATTTACGTCCCCACACCTACAGGCGTGCAAGTCCCGATGGGCGAACTCGTGGATATTGAGTACGTCCAAGGTCCGCAAATGATCAAAAGCGAAAACACCTTTCTGCTAGGGTATGTCCTGCTGGATAAGAAACAAGGCTATGCCGAAGTAGATGTGGTGGAAGAAGCGCAGCGTTTCATCCAAAACAAAATAGATCAAAAGGAGCTGATCATACCTGGAGGTGTGAGCTACAAGTTCTCAGGCAGCTACGAAAATCAGATTCGCGCAGAAAAGCGGCTCGCCATCATCGTTCCTTTAGTCTTAGCAATCATTTTCTTGATTCTCTATTTCCAATTCAAATCCATCTCGACTTCTCTGATGATTTTCACCGGGATTGCGATGGCTTTTAGTGGGGCGTTTTTGATGCTGTGGTTGTATGGACAAGCCTGGTTTTTAGATTTTTCCCTCATGGGAACCAACATGCGTGATCTGTTTCAGATTCATACCATCAACCTGAGTGTGGCTGTTTGGGTCGGGTTCATCGCCTTATTCGGAATCGCCACGGATGATGGCGTGCTGATCGGAACCTATCTCGACTACAGCATGGCACAGCACAAACCATCCAGTATTTCAGCGATCAGAGTGGCGGTAAGAGAAGCAGGTCGCCGACGCATCAAACCTGCCATCATGACCTCTGCCACGACGATTATTGCCTTGTTGCCGGTATTGACATCCACGGGGCGGGGCTCGGACATCATGATCCCCATGGCGATCCCCGCATTTGGTGGGATGCTGGTTGCAGCGATCACTTATTTTATCACGCCAGTATTGTACAGCTGGAGAGAGGAAAGAAAACTAAAGCAGATTCAATTCAATGAAAATGAAAAATCATAAAATGCTTAATAGGATGAAAACAATGTTCAATAGAATCATCTTACTTATGGTAAGCCTATGCTGGATCAATAGCAATCTGACAGCTCAATCCCTGGATGATTATCTACAAACTGCTGCGGAGAATAATCCGGGTTTGAAAGCCAGTTATGCAGAGTTCGAGGCAGCGATGCAGCGGGTTTCACAAGCTCATGCTTTGCCAGATCCTACGCTATCCTTTGGTTATTTCATCAGTCCGATCGAGACACGGTTGGGACCACAGCGCGCCAAGATTTCCTTGACGCAGATGTTCCCATGGTTTGGGACACTGCGCGCCAGAGAAGATGCCGCTGCGAAGATGGCGGAAGCGCGATACCAAACCTTTTTGGATGCTAAAAATGAGTTGTATTTCAAAGTCAAGCAAGCCTACTATCCCATCTATGAAGTCAAGCAGCAGATCCATTGGCAACAAAAGAATCTGGAAATTCTTGCTTCGTACAAGGCACTGTCTACGACTTCTTTTGCGAGCGGGAGGGGCAGTATGGTCGATGTGATCAGGACGGACATCATGATGGACGATACCGAGATGACGATTCAGCTATTGGAGGAAAAGGTTGCTCCCTTGGAGATAGTTCTCAACCGTCTGCTCGACCGTGTAGACACTGCTGCGATCATCGTTTCGGATTCATTGGGCTTGATAGAGAGGATTTCTCCTGTTATTCGAGATAGCCTCTTGGTACAGAATCCTAAATTGCAAGCACTTACACTACAACAAGAAGCTGCCAAGGCCAACGAACGCATGGCAAAAAAAAGTGGTGCACCGCAGTTCGGGGTGGGACTGGACTATGCCTTTGTGGGCAAGAGAGAAGACATGGACGTGCCCGACAATGGTCGGAATGCAATCATGCCTATGATAACCATGACGCTCCCCATCTTCCGAGGCAAGTACAAAGCTGCGGTTCGGGAAGCGCAGCTCACACAAACAGCTTTGGCGCACAGGAGAATGGAAATGACCAATAGTCTCGTATCGAACTACGAAATGGCCGATTATGCTGTCAACCAAGCAGCACAGCTTTACCAACTCTATGACCAACAAATTGTCAAAACGAGACAGGCAATAGACTTGCTCTACACAGCCTACAGCAATTCAGGAAAAGAGTTCGAAGAAGTCCTACGCATGCAACAGCAGTTGCTCAAATACGAAATGGAAAAAGCCACCGCGATCAAAAATTATTACCTCGCTCAGGCACAATTGGATTACCTCACCGCCAAATCAGAATAAGATGAAAAAGATAGATAAACAAACGATAATCATAGCCTTGGCTACTTTGCTAGTAGGCTTTGTGGTAGGAGGGTTGATATTTGGAGGTGGCTCATCTGCACCCAAAGATGAGACCGAACACAGCGAGGTGGCACATAGTGAATGGACCTGCTCTATGCATCCACAGATTCGCCAGGCAGAGCCGGGTCAGTGCCCCATCTGTGGCATGGACTTGATCCCAATAGATACGGATCAAGCGCTGAATACCGATCCCTTGTCTATTAAAATGTCACCTACAGCGATGCAACTAGCGAGCGTGCAAACGGCCAAAGTGGTCTTGCAGCAACCCGTGAAACAACTGCGCTTGACAGGGAAAGTGCAGCCAAACGAACAGCATGTCTCGTCCCAAGTGTCTCACATCACAGGTCGGATCGAAAAGCTGAAAGTCAACTTCACTGGAGAATACATCAAACGCGGACAAGTCATCGCCTACATTTATTCCCCAGAGCTATTGACCGCACAAAAAGAACTGTTTGAAGCGCAGAAAATCAAAGCCACCCAACCTGCATTGTTTCAAGCGGCCAGAGAGAAACTCAAAAACTGGAAGCTGACCGACCGACAAATTGATGGTATTCTCGCTTCAGGAAAACCGGTAGACAATTTCCCCATCCTAGCGGATCAAAATGGTGTCGTGATAGCCAAAAAAATCAACGTCGGAGACCATGTCTCTCAGGGTCAAGCACTCTACGAGATTGCGGATTTATCCCAACTTTGGGTGCTCTTTGATGTCTATGAGCGCAACATGGCTTGGGTCAAAACAGGTGACCAACTTTCGTTCACTATCCCATCCCTTCCCGGAGAAACATTCACTGGTACGGTGAGTTTCATCGACCCTATCATCGACTCCAAATCTCGGGTAGCCAAAGCACGCGTGATTGTCAACAATAACACAGGCAGGCTCAAACCAGAGATGTTTGCGACGGGAATTTTGGAAAGCCTCATCGGACAAGGAGAAGTGTCTGTCGTCGTACCCAAGTCTGCGGTGATGTGGACGGGTCAGCGGTCAATTGTCTATATCAAAATAGGTCAGGGCAACTTCATGATGCGTGAAGTTGTCTTGGGACCTTCGCTGGGAGATAGCTATGTCGTGTCCTCAGGATTGTCAGAGGGAGAGGAAATCGTGGTGTATGGCACATTCAGTGTGGATGCCGCGGCGCAACTGGCTGGTAAACCCAGCATGATGAACAAAGCAGGAGGTACGACCATGACTGGTCATCAGCATGGAAACATGAACATGTCTCAGGAAGAAACAGCTGACAGTCCACAAGAAATCACGGTAGATGCGGATGCCAAAGCTGCCTTGCGTCCTTTGTTAGCCGATTATATGCAGATGAAAAATGCCTTGACGCGAGACAATTACTCTCAGGCGCAAAAAGCTGTAGAACAAATAAAAAAAGACTTGTCAGAAGTTGACATGACAGCCTCCCAAGAAAGCTCTCACCAGCTTTGGATGCAGATTCAACCAAAACTATCAGCATCCATAAGCGCATTGTCCAAATCAATAGACATTCAATCTTTCCGCCAAGCATTCATTGGTTTTTCAGAAAATATGATCAAAGTCTCCATGACTTTCAATCCTACAGACACTAAATTATACATTCAAAAATGTCCGATGGCTAACCGAAATCAAGGAGCAAGATGGATGAGCATAGAAGAAGAGATCAACAATCCTTACTTTGGTAGTGAAATGCCCAAATGTGGCGAGGTAACACACCGATTTGGACATTCTCATTGACAATTGAATCAACGAAAACAAACAATAATTTACAAACTACAAAAGCAAAAACATGAAATATAATCAAGCAATCGGCTCCATTCTACTTGCAGCAAGTATAGGGCTAAGTATATCCGCCTGTGGTGACAAAAAATCAGAAAGTAAATCCAGCCACAATGATCATGACATGACTGAAATGGAAGGCATGAAAGATATGAATGAAGAAAACGTCGAAACGACAGTTGCTACCCCCATGATCACCAAAGAATCTGCACAACAAGTACTAAGTGCATACCTATCCATCAAAGATGCACTGGTCGAAACAGACGGTACTACGGCCAGTACAGCAGCGACGACTATGATCCCTCTATTGGATGGTAGCGACGAACTTAGCCTCAGGATCAAAGTAAATGCAGATTATATCGCAGCGACCAACGATGCGGAAGTACAGCGCAGCGCATTCAACAAACTCTCTGAGGACATCTACACCCTAGTAAAGTCTACAGAAGCCAACGATGCTCCTCTCTATCGCCAGTACTGTCCCATGGCAATGGACAACCAAGGAGCCTACTGGCTCAGTAGTGAAAAAGAAGTGCTGAACCCCTATTTCGGTGACAAGATGCTCCGATGCGGATCAGTCAAAGAAGAGATTTAAACCACACCCACCTCCTAGCAGTATCTCTACGGCTAGGAGGATTTTCTCCACAATCACAACTCAAATGCCCCAAACCCTTCACATCAAAAACATGGTCTGTCCCCGATGCATTGCTTCGGTCAAAGACATCATGTCCAAACTAGACATCCCATCTATACTGGTGACACTGGGCGAAGTGCAATTAGCCATTGACCTAAGTCAAAAACAGCATCAGCAGTTGAGTGAAGCTTTGGAGACCGCTGGTTTTGAGTTGATACAAGACCCTAAGACGAAACTAATCGCACAAATCAAAGCCATCATTATTGAAAGCATCCACTTATCCAATAAGGCATTGCATGTCAATTTTTCTACACTACTCTCGGAAAAACTCCACCATGACTATGCTTCATTGAGTCGGTTGTTTTCTGGATCAGAAGGCATCACCATCGAAAAATATGTATTGACTCAGAAGATAGAACGGGTCAAAGAACTCCTCTTCTACAATGAACAGACCCTTTCTCAAATCGCCCATGACATGCACTATAGCAGTGTGGCGCATTTGTCGAGTCAGTTCAAAAAAGAAACAGGCATGACACCCAGTGCATTCAAAAAGAGCAACAAGCCTGGACATACCTCACGAGAGACCATCTAGTCTAATCCTGTAAGCATTAATCAAAATGATGTAAAGCACGTGCCCGCAAAAACCACGACCTTTGCCTCATGACAAAGCAATACTTTATCTCTGGAATGACCTGCTCGGGCTGCCAAGCCCATGTAGAAAAAACACTAGCCCAAGTCGAAGGTGTATCCTCTGCGACAGTCGACCTGACCAACAAAACAGCCCAACTAGTAACAGAAGCACCCTTCGAGGCATTAGAATCAGCCCTAAAGGGCTCTAACTACTCCATCCACAAAGAAGCTCCTTCCGAATCTCTCGCCCCCCTACCTCTCATCAAAAAGAAGAAAACCGAAAAGGGCACATACTACTGTCCCATGCACTGTGAGGGAGACAAGACCTACAACCAATCAGGTGACTGCCCAGTATGCGGAATGGACTTGGTCAAAGAAGCCGACAACCATTCCTCTTCTACACAGTACACCTGCCCTATGCATCCTGAGGTGGTCAAAGACGAACCAGGCTCATGCCCTAAATGCGGCATGGATCTCGTACCCAAAGAAGTAGACGAGTCAGAAGAGAATAAAACCTACCAAAAACTCTTGAAAAAGCTTTGGATATCCTGCGTCTTTACGGTCCCCATTTTTCTGATCGCTATGTCTGATATGATCCCTAACAATCCGGTTCTTGATCTGATGCCAATGAAAAACTGGAGTTGGGTACAGTTCGCGCTCTCGTTACCTGTCGTATTTTATACCTGCTGGATGTTTTTTGTACGCGCCTATCGATCTATCCTGACTTGGAACCTCAACATGTTTACCCTCATCGGCATAGGCGCTGGTGTGGCATGGCTGTTTAGTGTGATGGGATTGCTGTTTCCAGAGGTGTTTCCAGCGCAATTCAAAACAGCCTCTGGTGCAGTACACATGTACTTCGAAGCTGCTACGGTGATCCTTACGCTCGTGATGCTCGGACAAGTACTAGAAGCCCGCGCCCACAGCAAAACCAACTCGGCAGTCAAAGAGCTTCTAAAACTCGCCCCCAATACTGCTACCATCATAGAGGATGGAAAAGAACGTTCCATTGCCATAGATGAAATCAAAGTGGGCGATCTACTCCGCGTGAAGCCAGGAGAAAAAATCCCCGTAGACGGCATGATCACAGATGGAAAATCCACCATAGACGAGTCCATGATATCAGGAGAACCTATCCCTGTAGACAAAACGGTAGAGGATCAGGTCAGCTCCGGCACCATCAATGGACAATCCTCCTTCGTCATGAAAGCAGAAAAAGTCGGTGCAGACACCCTGCTATCTCAAATCATCCACATGGTCAATAGTGCAAGCCGTAGCAAAGCTCCCATCCAAAAATTAGCAGACAAAATCTCTGGCTACTTCGTCCCTACAGTTATCGGGATCGCGGTACTGACCTTTGTGATCTGGATCATATTCGGTCCAGAGCCTCGGTTGGTATATGCTTTTGTCAATGCCATCGCCGTATTAATTATCGCCTGTCCATGTGCGCTGGGGCTCGCTACCCCCATGTCCGTCATGGTCGGCGTGGGCAAAGGCGCAGAACTCGGCGTACTCATCAAAGATGCCGAATCGCTAGAACGCATGAACCAAATCGACACACTCATCATAGACAAAACCGGTACTGTGACAGAAGGAAAACCCTCTGTAGAATCTATCTTCGCTGGATCTGCAGACTACTCCGATCAGGACATAACACAAATCGTCGCATCGGTCAACCAGCAAAGCGAACATCCCCTCGCTCAAGCCACCTTACACTATGCCGAAGCACAAAACATCAGTACACGGGAGATCCAAAATTTTGAATCCATCACTGGCATGGGCGTCAAAGCAACACTAGACGAAAAGACAGTGTGGGTAGGCAATGATAAACTGATGGAAGAACAAAAAATTGACTGCCCCGAACAACTCATGAGCCAAGCGCAAGAACAACAAGCCAAAGGCAAAACCGTCCCTTTCGTTGCGGTAGATGGCTTGCTCATCGGCTATGTCGTCATTAGCGATGCGATCAAGTCCAACAGCCACAAAGCCATCAAAGAACTGCAAAAATTAGGCATAGAAGTCATCATGATGACCGGGGACAACTCATACACTGCCCAAGCAGTGGCAGAGGAGTTAGGGCTAGATGACTACCAAGCCGACTGCCTACCTCAGGACAAACAAGATAAGGTCAAATCACTACAAGAAGAAGGCAAAACCGTGGCTATGGCAGGAGACGGGATCAACGATGCGCCAGCCTTAGCTTTAGCAGACATCGGGATAGCGATGGGAACAGGTACAGATGTCGCAATAGAAAGCGCTGCGATTACGCTAGTCAAAGGTGATCTCCATGGTATCGTCAAAGCCAAACATCTCAGTCAAGCTGTAATGTCCAATATCAAACAAAACCTCTTCTTCGCTCTGGGATACAATACACTCGGCGTTCCCATTGCAGCAGGATTACTCTATCCATTTTTTGGGCTATTGCTCTCGCCCATGCTAGCCGCTGCAGCCATGAGTTTCAGTTCCGTATCAGTCATAGGCAATGCCCTACGCTTACGATCACGTTCGATTGACTAAAGACACAAAAAAAGCGTAACTCCTCCGAGTTACGCTAGCCTGGTAAGTGTAGGCTTTCACTGTTAGCATCTTTGCATCATCTGTAACTGTCCTAATAGCAGCTGCTTTTGAAAATGATTTTCAATCGAAGGACTTTGGGCTTGTTGAGAAAACTCATTGACCTTGCTAATAGAACCCAACACATATATTTGAACCTTCTCTTTTACACTTTGTGATAATTTCTCAAACGCTCCAATAAACCGAGTTCCATCTAGATCTGGCATATCCAAATCCAACAAAAATGTCATCTTCGACACACCAAAAGCCTGTGATGCGATGAAGTACAATGCATGATCCATTGTTGACATAATGTATATCGACGCACTTCGACACGATTTCATTGCCAGTAACTTACACCACTAATTTTATTTTTCGATTCCTTCCCTAACAAGTTGCGTGATCCCCAAAATCCCCAATCGCTCTCCTTTACTATTAAGAACAACCTTACCTTTTTGAATAATACGTCTTCTCTCTCCCGATTGTATCACGATATCATGCTCTACTTCGAAACTACCCGCTAAGCTGAGTTGAGATTTGATAGCATCCACTACTGATTCCAACTGACTAGGCTCAACATGATATGCAAATAACTCCATCGTTGGCTCTACTTTATACGGTTCATATCCATACAGAATATACAAACTCTCAGACCAAGCAAGTGTGTGCCTTTCTAGATCACCATTTTTGGTCAGAGAAATTTCCCAGGTACCTGTCCCTTCCATTTTTTCCACCTCATAAAACCATTGGTTTTCTATATTGACTAATGCCAACTGAAACTCTTGCCAGTTGCTTAACGCTCGTTTCGAGCGAGACTCTTTGGCACTAAAGGGCTGGTTATTCATCATTTTTGAATTAAGGTTGAAAAAAGAGTCTAAGGTTGGCTACACGAATATTACATCATCGTGTTAAATGTGTTCTGCATGTGATGGTTATCCATGTCTATCTGATTCTGAGAATCAGTATCGGGAATTTCATTCACTTCTACTGCGTGTCTATTGATGTTCTCTGAACCATGCGTACTGTCGCTTTCGGATGGAAAAGAAAAACCTTTAGAAATAGATGAAATTGTTTTGGAGAAAATGAGTTTAAAAGATTTCATATCGACTGTGTTTTTGTTTTTAATTATGATCAAACTTAGCACGGATATGAAAGCGAAAGGGAACAAGACGGTGAACGACATCTTTTTCTCGTTCAATGAAATATTCAGCCCTTGGTCGCTTGTCTAACGGTCTGGTTTTAGACATAGAGGCCATCCTATTATACTGATTAGCAACATAAACATGGGTTTAGTAGCCGCATAAGCTAAGATGGGACTACCAATCAGAATGACACTGGACGTATCAATATGTTATTTAGGAAACAACAATGTGCTCTTCTCAGACAAGATTATAATCTTTGATGTAGAATGGGCTTTGTGATTTTTCAACTTCAACACAAGGAGGTGAATACTTACAATACGCGTTTTTGAGAAGTCTTCAAAATAAGCTTTGATACCTGTCAAGGTTTGACTAAACCACTATAGGCTGAAGTACCATACTTGCATGTCGGCAAAGGCTGTGATTTAGTAAAAAATGAAATGTCCTACATTGCCTCCCTACCTACCACAGGCAAGTAGACTAGTTTTAGACAAAACACACTTAAGGATCTATGAATGGAAATTTAGCATCATCTACCTCACTAGCAAGCGAAGGGTATTCGTCTGCCCCATTGCATTAAGTACCTGTACTAGATAGTAGCCTGAGTCCAAACCTACCAGGTCCACATCTGTTGTACTAGCCGCATACCTAACCTTATCTCCTGTCAAATCATATAACACAATTTCTTTGACAATATGTCCATCCCAATTGACACGCACTTGATCCATCGCAGGATTAGGATAGCACACTGGCTCTTCTCTATTATGTTCTCCTTTCACACTAATGATATCAGAGTATTCATACTTCCCATCATAGTCTACTTGACGCAGACGATAATATACCGACAGGCCTGCCGACCCACTATCCATGTACTCATAGGTAATCGTAGACGAAGAGTTTCCATGCCCTGCAATAACTGCTATCACATCCCAATTGTCTCCATCTATGGTTCTTTCTAATTCGAAATAATCATTATTGGTTTCACTAGCTGTAGCCCACTGGATCAAATTTCCGTTTCCTTCAGTGCTCGCCTTCATAAACAAATAAGTCACGGGCAATGATGTTTCTATTGCATATTGAAAAGACACTCGGTTTTCACCAGATCCTTCATAGTACTCTAACACCATATCATAAGCACCATTTAGTTCTACATTGACCGCATCTACAGTTCTATAGCCATGGTTGCTATAATCATCTATGATATAAGTTGCTCCCCCATCCAAACTCAAACGGACACCATCATCTCCTCCAATGGTCAAGGTATACTCACCATGCTCAAAAGTCTTTCTCATCTTAAATCGAACCGAAAAGCTTGTCGCATCTACATCACATCCCGTAGTATTGATAGCCCCATCAGCTCCTCCAAAGCTTTCATCAAAAATATCGGTCTCAAAGATTTCTCCTCTATAGTCTGTCATAAAATCATCCTGCCCATCGTAGACATAACCAATCCAACTCTCGTCCCCGTAAGTCACCTCATCTCCAGCAGGCTCTTGTCCTTTGATTGTCAAAGTATTAGAATATACCGTTACCCCTCCCGACTCGGCACTTCTACGATAGTACAAAGTGCCACTAACTCCAGCTGGGGCATCATAATTTTCAGTATTGCTCAAAGGAATATCTGACCATGTCACCTCATCTACAGAAGTCTGCCACAAATAGACAGGCGCCAATTCTGAGATAAATTGGGCGGCAATATTACTGGTAAATGGGTCTGGATCCACTGCGCCAAACTGACAAATATCTTGATCTGATCCAATCTCGCCTCCAGATTGATCCCCTAAATAATCAATTTGAATAGAAAATCGATTTCCTCCCGACGCTTCGAAATAATCGAATACCAGATTATAATTTCCATCTAACAGTATTTCGGTATAGCTCTCTCTATATGCATGCGTACTAAAATCACTAAGAACAAAGCTCGATCCACCATCTAAACTCAACCGAACACCATCATCTCCTCCAATAGTAATTCGATAAATCCCTCTGGTATAAGTTTCATTCATTTTGAGCCGAATAGAAATCGTTTCTGCTAAAATATCAGTACAAGAGTTGGTGTCAAATGTACAATTGTTGCCCCCACAAATATCAGTATCGAAATTAGATGTAGTAATCGAATACCTCCCTCTAAAATCAGTCGTGTAATTTTGCGTCCCATCATATACATAAGCGATCCAGTTCCCTGAACCATAATCGGTTTGGTTGCCTGTCCCAGTACACTGAGAATACCCTTGGTAGTGGCCTAGAACCATAAATAAACTAAAGATGAGATGCTTGCTTTTCATAGTCTTATAATTTAGAACTCGATCCAAAAATAGACCAGCGTGATTTACGCTTGAGTTTAGAGAGTTCAACGGCCGCATTTTCTCGTTGAATAGTAGATTCATGTCGTCCAGCGTATTTGCTACGACTTCATAATCACAACAAATTCATAACATAGGCTTTTCCTCCAGTACACACTAGAAAGGTACGTTTGTGGATTATTGGCGTGCATTTATCTCCTAGGAAATGACGCTTTGGATTCCGTGATTATGTCAATTCGTTCTACATTATTTGCCTTTGTTTTGCCCTTGCTTTTGGGTGCATGTCGTCAGCACTCTCATGATCTCCCCACTAACACAGCCGTAGATCACCTGCTGCTTCAGGTCGAGACACACCCCGCTCTCAACCGAGACAGTTCACTGTTCATGACACGGAGGGCATTGATTCTCTCCGAGGAGCTTAACTACCCCTATGGCATAGCGCGGAGTAGTCATTTGCTGGGTAGCATTCTGTACAAAATCGGCAGCCTAGATCTCGCCATCAATCACCTTCACATTGCTATTCACCAGTATGAACTGCTAGACGATCCACAGCACCTCGCAGAGGCGACCAGTATGATCGGGCAGGTCTACCTCCGCTCTGAGAATTATCAACAAGCACTTATTCATCTCCGAGAGTCGATGGCGCTCTTTACACAGATGAATAACCATACCGGCGAGGCGCGCATACAAGGACAACTGGGACATCTATTCGAAAAAACGGAACAGTACGATTCGGCACTTTACTATCAGCAAATGGCGCTCGACTATTTTGAGCAGCGCATGGACTCTGCTGAATTGGCTGCTATCTACGACAACATCGGCAGCATCTATGAGGATCTAGAGGTCTACGACGAAGCGTATCAGCACTTTGTGAAAGCCTATGATTTTAACCAAGCCCTCGGCAATATCGATGAGGCCATCGTCAACCTAAACAATATCGGAGACACCTATCGTAAACGACAACAATACGACAGTGCTATTCACTACACGCGTATCGCGTGGCAGCAAGCCACCCTCCAGCAAAATCAGTATCAAGTCCAATCTGCTGCACGAGATCTATCGATCATTTACCTAGAGACAGGACATGTAGACAGTGCCTACTATTTTCTCGATCAGAGCTATCAACTCAACGAAACCATATTCGGTCATGAGATCGCCAAAAAAATCGCCAATGCGCAGACTATTTTTGACTTGGAAAAGAAGCAACAAACCATACAACTGCTCGAAAAAGAAAAGTCGCTGACCCGAAAAGTCACTTTAGGAGGAGCCATCGGTTTGGCTATCCTACTTCTGCTGGTCGCCTACATCTCCTATCAGCGTGTGACGCGATCTGCCAAAGAGAGAAAACTACTGCAGATCGAAAACGAACTCAGCAAATCAGAACTCATCAACGCCCAGCTCAATGAAGAAAAACTCAGGACAGAGCTGGAAAACAAACGTCTCCAAGAGACCCAATTACAAATGGATCTGGAGATGAAAAACAGCGCACTGAGTCGATCTGCCCTCCACCTGATACAGAAAAATGAATTCCTAGAAACACTGCGAACCAACCTCAAAAAAATCAAGAAAAGCCAAAAGGAAGACGTCCACCAAAAGATCAGTAAACTAACCAAATCCATAGACCTCAACTTCAACATGGACGAAGACTGGGAAGAGTTCGAAAACATATTCCAACAGATACACACCGAGTTCTTCGATCAGCTCAGAGCCAAACACCCTACACTCACCAACTCCGAAGTGCGACTTTGTGCCATGATTCACATCAACCTCCACTCTCACGAGATCGCATCCATCCTCAGTATATCTAGCGACAGCCTACGAATCGCACGCTATAGACTCAGAAAAAAACTCGGATTGGAAAAAGGTGAAAATTTATACAACTATATCGTCAGCATAGGTTAACGCATCGGTAACATGTAACCCACTGAAAAACTGATACTTAAAAAACCATGTTTACGTTTTGATGCCTTGATTTTTAGACTCGTTGCTATTTTGTTGATCCCGCTATTAACACCCAATTCATACTAGGAATGATTATTTGCCGAGTCAAATAATTCGATAATAGTCAACTATGAAATTATGAAAAGAATACTTACAGTCATCCTATTTAGTCTCATCGGACTATGCGCATACGCCCAAGAAACGGTCGTACGTGGCGTCATCACCGATGGAGTCAACGGCCAGCCTCTGCCTGGCGCGACCGTACTGATAGAAAACAGCACACAAGGCACGATTACAGATGTCAATGGCGAGTTTACACTCAGACTTAAATCAGGCATCAATTCGCTCGTGATCAAATATCTGGGCTACAAAGATTTCGTCACGGAAGTCGATCCTGCACAGACGAGCCAAGTGGAAATACAACTGAGTGAGCTAAATCCAGAACTACTAGAAGTGACGGTCTACGGATCGCTACAAGGTCAGCAGAAAGCGCTCAATCAGCAAAAAAATGCAGGCAATATCAAAAACATCATTGCCGCAGATCAGATCAGTAGATTCCCTGATCCTAACGTCGCAGAGGCGATACAGCGCATGCCAGGGGTCACGCTACAGCGCGACCAAGGTGAGGGGCGTTATGTAGTCGTCAGAGGTCTAGCGCCTCAGTTTACCAACATCAGCATCAACGGCGAGCAGATCCCGTCTCCTGAAGCAGGCGTACGTTTCGTCGCATTGGACGCAATACCCGCGGATCAGCTATCATCGATAGAGGTCTCCAAAACACTCACGCCAGACATGGACGGAGATGCCATCGGTGGATCGGTCAACCTGGTCACACGAAAAGCAAAAAGCAGCAATACCGAAGTGCAAGGAACCCTAGTAGGGGGCTACAACCAACTGATGGGCGAGCCCAACGGCCAAGGGTCACTCCTAATCGGAAAAAGGTTTGGTGCCAACGAAAAACTCGGTGTATTGGTCAATGGTAGCCACTTCTACACAGACAGAGGCTCTGACAACTGGGAACGTGACGGGGACGAAATGGAACTAAGAGACTATGCCCTGCGCAGAACGCGTAGTGCGGTCAGCGGTACAGTGGACTACCGATTCAACGAAAACAGTGAGGTCTATCTCCGAGGAATCTACAACACCTTCTCAGACAGAGAGCATAGACGCAGATATAGTTTCATTCCTAATGTGGACGACTCTCCATTCGAAGACCATGAAATCGAACGCTCTACCAAAGACCGGTTCGAACGTCAGGACATTACGAGTTTCAACCTAGGCGGCAAGCATGTCCTTCCAGGTTTTTCGGTAGACTATGAGGTTTCTTATGCTACAGCTGTCCAGGACACCCCATTCGACTATGAGGTCACTTTCATCGGAGAACCGGATGCATTGGCTACAGATTTTTCTAATGCTGATTTCCCTCAGTTCACGACCAATCCAGCGTTCGACTATCTCGACAACAGCAACTATGAATTCGACGAACTAGAAGCTGGAAACACCTACGCCAAAGATGAAAACATCACAGGCAAAATCAACATTGGCATTCCCTACCAACTCGGTGAGCACAGCGGGATTTTGAAGTTCGGTGGAAAATACCGAAACAAAAACAAGAACCTAGAAGTCGTCAACAACAAGTTCGGCTGGGCTGGAGGAGATGTTTCCTTCGAAGGACAGTCTGGTGACTTCACCTTAGAAAAATTCGACGGAGGACTCGTCGATGACAATTTCCTCGGAGACAGATACACCCTAGCTGCTGCCGCGGACATGGACAAAGTCGTGCGATTCTTCAATGCCAACCAGTCAGGGTTCGAACTGGAGGTCGAAGACAAGCTCGTCGATGAGAGCGTCGAAAGCTACGAAGCGACAGAGAACGTCATGGCAGCCTACTTGATGACAGACCTCACGATCCATAAACTGCAGATAGTCGGTGGGGTACGTTTCGAACAGACCAACGTCGATTACCAATACCACACGGTACTCTTCGACGATGAAGGTGACCTAGAGGAGATCATAGACGAAGAGGGCAAAACAGACTACACTTTCGTACTGCCACAAATCAACTTCAGATACGCGATCAGTAGCCTGACCAACCTCAGACTCGCAGCGACGACTTCTTATGCCAGACCAAACTTCGAATCCATCGTACCTGCACAGGAGATCAGCATCGGAGACAGAGAAGGCACCATCGGAAACCCCGACCTAAAACCTGTCTCAGCGATCAATCTTGACTTCATGGTAGATCACTATTTCGGAACGGTAGGCATCATCTCAGCAGGCGTCTTCTACAAAAAATTAGACAACTTCATCTACAAGCGTCGATTCGAAACAGATACTTACGAAGGAATTGATTTCGGAACGGACGTAGACCTGACACAGGATGTGAATGGACAAAATGCCAACATCGCGGGGATAGAGCTTTCTTATCAGCAGAACATGACCTTCTTGCCTGGCGCACTATCAGGACTAGGCATCTATGCCAACTATACCTTCACCGCATCATCCGCTACACTACAGGACAGATCTGGGATAGACGAAAGTGAAGAAATCAACCTACCCGGTCAGGCGACTCACGTCGGTAACCTGAGCTTGTCATACAACCTCAAAGGGTTCAATGTCAGACTCTCTGGCAACTATGCCGGTGCATACATCGAAGAGTTAGGTGCTGATGCAGAGGAAGACCGCTCCATCAAAGGCCGTCTCCAAGTAGATGCCACAGCCAGCTACCAAATCAACCAGCACTTCAACGTATTCGCGGAGTGTCTCAACATCACCAACGTACCTTTCGAGGCATACGTCGGAGGTGACGAAAGCCAACTCGTACAGCGCGAATTCTACTCTTGGTGGTCTAGAGTAGGTGTGAAATTCAATTTGTAAATCGACTAAAGAAATTAAATCATGAAGATCAATTATATATTACTCCTAGCAGTGGCAGCACTATGGAGCGCATGTTCGCTCGATGAGCCAGAGGTCCAAATTCAAGACAATGACTTCCCCTTTCGTCTACAGATAGACGAAGAAGGAGCGGATTTGGCGGATGCCGAAGACTACAAAGTAGAAATCTCCTTTGCAGACTATCTCGGTGAGCTACCGAGTGCTGCGATTACCCTGACCTACGAACTGTCAGGCGAAGGGGACTTTAGCGGCGCTGTGATCGACGAAATCATATACGAGTACGAAGAGGACGACTGTGTATTCGAACGGGAGATGACTTTCACAGATCAGACCATAACGGTCCCCGTAGATGCAGACCTAGGCACCGTACCAGAAGCATTCGAAATCGTCGTACTGATGAACGAAGCAGAGATCGACGCGTCCGACAGTGAATTCGAACTCATCATCACAGGTATCGAAACCACAGACAATGTCCTATTCAGTGATGCCAATACCTTCGCGTATGAAATCCTAGACAATGATATGGCCGGAGAGTGGATACTAGAACTCACGACCGAAAGTGAATTCCTTGACTTCCAAAATCTATTTGGGACGATCTCTACGGATCTAGCAGCGCTTACCTTTGCTGAGATCACTGGCGAGGTAAAATTCGAGTATGCGTTCGAAGAGATGAAAATAGAAATCGAACGGGTCGAAGAAGAAGAAGTCACCGAATGCGAAGAAGGTGAAATCGAAACGGAGATGGAAAACCTCATCATCGAAATCGAAGCAGACTATGATGCCGAAGACGGTGAGATCACCTATGAAGGATCCTACTTCACTGAGGACGCAGAAGAGTTCGATTTCATCATCGAAGCGACGTATTCGTCTGACGCTGATGATGAGGTAGTGATGACTTTCACATCCATCATAGACGAAGATCACTTCGAGTCAGGGGACGAGCTTTTCACTGGCAACACTTCATTCACACTCATCAAAGACTAATTTATCATGCAAAAATATATTTCAATCCTACTATTAGGACTAGCTGCAGCCTGCAGCCAGCCCCAGTCTAACACCCCTCCTACGGTTATCCAGCCCAAATACATCACCGATCCTGTCAATTTTGACAGTGACGACCCGGCCATATGGATGCACCCGACCGACCTGAGCCAGTCTCTCATACTCGGTACCGACAAACGCGAAAATGGTGAAGGAGGCGTATTTGTTTTTGATCTGAAGGGAAAAGAAGACAGCACACGACGGATCACAGGAATCGACCGTCCCAACAATGTCGACATAGCCTATGGGTTTCGCATAGACAGCACGACGACTGTCGACGTAGCGGTATTCTCCGAGCGTGGCAAAAACAGCATCCGCGTATACAGCCTACCAGACATGCAACCCATCGATGGGGGCGGCATCCCCGTATTCGAGGATAGCCCGAGCAGAGATGTCATGGGCGTGGCACTGTACCAACGTGCCGCTGATGATTCGCTATTTGCCATAGTCAGCAGAAAGGGAGAGAACTCCCCTACCGATGGCTACCTCTACCAGTACGCACTCTCCTATCAGGACAGTCTCGTACAGGGTAGGCTGGTACGCAAGTTTGGTCAGTTCAGCGGAGGAGACGGAGAGATAGAAGCCATCGCAGTAGATCACCAGTTAGGCTATGTCTACTACTCAGATGAGCTATTTGGGATCAGAAAATACCATGTAGACCCAGCCATGGGCGATGAACAACTGGCAGTATTCGGCACGGATGGTTTCACCGAAGACCGTGAAGGCATCTCCATCTACCAGAGCGCTGACTCCACAGGTTATATCTTGGTTTCGGATCAGCAAGCCAATGCCTTTCGTGTATTTCCTAGAGAAGGCACCATTGACAACCCACACGATCACCCTCTGGTCAAAAGCATCCCTGTATCTACCCACGAAAGCGATGGATCAGAGGTCTCGCACCTAGCCTACAACGAAGACTTCCCGAGAGGGTTTTTCGTCGCTATGTCTGACAACAAGACCTTTCAAATCTACGATTGGCGCGACATAGAAGCGGCGCTTTTGGATAGTAAATAAGAATACTTTTTCATTCTGAATCAGGTCTACGGACCGCACTAAGCCTTCTCTCACGAGAAGGCTTTTTTATGTCAAAAAAAACAGAATACACAGCGGCTGTTAGCGAATCTACCGCAAGCTGGGAAAAGTAGAAAAATACGTTTTGGAACCTTCCGCAGACTTGCAGAACGCAGAAAAATACGTTTTTGGACTCTCCGCGGACTTGCGGAAGCAGAAAAATCAATTTTTGGACCTTCCGCGAGCTTGCGGAACGCAGAAAAACACATTTTTGGACCTTCCGAAGACCTTCGGAGAGTAGAAAAATGCATTTGGGCGGTTGGGAGTATCGCCGCCTTGGTTGTTTTAGGTCTTGGTGCAGAGAACGGGGATTACAAATGCCTGAAAGATTTCAGCCGCATTAGGAAATGTGTCTGAGGGAGGGTAGCGACTAATTAAATGAGTATGCGCCCCACTTGCATGAAGCACAGAAGTTTCTGTTTCGAATTGTCCTATCAAATTGCTCGGTTCGCATATTCATTTTTAGTATCTGTTATGTAGATTTTCATTTAATCAAATATTCAAAGATTCTGTCATTCGTGTTCTGAATTTCTGTGTTGAAATGTAAGAGGCAACTCTTGTAAATTCTGTCAACATCAATGAGAGTTGCTTGCGATTTAAGAAGATTCAAGTCCAAATCTTTTTCCCCTGATATAATTTGAAGATTATAGGTTTTTCTTCCATGATTCGATGGGATATTCATGAGGGTCTCGAGTACTGCTTTACTTCCACTTAACTCAACGGTCCTGGGAAATTTTGGCAAGAGAATCTTAATTGGTTTTGACTGCTTCGCAATCAATTTGAGTAGTTTAATTCTGGGGTTTGAATTTCGAAATATCAGATTATAACCAGGGTTTTTGGTGATTTTGAACTCAGCGTAATATCGTAATAGAGCTTCGGTGTGCTTTCCCTTACCCTGAAGGTTCGAGAACTCATCAACTGCTTCTTGAAACAGAGGTATGGCCACCTCTCTAATTACCATTTGAGGGTTAATTGAAAATAACAGTTCAATGACATTATCCGTCTCAATATTTTTTAGCACATTATTTAAGAGAGTTCTTCTGCTTTCATGCTCTAGTTTCGATAAAAAAACAGCCGAGAGATACTCTTGAAATGAACGGTGTGTGAAAGTGTAATTCAATCCATCCATATGTAATAAACATATAGACCTTGTAAGATCGGTTAGCATAAATTCAGTTTCGAAATCTAGTTTAGTTAGTCTCTTAGATTTCTTAATGTATTCCACTGTCTGAGACTCTGAGAAAGCGAATGCTCTATCAACATATGATTGAATGGAGAATGCTTCGGCAACAACTTTTATGTCATATGGATTTAGGTTTGAAGAAAACTTTCTATGAAATTGTGATTTTGTGCTGTCATGCCTTACGAGCAAAGCTTCAAATGCACGTTCATAGAAAATATTCATTTTATCAGATAACGTATTATATCCAAATTCGTCATAGGTAATAAACATTATTGTTGTCAAAAGTGGATTAGAAAGGAAACTTTTAAACTTACTATAGATGTCATCAGTCCCTATCAATCCAGTGAACTTTGTTTTGATTTCTTCATTGAAATCGATTTTTTGAATTAGTTCGATTGATTTATCCTTGGTAAATGGGAGAAGCTTAATAATCCTGAAGTTGTCCCAATTAGCCAATCTTTCGTCAGGGCGGGAGGAAATCATTATTTTGAGCTTTCTGCATTCTTTAAGTAACTCTCTAAGTTGTAATTCTAGTCTATGCCTTATTTCAGGGTCAACTTCATCAAAGCCATCGAGAATCAGAATGAATTTGCCTGATTTAAACAAATCGATAATATGTTCACTATTAATATTTACTCCAGTCAATTTTAACTCATTCAATATGAACTCCCACAGAGTCAGTTTTGTGTTGTTAATGTGCTTTAGTTCAATGAATAGTGGGATGCCTTCCTTTTTTTTGACAAAGTGAAGATAAAGGTGCTTACAAAGAGTGGATTTCCCTAAACCTGCGGTTCCTTTTATTAGGATATTATTGTGCTTCTCAAACGGATTGAAGGTATTGAATGAAAAATATTCCTTTTTGTCCGTGTAGAAGTAAAACGGCGGTTCTACATAGATATCTGAGAGATTAGAAGGGCTATTCTTATTTATTAAGTTGTGAACGACAGAACAGTGCTTACATGTTTCTTCCGTATATGTTTTGAATGAACCTCTGAATTTGGATTTTAGCTTTGAATCCCATCCGCTTGTTAGGTTCGATATAGAGTCTAATGTAATTTCAATTGCTGACTTTAATAGAGTTTCGGTGAGTTCTTCCATTAGGTGGTCTTTATTCTACATAACAACCGAATATACGCAATGCACTTACCTTATAATATAAAGCGCACTGTACAATCGTTTAATAAGCGTTAAAAAATGTTTCTCTCTTCTTCTCGAATGATGCTGCGGGAAGCCGACTGCTGATCGGCTTGGATGGTTAAACTAATCTTTCCTTTTGACACTTCCCACACCCACTGGCAATCCCTTGGAATATTACAAAACGGTATTGGGTAGGTGCTAGATTGTAACAGTACGACGATCGGGAGCAGCCGATACGCACAAAAGCACGTTAGCGTCTGTTTAGTTTAGTAACTTAGCTCCATGCACGATTCTTAGAATCACTATTTGCTCTAATGAATAGATACGATACACAATTCGATACTTGTGTCAAATGAGTTCCCTCAATTCCTCATTCTGGAATTCAGGAACGACACGTCCAGATTGAGGAAATTCCTTGATTTGTTCGATCCGCCTAAAAACCCATTCCCCAAATTCTTGAGCATACCGCGGAGAGTCTTGCGCTATGTAATCGGTTATTGAATCAAGGTCGTTCCAGGCAGATGCAGCTAGAGTTATTTCGACCATTTAGAGTTGAAACGTTCCTTTGCAGCGTCTAGGGGGATAACCTTTCCTTCTTCTACATCTTTTAGTCCTTGTTCCACTTTTTCAACAAAGAGCAATCTGTCAATGAGTTCCTCAGTTGGGAATTCGTTGGGCAACTGTTCAAGGGCTTCAATCACTTTGTTCTTATTCATAGGATAAAGTTACAGAATTGACCGCTCAATAGGAAAAGGTCCGAATAGACCCTAATGGTAAGTATACGCAATGCACTTATCTTATATATAAAGCGCACCGTACACTCGTTTAATAAGCGGTTAAAAAAGTCGTTTCTCTTCTTCTCGAATGATGCTGCAGGAAGCCGACTGCTGATCGGCTTGGATGGTTAAACTAATCTTTCCTTTTGACACTTCCCACACCCACTGGCAATCCCTTGGAATATTACAAAACGGTATTGGGTAGGTGCTAGATTGTAACAGTACGACGATCGGGAGATGAAACCGCCCCTTCTTCGGACAGTTTTTCAATATTAAAAACTATCAATTATTCCTTGCTAAACCTTCGCTGTTAATTATGGTATACACGCAGAGTTTCCTATGTATTTTGCTATAAATTAATTTTTTCTCTCTAGATTTAGAATCCCGTCCCCCTTTATCTCTCCCGTACCCGGATTTGTAAGATTAAGAACGAATAACTATTGCAAGCATGAGAAAGATGATTATGACCTATTTGCTGCTGATATGCGGCATTCAGATGAGCATTGGGCAGGACTTAAAAATCGGATTATTATTTGACCAATTCGCTAGTGCGCGATGGGAAATCGACGCAGGATATTTAGAAAAACACTTCAACAGACTTGGTGCAGAATGTACCATCACAGTAGCACACTCCAGTTTTGACAAACAAGTGAGCCAAGCGAAAGAGCTCATAGAGCAAGGCGTAGATGCCCTCGTAGTGATCGCTGTAGATGGCGCCCACAGTCAGCCCATTTTGGACATAGCGAGCAAAAACAACGTACTCGTAGTGGCCTATGACAGGCCCATACTCGATGACCGTGTCGATCTATATGTATCCTACAACAATCTGGAAGTAGGTAAAAAACAAGCACAGTCAATGGTGGAAAATGTACCTGAAGGCAACATCATTCTGATCAATGGCCCTGTTGCAGATGTCAATGCCATTCAGTTTAGAAAAGGTCAACTGGAAGTCCTAAAGCCTTATGTAGACGCAGGAAAAATCAAGATCGTAGAAGATATCGTGCTAGATAGCTGGAACGAAATGGAAGCACTGTTAAAACTACATGAGTTGTCTCCAGACTTTAGCCAAATAGACGGAGTGATCTCAGCAGTCGACTGGTTCAACAATGCCATCGCAGAGTACCTGGGTAGCAGCGAGCCACTCAAAAAGATTTACACGACTGGGCAAGATCCAGTTAAAAGTGTCGTGAACAAAATAGAAAATGACATTCAAAATATGTCTATTTATAAACCTATCGAATCACTGGCTCATAAAACAGCTGAACTTACCCTAGCAAAAATCAACGGAAAGAAAAACCTCAAACTACACACCATTCAGATTGGCGAAAACTCTTTTGAAGGCTACCTGTTCGATCCTATTGTTTTGAACAAAGACAACATCAACGAGTACAAAGCGCTACTCAAAGAATAGATTACATCTATCGTATGATTAAAAAGTCGCCATAACTCTCCTAGAGTCATGGCGACTTTTTAATTTCTACGCATCTTTTTTCTATAGAAAACATGATACAGTTGCCCATTTTGCGAATTCGGTGTAAATTATGAAAGACCAAATAACCAAATCATGTCCATTTCTCAAATTACCCACAGAGGCAAAAAGATAGTCTTGATAGACTACTCCAAGTGCAAAAACAAACAAGACATGCTCCAACTCGGTAGCGAGGTACCTGATTATCTCATCGATCTACCCGAAGAACACTTACTCATACTGTTTGACTATACGAATGCACATGGCAGTTCAGAATTTATGAAACAAGCCAACGAAAGCAGAGAACGTGTCCTTCATCACAAGACGACCAAGAGTGCTGCCATCGGCATCACAGGTATCAAAAAAATCCTCCTCAAAGGCTACAATGCCCTCAGTAGCAATGATGGTATGCAACCCTTTGACACCAAAGAAGCTGCACTCGAATATCTGCTAAAGAATGAGGATGGAGATTAATTAGCCCCGTAAAATCTACTTCTCTTGACTTTCATATCAAGGTCTATCGTACCACAGTAGCTTCCAGCTCGACGGTCAACGTGTCAAACAAAGACTGAACCTCGAGCAGCGTACTGGCCTGCTTGATACCATGTACTGCAACCCAATCCTGAAAGACATCAAAGCAACCCAACAATTCTTCGGCAGAGGTAGTGTAAATATTCAACCGGACAATGCCACTGGGTTCATAACCCGCCTCACGGATCACTTTTTCCAAGTTAGCAATTGCCAATAGCAATTGACTCCTCATGTCTTCGACACTTGATCCCCCATGCTCATCGACTGCTGCCTGTCCCGCTACATAGAGTACGGCTTGTGGTTGTTTGATTTCTACGGCCTGCACATAGCTTCGTGCATCTTGCCATTGCCAAGGGTTAATGACTCTCTTTTCCATTTGTATTTCGTTTATTGGTGAATTACAAAACTGGAGCGCAAGGCTCAACTCTACCTGTGACCTACGTCACAATTACAAAAAAGACTAGAGTCTAGGAGGACAACCGGCTCAGCGTTTCGCGTGAGACACCTAGATACGAAGCGAGCTGTGTTTTGGAGACGCGCTGCAGCAAACTCGGATACTGAGCCAGTAACTGGTCGTAGCGTTCCTTGGCGCTGAGAGTCATCAGAGACAAGATTCGCTGTTGAGAAGCGATGAATCCTCTATTGGATTTTTCAAGAAGAAACCGCTCCATCTTAGGCACTTCCTTGCGGAGTTTCCGATAGTTGTCAAGTGACAAGCACAAAACCACCGTCTCTTCTAGGCACTTCAAGGACATGCTTGCTGTCCCTCTGTCAAAGTAAGCCATAAAGTCACTCTCCCACCAATCCTCCATCGCAAAAGACACGATGTACTCACGAGCCATGTCATCCGTGTGTATTAGCTTGAGCAGTCCTTGACCTACATAATAGGCATAATCTACGCGCTCACCTTTTCGAAAAACGTACTGACGCTTTTTGAAAGTTTTGACCGTAAAATGTTCGAGCACCACCGAAAACTCCTCAGGGGTCAACTCCACTACACGGTCGATTTGTTTCTTTAGCTGCTGCTCCATCCAGCACATAAAAGTAAACCAAACTGCGAGGATGACAGGTGTCCCATCCCACTAGTCTTCAAAAGAATTAAGCCTATAAAAAGAAATCTGTCATTGCTAGACTTGCTCCGATCCAGTGACAAACGGATGAAGACCTGTAAAGAAGAACGACTCGATTCTCATCGCTTATGGTGTGATTGGTTTTATTGATGAACTTATTCTGCATACATCCTCCTTCGTATCTAATATTGCAACACGATAATAACAAAGCAATACAGACATGAGACTACCGATTATAAAACACACATTGGAATTCGTCAAAGAAAACGACGAGGATTGGGTACACGAGACCATCGAACTGCTGGAGCATTTGGCGGATGCCAAGGGAATCAAAGACGAAGAACTCGAAGTGATCGGCGAACTCCTCTCCAACCTATACGGCAGCCTAGAGGTTCACAAAGAAATCAAAAAGGGAACTGCAGAAAAAGACGCACTCAATGGCTTCATGAGTCGTGTGATGGGCTCTATCGGGAAGTAAATTCTGGTATAGAGTAGTTGGTATTTAGTAACCTGACAGATTTCAACTCTGAAAAACCTGTTAGGTTTACTTTCTTTACGCCCACCTCTGCACTTACTCCATATAGGGTTGGCTGGTATTCATGGTTGAAATTTAATCCTAAAAACCTAATGAAGAGCTACCGAATCCCTAGCCCTTTCACGCTATCCCGTATCAGTTCCCTCTTGATGACGGCTTCTATTTCTGAGAATTTTTCTTTCCCTACGCTATGTTGAAAAGCCCCACGCTTGAGGAAATGAATGTAATCACAACTATCACTCAAAGTGGAGAATATGTGTGAAGAAACAATGACGGCCTTACCCGCAGTCCGAAGCTCAGCCAATATATCTATCACCAGCAAACAACTTTGGTAGTCCAGACCATTGAAAGGCTCATCGAGAACATAGAATGCATTGCCTTGTAGTATGACACCCAGCAAAGCCAATTTCTTTTGCATCCCTGTGGAGTAGGTATCTGCATAACTATTCAAGGGCAAATCAAATATATTGGATCCATCAAAGTCGTCCCGATCAATCCCTCTTGCTAGTAGCACCAACTTCAAATATTCACTCCCCGTTATTTTGGTAATCATCGGAGGGTTAGCGGGTAAAAAACCGATGGATTGCTGTACATCAGGCACATAGTCAACAGACCCACTGTACCCCTTTTTGAATCCTACCAAACTTTCAAAGAGTGTAGTTTTACCCGCGCCATTCTCTCCAACTATGCCATGAACCTCCCCAGGTTTCACTTCGAAACTCAAGTGATCCAATACCTGTTTGCTCCCATAGCTGACTGACAAATTTTCTACTCTGACCATAGCGTACTTGTTACATTTTTGAGCGCCTTGGCGTATATCAGCGGTATCAACACCAATAGTAACGGAGGCATAAAGAGACAACATACAAACAAAATTGATTTGAGGACATCCAGCCCACGATGCAGATAGGCGTACTTGATCAACATCGCAAGTATGATATACAACAAACCGAGTACGACCACCGCTACTACTCCCAAATACATCTCAGAAAAACCGATGAATAGAACCATACAAATCGGAACGATCAGTATCATGGTGTTGATCAACAAAAAGCAAAGCTTCTGCCTCAAATACTGCTGAGCCGATCCTGCAAAATTCCAAACGTAATATCTAGGCTCGGTGTACGAATAAAACCCAAGGATCAGCAGCAAAACAACCGACAGAGAAAACAGGCCAACATTAAAATTGTCCACATAAACAGAAACCAAGGAAAGAGTGAAGGACAAAACCAGCACAAGGTACGAACGCCTAAATCCAATCATGAACTCAAAGGGTCTTTGAGCAAAAGGAGTTGGTACGACCCTTGAACTAAACACTGGCGAGAAGCTCTTCACAGAAAGCAACCACGTCATCACTAGCAAGCCTCCTATCTCTAAGTAGCCTCCATAAAAGCCCAAAAACAGCACAAAGGGAACGGTCAAAATAAGTCCGATGAAAACCCTGATCCAAAACACCTGTCTGTGCGCCATCTGCATCAAGAATCGCTCATTGGGTTTGATGGCACTTACGACAAAAACGCCCAGCCCTACATAGATCATCTGCCCATGCTCCACTTGCTCCAAGAGCAGCAAGGATACAAAAGCAAACACCCCTATCAGTAATACATAAATGACCATCGGATGAATACCCGCCTCACGGACATAGCGATTCGCTCTTTTGGTTTGTAGAAGGAGGTAGAAATTAAAGAAACTCAATACATCAAATAAATTATTCTCTGCAAATATATTGTAATGGAGCTCCTTAAACGTTAACCTGCACTAATACAGCCCAGCCTAGGTTATGGAAATTGCCCCTATTCCGACTTATCTCCACGAGACAAACCAGTCCCAATCTTCATTCTTGGCACTGAGGGCACTCTGCTTCTTTGGTGGCCAAAACAAGATCGTCATCCAGTTTATGCAGTACTGCATCAGGTAATTCTTCCAGTCCAAGACTGTCTACCTGTTGGACGAAAGTACTGCTATAACTACTGGCATATTTCACATCACGGTACTCTCGTAGCGCATTCATATCCTTTTCCTCTTTGTCCAAATAATACCGATCTATGACATAGAACTCATGATACCACTCTACCGTTCGATATTCCTTTTCAGATTTATGTTTGAACCGTAGTTTTCTATACTCAGAGACCCTATTCATGTTATCATACCCATTGTCCATGAGTTGCACTGCCCTCGGTCCATATAGCTCTGAAAATATATGCCTTTCGAATATTGACCTGTAGCCAAACATCTTTTTCACTTTCAGTCTCTCGCTATAGTTGATATCTACATCCAAAGAGGCCATGTTCAAAGTGGGTTTAGAAACGATCTCACCGATAGAGTCCTCCTCATCTAGTATCCATGCCTTCAGATCAGCGTCCTGTAACTGGATATCAAAAGCATTGGAAACGCTTTTGATCCGTGGACAATCCCGTAAAAAAGGAGGCCCAAAACTTTCTTGCTTCATGTTGAAAGCCCTGCTCTTTTCCTCTTCTAGCATTTTCAAATCCTGAAAAGTCCTGTGCTCTAGCACTTCTACGGGAGCCAATTTTTCTCCCCCTCCATTGGCAGGAAAGTAGTAATTCACAAATCCATCTGAATAATACTTTACTTTATTATCTTCTAACTCATAACTTCTAAAATAACCGTTCAAGACAATGAACTGCTCCGCTTTCTTCTTATCTGGAACTGTTTCGGACGAACTAACCACCACTTCCCCCAGTGTAACTGGCAGGAGTAAAACCTGAGCGTCAGTCACCGAAATCCTAACAGCCTTGCTTGTATAAGATACATGCTGGATAGTCCCCGAGAACTCCGACTTCCCGTTCAAATCAATCCAAATCAACCCGTTGCGATCGGTCACCCCGACGATTTCATTACCCGTGCCTAACACATGCGCATAGGGAACCGTCTCTCCCGACAGAGAATCAAAAATCGTTAGACTAAGTTGAGCAGTAGACGACCACCAGATTGGCAACAGCAGCAATAATAAAAGTACTTTTCTTAAAATCATATTGTTTTAGTTTGACTCATGGTAATATGATATGCGTGATAAACATACCAAAGTATCAACAGTAAGTTGCGATTGATTAGAACAGCTGCTAGGTATCAATTGCATCAAAAACACTTTCTTCACGAGAGACCTCCCTTGTTTACCGATTGATCCTTATTGATGACTACCCCATGATTAGTAGGAAAGGGGTCACTGATACTCTCGGAGTATGTTATCTGGATTAACGTGTACTTTTTCAACTTGTCCTTGCTTATCAAATAGTACTCCATCAGAATAGGCGTAGAATTCAAACTCTCTAAAAAAGTCAACGTCTAATGGTATTATTGCATCTTCGTCAACCCCTAGCTTATTCAAAAAGCTTCTGTTCTTTTCAATAGCCAATCTTTGACCATGAGCCACCAACCGTACTGCAATGTCGTCACTCAAAGCATTCAATTCATTCAGTTTAGGAATCGCCTTTAAACAAGGCGTACAAGTGTTAGAATAATAATAGAGATAGGTCTTTTTGCCCTTGATTGCCAAATCTTTGCCCTCTATCACTCTTTCTGTAAATGTCTCTTTGAATGCATACTTAGAAATATCAAATGAAAAATCAATCACATCACCCAAAGTAGACGAATCATTAACTACCATCAGCTCTACTTCTAGACCATCATCTGATATTTTAATTAGTTTAAAATTTTTATCATCTACCTTAATATTCACATGGTTACCAACAATATGGTCCAGCCCAGCTATATGCGTTAGCAAAGAATCCGTATTGTGTGGCACTACAAAAAGTCTATCTATGTCTAGGTCATTATACCTCCCGTTGTTGTCATAATCCACCAAAGCAATTTTAAAGTCCACGCCATATGGGTTTTCAAATACTCCACCTCTGAACCCCATCATCCGTACCTTCATCTTCTCACCATGTGAGCCATTCATCGCAAAATTTAAAGTCTGGCAATCCGACAAAAGCGAATCTCTACACCAGTCTATACCAGCTGCTGATATAAACTTAGGCTTGAGCGTAATATTTTTCAAACACTCATCCATATTCACTATGTACACTTCAGAGCGATCACAAGAAGCAATCGTGATTGTAACAAATAGTACTAAAATATTATACCTCATAATCGTCTATATAATAAGGGTAGAAAAACTACCCTTATACCTTTTAATAACATTCATTTCCGATCATCGAGTGGCACGATCCAGTCTCAGAGTTCCACCAAACCCATCCGCAATCATTATCACAAATATATTGCATTACTCCCCCATCAATTTCATTCATTTCCTCTTGTCCCATCTCAACAAGCCCTAATTCATTCAAATTTTCCATTTCGTATTGAAATTTAAGTTAGACCTGCTCTTAGTTTAGGTGGCAGGAAGTACCCTATATGCTAGCATGCAACTAAGGTAGGTTTGCAAAGTGAAATAAAATTGCACTCTAACTCTTTTAACAAAAAACCACCATCCGTCTTCATAACAACCTCTGGGCTAAGTACTTCAAAATGAAAATCAATTTTAATTCTTCGATCTGTATAATAGTAGCTCTTATGCACTTTGTCATACACGATGTCCGCGCCTAAATTTTTAAGAGATCGTGTGTGACGAGGATGACATGGCTTCAAGTTTTCAACTTGAATAGCACTAGAAGGTATTAAGCGAGAGGAAATTCGCATTACAAATGCTCATTGACAGTTCACAAGGTAGTAGGTTGGTCTTTAAGGACTGTTCATAAAACGATTAGCCATAAACTACACAGAGTTACCCGCTCCAAACTTCTTGATTTTGAAAATCAACAATATTGTCAAAAGTTCTATTGTTAAGAGAATTGATCCTTCAATACCAAACCCCGAACCAGTTAAAATAGAGTTTTCTGACATACTAGAAAATAAAATGGAGGGGATAGAAATTCCGCTAACTGGTATGCCAAAAAAAACAACACATGAAAAATTCCAACCAAAATGTAGCGCTACACACTCTCCAATGCTCTTATCATATGTAATGAAAATAAATCCTAGAACAACACTTATAAGAAACACATTAACAAAACCAAGCATAGTTATTTCTGGATTTAGTACATGAGCAGTTGCAAAAATCATTAATGATATGATTATCGCCCAATGCGATTTTATAAAAATTAACAATCCATTTAATAAATAATATCTGAATATCAATTCTTCAATCAGTGCAAAAAAAAAGAAGCCAACAAAAAATGCTAAAAAGGCTTCTAAGTCAAATGGGACAGCCAAAAAAGTAATAAATCCTCCAACAAACAATATAATTAAAGGAAGACAGAGCATTAATGTGCCGAGAAAAAAATAGGCAATATGCCTAACCAAACGGTTATAATTCATAAAATTATTAAGCAGACTTGTTCTGAACTCAAAACCTAATTAAAATTTATATTATCTAATAGCCCTGAACAGTCTACTTTTCTATTGTAACATATTATTTAGGCCCTACTCCTTGCATTGCTACCTACTAAGGATACAGCCAAAACCAATCAACATCCTTCATCTCCTCTGTACCCCATCCCTTTATCAGGCTACAGAATAGTCTTTCTTTCAAAAAATATACGCCAATTCTGCATGGTTAAACTGCTATGCAAATAGGCGTTTAACAGAGCACACATATTTGTACTATTTTACAGAAAAGATGAATGAAATATCAAAGGAGTGAGATTTAAACAATTGAGGTATTGCATCTATACTGTTTTCATCATTTACCCAAATGATCTCTTTTTTTGAGTAATTGTGCTTCTTTTTAAGCAAATTCATAAACCCATACTTTTCCTGCAAATAATACCTCTCTCCTTCATTCAATGAGACAAAGTTTTTGTAAGAAAGTGCAAGTTTCCAATTAGGATTAAGTCTAAACTCATATCCAATACCCAATTGTATTCCACGTTCTTTTTTTTCATAAATAGGAGTTGTTTGATTAATCTCTTCATACATGAGTAAGTTTTTATAATGGGCATAAGCGATAGAAGTACTAATACATGAGGGGCGCGAAGTTTTCAAATCGAAAAGATATAATATTCCTAAATCCATCGACTCATTTCTAACAACTTCATTGAAACTACCCGCAGCATTAAATGTCAACAAGAAATTAGGAAGCAAACGATAACGGATAGTAGTCAATAGATTTAGATATCCCTTTTTTATATCAAATGTATCTGTCACATTGAAGTTTTGCGAATTGTATGTCGTACTTCCAACCGAAGACAAGGTGTATGTGTTAAATAGATAATATTTCAACCCATAACCTACTTCGATCCTATCCAGCCAATTGAATTTACGGCCTCTATCATAACCAACTGTTTTGATATGATCCTTACTCTTGCTTTCAGCAATTATAGTATCTGCTTTTTGTTCTGCTACAGCTTCTTGTAAATGAATTTTTTCGTCATATGTCCAGTGAGTCATGGTATCAAAATGCACCTGTTTTGTCTCGTAAAACTGACTTAACACAAAATTGTCCTTAGATCTCACGGCTTCATCCCAGGTAGACGACAAGTGCCATCCATCAGAGCTTTGTTCATATATTGAAATAAACGTCCTCTTATCCGCCCATCTCGACAGTGGATTGCTTATGAAACCCATGCGTGAATATTCATATTCTGCTTTGACAAATACCTTTTGATCAAAATCGATATACATTTCCCCTCTGAATTGCCCATTCATTGGCCCCATAGTTTTGGGTTCAAAACCTATCACTGTTAGCTTCTGATTATTACTTTCCCATTCTCCTAGATAACTGTAATCATACTTATCGAATCCATTTGGGTTTATAAAATCTTCTTTGCGCATCACGAAATCAAAACGGTGCGGAATATGAGCTCCAGCATAAATTTTTGAATACAAAGTATCTTTTACATCGTATTTCTTAGATAGGCTATCAATTTTAACATCACCCTTATTTCTTTGACTTTTATAATCTAGTTTCTGTACCTGCAATAGAGCTTCAGACGAAATATGAACATGTCCAGTAGTATCTGTATATTTTTCATGAAGCACTCCTATCAACAGATGTGGTGTTGAAGTATATGCCTTGGGAATATTGTCGTATACTTCAGCGATCATATCCTGTAGTGAAGTAGGAGATATAGTTACCTCACCCAATAATCTTTCACTAGGTTTGATCCACAACTTTTCGAAACTATGTCCAGGAAGTCGAGTTATGTTAAAAATTAAGTTCTCATATCCTATACATGAAACCAAATATTGACCTTCTGTACCATTAAGTTTCAATTTGAAATTACCGTAATAATCTGTCATAGCAATCAACCTGTCCTCATGAATTATATGAGCATAGGGAACAGGCATTGAAGTATTGGCATCAAGTAATTGAAATGATTTCGATTGGTCCTTTTGAGCAAAAACTAGAAAAAATGAAAAAAGCAACAAGCAGGTTAGAAGTAGTATTTGCTTCATATAAATTGTATCCTAGCAGTTAATTTGGTCTTATATTTCTACTCACCTATATCAGTATTATATCCTTTACTGAAGAGGAAATATTCGATATTTACTACTCAATTATGTCAATAACATAATCTATCAACATAATTGAGCAGATTGATAGTCTAATCCTATCTTCCTATATTACACCCCATGAACGAAGCATTAAAGCAGCTCCAATTGCCCAAACCCCAAGTGCAATGGCCATAATTAGTCCTCCTTCTACATCTTCTAATTCACTTTGTCTCATCTCGACAAGCCCTAATTCCTACAAATTTTCCATTTTGTATTAAAATTCAAGTTAGACCTGCCCTAATTTAATAGTTAAGAATGGTTGATCAATGTCTTCCTAAACGAATTACCAATTTTATCGTATGGGGCGATTGCATCAAAAACTCATGGTCAATAGGCTCTTCATTTAAAACCAACTCCGCTTCATCTAAACTTTTCTCATCTTTTTTCAAATCCAAAAAACCTGAATTACGCTGCGCAAAATAACGATAAGACCTATTGATACCCAACAGAAAAGAATAGTGCACCCCTATACCAAACTGATGCCCCAGAGAAACTTCATACCCCATTCCCAAACCCACACCATTATTTATAGTTTCATACGTTGGCTGCCACCCCTTTTGATCACCAAACAGTAATTCTGTCTGGTTAGAAGAATAATTCAATTCGGTAACAATATAACTTGGACGAAAGCTTGGAATCTCCCATTCTTTGGTCAACCCTACCTCAAAATTTTTATTGGTAAAATCGCCTCCAAAACTTTCACTAAAACCTAGACCTAAATACCAGTCTTCTACTAACAAAAAATGATAATTAAAGTATAACCCCAAATTGAATTCAGTCACCTTTTCTTCGTCAGTAAATGAATCACCATTTACACTTCCATCCATTTGATAAATACCCGAATTCATGAAATACCCACAAACACCCAAATTGACAACAAAGCGATTGGCAACAATCCCTAGCCATTTGTTTTTCCAACTAGCCCCCTTATTTTCCAATAACGTATCAACAACCGTTTGCGACCATTTTTCATTAACGCTATCGGGAGGCTCTGAAACCAACACTTGATGAAACAAGTGCTTCTCATTTTCATCCCATCTAACGGTCGAATCAGGGAATACCTCGTTCGTAAAATAGGATTGTCTCAATAAAAAATTATTTTCATTGTCCAAAGCTTGGTTCCAAACACGTGCTAAAAACCACTGTCCCTGGTGTTCTTTATATTCAACCAAAAATTTTCTATGTCCCTTCCAACTTTCATATTGATGCTTAATGTTACCATCTTTTGCAAAAGAATACTCTGCCTTAGCAAAGACACTATCTGTCATATTTAAATAAAGTAGCCCTCTAAAATCCCCACCTAAAAGCTGATCCTTTGGTTTGAACTCTATCACTTCCAATGTATCATCATCACTGACGAATTCTCCACGAAATATGTAGTCGTACCTATCCAAATGGGAGATAAAATCAAAGCGCTGCATCACAAAATCGAAACGATGAGGTATATGAGCACCAGAGTAAGTATATTCTTTCACATCAGATTGTATATCGTGATATTGGTACACTTTATCTAATTTCACATCTCCTACCCTTGTTTTCCTACTATACCCAGATTTAGCAACTTCTATTATTGCTTCTGCCGCCATATTAACATGTCCCGAGGTATCAACATATTCCTCTGTAACAGTACCTAATAAAAGATGCCTTTGATGAAAATACTTTTTTGAGATTTGATTATAGATTGTGCTGATAATTCCTTTAAGGTTCTCAGGCTTGACTGTAACCTCGTTGAGGTAATGCTCATCAGTTTTGAGGTAAATTTTAGTTGCTTTATGTCTAGAAATTTGATTAGTTGATAGTTTATAATCCTTAAATCCTACGCATGTGATTTTTATTGCACATTTCTCGGATGGCAAAGAATCAAGTTTGAACCTTCCCTGGAGGTCGGAAATTGCCAAAAGTTTCTCATTTGATACAACATGAGCATAAGCTACTGGTTCTCTATCAATCTCACTTAATAATTGAAAGCTCCTAGCCAAAACCTGTCCAATGACGCCCTGGGACTTTACAAGCAAAATAATCACTATTATTATATACCTCATAATATTCATACTCAGAAAAGACCAGACGTCATATCAACGCCTGACCCAATCTTTCATTTCAATATTAACCTCCAGACCCACTGTTACTTTCTCTAACACCATGAATCAACCAACCCACCAAGACACCGATTGCAAAACCACCTACAAGCGCTGCCAAAAGCCCTCCGTTTGTTTCTTGAAGTTCCTCTTTTGCGAGGCTTTCCAAACCGTACTCATTTAATTTTATCGTATTCATCTTTTTATTGTTTTAAGATTTAACCAGGTCCATTTCCACTCGCACTACCTTCATTTTTAAACATGAAGTAAGAAAACAACAAGCCTGCGGCGAAACCTATGGCCATTAAAGCAAAAACTCCCCCTTCAACTTTATGCATTTCAGCTTGTCTCATCTCGACAAGACCTAATTCATTCAAATTTTTCATCTTGCATTAAAATTTAAGTTAGACCTGCTCTTTGTTTGGGTGGCAGGAAGCACCCTTTATGCTAGCATGCAACTAAGGTAGGTTCGCAAAGTGAAATAAAATTGCACTCTGACTCTTTTAACAAAAAACCACCACCCGTCTTCATAACAACCTCTGAGCTAAGCACTTCAAAATGAAAATCAATTTTAATTCTTCGATCTGTATAATAGTAGGTCTTATGCACTTTGTCATACACGATGTCCGCGCCTAAATTTTTAAGAGATCGTCTGTGACGAGGACGGCATGGCTTCAAGTTTTCAACTTGAATAGCACTAGAAGGTATCGTGCGAGAGGAAATTTGCATTACAAATGCTCAACAATAATTTTGAAAAAACTCAACTTATCAAAACAATAATTCACTTTTTAAACATGTACCTACATCAAAACATTAGCCATCTGAAACCCTGATTCTATAATGTACACTTCGGCCTATAACACCAAACGGCCTCACTTCAGCGAGACCGTTTCATTGTCTATCGTTACACATGGTATATACTTTAGGGTAATCGTTATGCAGCTTGATCTGTCGTCTTGGTAGTTTCATGGACACTTACCTTTTCGTACTCCAGATTATCCGTTAGCTTCTGGAGTCTTGCCCCTGGTCTAAACCTGATGCGAGCACCCTTGATCTGAGCGGTACGAAAATCCTCTGGAGCATCTACTCCTTGGCTTTTCAGCGTCAGGTAGAAGGTCCCTAGATTACTAAGTCTCACTTGTCTACCGTGAGCAAGTTGCATCTCTATCACCTCGATCAAGGTTCCTAAGGCACCTAACGCAGTGCCATAGTTCAAACTAGATACTTTGCTGATAAGCACTGCCAATTCTTCAAAACTAACATCATCGCCATTGCTGATTCTGGCATAAAACTTTTTGGGGAGCGTAACATCTCTTGGGTCTGCGCGCTCTGCTACTTTATATTGTACAGACATAATTGATAATATTTAAAAGATTAAACATGAATTGATATGATACCCTAACTGAGCGCTCTGCAAGATATGATTGATTATCAGCAACATCCATACCAATTAATGGCTTATAAATGCTAAAGATTGTTAAAAAAAGTCGGAGTAAGCAGTAGCACTTTCTACCATTGACTCATTGCTTTATAAGGCTTGCGCAAGCAGGGCTGGTTCGTTGCACAAGTAGAGCGTTGAGCTTGCGCAAGCAGGGTTGGTGGCTTGCGCAAGTAGATAGTCCTGCTTGCGCAAGCTCAAGGCAAGGACAACCGTACGTGATGAAGCCAGTTGCACTGCTTTGGTTTGGTTTGATAGGAAGTTGAGCACAAATGCATCACCTATGAATAAGTCAACGATCATCTCTATGCTTATCCCCTTGATCGTTTAACAAGAGCAAAACGCACTACGCTGACCTTTTTTCCTTTCTCAATATCTTCACGATGCGATTGATGACGATCTCTGATAAGTTCCATTCGTACCCTTCAAAGTCCGTTGTGTTCACAAATTGGACGACCACTGTATCTATGTCCTTGTGGTACTCTGCTAAGCTCTGGTAGCCAGGCACCAACCCCCCATGCTCGTACTCATATATCGAGGAGTAGATGTCCTGCTCTCCCTCGTCGAATACGGAACCGTCGTTCAACGCGCGCAAGAACCTCCCCACGTCCTCCGCGGTAGCAAGCATTCCGTTTTCGTTCGTCTTAAAATCCGCATCAATACCGACATAGTAGCCGCTCATCACATCGTCAATATTCACTTCTTTCAGCGAACCATAGGTATGCTTGAGCCCGAGAGGTTCCAATATTTCTTCCTTGATGTATTGAAAGTGACCATAGCCCACCACCTGCTCGATGATCTCTCGGAGCAACAAATAGTTGGTATTAGAATACTCATAGCCCTCGCCTGGTTCAAAACTCGCCGGCAAGTCCAATGCAAAGTCCAAGGCTCGTTTTCCGTTTTCCTGTTCGTCCTCCCAGAAAGCAGGGTTGTTGGTAAAATTGGGAATACCGCTCCGGTGCTGCACCATCATCCTCAAGGTGATTTGGTCTGCATGCTCGATGCGACCCACCAGCTCTGGAAAATAATCCGCTAGTGTTTCATCCAAAGACAAGCGTTGGGCATGAGCCAATTTGGCGACAGAAACTGCCACGTACAGTTTGCTGATGCTGGCGATCTTAAATAAAGCATCCGGTCTGGCCGGTATCTGATTGTCTCTGTCGTCCCAGCCCGCTGTATAAAACGCTGGAGGTTTACCTGCCTCATCCACATACACAATCATCCCATCAAACCCGTGACCGATGGCTTCATCGAGTTGCTCTTGAACCGTATCTGGTAGCGGCAGTATCCACGCCCACACCAATATCCACGGCACGTAAAACATAGAGATTGCCGTTCCAGAGAACAATACGATCCTGAATACTTGTTTGAATTTTTTCTTGGTCATATCTCAGAGTATTAGGGTCTGAGGCGCTCTGTGGCAGCCATCACACCAGTTTAGTTTGGTTTCCTCCTCCAAACATAAAAAAGCCCTTAGTCAAATCAATAGACTAAGGGCTTTGAATATTATTTTGGCAGGAGCTCCTTACATGTGGATCGGTCTGCTATCTGTCGCGGCAAGGCAGGCTTCTTTGACAGCCTCCATATACGTCGGGTGTGCATGCGACATGCGCGACACATCCTCTGCTGACGCTCTGAATTCCATGGCAGTCACGCCCGAGGCGATCATATCCGCTGCTCTCGCACCGATGATGTGTAACCCGAGGATCTCGTCCGTGTTCTTGTCTGCGAGCACTTTGACCAAACCATCGGTATCCATACTGGCTCTGGCTCTACCCAATGCTTTGTACGGGAATGAACCCACTTTGTAGGCACGACCAGCTTCTTTGAGCTGCTCCTCCGTCTGACCGACACCTGCGACCTCAGGCCATGTGTACACGACCCCTGGGATGAGGTTGTAGTTGATGTGCGGCTTCTGACCTGCAATCGTCTCTGCGACGAAGACACCTTCTTCCTCTGCTTTGTGCGCCAGCATGGCTCCTTTGACCACATCACCGATGGCGTAGATGTTGTCTACGCTCGTTCTGAGGTGATCATCCGTTTCGATTCTTCCTGCTTTGTCGGTTTTGATGCCGACGTTCTCCAAACCAAGCTTGTCTGTGTAGGCTCTACGTCCTACAGACACGAGGCAGTAGTCTCCTTTGAGTTCCAGTACTTCGCCTTTTGGTGTATCCGCTTTGACTGTTACGGTTTTAGCCGTTGACTTCACTTCGGTCACCTTGTGCTTGGTATAGATTTTCATCCCGAGCTTCTTGAGCGATTTGGTGAGTTCTTTGGACATGGTACTATCCATACCAGGAATGATACGATCAAAGTACTCCACCACCGACACTTCAGATCCTAATCTCGCATAGACAGAACCCAACTCCAATCCGATCACACCGCCACCGATGATGACCAAATGCTTCGGTACTTCTTTCATCACGAGTGCTTCGGTACTGGTGATGACGCGTTTCTTATCGATCTCAATAAATGGCAAAGAAGTAGGCTTTGAACCCGTCGCAAGGATCACTTTGTCCGTCGAGATTTCTTCTTCCTTCTCTCCTGAAACTTTTATAGTGTTCTTGTTGACAAACGAACCGTGACCAGTGAATACATCGATCTTGTTCTTTTTCATCAAATAAGCAATCCCTTCGACGTTCTGCTTCACCACTTCACCCTTGCGTGCGATCATTTGTGTGAAGTTCACCTTAGGCGCTGGAATATCGATCCCGTGCTCTTTGAACGTATGTTCGGCATTGTGATAGTGCTCCGAAGAGTCCAGCAAAGCCTTGGAAGGAATACACCCCACGTTGAGACAAGTGCCTCCAAGTGTGCTGTATTTTTCTACGATAGCGACCTTCATCCCTAGCTGTGCACATCTAATGGCTGCCACATATCCACCAGGACCCGATCCGATTACTGTTATGTCGTATTTCATTTTTCTTTTATTGAGTACAGAGTATCCAGTACAAAGTACTGAGACAAAGTACGGTTTGCGTCTTTTACACCAATGACTTCTTCAAGCCAATGGTCATTAAATGTATTTCAGAGATCTGTTTCAATATTACTTCTTGGTTTTCATTAGGCATAAAACCTAATCGAGCGGAAAGCAACGTCTGCGTTTCCAATTCAAACAAAGACCCAACTGCCATATCTAAAAACCGGTTAAAGTCCTTACCTGTATTTCTTCCGGCTCCTTCGGCAATATTAGAAGGAATTGAAGTTGAACAACGTTTCATCTGGCTAGTTAGACCAAACTTTTCATCATCAGGAAATTTCTTTACAGCAGAGTAAACCTCCTCTACCAAATCCATTGCCTTCTTCCAAACTTTCAATTCCTTGTACTTGTGCATGATAATAAGTCTTAGGACTTTGTACTAAATACCAAGCATCAATCTCGCTGGATCTTCGAGCAACTGCTTGAGTCGCACGAGGAAGCTCACAGACTCACGCCCATCGATGATACGGTGATCGTACGACAGTGCCAAGTACATAATTGGCCTGATTTCTACTTGGCCATTGATCGCTACAGGACGCTCCACGATGTTGTGCATCCCTAGGATGGCTGACTGTGGTGCGTTGATAATCGGTGTAGACAGCATCGAACCAAAGATACCCCCGTTGGTCACGGTAAAAGTACCGCCTTGCATCTCGTCGATGCTCAGCTTGTTGTCTCTAGCCTTGACAGCCAATCTCACCACTTCGCTCTCCACTTGGTTGAACGACAAAGATTCGGCATTTCTGATCACAGGTACTACCAACCCTTTCGGTGCAGACACTGCAATCGATACGTCACAGAAGTCATTGTAGACGATCTCATCTCCATCGATCTGTGCGTTGACTGCAGGCCACTCTTGGAGTGCCATACAAGATGCCTTGATGAAGAAAGACATGAACCCAAGCCCTACTTCGTACTTGTCTTTGAATGCATCCTTGTATTTCTTGCGAAGATCCATGATAGGCTTCATGTCTACTTCGTTGAAAGTAGTCAACATCGCCGTTTCATTTTTCACAGACACCAATCGACGAGAAACTGTCTTTCTCAATGGCGTCAATTTTTTGCGTGTCTGCTCTCTGCTGCCTCCCAGTGACGGAGCTGCAGGAGCTGCAGCAGCCTTAGGCGCTTCTTTCTTCGGCGCAGGTGCTGCCTTTTGAGCTGCTTCTGCATCTTCCTTGGTGATACGACCGTCTTTGCCAGTGCCTTTCACCTGTGATGCATCGATACCTTTTTCTGCGAGTATCTTAGCCGCTGCTGGAGATGGATGCCCTGCCGCATAGTTTCCTTCGTCACTAGCTGTGGCAGCTGGTGCGCTTGCTGCTGTCTTGGCAGCTGGTGCTGCCCCTTCTACTACTTCAATCTTGCAGATCATGCCACCGATTTCGATGGTATCTCCTTCTTGTGCGACGATTTGGAGGATTCCTCTCGCCTCAGCAGTCAATTCGAAAGTCGCTTTGTCTGACTCAATCTCTGCGATGATTTCGTCCAGCTCGACCATGTCACCGTCTTCTTTGACCCATGAGCCCACAGTCACCTCAGTGATAGATTCCCCTACAGTAGGGACGATCATTTCGTAGATTTCACCTGTTTTGCCTCCACTAGACGCTGGAGCAGCTGCAGGCTCTGCAGATTTAGCAGCAGGCGTAGCTTCCGAAGCGGACGCACCTTTGGCAGCACTATCATCGATCGTACATACTACTGTACCGATCTCGATGGTTTCGCCTTCCTCTACTTTGATACTTAGGATTCCAGCTGATTCAGCATTGAGCTCGAACGTCGCTTTGTCAGATTCCAATTCGCAGATTACCTCGTCCATTTCGACGTAATCCCCATCTTGTTTGGTCCATTGGGAGATCGTCACTTCTGTGATCGACTCGCCAACTGTTGGTATTTTAACCTCAATCATATCTCTATGTTTTCAATGTTTTGATTCAAATATTAAATTAAGCGAACGACCTGTTCATGATGTCTTCCTGCTCTTGTTTGTGGACTTTCGCAAATCCTGTCGCTGGTGAAGCGGCGTTCTTTCTTGAGATGACGTCTTTCTTCACTTCTCTGAAAGTTCTCAAGATAAACGACCATGCGCCCATGTTTTCTGGCTCTTCTTGTACCCAATGTACCGTCTTGACATTGTATTTGTCCAGCTCAGCCATCACTTGCTTTTTAGGGAATGGGTGCAACTGCTCGACTCTGATGATTGCGACATCCTTGCGCTTATCCTTTTGCTGTCTTTCGAGTAGATCAAAATAAACCTTACCTGTACACAACAGTACCTTCGTTACTTTCTTCGCATCGACATAGTCATCTCCGATCACCTCTTGGAATTTCCCGTCGGTGAACTCCTCTACTTTCGACACCACCAATGGGTGTCTAAACAGAGACTTAGGCGACATCAAGATACACGGCATACGAAACGGCATGGCAAGCTGTCTTCTGATCATGTGGAAGTAATTAGAAGGCTTGGTTAGGTTACAGATATACATGTTGTTGCCTGATGCTAACTGTAGATATCTCTCTGGGCGAGCATTGGAGTGCTCAGGCCCCTGCCCTTCATAGCCATGCGGCAAAAGAAGAACCAAACCGTTCATTCTTCTCCACTTGGTGTACGAACATGAGATAAACTGATCCACCATCACCTGTGCACCGTTGGCAAAATCGCCAAACTGTGCTTCCCAAATCACTACTGCGTTTGGATCCGCCATCGCATAGCCAAACTCAAAACCAAGTACCCCAAACTCTGACAACAGTGAGTTGTAGATTTGGAAGGGCTTTTGTCCTTCTTCGATATGATCGAGGAAGTTGTACGGCTCGTTGGTATTCATATCTCTGACCACCGCATGACGGTGAGAGAATGTGCCCCGCTTACAATCCTGCCCAGTCATACGCACGACTTTCTCATCAAGCAATAGCGATCCGTAAGCCAACAATTCTGCAGAGGCCCAGTTCAGCTCTTTCTTGTCAAAGAACATCTCTTTGCGCTGTTTGAGCACTTTGTCGATTTGCTTGATTGGTTTGAAGCCGCTCGGTACGCTCATCAAAGCCTTACCTACTTTCTCGATATACTCTGCACTCACAGACGTATCTGGAGACTCATCAAAATCCTCTGGACGAGACAGTCTCATCTCCGAAAACTCCTTCTCACTCTCCTGCAGTGTATATGGAAGCTGCTCTTGCTTGACCATATTGAGACGATCTTGCAACTGCGCTTTGAATTCCTTATCCATTGACTTGGCCAATCCCGCATCAATGTCCCCTCTTTCGATGAGGCTCTTGTTGTAAATTTCTCTTGGGTTCGGGTGCTTAGAGATCAAGTTGTAGAGCGATGGCTGAGTAAACTTCGGCTCATCTGACTCATTGTGTCCGTGACGTCTGTAACACACCATATCGATGAAGATGTCTCCTTCGAATTTCTGACGATACTCCGCAGCTACCTTCATACAGAAGACGACCGCCTCTGGACTATCACCATTGACGTGAAGCACAGGTGCATCTACTGTCTTAGCTAAATCTGTACAGTATATACTCGATCTCGCTTCATCAAAATCCGTGGTAAATCCTACTTGATTGTTGATAATGAAATGAATCGTGCCCCCTGTACCATACGCATCGAGTTTGGACATCTGTATCAACTCGTATCCAATTCCTTGACCTGCCAATGCCGCATCACCATGGATGAGGATCGGCATTACTTTTTTGCTGTCCTTATATAGGTTATCAATTTTCGCTCTTACAAATCCCTCCACGACTGGATTGACTGCCTCTAAGTGAGACGGATTAGGCGCTAACTTCAAGTTGACATTCTTGCCTGACGGAGTTACTACCTGAGACGAAAAGCCCATGTGGTATTTCACATCACCATCGCCCATCGTTTGATCCGGTGCAAAAGATCCTTCGAATTCATTGAATATCTGCTCGTAGGTTTTACCCATGATGTTCACGAGGACATTGAGACGTCCACGGTGAGCCATACCGATCACAACTTCTTCTACACCTAGCTCGGCACTACGATCGATGAGCGCGTCCAAGGCAGGAATAGTCGTCTCCCCTCCTTCGAGTGAAAATCGCTTCTGACCTAAATATTTGGTATGGAGGAAATTTTCAAAAACAACTGCCTCATTAAGCTTAGATAGAATTTGCTTTTTCTCCTCGATAGGGGGATTGTATTTAAGCGCATCCTTCTCTACCTTTTCTTTGAACCAATCTACGATATCTGGCTTGCGGATATACAAATATTCAAACCCGACATTGCCTGTATAGATATCCTTGAGCGCTTCGATGATTTTCTTCAAGCTGGCTTTGCCAACTCCGATAAGCTTACCACACTCGAACTCTGTATCCAGATCAGCTTTGCTCAGACCAAAATCCTCTAGCTCTAGGCGAGCCTCTCGGTCTTTTCTTTCTCTGACTGGGTTAGTAGTTGATTTTAAATGACCTCTCGATCTGTAGGCGTGGATCAAGTCGCGTACTGCGATTTCTTTATTTGAGACACCTACGTCTGCTTGTCCGTCTTCGCCATATTTAGCCAAAGAGAAATCGTACCCTTCAAAAAACCTTTGCCAGGTCTCATCTACAGACTCTGGATTGTTTTTGTACGATTGGTACATATCGTCTATCACATTGGTATGTGCATTGGCGATATAAGAATATTTGTCCATCACATCAAATTTTGATTTTGCGATGACAAATATAGAAGGTTAGTTTTTAATTTGAAAACTGTTAAATCGTTTACACAAATATTAGCAATTAGCCGTCAAAAAGAGAGATTTCAACTCCACTGACAGATGCGCAACTACGACTCCACATAAAGCTACATTTTTTATCCTCAATACACGAGACAATCCCAAACTCATTAACCAATCATCATGAATTCCTTTCTACTAACAGCCAATACAATAAATTCACAAACAAAGACCTGATTTTAGGTCACTTGTGAGTGATAAATACTCTATATTTGCGGACTTTTTAAATAAATGCGGACGCGATCCGCGAACTTTTAACATTATATATAATGGCAGTAAAAATCAGATTGGCCAGAAGAGGCCGTAAAAAACAACCGATCTACGATGTAGTAGTAGCGGACGCTCGAGCACCACGTGATGGTAAATTCATCGAGAAGTTGGGGACATTCAACCCTAACCAAAACCCAGCATATGTCAACATCAATGTTGATAGCGCAGTTAAATGGGTATTGGATGGAGCTGTACCAACAGAAACAGCCAAAAAAATCCTTTCAGACCAAGGCGTAATGTACAGAAAGCATTTGCAAGTAGGTGTGAACAAAGGAGCAATCACTCAAGAAGATGCAGACAAGAAATATGACGCATGGTGGAGTGAGAAGGAAGCGAAAGTTCAAGGTACGGCTGACGGCCTAGCTAAGACTCAAGCAGCTGATAAAAAAGCAAGACTAGAAGCAGAAGCCAAAGTGAACGCTGCTAGAGCTGAAGAAATCGCTAAGAAAAACAAAGTAGAAGAGGAAGCAGAAGCGGTAGCGGCTGCCGAGGCGGAAGCTAGCGAAGAAACTGCAACAGAAGCAACTACTGAGGAAGCGCCAGCAGTGGAGACTACTGAAGAAGCTCCTGCAGCAGAGGCTCCAGCTGAAGAAGAGAAAAAAGCTGAATAATATCTTATGAAAGTCGAAGATTGCTACCAACTAGGCTATGTAATCAAGACTCATGGATTGAAAGGGGAAGTTCAGTTCTTTTTGGATGTGGACGCCCCCAGTGAATATCAAGATTTGGAATCAGTACTTGTCAAACAAGGCAATGCACTGATTCCATTTTTTTTGGATCACATCCAAATCAATTCCAAGAAGTCGATTGCTAAAATAGAAGACATAGACAGTATAGAAGAGGCAAACAAACTCGTCGGCTGTGAGCTCTATCTCCCGCTATCCAATCTACCCGATCTACCAAACGGACAGTACTACTATCACCAACTCGTAGGACTCACGTTAGTCAATCAAGGAAAAGAACTTGGCATAGTAGACTCTGTCTATGAAATCGCTCCACAAAACCTACTATCCATCACCCATCAGGGCAAAGAGATCATGATCCCGATCAACGATCAAATCATTGAATCGGTAGATTTTGAGAAAAACATCATTCTTGCGAAATTACCTGAAGGATTATTAGAAGTATATCTAGAGGACAATGAGGATTGATATTATCACATGTATACCTGAGATGTTTACAGGCACCGTGGATCAAAGCATACTTAAGCGTGCTGCAGACAAGAATGTAGCCCACATCCACATACATAACCTGAGAGACTATGCCGTCAACAAGCACAATCAAATAGACGATTATGCTTTCGGCGGTGGTGCAGGCATGGTACTGATGATAGAGCCTATCGAAAAATGCATTTCGGGACTAAAAGCACAACGAAACTACGACGAAATCATCTATATGAGTCCTGACGGGGAACTCCTCTCCCAAGGCATCTCGAACGAACTCAGTCTCAACGAAAACATGATCCTACTCTGTGGTCATTACAAAGGAGTAGACGAACGTGTACGTGAGCATCTAGTAACCAGAGAAATCAGTATTGGAGACTATGTATTGACTGGTGGTGAACTAGCAGCTGCAGTCGTAGCAGACTCTGTCATCCGTCTCATTCCAGGTGTGATGAACGACGAAACCTCGGCACTGACAGATTCATTTCAAGACAATCTAGTAGCACCTCCAGTCTACACCAGACCCGCAGAATACAAAGGCTGGACAGTGCCAGAAGTTCTCACCTCTGGACATGAAGCTAAAATCAATGACTGGCGGTTTAAACAAGCAGTGAAAAGAACTCAGGAAAAACGACCTGATTTACTCAGTGAAGACATAAAACAATAACATCCCATCAAAACATCAGAAATTCAAGTAATTATCTTCAAATCATAATTACAATTTGAAAATATATTTCCTATATTTGCAGTCCGATTTTTGAGAAGGGTATAAAAGCTAAAAAAATGAGCGAGTTAATAAAACTTATCGAAGAAGAATATAAAGAAAGAAGAGGATCGTTCCCTACTTTCGGTCCTGGCGATACTGTAAACATCCACGTTAAGATTATCGAGGGTACTAAGGAGAGAATCCAGCAGTTCCAAGGAACAGTAATGCAGAGAAAAAACCCTAACACAAACGGGGAGACTTTCACTGTAAGAAAAATATCAAGCGGCATTGCTGTAGAGAGAATTTTCCCATTATCTTCTCCAAACATCGATAAAATCGAAGTATTGAGAAAAGGTAAAGTGAGAAGAGCAAGACTATACTACTTGAGAGGTAGAAAAGGTAAAGCGGCGAGAATTAAGGAGAAACTATAATTCTTCCTCACCAAAGGAATTGAAAGCCATTCGTCTACCGACGAATGGCTTTTTTTAGTTCAACAAACCCAATTTGCACTAATCCGTAACAACTCAAACCAACAATGTTTGCGCTATGTCAATTTCGTTCTACAAATACCAAGGCACTGGCAATGATTTCATCATGATAGACAATAGAGAATCCGTCTTTCCGCATGATGTCCAATTAATCGCCCGACTATGCAACCGCCGAACAGGCATAGGTGCAGATGGTCTTATACTGATCGAAAACCACCCCTCACTAGATTTTGACATGGTCTATTTCAACGCAGACGGATCACAAAGCCTCTGTGGAAACGGCAGCCGATGTGCTGTCAACTTTGCCAAGTTCCTTGGCGTTATTCAAGACACTACAGAGTTCAACACCATCGACGGACAGTATGCTGCCGAAGTAAAAGACGGGATCGTACACTTATCGATGAAAGACCAAGTACTACCCGAACAATTCGAAGATCACTACTTCCTAAATAACGGATCACCCCATCACATCATTTTTGTAGAGAAAGCCGAAACCGCTCCTGTGGTAAAACAAGGAGCGACCATCCGCTATTCACAAGCCTACCAACCCAACGGTACAAATGTCAATTTTGTAGAGATCATCAACCAACACGAAGTGTTCGTCAGAACCTATGAACGTGGTGTAGAAGACGAAACCCTTTCTTGTGGGACAGGCATCACAGCTTCATGCTTAGCCTCTGCGGATAAAGGCCTCATGAGCCCTATTGATGTTCAGTCGAAAGGCGGCCGCCTTCAAGTTCAGTTCGAACGAAACAATGGAGGCTTCACAAACATCAAACTAATCGGTCCTGCTGAACAGGTATTCGAAGGCAGCATAGATATCTAAACAGCCTCCCTTTCTCTAACTGCCAATTTGTCTCTCTTTTTCCCTTTGGCAAGATTTTGAAAGCTTCTTCTCATAATCAAGCATGCATTCTGCAAATTCTTAAGGGAATAAAACATGAATGCATAGGCTAGAATTAAAAAGAAATTAAATTTACGACTTCATTTAATCCGAAAACCGCACAAGCCAATTCGGACAAAAAAAGAACAGAATACGTCTGAAGAATTGTTTCTTTGAAACACTCCTCTCAGACAGCATGGCATGGGTTTTTGAACATGGCTTTAAGCCTAAGACAATACCCACTCAGACCACGAATCTGTTCACTGATTTTTAAATAACTATAAAACGACTAGGCTAACAGCACATAGTTTAACCATTATATTTTATGTTGAATTTATTGACCAAAGGCATTGCAAAAGTATTCGGAACCAAAGCCGACAGAGATTTAAAAGATCTTTTGCCATACATAGACCTAATCAATGGTGAATATGCAAAACTAAGCCCTCTCTCTGACGACCAGTTACGAGCGAAGACACAAGAACTACGGGATAGAATTCAAGCCCACCTACAGGAAATAGATGACAAAATAGCTCAACATCACGAAACCATCGACAACAATCCTGACATGGATATCGATGAGAAAGAAGATGTTTTTGCAAAAATTGACAAGCTCGCCAAAAACAGAGACGAAGAACTCGAAGTAGTACTCCTACAGATTCTGCCTGAAGCATTCGCCATCGTCAAAGATACCGCACGTCGATTGACAGAAAACAAACAACTCGTGGTAGAAGCGACGATGCTAGACAAAGAGTATGCTGCCAAAAAGCCACATGTAGAAATACAGGGAGAAAAAGCGATCTGGCACAACAAATGGGTAGCGTCTGGGGTCGACGTAGAGTGGAACATGATCCACTACGACGTTCAACTCGTCGGAGGTGTAGTACTACACCAAGGCAAGATTGCAGAGATGATGACAGGGGAAGGAAAAACCTTGGTAGCGACCCTTCCAGCCTTCCTAAATGGTCTATCTGGCAAAGGCGTACACGTCATTACAGTCAACGACTACCTAGCCAAAAGGGATGCAGAATGGAATGCCCCTATCTTTGAATTCCATGGCATCACCATAGATTGTATAGACAAGTACAAAGCCAATTCTCCTGAGCGTAGACAAGCATACAAATGTGATATCGTCTACGGTACCAACAACGAATTTGGCTTTGATTACCTCAGAGACAACATGGCACACCACCCAGACGAATTAGTACAAGGCAAACACCATTTTGCCATGGTCGATGAGGTCGATTCAGTATTGATTGATGATGCGCGTACGCCACTCATTATCTCTGGTCCTATCCCGAAAGGAGACGAGCACGAATTCTATGAGCTCAAACCAAGAATTGCCAAACTGGTAGAAGCTCAAAGAAAAGAGGTCGGCCAATATCTCAATGAAGCCAAAAAGAAAATTGCTGCTGGTGATGAAAACGAAGGTGGGCTAGCGCTATTCAGAGCCTTTAGAGGATTACCAAAGTATAAACCTTTGATTAAGTTCCTGAGTGAAACGGGAATCAGACAGGTGCTGCAAAAAACTGAAAACGTCTATCTAGCAGACAATCAAAAACTGATGCCAGAGGCAGACGAGCCGCTATACTTCACTATTGACGAAAAAACCAATGGTATCGAATTAACTGACAAAGGAATTGACCTGATCACTGGATCAGGCGAAGACCCACACTTTTTCATCCTCCCAGATATAGGGATGGAAATCGCTCAGTTAGAGAACAATACTGAACTCAACGAGTCGGACATGCTTCATCAAAAGGAAGCCTTGATCCGAGACTATTCTGCCAAAGCACAAAGAATTCACTCTGTCAATCAACTACTCAAAGCTTACTCGCTATTCGAGAAAGACACGGAGTACATCGTGGTAGACGGCAAAGTAATGATCGTAGATGAGCAAACGGGACGTGCCATGGATGGTCGACGTTACTCAGACGGGCTGCACCAAGCAATAGAAGCAAAAGAAAATGTCAAAGTAGAGGATGCTACGCAAACGTATGCGACCGTCACGCTCCAAAACTACTTCCGTATGTACCACAAACTGTCAGGAATGACAGGTACTGCAGAAACGGAAGCAGGTGAGTTCTGGGAAATCTATAAAATGGATGTAATCGTCATCCCTACCAACAGGCCTATTCAGCGCGACGATAGAGAAGACATGGTTTTCAAAACCACAAGAGAAAAATTCAACGCTGTGGCAGATGAAATTGTCACACTCACTAAAGCAGGCAGACCTGTACTCGTTGGTACTACATCCGTAGACATCTCCGAGCTTGTCAGTAGAATGCTAAACATGAAAGGTATCCAACACCAGGTTCTTAACGCCAAACAACACGCTAGAGAAGCTGATGTAGTAGCCGAAGCGGGTAAGCCTGGTACAGTCACCATCGCTACCAACATGGCAGGTCGTGGTACAGATATTAAACTCACCAAAGAAGCTATGGCTGCTGGTGGTCTTGCTATCATCGGTACCGAACGACATGAATCCCGACGTGTAGACAGACAGCTTAGAGGTAGATCAGGTCGTCAAGGTGACGTAGGGTCTTCTCAGTTTTTCGTATCGCTGGAAGACAACTTGATGCGCCTGTTTGGCTCTGACCGTATTGCCAAAATCATGGATAGACTCGGACTAGAGGAAGGAGAGGTTATCCAGCATAGCATGATTACCAAATCTATCGAGCGCGCACAGAAGAAAGTAGAGGAAAACAATTTTGCCTCTAGAAAGCACCTCCTCGAATATGATGATGTCATGAACTCTCAAAGAGAAGTAATCTACAAGAGAAGAAAGAATGCCCTATTCGGCGAAAGACTCGACCTAGACATACTCAACATGATGTATGACACTTCTGAAGAGTTAGCAAGCAATGCCAAAGCGAGCAATGATTATGAGAGTTTCAAACTCAATGGCTTGAGCACTTTAGGCTTAGATACCAAATTATCACAAGATCAATTCTTAGGTACGTCAGAAGACAAGTTAGGCGAACAGCTTTTCCAAGAGGCACTTGCCAACTATCGTACGAAAAACAAAATGGTGGCTGAGAAATCTCTCCCTGTCATGAAGAATATTCTCACCACCAGAGGTGCTACATTCAAAGAAGTCAAAGTCCCATTTACTGACGGACAAAAACAAATCGGTGTAGTAGCCAACTTGGAAAAAACAGTAGAGTCTGAAGGGCGTGAATTGATCAAGCAGATGGAAAAACTGATTGCATTAGCCATCATTGACCAGACTTGGAAAGAACACCTCAGAGAAATGGACGATCTAAAACAGTCCGTAAGAATGGCTGTTCACGAACAAAAAGACCCTCTTTTGGTATACAAATTTGAGTCATACCAGATGTTCAAACAGTTCATATCCAGGGTCAATGAAGACACCGTATCTTTCTTGACCAAAGCTGAAATCCCTATTCAAGATCCAGAAGAAGTACAAGAAGCAAGACGTCAGCGTGCTACACAAAACTACCAAGAAAGCAAAGAGGAATCTTCTTCTGCGCTAAGCGGAGGCAACCGACAACCAAACGCAAACCGCACCGCTCCTGTAGAAAAAACAGCCCCTATTAAGTCTAATAAAGTGTATGGACGAAATGACAAAGTTTCAGTTCAATATGCCAACGGGACAGTAAAAAAGGACGTAAAGTTCAAGAGCGTAGAAGCAGACGTAGCGGCTAATAATTGTGTCATTATTGAGAATTAATAGAATCCATATATCTTTAGTGCTTTGAAAAATCATCACCATATTAACCCGTTGGCTTTGTTCCCAATCATCACCATCGCTACACTGCTTCAATTTTGCGCACCCAGTGCATCCAAAACAATAAGCAACAGTTCTTATAGTGAAGACCTCTCTATATACCGAAAGGAATACAAAGAAGATGACATCACCTTAGATAAAGACACTAAGGAAACGCCTATAGAGGAAGTACGTATCACTGCTCCAGCTCCCTCACATGACATCAGAGTGGAACTAGACAGCATCACTAACATCATTGTTGACACAAGAAAAGACGTAAACTACGTCGATGGCTTCTCTATTCAAATCTACTCTGGTAACAGTCGTGATCAAGCAAATGGGTACAAAAGCAGAGCCTACGATCTACTAGAAAACCAAAGACCTAGGGTCATCTATGATCAGCCCAACTACAAGGTCAAGGTCGGCGAGTACTACAGCAAACTAGAAGCAAACAAAGACTACAATACCCTCAAGAAAACCTTCTCACGCGCAGTACTTATCCCCGCAAAGATTCAAATAGACAATTAAGCCCTCCTCATAAAAATTACGATACATTCAACAATCATTGTGTTTTATTAAATCTGATTTAAATTTTACGACAATCGTTAAGATTCACTCATAGCAAAACGGTAAATTGACTAACTTGCCAAAAATTTACCTATGGATTTAATCAATAAGATAAAATCGCTTTCTAGCACGTTTCATGAAGACACAATTGCCAACAGGAGGCATCTGCATGCCTACCCTGAGTTGTCGTTTGAGGAAACTGAAACGGCTGCTTATATCATAGCTTTTCTAGAAAAAATAGGCGTAAAATATAAATCTGGTATTGCCGGAAATGGGATAGAAGCCATCGTAGAAGGTAAAAATCCAGAAAAGAAAATCACCGCACTTCGTGGGGACATGGATGCCCTCCCTATCAAGGAAGAAAGCCTAAAACCCTATAAATCAACCAAGCCTGGCATCATGCACGCCTGCGGTCATGATGTACACACCTCGTCACTGATGACTTGTCTCCGAATTATCCACGAACTCCGAGATCAGTTCGAAGGCACGGTGAAATTCATCTTCCAGCCAGGAGAGGAAGTTTTCCCCGGAGGGGCATCACTCATGATCAAGGAAGGGATTTTAAAGAACCCTAAGCCTACTTCCATTTTTGGACAACACGTCATGCCACTGATCCCCGTAGGAAAAGTGGGGTTCCGCAAGGGAATGTACATGGCTAGTGCCGACGAAATCTACGTCACCGTACGAGGGAAAGGCGGACATGGCGCACTCCCAGAACTTTGTGTGGACACTGTACTCATTGCCTCTCACATCATCGTAGCACTCCAGCAGGTCGTCAGTCGAATGGCAAGCCCTAAAACGCCAAGCGTACTCACTTTTGGTAAGGTAGAAGCGATGGGTGCAACCAATGTCATCCCAAGTGAAGTGAAAATAGAAGGTACATTTAGAACCTTGGATGAAAAGTGGAGAAAAGAAGCACACGTCCGAATGAAAAAACTGGCAGAAGGACTAGCAGAATCAATGGGAGGCTTTTGTGATTTTAACATCCAAGTAGGTTACCCTTTCCTGAAAAACGAACCAGAACTAACCGAACGCGCACGTCAATCAGCCATCTCCTATCTCGGCGAAGAAAATGTGGTAGACTTAGATGTATGGATGGGTGCAGAAGATTTCGCCTACTATTCCCAAAAAGCCGATGCCTGTTTCTATCGTCTGGGAACTAGAAATGAGGAAAAAAACATCATCTCTGCCGTGCATACCTCTACCTTCGATATAGACGAAGAAGCCTTAGAATTAGGACCAGGCCTGATGGCATGGATAGCGCTCAATGAGCTATCTATGTAAACTTCCTCCACTTCCGTTCGTTTACAATTAGATCTGGTCTAGATTCAAGTCAATTACTATTAGGTAATAAGAAAGTAGTCTATCCCAATTCGTTTATATTTATATCCAAATTAGTAACGAGCCCAAAAACACCGATATGTTCAATATCAACAAACTAAAAGAAGCATTCGCAGACTATCTCAAAGTGAAAATTGAGCTATTTAAACTAGATATGAGCCAACACATCTCTAGGGTAGTTGCTCAAGTCATAGCCTATTCCATCATTGTATTGACAGCACTGGTAGTCCTTTTCTTTATCAGCATCGGGCTAGCTTTTCTTATCAATGAACAGCTACAGAGTAGTTATCTTGGTTTTATGGTCGTTGCAGGCGCTTATGCTTTGATTCTATCCGTTGTGTTTTATTTTCTCAAATCAGGCAAACTAGAATCCTTCTTCGAAGAGAAAATGATCTCTAGTTTTGACAAAAACGACCAACACGATGAAGAATAAAGATATCCAAAACCTCCGCGTCAAAGAAAAAATGAAGAAAACCGAAGAGGAGCTTCGCCACCAACTGAATAAAGAAACCTCCGAACTAGAAGAGCAGCTCATAAAAACGTTAAAAACGCTTGGAGTCGTCACCGCAGGCATAGTTGGGGCATACACCTTATACAAATTATTTTCTCCCTCTAAGCCTAAACGTCAGAAAGTCTCACCCGTGATAGCAAAAACTAGCTCTCCAAAGCTCGCAGAAACGATTGGGCGATCTGTACTATCTCTAGCAATAACGAAACTATTACCTTTGGCAGTAGAAAAATTAAACTCCCATCAATCAAATCAAACGAATGAGTCTACTGGGACAACTCGAAAAAAATAAAGCTTGCAATAAAAAATCGCTCGCCGTTCTCATTGATCCTGACAAGATCGATGAAGTGACTCACTTGATGCAAACGCTACATCTATGCGTTGAAAATCGGGTAGATTATATTTTCGTAGGAGGTAGCCTAATTACCAACGACAACTTCTCTAAAGTCATAGCGCTCATCAAGTCAAACACAGATATACCGGTGTTGATTTTTCCAGGGAACAATATTCAGATTGATTCTAATGCAGATGGAATCCTACTCCTGTCACTAATATCAGGGAGGAACCCTGAGTTCCTTATCGGACAGCATGTCCTAGCAGCACCTATTCTAAAAAAGAGCAAGCTAGAGATCATCCCAATGGGTTATATGCTGGTCAATTCAGGGCCTGCCACTTCGGCCAGTTACATGAGCAATACCACGCCCATCCCCTCAGACAAAACCACGATAGCAGCCTGTACCGCCATGGCTGGTGAAATGCTTGGTCTCAAGACCATCTACCTCGATGCAGGGAGTGGTGCATTAACACCTATTCCTCAAAAAATCATTACAAAAGTGTCTCGATCGACATCAGTCCCTCTCGTTGTAGGGGGAGGACTCAATTCGATAAGTAAGGTCAACCTAGCACTGGAAGCTGGCGCAGATGTTATAGTCATTGGCAATGCGCTGGAAAAAGATCAAAATCTCCTGATAGAAGTCAGTGAAAAGATACACAGTATGAACGCCGCCTTAGACGTTCATCAGTGATTCTCTTCGTCTCATCTTTCCTGCAGGTATACCAAACATCATTTTGAATCGTCGGCAGAAATAAGCCGTGTCTTTGAAGCCCACTTCTTTACCAATATCTCTAATGCTTTTCTTGGTCGTACGTAACATATTGACGGCCATTTCCATTCGCTGATACTCTATGTAATCCTGTGGATTGATTCCTGTCAGCATCTTGAAATACTGCCCCACATAATCCTCAGATACATTTGCGACATTAGCCAAGGCTTTGTTCGACAGGTCATCATTGAGATGATCTTTAATGTAAGAAAAGATATCTATTAATCGGGGATCCTTAAAATATGTAGAATTGGTAGCCAATTGCTCCACGAAAAGTCCCTGATCCAGTATATGTCTGATCAACTCTACCACCACATACTCGGTTTCCAATTTGACGATTCGTGCCTTCCCAGGAGCATCTGAATAAATCTCTCTCACGATCTCTTTGGCCAGTGAAATCAACTTATTATTGTTTCGGATCACAAATGGCGGAATATCGAGAGAAGCAAAGAAATTGACTGTGTCAAACACCTTCGCCTCGAAATTGATCATCGTAACATTATCATGCTCATGGAGTGAGCTGAATTTTTCGTTATTCTGAAAGAACTTCTCCTTATTGTTGATAAAATCGTCATTAGACAGACTCAAAGCCTGACCACTACCATAGGTCAATGACACCATTTTACCTCCGGGCACGAACAATATCTCACTCTCTCCTACGACCTCTTTGTCTTTCCCTACAGACATTTCACCCTTGTGAACGTAAATAAACACGTTCTCCACATCGTAGTAATTTTCTATCGTAACTGGCTGCAAAATATTAATATTCTTAGCCGAAATAAATCTAACGCCGAGCGACTCTATGATTTTATTATAGTCTTCCACTGTAAATTATTTAGGATTATCCATCGAATACCAGCAAATATCAAACATAGCATTGTATAAATCTAATATTTTCTAGAAAAATCACAAAATCAAACCGAAGTTAAACACCCCTGTACTTTTATATTATTTCAATATCTCCCGAGCAATAACGATATTTTGGATTTCTGATGTACCCTCATAAATCTGTGTGATTTTTGCGTCTCGCATCAATCGTTCTACATGGTATTCCTTGACAAAGCCATAGCCACCATGGATCTGCACCGCCTCTACGGTAGTATCCATTGCGACTTGTGAGGCATACAATTTAGCCATTGCTGCTTCCTTCACGAAAGACTCCCCCTTATCTTTCTTCATTGCCGCTTGTAGCACCAGCAACCTTGCCGCTTCTATCTCAGTAGACATTTTGGAAAGTTTAAACTGAATCATCTGATGTTCGGCAATAGGCTTTCCAAATGTCTTGCGCTCCTTTGCGTACTTGATGGATAACTCCATCGCGCCAGAAGCAATCCCTAATGCCTGAGAGGCAATCCCGATACGCCCGCCGTTTAACACTTGCATCGCAAAGCTAAACCCAAACCCATCATCACCAATCCTGTTCTCTTTTGGGACTTTCACATCCGAAAACATCAAAGAATGGGTGTCCGAACCTCGTATACCCAATTTATTTTCCTTTGGGCCTACCGCAAAGCCTTCTTGCCCCTTTTCGACAATCAGTGCATTTATCCCTTTGTGCTTCTTTTCGGGATCGGTCTGTGCCATGACAATGTACACGGAAGCCGTACTGCCATTGGTAATCCAGTTCTTCGTACCATTCAATAGATAATGATCACCCATATCTGCTGCGGTGGTGTGCTGAGAGGTAGCATCCGACCCTGCTTCTGGCTCAGAGAGTGCAAAAGCACCAATAATTTGCCCAGAGGCCAATGGTTTCAGATATTTCCGTTTTTGTTCCTCCGTACCGTATTTTTCCAACCCCCAGCATACCAGAGAATTGTTGACCGACATAGAAACAGAACAAGAACTATCAATTTTAGAAATCTCTTCCATGGCGAGTACATAAGACACCGTATCCATCCCTCCACCTCCATACTCAGGTCGCACCATCATCCCCATAAAACCCAACTCTCCCATCATCTTGATTTGGTCTGCTGGAAATTGCTGCTTTTCGTCCCGATCTATTACGTCAGGCAGTAATTCGTTTTTTGCAAATTCTCTAGCTGCCTCTCTAACAGCTAAGTGTTCTTCTGAGTAATCGAAATTCATCTTCTAAGCGTTTAATGTTCTAGAGTGAAAATAAATCAATCTGATCAAACATTAGTATGCGCGCATACTTTATTTCTAGAGAGCACAAAAAAAGACTTGATCTCTCAAGCCTTTTCATTTCTTCGAATCGAACAAATCAATCTCGGCTACCGCCTAAAAATAGCATCACAAAATAGAGCAACTGAGTAATCGCCGATATGGCTGCTACCACGTAAGTCATGGCCGCCCAATGCAAGGCATCTTTAGCCATCACATGCTCCTCTGCTGTAACGATACCTCGTCTGTCTATCCATGCCAATGCACGCTTACTGGCGTCAAACTCCACAGGTAGCGTAACCAACGCGAACAAGGTAATCACTGCCTGTGCTGCTACTATCACCAAGAATATCGTCTGCATATTCATCGCATAGACCATGCTCCCAAAAAGAAACATCCCTATCATCAAAAAGTTCAGCACCTTGGCGCTCAAGTTCTGAATGGGCACCATGGCAGACCTAAACTCCAAAAAGCTGTAGGCTGTGGCATGCTGTACCGCATGCCCACATTCGTGTGATGCTACAGCAGCAGCTGCTGCACTGCGTCCTCCATAAACCTCCGGACTCAGGTTGACAGTTTTATTGCCTGGGTTATAATGATCCGTCAATTGTCCCTGTACTGAAACTACTTTCACATCCGTGATCCCGTTGTCCCGGAGCATCAACTCCGCTATCTCCCTACCCGATAAACCAGATTGTAACCCGACCTGTGAGTACTTCTTAAACTTGCTCTTCAAACGATTGCTCACTATAAAGCCAACAATCATGAATACAATTAATATAACTATCATACTTCTAAGAATATATATGTAATGGCTATAACCGCTCAAATGACATTACGTCAAATGCTAAATTCTGTTCTAATTCTTTTCTTAACAAACAAACTAATGACCAAGCACGCACCTCCTACCACTATGTACATAATCACCTGTGAGGTATGCAGCATCGTCGCAAAAAACAAACCAGTAGTCGCTTCCACTCCATAGATCGTCAACACACCACTAACCAAAGCATGGTAAGCACCAATCCCACCTTGCACCGGAGCAGCCATAGCTACCCCTGCGGCAGCTAGTATGGACAGCCCTGCTCCAAACCCCAAAAAGGAAGTTGCGTCCATGGAAAAGAAAATCACGTAACTCATCAAAAAATACAAAACCCATATCCCAATAGTAGAGAGAATATACCCCACTGGGCTCTTCACTTTTCGAATGGACATCAGTCCATTGACCATATCAGCCAGCTTTGCTCGTATTTTATTTAACGTCTCGTTGCTATATTCATTTTTGAGAATGTATCTAAGACCCAACACCCCAACCACACCTCCTACAAGTAGAATGGCTATTACCGCCGCGATTAGCCAACCGTTAGCTCGCCATTGATCATAGCGCACAGACGTCATGAAATAGTCTAGTATCTGATCCATCTCTAGGATCAGATCCAAGGCGATCAAACTCAGTAAGATCAAAAAATCCAATACCCTCTCTGTGATTACCGATCCAAAACCGACTGTAATCGGCACGCCATCGTTTCGTTTGAGCACACCGCATCTTGTCACTTCTCCTAGTCTTGGGAAAGCCAAATTAGCCAAGTATCCTGACATCAATGCCAAAAATGTCCTCCAGAGCGTCAGCTTATAACCCAAGGGTTCCAGCATTAGATTCCACCGATATGACCTAAGTAAATGACTAACGATAGACAAGGCCATTGATAGAAAGACCCAACCATAACTGACACTAGAAAGTCTCTCGGTAAAATCACTAAAAGACACATTTCTAAAAACGAAATAAAATATTAGCCCTGCTAAGACTATAGAAACACTAAACTTTAAAACAGTCGATATTTTCACTATCTATTTTGGGCTATGTATAAATTATCGATGATTCTGACCTCTCCTACGAATGCGGCGGCACAAATCGATATATTCTTGTCATTCTCTATGTTGGAGACGGGTTGCATCGTGTCTGAGTCTACGATCTCCATGTATTCTAGTTGGATTCCTTCCATATGCCGCAGGCTATCCTTGGCCAAAGCAATACTTTTCTCTATCGGCACATTCCTATCCAAGTCTTCCTTGATCGATGACATAGCCACGTACAACTGTGCTGCAATATCTCGCTGTGCATCGGATAACCGCATGTTACGAGAACTCATGGCCAAACCATTGGCTTCTCTCATGATAGGTATTCCCACTATCTGGATTGGAAAATTTAAATCTCTGGTCAGCTTACGAATAATTGCCAACTGCTGTAGATCCTTTTGTCCAAAATAGGCACGGTGTGGCTGTACTATATTGAATAGCTTAGAAACGACCACCCCCACTCCTGAAAAATGTCCTGGTCTAAATTCCCCTTCCAGTACGCTCTCTAGTACTCCGAAGTTCATCTTCAACCCTGTCTCTTCACCATACATTTCCCCTTGGTCCGGAGCAAAGACAATATCACAACCATTAGATTCTAGCATGGCGAAATCAGCGACTTCATTTCTAGGGTACTTTTTCAAGTCCTCAGGATTATTGAATTGAATGGGATTGACGAACAAGCTACATACCGTTAGGTCATTGTGCTCTACACTCTGTGCCAACAGTGACATATGCCCCGCATGCAACGCTCCCATAGTAGGAACTAAACCGATGGTTTTAGCATGAGCACGCTCAGCATCTAGCGCAGCGCGCAAGTCATGAATACTACGATAAACGATCATATGAGAGGATAAATCCAGACTGCCTCGATGTTAAAAGGCATTATAGTTGAAAATGATCCAAAAATAGTATAATTTTGTGGTCATTTTGAAATAATAACATATTTAAAAATCAAGGTTTATGTCACAGTATAAGATTCTCTATGTTGCAAATGAAATAAACCCATTTTTACAGACCACAGAAGTGGCAGATTTTGTTAGAGCCTTGCCCCAGGCTATGCAAGAACGAGGAATGGAAATACGAATTTTGGTTCCAAGATTCGGTTTAATTAACGAACGTAAGAACAGACTACACGAGGTAGTTCGACTCTCAGGAATCAACATTGCAGTAGGTGACGAAGAGAAACCTTTGATCATCAAAGTGGCTTCTATCCCAAATGCCAAACTCCAAGTTTACTTCATCGATAACGAAGACTACTTCCACAGAAAGTCTGTGTTTTTCGATAAAGAAGAAAAATTCCATGAAGACAATGACGAAAGAGCTATTTTCTTCTGTAAAGGTGTTTTGGAGACAGTTAAAAAATTGGGTTGGGCACCAGACATCGTACATTGCAACGACTGGATGACAAGCTTTATTCCGCTCTATTTGAAGACGACCTACAAAAACGATCCCATATTTAAGGATGCAAAGTCGATCTACAACATCTATGGCAACTCATTTGACCACAAGTTCCAAGGCAACTTGATCAACAAGGCGATGATGATGGACATAGACGAGAGCATGTTAGATCATTTGCTCACTGCCGATTATGAAGGCTTTGTTAAGCTTGGTATGGAATATGCAGATGCAGTCATCAGTTCTAAAGCAGAAGTAGGTGACAAAATTGATCAACTGATCAGTGCCGCGCCTAAGGACAAAAAAGTCGAAACCATTCAAAAGGACGACAATTACTTAGATTCTTACTATAATTTATATAATGAACTTGTTGGATAAAAATTGGTCTGGGTTGTTGATTTTCGCAACCCTAACCATTTTTTCTTGTGAAGACCCGAGTGAAGTTGGTTTAGGATTAGATCCAGACGGTATCGAAACAGGAGTGTACTACGAAGAACTACTCCTCCCCGCCCAAAACGTATTCATAGACAGCATTAGGACAAGTACTGGTGAACAGTTCCGGTTTCTGATCGGAAAAATCACCGACGATGTATTCGGCAGCACAAGCTCCACTGCTTATGCACAGCTCTCTACCGTGTCGAGTGTACAGCCTCTGGTATTTAGACTAGACACGCTCAGTACAGACCCAATAGTAGTAGACACACTATGGACTAAATATGTGATTGATTCGGCAGTCCTGACGCTCAACTATGGTGATATTAGCTCGAGCGAGGCTACCGTCACCTCACAGACGCTAAGTATTCATGAAGTCGATGACCAGTTATTTTCTGGCGTGTATTACCTCGCTGATTTCGAAACGCCTATTCTACCCGCAGAATCAGCGCATGGATTCTCTTTCACTCCGCGAATGGATTCTCTGACACTAGAAGATCCTTCGAGTGACACAGTGCATTTCAAACTCAACCAAACTTGGGCTGAAAGACTATTTGAAATTGCTAGACAATCAGACAGAGCACAGTTGCTTCGTGAAGACTTCAAAGGAATAGCGATCGTGCCAGACGAAACGAATACTGCAATGATAGAATATCTCTCCACAGGGCTCACGGCTCTCAATGTACACTATCATCTAGAGGCAGATACCGTATATGCAGACAGTCTTGTGGTCAACTTTTCACTATCAGCAGCTAATGCAAAATACAATAAGATCACGACAGATCGCACGGGAAGCCTGATCGGTAATCACATCGGTGACAATTTGGAGAATTTCTCTACAGGAGACAACAAACTCTATATCAATCCTGCTTCTGGTATACATCCAAAGCTCAGTCTACAGCCATTAGTCGATTTCTTAGAAGCTGACGGTAATGAGCTCATTCAGCTCAACAATGTTGAGTTCGAATTAGTATCAGAAGGTACAGAAACTCCGCTGAACAACAAGGTCAAAAACTTAAGACTGTACTTCATCGGTGACCAATCTCAGATCAATATCAACGGGCTTTCGGCCCAAAATCTCTATACAACGGGAGTCATGACTGACATAGGTTATCTCACAGGTTCACTGCTGTTACTCAACTTGCCCATTGATACCTCTGCGGTCAAATACCGTGGCGCTGCTACATTATTTGCCCAGTCTGTCAATAATGGATACATCGATCTAAAACCAGAGGAGGGAGAATCTATACGTAATAGTCTAGTACTACTATCTACCGATCCTATGTCTATTGATCGATCGATCATCCCGCAGGACAGTATCAAAATGAAAATATTTTACTCCAAACCTAACTAAGGTATATGTGTGGAATCGTAGCTTATCTGGGTAACCAAGAAGCTTATCCTTTGATCATCAAAGGACTCAAACGTCTCGAATACCGAGGATACGACAGTACTGGAGTCTCCGTACACGAAGACGGCCAACTGCAGATTTTTAAAAAAGCGGGCAAAGTAGCCGAGTTAGAGAACTCCCTCAAAAGCCAAAAACTCAAAAGTACCATCGGCATAGGTCATACCCGCTGGGCTACTCATGGGGAACCGAATGACAAAAATGCGCACCCGCATTTTTCGAGTGATAAAAAGCTATCGATCATCCATAACGGAATCATCGAAAACTACAGTTCCCTCAAAAAGGAGTTAGAATCTAAAGGTTACTCCTTTGCCAGTGATACAGACACAGAGGTGCTCATCACATTCATCGAAGATATCAAGTCGCACGGCCTGACTCTGGAAGCCGCCGTGAGACAAGCCCTATCCACTATCGAAGGAGCTTATGCTATTGTGATCATGGATCAGGACAACCCCGATCAACTGATCGCGGCTAGAAAGGGCAGTCCAATGGTGCTAGGAATCGGAGATAAAGAATATTTCATCGCTTCGGATGCCACACCTATTATCGAATATACAGACGAGGTAGTCTACCTCAACGACCAAGAAATCGCTGTGATCAGTAGAGACGAATTCAAAATCGTCAACATTGAAAATGTCGAACAAGATCCCTACATCCAAAAAGTAGAGCTCGAACTAGACGCTATCGAAAAAGGCGGCTATGAGCATTTCATGCTCAAAGAAATATTCGAACAGCCCAACTCCATCTCCGATAGTATGCGTGGTAGAGTAGATAGAAAAAACAACAAACTAACGCTAGGAGGCATTCATGAATATGCGGATCATCTAGCCGAGGCAAAGCGTATCATCATCATTGCCTGTGGCACCAGCTGGCACTCTGGACTGGTTGCGGAGTACCTCTTCGAGGAGTTCTGTAGAATCCCAGTGGAGGTTGAATACGCCTCGGAGTTCAGATACAGAAACCCCGTCATCAACGAAGGAGATGTCGTCATCGCCATTTCTCAATCTGGCGAAACTGCAGACACCCTAGCCGCCATAGAACTGGCTAAATCGAAAGGAGCCATCATCCTCGGAGTGGTCAATGTAGTAGGATCGTCTATCTCCCGCGTGTCGCACGAAGGAGCCTATCTACATACAGGCCCAGAGATCGGTGTAGCCAGTACAAAAGCATTCACAGGACAACTCTCTGTGCTGACGATGATCGTATTGTCTACTGCTGCGAGGAAAAAAACCATCACAGATAGCAAGTTGAAGGATCTGCTCTCAGATTTGGAAAACATCCCTGAAAAAATCAAAAAGGTATTGAGGAAGAATGATGAGATCGAAAAGATCTCGGAGAAATTCAAAGATGCCAAAAACTTCCTCTACCTAGGTCGCGGGTACAACTTCCCTGTAGCACTAGAGGGAGCGCTCAAACTCAAAGAAATCTCTTACATCCATGCCGAAGGTTATCCTGCCGCAGAGATGAAACATGGGCCAATCGCGCTGATCGATGAAGAAATGCCTGTGGTAGTCATCGCTACACGAGACAGCTCGTATGACAAGATCGTCTCCAACATTCAGGAGGTAAAAGCTAGAAAAGGAGTCGTCATTGCCATCGTGACAGAGGGAGATGTTTTGATTCCAAACATGGCAGACTATGTCATCGAAGTGCCACAGTGTGACGAGGCACTCATGCCACTGATCTCTGTGATCCCGCTACAACTGCTGAGCTACCACATCGCGATCATGCGAGGCTGCAACGTCGATCAGCCTAGGAATCTAGCCAAGTCTGTGACTGTGGAGTAAGTAAAATATGGCAATTTGGTCTATGATAAAGAATACTCCCACTATCAAGAAGAAACGCTGGTTTTCGTAGGTCTAGGCTAGGTAGCGGATATGAGTAACAAAACAGAGATCTAACCGCTACTCGTTAGACAGCAATTAGATCTCAGATACTATTAATACTATTCGCTGATCTCGACGGATTGGTTCTCTCGACGACTCAAGCGAGCTTTGGCAGGCCCTTCGATCGCTGCAACGATACTGTCGAGTTGTGCATTGAGCTCAGCGACACCTGCTATGCCGATGGACGCTAGACCGTTGAGCGTGTTCACCACATTGATCAACTGGCCCAAGGCTTGGTCTTTGGCCTCCTTGGTACGAATCACGATACGTGTCTCCGTTTCTTCATTTAGCTTTTCTTGCTGTAGTATGCTAAACGCCTCCTCGGCACTTTTCAACTCTGAGAGCCAGTCCCTAGCACTGACCAAATCGATCTCGTCTTTGACGTTTTCCATCTCATCAAATAGCTTGCGCAGTTCGATAGACTCTTTGGTATAGCCATAGCTGTAGAGCCGCTTGTCCACCCGCTCCAAATAACTCATGATTTTGGTGCAGGCGATGCGGTGCGCTTCGTTTTGACGAAGTATCCCTGCCTCTATCAAATCGTAAAAGGCACGAAATGCTAGGTCGCGCACACGGTCGGCCTCTTGTACGAGTGCCGTTTTGCTGTTGTGATTAGAGTTGAGGCTGGCCTCCTTGATGGCTTCATGCGCGGCGGAAAGTTTCTCTCCCAAAGCCTGAACAATGGCTTGCTCTCCTTGTACTTTGGCGATTGCCTCAATAAAACTTTTGGACAAAGCCTCTATCTCTTGATTAGAATAGTAGGACTTAACGATTGGTCTAATAATCATGATAAAATATTTAATTGAAAAAATGATTTAAACAATTAACTATTCTCATGTGGCTGCTTATCCAAATATAACAAAATAATGATGATGATCATCTACTCTCTCCAAATCGCTCCCCCGCTAAATCTCCATCGATGCAAGGGGATGAATCTCAATGTCTCATAGCATGCCAATGGGTGTCGAAATAGCTGTCGAAGCTGCCCATCCTCTCCAACGCCTGTTGGCGTACTGTCTGAGATCAAAACACACCCCAAACGCCCGTTGGCGTACTATCGGAGATCAAAACACACCCCAAACACCCGTCGGAGAACCTGTCGAGACCCAAACACCTCCTCGAAGACCGTTGGGGAGCTTAACAAGACAAAAACGCTTGCTCTACGATTATTTAGGGAGTAGATTGGCTTGATCAGGTCATCAAACGCCTGTCAGACGGGGTCTTCGAAGACAAGAGGCTGCTCAACGGGCGTTGCAAATCATAACCAAATAAAAATAGTCCTTCGTCGGTCGTTTAGGAAGGTGATGTGACTGAGAGAGTTCTGCTACAATGATTTTGTGATTACCACTTTGACAAAGGCTGTTTTTTATTGTTTTACTCATCCTCTTTCAACAAAAATTTGACGGGTCGAAATAGGTTACTTGAAAAATTTGAAATGAATTTTCCACCCCTCCCTCTCACGAAAAAACAAGAGTACCTTGCCTGAATTCGTTTTTTGACCTACTTTCGCTTTTATTTAGAATAAATTAAAATAACACCTAAGTATGAATCTCATAAAATCAACAAAGTTTTTTACCCTTATTATCCTCGCCTTCGCCGTTGCATCATGCGATAGTGACAATGACAATGGTGGGTCGGCACTCGATGATGCCAAGGCTGGAGCCATCGCTCAATATGCCACCATCGTACATGCCAATTACTCTGACGCCCATACTGATGCAGTAGCTTTACAAACTGCGATAGATGCTTTGGTAGCCTCTCCATCCGAGACTACGCTAGAAGCCGCTAAAGATGCTTGGTTGGCATCAAGAGAAACTTATGGACAAACAGAAGCCTTTAGGTTTTATGGTGGACCGATCGATGACGAAGATGGCCCAGAAGGACAGTTGAACGCTTGGCCTTTGGATGAGTCATACATTGACTATGTAATCGTAGGAGATGAGCCTGTCGATGGTACTAACATCATCAATAGCCCAAATGACTTTCCAGAAATTACGGCAGAAATATTAGCTGGTCTAAATGAGCAAGGAAGTGAAACCAACATCAGCACAGGATACCACGCAATTGAATTTTTGCTGTGGGGTCAGGATCTTAGTGAGGGTGCTGGTGGAGGTGAAAGACCCTATACCGACTATGTAACAGATGGATCAGGCACTAATGCCAACCAAGAAAGGAGAGCTAATTACCTAGTAGAGGTAACTAAACTTTTGGTGAACGACCTATCTTCATTGGTGAGCGCTTGGGAAGAAGGCGCCAGCTATAGAGTGAGCTTTGAGTCATCGGTTGATGAGTCCATTGAAAATATTGTTAGTGCACTAGGCAAACTGAGCAAAGGTGAGCTAGCTGGCGAAAGAATGTTCGTAGCATATGACTTACAGAGCAAAGAAGACGAGCACTCGTGCTTTAGTGACAATACGCACAGAGACATTGTGACCAATGCACTGGGGATTCAAAATGTATTCCTTGGCTCGTATGGCAACCTGACTGGCCCTTCCATTTACGATGTAATTGCTATGGAAGATGAAGAACTAGCCAACGAACTAAAAGCACAGATCGCATCTAGCGTGGAATTGTGCGAAGCGATACAAGATCCATTTGATCAGGAATTTTTGAATGAAGCAGGTAGAACTAGAATCTTCGCCGCTATCACTAGCCTGAGAGCGCAGGGTGATCAATTGGCAGAAGCTGCTTCAGCACTTGGTTTTGAATTTGACCCAACAGATATCTAATAGATATCCAATAACGAATTAACTATGAGAAAGTACATGTCAAGAGGCATGTACTTTCTTGCGTTTTATATATGACTAGATTTATACTACTTGGTGGTTTATTGGGGATACTTTTCGCTTCGTGCGGACCAGAGGCAGAAGTACCCTATCAAGCATTTTTGGAAGAGGGAGAAGAGTTTGGTGGAGGAGCTACCACGATATTAGACGAATCTGTCAATGCCTTTGGGCAGGCTGCACCTAACCTGACTGGAGACAAGGATTTGCTGTTTGTCACAGGTAATGCATTCTTCAAAAGAAATTGGGTAACCGCTCCAGCATCCACAGAAGATCTGGATGGGTTAGGCCCCTATTTTAATGCCCGCTCTTGCTCTGCCTGCCACGCTCTTGACGGTCGCGCTGCTCCTCCTCTGACGCCAGACGAAGAGCCCTTAGGACTATTGTTTAGACTGAGCAAACCTTCTGGAGGCGAGGACTTACCAGATGATAATTATGGATTTCAAATCCAGCCTCACGGAATCCTAGCTGTAGAAGGAGAAGGGTTTGTATCTGTCTCATACCGAGAGCAACCAGGCATCTATCCTGACGGTACCACCTACTCGCTAAGGAATCCGATCTATGACTTCTCCAAACTGAACTATGGTTCGCTAGAACCTGAGACGCAAGTTTCACCACGGATAGGACCACAAATGATAGGTCTTGGTCTGCTAGAAGCGATTGCAGAAGAAACCCTTTTGGGTTTTGCTGATCCAGAAGATGCAAATGGTGACGGAATCTCAGGAAGAGCCAATTATGTCATGAATGTAGAGACTGGCATGATGCAGATTGGTCGCTTTGGATGGAAGGCCAACCAACCAACCGTGAGACAACAGGTAGCAGGCGCGTTCAATGGTGATATCGGAATCACATCCTCCCTTTTCCCCGATCAGCCCTGTGCCCCCAACCAAGACTGCTCTGAGATTGCCCATGGCGGAGATCCAGAACTTACAGAAGATATATTGGACCGTGTATCACTCTACAGTGAAGTGTTGGCTGTGCCAAGACGAAGAGACTGGGAAGAGCCTGAAGTACTCAAAGGCAAAGGGCTGTTCGAATCAGTGGGTTGTGTCAGTTGCCATATCCCCAAAATAGTCACGGGGAACTATGATGTCCACCCCGAATTTTCTAACGAAACCATCCGTCCTTATACTGATTTGCTTTTGCATGATATGGGAAGCGGACTAGCAGATAACCGGCCTGATGGTTTGGCAGATGGTCAGGAATGGAAGACCCCACCACTGTGGGGACTAGGGTTAATTCATGTGGTCAGTGGCCATACCTATTTGCTGCACGATGGCCGAGCCAGAAATATAGAAGAAGCCATCCTTTGGCATGGAGGAGAGGCGAAGACCAGCCAGCAAAACTTTAAAGATTTGGACAAGTCAGGTAGAAGCGCATTAATAAAATTTATAGAATCATTATGAGAAGTGTAAGTGTCATAGCCAGCGTTGTAACGCTCTTTGTTTTACTAGGGTGTAGTGCAGAAAACGATGGTGTAGAGGATAATTTTGACAGAGGCCTGATCCTAAACAACCTCACCGATAATATCATTTTGCCTGCTTGGAATGATTTTGCTTCCAGCACATCGGATTGTCAAGCCAAGTTTGCAACATTCCAAAGCAATCTGGACAATCAAAGTCTGGCTGAATTGAGAACAGCCTGGTTAACCGCTCGATTAAGCTGGAAGAATTGTGAACCATTCAAATTTGGCCCATTAGAATCATCAGGCGTAGAAAACGCGGTGGATCTATGGCCTATCAACGTAGATGGGATTGAAACCACCAGCGAGGACGCTAGTTCGACCAATGTTAATATCATACCCAGTGATAGAAAGGGTTTTGCCGCCATCGAATACCTATTGTTTAATCTGTCGGATGAAGAAACCTTGTTGGCATTTCAAGACACCAACCGTTTGACTTTTCTCGGTTTACTCATTGATAATTTGAATGCCATTGCTGTGCAAATGAAGAATACATGGTCAGATTCTTATGCTGCTGCGTTCAAAGCTGACTTAGGCAATGGAGCAGGTGCGAGTACCACCTTACTAGCCAATGAGCTCATCTATCATGTAGAGGTAATTAAAAATTACCGCCTTGCCACCCCCTTAGGGATTCGTTCTGGCTCTGAAACTCCATTGCCTAAGACACTGGAGTCTTACTATGCCCATGAATCTAAAGCGCTGATCGCACAAAGTCTAGTGATCACCAAGCGAGTTTTTACTGGAGGAGATGGCAGTGGTTTTGATGACTATCTGAATGAACTGAAAATAGAAGACAGCGATGGCCAAGCCTTATCAGCTGTGATTGTTAATCTGATAGACAAATGTCAGGCCGACCTGACTGCCATATCTGGCACTATGCAAGAGGCGATAACTTCAGACAAAGCTGCAGTAGAACTGCTCTACAATGATTTACAAGAATTGACCTTACTCATCAAAACAGACATGATGTCTCAGCTCGGATTGCTCGTGGTTTTTAGTGATAACGACGGTGACTGATCTCAAATCCATATGGCAGTATCAAAAGCGCGAGGTATCTAATGCACCTCTGGTGCTATTCAGGATGGCTTTTGGTATATTAATGACTGCCAGTGTCGTACGATTCATGATCAATGGCTGGGTAGAAGAATTCTACCTGACTCCATCTTTTCATTTCTCCTACTATGGATTTGAGTGGGTACAGGTTTTGCCTAAATATGGCATGCACGTGCTGTTTGCCCTGATGCTAATTTCTGCAGTAGGCATAGCTTTAGGGCTTCTTTATCGAATATCTACCACAGTGTTTTTTCTGAGCTTCACCTATGTGGAGCTGATTGATCAGACCTACTATCTCAATCATTACTATTTCGTGAGCTTGATAGCTTTTCTATTGATCTGGCTCCCTGCTGGAGAGAGGTTTTCAGTGGATGCTTGGTGGCGAGGCACTGTTCAGAAGACTTGTCGCTTTTATGAGATCGCCACATTGAGGTTTCAAGTAGCTGTACTCTATTGCTTTGCAGGGATAGCCAAACTCAATCCAGACTGGTTGCTCAAGGCACTTCCATTGAAAATCTGGTTGCCTGCCAATAGTCACATACCAATCATTGGGGCTTTACTGACCAAAAGCTGGGTTGCTTATTTCTTCTCTTGGTTTGGTGCATTGTATGACTTGACGATCCCCTTTTTTCTATCTATGCGATATACGCGATGGGTGGCATATTGCTCCGTCATCGTCTTTCATACATTGACAGCCCTTCTTTTCCCTATTGGGATGTTTCCCTACGTGATGATATTGAGTACGCTGATATTCTTTCCCTCTTCCCAACAGGAGAAATGGCTGAGTAGTATCGAAAGGAAACTATCTAATGAGCTGCCTCTCAACAGTATTTCCACATTTTCGAAGGCTAAGGTTCTATTATTTGTTTGTTTTGCGCTGGTTCAGCTGGCCATGCCTTGGCGCTATCTGGCCTATCCAGGGTCTGTATTCTGGCATGAGCAAGGCTATCGCTTTTCTTGGAGAGTCATGCTCATGGAAAAGATGGGGCAGGCTACTTTTTATATCTCCGACGGAAATCGAAAAATGATAGTTGATAATTCATTACATCTTACCCCGCAGCAGGAAAAAATGATGGCCACCCAACCTGACATGATTTTGCAATATGCACATCACTTGAAAAATATCTATAAACAGAAGGGAATGAACGATCCAAAGGTAACTGTAGATGCCTATGTGACCCTCAATGGTAGAAGAAGTAGAAGGTTTATAGAAGAACAAAAAGATTTGAGCCAGTTGAAAGAGGGCTGGAAACATAAAGATTGGGTGCTAAGTTATGAGTAGAGGAATATTCATCATAGGATTGTTACTGTGGGCAAGCATCAGTTTTGCTCAAGAGGTTTCAGGAAAAATCACGGACATTGACGGAGCACCGTTAGAAGGGTTTGTACTCATAGAAAGCACCTCATATAAAGCTCCTTCTGGTCAGGACGGAAAGTACTCTCTCTCCGGTTTTAAAGCGGGAACTTACAAGCTAGTGGCCTTCGTATCAGGATACCAAACTACCTCTACCAAACTGACTTTTCAGTCAAACCAAAAGCTAACCTTTGATTTTGTATTAGAAGACCTTAATACCCAACTAGAAGAGGTAACAATTACTGAGGCTATCTCTGGAGATACAGACATGGGATGGCTCCAGTCTGTTTCGGGCAGTGCCATCTATGAATCCAAAAAAACCGAATTAATCGAAATAGATAAACTCATTGGCAACAAGGCAGCCAACGTAGGTCGTCAAGTATATTCACGTGTACCTGGGCTGAATATCTGGGAAAATGATGGTGCAGGGATTAACCTAGGCATTGGTGGACGAGGATTGAACCCTAATAGAACGTCCAACTTCAACGTCCGCCAGAATGGATACGATATTTCAGCGGATGCATTAGGCTATCCTGAGAGTTACTATACTCCTCCGATTCAAGCCTTACAGCGCATCGAATTGGTACGAGGAGCGGCCGGTTTACAGTACGGAACCCAATTTGGAGGCATGCTCAACTTCCAGTTCAAAGAAGGTCCAAAGGATAAAAAGATAGGTGTGAGCTCTACACAAAGCCTAGGTTCTTTCGGACTTTTCAATTCTTTTAACAGCCTGGGAGGCACGGTTGGCAAGGTGAACTATTACGGGTTTTACCAGTACAAGACCAGTGAAGGTTGGCGACCCAATTCGGACCAGAGTCAGCACAATCTCTTCGGGTCGGTTACTTATAATATTTCCCCTTTGTTAAATGTGAAAATTGAGCACACTCACATGTCCTATTTGGCACATCAGCCAGGTGGGATGACCGATGATGAGTTTAACAGTGACCCTTCCATATCCAAGCGGGAGAGAAATTGGTTTCAGGTGGGCTGGGACTTGTCTGCCATGGAGTGGAATTACCGAGTGAACAACAGTATTAAATTTAACAACAGAACCTTCCTTCTTAGCGCCAATAGATATGCAGTGGGCAATCTAGAAAACATCAATGAAGACGATGACCTCAGCAGTGAGAGGAACCTGCTCAAGGATGAATATTTCAATTGGGGCAATGAATTGAGGGCTATCATTCACTACCCGCTGCTCGGCAAGAAATCAGTCATGATCATAGGGAACAGACTTTATTTTGGCAAGACTGATCGCAGACAAGGAGAAGGTAGCGCATCCTCGGGAGCAGATTTCGATTTTATCGAGCAGCAAAACAGCTACTCAGAATATCTGTTTCCAAGCACCAATGTATCGGTCTTTGTGGAGAATGTCTTTAACCTAACAGACAAGTGGAGTGTAACGCCAGGAGCTAGATTTGAATACATCAAAACGCAAGCGGATGGATTCTACTATTACCCTGTGACCGATTTTGCTGGGAATATATTACGCGTAGATCGCGAGGATGAATCTAGAGATAAGTCCCGACACTTCATGATTTTCGGATTGGGTACGAGCTACAAGGCTAGTGATATACTGGAGATTTATGCCAACTATTCTCAAAACTACAAAGCCATTAATTTTAACGATATCCGAGTAATCAATCCTTCACTGACCGTAGATGAAAACATTAGCGATGAGTTTGGCTACAACGCAGACATAGGTATCAGGGGAGGAAATAAAGCAATCAAGTATGACATATCTGTTTTCTATTTGAGATACAATGACCGCATAGGTCCCATGTTGTCCAATAGAACCGGTGCTAGATTTAGAACCAATGTAGGTGATGCCAACATATACGGGTTTGAATCCTACATAGAAGGAGACCTATTGAAATGGCTCAAACCAGGCAGTGAGCAGCAGTCTTTGACTGCTTTTGTTAATTTGGCTTTGATCAAGTCCGAATACGTCCGAAGTGAGCGCAGTGGAATCGTAGGCAATGAGGTAGAGTTGGTACCACTCACCAATCTCAAAACAGGACTTACATACAGATACAAGTCCTTAGGCATATCCTATCTCTATACATACCTGTCAGAGCAGTATTCCGATGCATCTAATGCGGTCGAAACCATTACCGCTGTGGAAGGATTGATACCCGCTTATCATGTCATGGATATATCTCTGGATTACACTTATCGATTCATGAGGCTTGAAACAGGAATCAATAACCTGACGGATGAATCCTATTTCACTCGCAGGGCAGCAGGATATCCAGGGCCAGGCATCATTCCAGCCAACCCTCGAAATTTCTATGTAAGTATTGGGTTTAATTTTTAAAAAAGCACAAGAACAAAGCATTAAAAACTGTTCTACGGCCAAAAGGAGGGTTTCTCTATCGTGGCGTTAGTAGAATATGATCTGCAATCAAAACACCAACTAGGTGGTATTTCTCCTCCACAGGCGTAATAATGTTCATACGGAATCTCCCCTTTTACTAAAAACACTCGTTTGGTAGAAGCTGCAGAGACTCCAAAGTAACCTAGCACCAATTCGTCAGGGTCATCTATACTTTTTAGATTGCCTTGGATTTGGTAGTTACTCGTTTCAAATATGCTACCCACGTTATTGTACTGCGTCTGTAAAGCATCCCAATAGTTATATTCCTTTTCACTGACCGTATGCTGATAGATCTCAATCGAGTATTCTAGATCCAACTTCCTATTAAAAGGAAAATAGGTCAATTCTATCTTTTGGCTCTGCCCGTCAGTTAACAAATCATCCGCTACTTTCAGAAACTCAAAACCAAAAGTCCGTGCATAACAAAATTTATACGGTGCATCTCCAATACCATACCCAGGAAAATCTTCTAAAGTCTCTGGCCCTACTACTATCGCTAAAGGAGACATCACTTTAAAATCCTCGACATAACTCCACCTAAAGTAATCTCTTTGATCCTTAACGTTATTATACTCCAACCAAAAGACCAAAGTGCTCTGATCAACTACTACATCAGCATCAGTCAATATAGGCCGCTCTTCCAATGTGTAATAGACTGTATCGATGGGGATGGCTGGCTTCATTTCTGTCCAGTCTGATTCGTAGCTTTCGCCTGACCTTAGCGTAATCATCAGTTGGTATGATTTCCCCACTTCTCCTACAAAATCCTCAGGAGTAGTATACTTGCCTCTATACCTGTCTGTCAAAGATATTTCTTCTCCATCGTCTGATAAAATCCGAACAATAGCTCCTTCTACAAGCTGATAATTAAATCCCTCTCCGAATACTTTAGTCGGAGATAAATTAACAGTATAAGGACCGGGTTGATTATTGATATTGCCAGAGACTACCAATACGCCGGCTTTGCCCTTGAAAGTCCCAAGCCTTTCAATACAAGACGAAAAAAAAAGGCAAAGTAAAACAGGTATTAGTATGTGTTTTTTCATGCGTGTTTATATTGCAACTCATGTGATATTAGAAAGTGTCCGCCTTGTCAAAATCATCTGACAGCAATTTATTCATTTTTCAAAAACATTGACTGCCAGCATAGCAACGCTAACATCGCATATCCCCTGCTTAGCACAAAAAAGAGATAGTAACTAAACCCCTCTTAAAACAAAAATTGGCTACCAATCACCAATAGTCCGTCATGATTAGAGATAGAATATGTGCCGAATAGCATAAAAGAGTCTATCGCATTGACAAATACTCCTCCTCCATATGAGCTATGCCAGTCTTCGGTAGCGTTTGTCCAAATTCTTGCAAAATCAAAATGCCCAAGGGTTCCCAGTTCAAAAGGTAATATATAGTTCTGAACTTCTAGCAGATTCATTCTTAGTTCCAAATTGCTAAACCCTATGGATTCTCCTGCATACCGATTTCTTCTGACTCCTCTAAAGTTTTCATAACCACTGAGGAAATTGGACTGAAAGAAAGCATAATCACCGATATTAGTAGAAATACCTGACCGAAAAGCAACTGTCGTTTGCTTCTTGATAAAATTGATCGGAATAAACAAGCTCAAAGAACTATTGACTTTGAAATAATCCACTTTGTCATTTCCTAAACTGTTGACATACTCTCCACCGATTTTAAATTCCATACCACTGTGTGGGTGCAGATCGTTATCCTTATTTAAAAACTGATAGCCTAATTGCCCACCCAAAAAATGTTGTGATTGGAGTTCTTCGCCCCCTACATTAGGGACAGCAGTTGACTCGAAGTTTACATAGCGATACTGCGGCCCAAAAACTAGCCTATTGGCTCGATTATCTGATGAAAAGGTCAGTGTCGGCTCAAATTCATAATTATCCATTAGAACATTGAAAGCTGATGCGTCATTGATATTCGGGTCACTGACGTCTCCATAGTAGAAATAAGCCAAAGGATGATTAATAGTCAGAGAACCACCAAAATCTACATTGCCTATGGCATCAATAAGTTCAAAATCATAGTATGCATTGAAGCCATTGATACCGAACATATAGTTGGTCAAAAATTTGTGATGGAATTTATAAGGCTCTTTTTTGAAACCATGAATCGTCTGATCAAACCCTGGTCCAATGAAGAAGCCATCGTTGGGATTGAAGCCAAATGATATGGCTGGCTTTAGTTTGTCGTACTCATACTCTAATCTGTCATAATCATACATGTCTTCTGAGCTCATGACTTTCAGCTTGGTCTCTTTACTTGGCTCTACATCTCTTTTTCCTTTTTGATCATATACTCGAGTCATCTTTTTGAGACCATTTACACTCGATTTATCTTCTATTTTGTCCTTGTCCTCTCCAGCTATGATTCGAACCAAAATGCTACTCTTGACATCTCCTGAGATCTGATATTCATCATGCCCCTCTAGTCCAAATATTCTGATTTCTTTGGTCTCATCTTTTTTAAATACACGATGATAGTAGATTTCATCCTTGACTTTCTTTCCGTCTTTTCGTGGATAAGCATTAACCTCTACGTCTCCATTTTTTTTTCTCTTGATCGAGATAAAATCATCCTTATAACTACCAACTACATCTACTTCTCTGGCTAATGCCTCGTAGTATTCCGTGACATAATCAACCAACTCATCTCGGCGTATTTGTAGACTCCCAATTATCTCTTGGCCTCTGATAGCAAACATCTCAGGAGGAAATTGACGAACGGCCTCTTCGATCTCCTGATCCGACAGATTAGATTGGATATACTTGGCTTGGGTCACCCAATCTTCCAGTGTTGCCTCGGTCAAGAAGCTCCGATCAAAATGTCGAGCCTGTGTATTGAGACCTAGCACATCTTCCGCACCACCATAAAAATCCTGTGTATACCAGAGGAGCCACCTCCATTTGGCAACATTCATACTGATCCCATCCGCTCTAAAAAAAGCTTGATCTCGGTCTCTAGGGATCGGACGATAAAGCGTATAGTCATCCTCTTTGAATCTCGCCCATCGCCATTGATCATCATGTCTATCAAAATCTCCAATGAGCATATCAAAAGCTCGTGATCTTACCGCAAAATTTTTATCCACTTTGTGAGTCGGTTTGCTATGTGTCTTTTCGAGCATTTTGGTAAAACTCATGACTTTGTCACTATAACCATAGTTCGCTTGATCGGATACATCATCATCAGGTCTTTGCTCTAGCAAACAAAACATCCCTCCAAACTCCTCCATATAATCCCCCAATATTGAATCCTGAGGCACATAAACGAGCTTTGCATTAGAGTAATATACATCGACCTCTTCTGAGAGATAAGGAATGACAACTCCAGCATAAGGGTGTGATCCTGCAAACCCGTCGTATACTAACTCTTGCGCTATGGTATTTCTTAGTTTATGTGTGATGATGAATTCGGGGCTTTTTTTGACTCCTCTCAAAGTGTACTGTTTGCCATCTCCACCTTGCATCCGTAGTGAAAGGGTCTGCATCCCTCCTCCTTTTTTGATAGGCGTCAGACCTCCTTTTTCATAATGAATATCCAAATAAGGTACTTTGATCGAGGTGCCCCATAGATCTCTATTGAGTTTGCCTAGCAAAATGGTTTTAACACCTTCTGCTTTTTTCAGACTATCAGGAGATACCGTTTTATACATTCCTTCATAGGATATTTTATTGAGCCTCCCTGTCTTATTCGCTTCAACGGCTTTTTTGACATACAAAAGCTTTCTAAAAATGACATTCTCTTGGTTGGTTGCCTCATCAACTGCTATGAATTCCAGCCATATTTCTCCATTTTTATAATAGGATATTTTGGAGTAACCTTTGTTTTCTGCACCAAAATCAATCGCATTGTTAAACTTCATAGGTGTTACCTTGCTGCCACTACCACTGATTATATGATGTATATTCTCTTCTTGGACGTATTGGAGGTTGTGTTCATGACCTGATGCATAGATGATATTATAAAATTCGTTCATCTCTCCTTCCAATTCATTTTTCATTTCGGTATATACAGGGTTGACTATATCTTGATTGATCCCAATGAATTTTCTATAAAATGGATATATACTCCCGAGAACTGGTAATGGGAGGTACGCCTTTTTGTTCAAGGCAGTCAGCGGAAAGATGTGGTCCTTCATTTTAAAATTCCCTCCGTGTTTCCCATTGCTATATAGTGGGTGATGCCCCGCTACAATAATGTTTTGATTACGATATTTTTTCAACATATCGTACAATGCTTCCTTGAGCTCCTCGGTACTTCTAACATCACAGTCATTCTTTTCTCCAATGGATTTTTCGAACTGATGCAACCACCACTGCGTATCGATCACAATGAGCATCAAGCCTGGAGACAGCTGTACCTCTGTCGGACCTGGGCATCCATTTTCAGGAAGGAATACATTTTCCTTGTTTAGGTACTTGCTAATATACTTTTCTTGCCTCTTGACATATTTTATCCCTTTCCTTTTACCACCCTTCCAATCGTGATTACCTGGGATAAAAACAATCTCTCCATCAAAGTCTTTGACTATGTTTAGTTGAGGGTTTAATCGTGCTTCATCTTTCAGTCTATGTTCACTACTTTTTTTGTGCAGACCTTCTGGATAAAGATTATCCCCTAGAAAGACAATACCTGACTTATTGCTATCAGCATTCTTAAGGTGCTTGGACACATTGTTTAGAACAGAACTAGACCGAATGCTATCTTCCCCTGCATCACCGATTAGATAGAGGCTGTACATAAGGTCATTATTCTCCGCTGGTGAGGTATTGTCCCAGTCATGATTTTTTGACCCATAAAAGACCTTTGCTCCCGAACATCCCAGTAGTAGTAATGTAATGACGACAATGTATATGCTACTTAATTTCCTTTTGATTAGCATCATTTGCTAGCGCTTGTAGTGACTCAAAAATCGATTGATTTATGACAGTATAAACTTATTCAAGAATGGAACGTGTATGAACTGCAAATAATAGCATTGTGATAATAAGCCCTGATACAAAAACATAATAGCTCCATCTTAATAGTTGATATTTCCGATTCAGTACTTTTCCTAGAAAATATAAATCCCTTGTTAAGCTTTTATACAAATAATCTTTATCCTTCATGAGTTCTCCTATACTCCACTCATAATCTTCAAGAGACATTTTGTGGAAGTTGCCAAAGAATATAAGATTCCCTTTTTTCTCATCCACCTCCTTTTTGGATAGGCTCCCATTAGTCGTTTTGGGTATCGTAGACAAAATGGACAATATAATCGTCGTAATACTAAAAATAGAGAGGCTCAAGCCAGGGTAGATTAAATAAGCATTATTGTCTAGTTTAGGAAACAGAATAGACAGTGCTATAGAGATAATAATACCATTGACACTGATTAAAGTATTTGCTTTATTATCTGCGATTTGACTAAGACTCATATGATTTCTCAATGCCGTCCTAAACATAGTCTCGATTCCCTTTTCAGGAAGATCATTCTTAGACTTTTTCCCACCTTTCTTGTTACTCCTTTTTCCCTTGTCCAATTCATTTTCTATCGGCGCTTTCATGGACTCTAACTCTTTCTTCGCTTGATCTATTTTGATAATATTTTCTTTCTTCACAGGTCTATAGTTAGCCTTGGCATAGGCCGTGTTATACTGATGCTTGCGTAAAAACACACTACACATACCCATCCATTGATGCTGAGTGATATCAGCTTGGATCTTAGCTTTTATTTCATCATAGAGCTTCCCATATGAGGTAGTCAAATAGTCAGGGTTACCCAGGTGAGATAGATCAGCATCCTGAATGACTCCCTCCAAGACAGTCGAGGGAGTATGCCCTAATTTAGTCGCCATAATCAATTGCTGGATGATCGTGATCTTATCCTCATCGTAAGCTTGATCTGTCAAAAATTTAGCAGCAATTTCCGCACTTTCTCTTTCATGATCTTGGCTCCCCATTGTATAGGCTATATCATGAAACAGTACTGCTATTGACAACAATTCCTTATCCTCATTGGTAACTCCGTCCGTATGATTCGCTATTTCTAAAGCTGCCTTATAAACTTCCAAGGTGTGCTCCCAATTATGATAATATAAGGATTTTTCTTCGCACTTTTCATAAATGCTCTGCACATATCCCTTGCTATTCTCTATAATTTCACTACTCATGATAAAAAAGATTAGATAAACCTTAAACAAAAAAATGCCCCCTATCGATATAAGTGACGGCTTAATTTTAACACCTATGCCCCCATAGGTTTCAATGCAAAAAGTTAAATCTTAGAATATCAGATGCACGATCTTGTTTTTCATTAGATATAAAAAGGTTGCCAAATGTATCGAAAGCGACACCTTCAGGTTGAGAAAATAGCTGTTCATTTAGTTGAACAATGTGGAGAATAACGCCCTCCACATCTAATACAAGTAAGGTCTTTGAAAATGAACTTACTATATAAATATTCCCATTGGGATGTATTGCAATACCGGATGGTTTAAATTTTTTATGCACTTGATTTCGTTTGATCTTATAGGCAGGTTTTTTTTCATATCTATTTGATTCAAGTGAGAAAGAATAAATAAAAAAATGATCTCGTTCATCTTTGTCTCCATGCTCTTTGCAGGCTACCAATATCCTGCGATTTTGGCCATCAAAACATAACCCTTCAAAATCAAAATGTTTACTGTGTTTGAATTGATATTCCTGAATATTTTCCTTTTCGTCGAATCGAAAAATCGCCCCATCACTCCTGAGCATATATAACATTTTTTGACCATATGTAATCCCTTCAAAATCACCATCTTTACCAAAGTCTATTTGATACATGACGGCTCCTGTACGTGCATCTAGGTAATAGATTCGACCTTTTTCATCTTGTACAGCTGCAATTATTGAATCGGACAGTGTCGTCATTCCAGATATTTCATCAAGCTCACCCGAAAGCCGAACACGGTGATTTGGATTATTGAGATCATAGTCTAGATTTTGACTATTACACTGAATAGTCATAGAGCTAAGCCATAAGCACACGGTCATACGCATCACCTTTATCATGATAGTTTTATTTCATAAAGATCAACTTCATGCTCTTTACCTTTTAAACAAATGGAGCCTACATTGTTAATTTCATAATTATCCTGATTCGTCATTTGATCATGAAGCTTTTCAGAAATAAGCAATTGAGCGCCTAACCTATTGCACATATCTTGGATTCTAGACGCAGTGTTTAAAGTATCTCCATGGTAGACAATCTCGCGTTTTATGTCTCCTACTTCGGTGATCACCACAGGACCAATGTTAGCTCCGGCTTTGAAGTAGGGACGAATGCCAAATTGTTTTTCATAATAATCAGATTTAGCCTGCATGATTTTCGAGAAGGCAAAAAATGCCTTGAGAAAATTATTGTTTTTGAACCCCTTTTCTGGAGACCAACTAATGACCACTTCGTCTCCCACATATTGATAAATCTCTGCATGAAATTGGTGCACAACTGCAAACTCCATAAAACAGTTTTGAAGAAGTTTACTAAATTCTAAATGTCCGATTTTTTCTGCAAAAGTGGTAGAGTCCTTCATATCAATAAACATGAATATCCGCTCTTCCACATGTGGTTTGAAAAATTTACCAATAAGCACTTTCCAAAGATTACCTGAACCTATTTTTCTTTCCATTTCAATCACGAATTTGGACAACACAATAGCCAAGATTAAATGAATAAGGACAAACAATACATCTGTAAACTTCAACTGATTAGCAGGACTTCCAGAGATCGCATACATAAGCTTTTGATAAAAACCTGTCATAAAATGGATCACTAAAACAATCATGGCCGACTGTACTAAAATACCTGTAAGTAGGATAGTGCCAAGAGATCTGTTTTTCATCATTTTTTTTACTAGTAAAACATCCAGCATACTTGACAAAGCTGCAAGTAAAAAAGCCCCTGTAAATACTATCAGAAAGGAGAATTTATATTCCCCGAAAGATCTTATAGTGTTAATTTCTTGATGTGAAACATTATAAGATTCAGCAACTACCACTCTACTAAAAACAGACAGTACCAAAAAAACAAATCCTATGATGAAGTAAATCTTAAAACACTTCTTAATATCTCTATACAACATGTGATTTTCTAAATTCTAAAATACTAAACATTAGTAGCAATTGGGAAAACACTCGTAAAGCTCATTCTGTTCTTTCTGAGCAACCTTTAACTCATCACTTATATACAAAAAAACACCTTTTTAAGGGGCTTTTCACTCTATTGACAAGGTTTAGTTTGAGCACTGTGAGCCCAATTCCCTCATCTACTAATTTTCATGTTAATGGCTTGACTTAAATTATGCCCAACACTCCCGTGAGACACATAGTTCCTACAAAACCATTCTATATTATGCCTCCAAATCTCACACTATCCCATCCAACATACCCAAATGCATTTCAGTTTGCTTTAAATTTGTGTCATGCACAAAGTAATCTACACCCCCAACGCGCCAGAGCCAATCGGGCCTTATAGCCAAGCGACTTTCGCAGAAAACACCCTCTATGTATCTGGACAGATCCCTATAGACCCTGCAACGGGCGAAGTGGTACAAGGCCACATAGAAGACGAAACCCGTCAGGTGATGAAGAATATTCAGGCAATTTTGAAAGCTGCCCGAGCGGACTTTTCCAACATCGTGAAGTGTAGTATATTCGTCAAGGACATGGGAGATTTCGCTAAAATCAATGCGATCTATGGAGAGTACTTCCTCAAAAACCCGCCCGCTAGAGAAACGATAGAGGTCAGTGCACTGCCCAAGAATGTCAATGTAGAGATCTCTTGTATAGCTATCCTGTAGCCACAGGGCTATAGATATTATTGAACGCTACGGCAAAAAATCAAGTATAAATATCGACTTTTGCCCCTACCGGATTTGATCCGGTATTTTTTAATAGAATTAAACAAAGATGAGTCAAGAAGTACGCGTAAGATTCGCTCCTAGCCCTACGGGCGTTTTACACATTGGTGGTATCAGAACTGCCCTATACAACTACCTATTTGCGAAGAAAAACAACGGAAAGTTCCTCCTCAGAATAGAAGACACGGACCAGTCTCGATTCGTCGAGGGAGCAGAACAATACATCAAAGATTCTCTGGCGTGGTGTGGCATCATACCTGACGAAGGACCCGATCAAGGAGGTGACTTTGGCCCCTACAAACAGTCCGATCGCAAAGACCTCTACAAAGGCTATGTAGACCAACTGTTGGCAGAGGACAAGGCATACTATGCTTTTGACACGCCCGAAGAACTGGACGAAATGCGCGAGACGCTCAAAGCAGCCAAAGCGAATTCGCTCAACTACAACTCCATCAGCCGAAACACTATGAAGAACTCTCTGACGCTATCAGCCGATGAGGTACAGGCAAAACTAGACGCTGGCGAACCCTACGTGATTCGCATCAAAGTCCCCGCTAAAGAAGAAGTAAGGCTCAAAGATATCGTCAGAGGCTGGGTCAACGTCCACACCTCTACCATGGACGACAAAGTCCTCATGAAATCTGACGGCATGCCGACCTACCACCTCGCCAACGTCGTGGATGACCACCTCATGGAGATCACCCATGTGATCCGTGGGGAAGAATGGCTACCGTCTGCACCACTACACGTCCTGCTCTATCAGTACCTCGGATGGGGTGATGAGATACCTGAGTTTGCTCACTTGCCACTACTCCTCAAGCCTGACGGCAATGGCAAATTGAGTAAGAGAGATGCTGAAAAACATGGCTTCCCGATATTCCCACTAGCATGGCAAGGTCAAGGAGAAGATGGTGAGCTGAAAGGGTTCAAAGAAGAGGGCTACTTGTCTCCTGCCTTTGTCAACTTTCTGGCATTCCTAGGGTGGAACCCAGGAGGGGAAAACGAAATCTACTCGCTCACAGAGCTGGTCAAAGAATTTTCGCTAGAACGAATCACCAAAGCAGGGGCTAAGTTTGACATCCAAAAAGCCATCTGGTACAACCAACAATACATCCGTCGTATGTCACCTAGTGCACTGGGGCAACTGCTACTAGCGCAAACCACAGCCGCGGGTATTACTTGCGACGCTGACAAGGCTACAGCCATTGCAACGTTGCTACAAGAGCGCATTGATTTCATCCCTGAGCTGTCTACCAAAGGAGCTTATTTCTTTGGTCAGCCTACAGACTATGACGCCAAGACGGTGAAGAAAAAGTGGAAGGAAACCGCACAAGCCGTACTCCCACAGCTAGCGGATAAACTCGATACCGAAGAGACACTCACTGCCGAGGGAATACAGGAAGCTTTCCACGCAGTACTCGCCGACAATGAAGCAGGAGCGGGGATGGTCATGCAGATCCTGCGTGTAGCAGTGACTGGAGAGGCTGGTGGTCCAGACCTCATGAAGATCATGGAAGTCTTAAGAACAAAAGAAGTCTCACATCGTATAAAAAAGGCAGTAGAGAGTTTTGATACGATGACTGCAGCCACATGAAAAACAAAAAATCTTCCAAGCCCAAAGTAAACCCAGCACTCGAAGGACTGGAGATGAACATCAATAGTTTTGGTGAGATCAAATCCAGCATGAACATCGACAAGCTCAACGAGTTCCTAAATGAGAATGTGGAAGATAAAAAGCTAAAGGATCGAGAAGACAAAAACTGATCGCAGAAAGCATTTAAGCACAAAACAAAAAGGAGTAAGTAGACGATCTACTTACTCCTTTTTGTTTCCCGTCCCATACTAACAGTTCTTACCACAAGTGGGCTCCCTGATAGCTCCTTCGTCGTTTAGGATCAGTCTGTATTGCTGGGGATAAAAATCAATACCTGCCTGATTCGGCAGACAGGTTCGACATTGAGCATTCGATATTCATTTTTCCAATCATTGGAACAATGTCTCAAGAACATAAACACATTTCCTTTTCACAAAAAACAATAACGAATTTCGAGCAATGAATCTTGAATATCGAAGTAACCACCATCCTCTTCTACTTCTCCAACCTATTTATCAGCTCCAGCATTGCTCTACCGTTATGATAGGGGCACTTCCAGGGACCCGCTTTGTCTTCGGATTCTACACGCTCTCCTTGTCGTTTGACTCTCCAGAACCATTCGCCTGACGGATCGATGATATTGGCTTTGGTGAATGTCCATATCTGATTGGCTTGTTCCAAATAACTGTCCTTACCACTAACCTGCCAAGCATTGACGAGTCCTACCAACGCCTCAGCTTGAGGCCACCAGTGCTTGTCCGTATCGGTGAGTCCATGCGGCGATGCTTCGTTCATCAGTCCTCCATCGCTATCCAACCCCTCCATCGCAGCGTCCGCCATTTTCAGTGCCAGCAGATTGGTTTGCTCTGTCAGTACATCGTCTCCCAGTACCTCGGCAGCCTCCGCCAGCAACCAACTCCCCTCGATATCATGTCCATAAGATATCTCGTCCGATAGCAGTGTCCAGTCATCATCAAAGAACAGGTTGAAGTGATCACTCGCACTAATAAAAGTACTGCTCATCAGCTCTATGAGGTTTTTCAAACGCTGCCCCAATTGGTCATCCTTCCATACACGATACAGGTTGGTATATGCCTCCAGTATGTGAAGGTGCGTATTCATAGTTTTGGTTGCATTCATGTCCTTTTCACTGAGACGCACATCATCGATCACGCCCCATTCCCTATCAAATGCCTCGTAGTATCCATTGCGAGAGGCATCATAACTATGTTGTTCCAGTAGCTCGAACAAGCCCTGGGCCAACTTCAACGCATCGCGCTGCGGACTCACCTGATGGTACTCAGACAAAGCATAAATCGCAAAAGCCTGTGCATACACCTGCTTCTTGTCTTCGGTCACCTGCCCCTCACAATCTAGAGACCAATACACTCCTCCTTGTTCGGTATCAAAAAAGTAGCTGGTCAGATAATCATACGCTCGGTCAGCTATCGTCAGGTGTGTAGCATCATTCGTCTGCCGGTAGGCAGCAGAGAAAGTCCATAGAATCCGTGTATTTAGGATGATGGCTTTGTCTGCATCTGCATGCAACTGCCCCTGTCCATCGATACGACCATAAAACCCGCCACGGGTCTCGTCCACCATCTTCTCTTGCCAAAACGACAATATATTTTCATTGAGCACCGCTAGTGCTTCTTCCTTTGTGATCATAAAAATGTAATGCTTTATGCTAAACTAGACCTGACAGGTCTAAACTCAACAACCTTAATTTAAACTCTACCTACTTTTTTCAACAACGCTTTGGTGGCTTTGATACCGTCTGCCTCGGACAGCACATCTCCTTCGTACTCTACACCAATGTAGCCTGTGAACCCAGCATCCTTAGCGATTTGCATCATTTTGGCAAAATCTGTGTGTGTCTCATTTCCTTCCGCATCAAAATCATGCGCCTTGGCACTCAGCCCCTGAGCAAAGGGAATCAAATCCTTCACGCCCTGATATCGGTCATACTCGTTAGCACAGCCATCTGCACCACGCTCGATGCAGAAGTTGCCAAAGTCAGGCAATGTACCGCAGTACTCGCTGCTCACCTGTGAGATCACGTTCGATAGCCACTTGCCATCCGACGAGTATCCGCCATGGTTTTCTACGATGACATGAATACCATTTTGTGCACCGTATTCTGTGAGACGACCGAGCCCATCGACAGCTGCCGCCCTCACTTCATCGGCTGTGCCGTTGCCTGCCGCGTTAACACGGATGCTATGACAGCCTAGTATCTTGGCTGCATTGATCCACTTATAGTGGTTCTCGACAGATTGAATTCTAGCTGCTTCATCTAAATCCCCTAGGCTACCCTCCGCATCACACATAATCAACTGGCTACTCACGCCCAAATCATCGCAGCGGGTTTTCATTTGCTTCCAAAACCCTTCATCAGTTCCTTTGGAGAAGTAAAATGTATTGACATACTCTACTGCATTGATCCCGAAATCACGACTCGCCACAAGAGGAAAGTCAACCGCAGCGATATCTCCCTGCAAGAGAGAATCAGGGTCAGATTTCAACCGCTTCCCAAAATCCTCCCAACTCAACTCACGGCTCTTGCCAAAAATCGAGCGATTGAGTGACCACTGTGCCAGTGAGATATTGAAAAACAATTCTGCCGTTTCTTCTTCAGCACTTCCTTTTTGCGCAGAAGGACTGCAGGAATTCAGGATATTCATCCCGCCAAACAAGGCCAAGCCTGTACCTGCTGCTCCGATCAATTTGATCGCTTTTCTTCTATCGTTTTTCATCATTGATGCTTATTAGTTGAGGTGAAATTTTATTTGATCTATTCCTATTGGCACTGAAGTCTCTTGAGGTTTCAGTACAAAATAGATATCGCTGGCTCCTTTAGCCTCCAAACGCATATCTGCTTGTTTATTCTTAGCACTCAATTCGCAAGTGGAAAGAAGTTCTCCATCTACACTGCCTCGGTGTAGTTCTATCAACACTGATTCATCAGTTCCCGTAGCTGCGGTGATCTGATAGCTTAATTCTAACCGCTTAATATTAGTAAGGTCAATGTCCTCAAATGCAAAATAGCTCTCCTTGCCTTCTCTGCGCAAAAAGCGACGGTCTCCCTCTTCAATGCTTCCTTCCACCACAAAACCACTCTTATGATCCGCCGCTTCGGCTTGTTTGACTGGCAGTGTCAGGGTCACTTCCATGAGAGCCGTCAACGAAGCGGTGTTTTTCACCCCACCGTGATCCGTATATTTTGCTTCAAAACGATAATTGGCTTGGCTACCTTTAGGAGTCGAAATCGACCCTTTCGTTTTAATTTTCTCTGCTTCTTGCGCAGGTGCATCGTTGACGGAGAAGATAAAATCTACAATTTCCTTGGCCGCTTTGACCGTGAGATCTGGGTGCGCTGGCATGGCACCATCTCCCCAGTTGCCCACACCTCCACCAATTATTTTCTTTGCGAGAACCTCTTTGGCAATGTAGTCTTTGTCATAGCGCTCCGCTACCTCATGGAAGCTTGGTCCGATTGACTTCTCGTTGATTTTGTGACAGCTACGGCAATCACTCGACTGTATCAGCCGCAATCCCGGAGCGATTCCATCCTGACTCATTCCATCCAATAAGGCCAAACTAGCCGGCGCACGGTTGTCACTGCCTTCGTAATGCGTCAGACTAATCGCCACTTCATTTTCATTAACCCCACTTCCTATCGTGCCGTCTTCTTTGTCATTCACCACTAAGTTGTATTTGATCGAACGACCCGGCCAGTAAAAGCTGCTATTGTCTGCAAATTCGAAAGTTAACTCTGGCTTAGCATTCCCTGCAATCAAGCTGGCTCGACTGGTCGCACTGGCATTGTGATTGTCCTTGACGACCAACAGTACTTCGTACTCTCCTGGCTCAGTCAGCGTCGCAGTGGCTTCAACTCCCGTCAGGTTAATTTCTTTTGGCCCTTCGATGAGCCATATATACTCTAGCTCGTCCTGCTCATCCAAGTCTGAGCTACCCTTGGCGGAAAAATTCACCTCTAAAGGAACGCTCCCATTGGTCGCCGACAGCTCTATGTTCGCCTCTGGTGCGCGGTTGCCATACGTAAAATCCAGACGAATGAGCTTCGAATCATGATTGTCCGTAAAGTAGCCTATCCCATACTCCAGTACATAGAGTGCCCCATCAGGACCAAAGGTCATGTTGATCGGGGATGCCAAAACGGACTTGTCCAAGAATGGCTCAATGGACAGGAAGTTACCTTCCTCATCGAGAGAAATCACCATGATCCAATCTCTGGCCCAATCAAAAGCAAAGAGTTTGTTGTGGTAGTAAAGTGGGAATTGAAATCCCTTTCGTTTCATCTCGTAATAGTCATAGACATCACCCACCCCAACAGAGCGCGAGCCCTTGCCAACTCTTGGAAACTGCTCCGTCTCATCAAAAGTATAGTACAGCATTGCTGGTACCGCAGGAGGCAAATCCTTTGCTCCTGTGTTATTCACGGAAGTATTGACTGGATGCTGCGGATCGAATTTTGCTCCCAAGTCTCCTGTCTCAAAATCATAGTCTGCGTAGGCTTTGTTGTCAGCATTGAAATAAGGCCAGCCGTAGTTGCCCGGTGCTTTGGCGATGTTGATCTCGTCATGTGCCGATGGGCCTCTTTCGCTGGTGACATTGCCATCCGGCCCGACATCTCCCCAAAACAACCAATTTTTCTTTTTGTTCATCCCAAGGGTAAAAGGATTTCGAGCACCCATCACGTAGATTTCTGGGCGACCCTCTGAACCATCTTTGGCAAATAAATTGCCATCAGGAATGGTATAACTGCCATCAGCTTCAGGATGGATTCTTAATATTTTTCCTCTCAGGTCAAGCGTGTTCGAGGAAGATTTTTGTGAATCCCAAGCCGAACGACCGGGACGCTCATCCAGCGGCGTAAACCCATCTGAATCTCTAGAGAAAGTATCATCTCCCGTACTCAGGTATAGGTTTCCTTCTAAGTCTATCTCCAAATCTCCCGCCGAGTGACAGCACTCATCTCGCTGTGTAGGTATCTCGATTATCACGATTTCTGACTCATGATCCAAGCCCTCTGGCGTCAAGCGAAAACGAGACACATGCTGCTTGGGTTCATCTCCGGGAGGAGAATAAAAAACATAAGCCCACTGGTTGTGTTTGAAATCAGGGTCTAAAACGAACCCTAAAAGACCGTCTTCTTCGCCCGTATAAACTTCCAAACTATCAATCTCTTGGTAATCATCGGTACGCGGATTGTAGAGATTGATGGTCCCCTTTCGTTCGATCCAGTAGACCAAGGACTCTTCCGTCACGGCGATACACATGGGCTCACGCAACGGTGCAACCAGCACTTGTCTTTTCAACCGATCCGGTGCAGGTTTTTCAGGCGTGGTGACTTGGCTGTAATCCAAATCCGCTTGACGCAAACTTAGATTCTGCTCATCGCAGTTGATTAGGACTTGCTCTGACGCAAAGAAAGGTAACAATTGCCCCCAATTGTAGATCGTGTCTTGACATACAAATGTCACCTCACCGCCCGCTTCCAAATAACGCTCGATGCTGTTTCGCTCATTAAAATCCAAAGTAGCAGGAGCTGACGCTACCAACAAATGACTCGCCATGACCAAATCATCGGGTCGCAACTGAGTCACCACCATCACCGAATCAAACCCTGGCTCCTGAGTTTGCGAAGCGACATCTGCTCGCACGACTAAAAGCGAAGACTGCTGCTCACAACTCCCTAACACCCACACACACAACACTGCTATTGGGAATAATATCTGTTTCCAACTCCCCTTCAATTTATACTTCATAAATACCGATCAATCATTGATGTAATGTCTATATGACGTTTTCTGACTGTGATCAAACCCCTCGTTTCACTTTTCAAAATCATCACTTTCCTAAAGATGGTAAATAATGCTGGCATGTATGGAACTATGATACAAACCTCCCTGTTTTTTGAGCGATCTACACTAGCTTATCCCCTCGCCCGACTCACCTTTCGTTCAATTCATTTTTAACGTCTGCCATGAATTTTTCATCCAGTTTATACATCCGCATAAAACCAAAAGAAGCCAAAGCGCCCAAGCCAGCAATCACACTGATCATGAGCCGTATGCCCAGCAATGCATCCTGACTCTGCTCCACATTGGGTTCGAACCCGAACCCTGCAAGCAACCAGCCTGTGATGGCACCACCGATCGTCCAACCAAATTTCTGTGACATGGACGAGGACGAAAATACCAGTCCTGTGGCTCTTCGTCCTGTTTTCCACTCCGAGTAATCAGCAATATCCGCATACATCGACCAACCCAATGGCAGAATAACCCCCGCAGTGATCCCTATCAATACATTCAATCCGAAAATCAAAAAAATCTGGTCTGATGGAATCAAAAAGAAAACGAAACTCAACCCTGCTGACAACAAAGCGGCATAACTAAAAGTGGTCTTCTTGCCCAGTCGCGCAGCAATCGGCTTGGCTAATAGTACCCCGACAATGTTAGTCGCCAACCACACAGACATATACACCGACGAAAGCACTGTAGAAGTCAGCTCATATTTGGTCCCAAAAAATGACAGGCTTTGGTCTTTGATGTAATATTTGAAATAATAGAGAATAGACCCATCTCGGAGCGAATTGAATATCAGAATGGAAATATTGGCTCCCAGCATGATAAACCAAGGCGTGTTTTTGCTCAAATCCTTGAGGTCATCTTTGAGGCTGTTGCTTTCGTCTTTGGGTGGGGCGAGTCGTTCTCTCGTCCACAGGAAAGTAAGAAAAAACAAAATCGCTGCTACCGTCGCATAGATCGCTATCGTGTACTGAAATCCAGTTGCCTGATTGGTCGTCTCACTAAAGTAAGCCACCAGCGCATTGGCTGTGGCAGTCACAAACAACCCACCAGAAAATGCACCAATAAACCTCCATGATGCCAAAGAAGTCCGCTCCACACTGTCGTTGGTCATCACCGCCATCAGCGAACCGTAGGGCACGTTGACCGCTGTGTACACCATCATCATCAGCGAATAAGTGATGTACGCATAGATGAGTTTGCCATCAGAGGAGAGATCAGGAGTTGTAAAAGTCAGTACGCCAATGATCCCAAAAGGAATCGCCACATAGAGCAAATACGGTCTGAATTTACCCCAGCGGCTTTTGGTGCGATCGGACACCAATCCCATAATCGGATCATTCAGCGCATCCCATACACGAGTGACTAGAAACATAGTCCCCACAGCTGCCGCAGATATCCCAAAGACATCTGTGTAGAAAAACAGCAAAAACATGGAGAATAGCTTCCAAAACATAGACGAAGCAAAGTCGCCAAAACTGTAGGCGACTTTTTCTCTAAAACTTAACTTGTGTGATATCTCTGACATTCTGATTTATTTAAGACCGTTGGCTTTTAGGAAAGCCAGGTTCTTGTCTATCAATTGATTTCTAGTTTGGACACTAGCATAAGTTCTGAGTCCATCCTCTGGTGTATTCTTGCAGTAGTCTACCAACTGTGCGACTGTAGAGGTTGCTACATGCAATCGCGTATCTGACGATGCATAGTAGATCAGTACCTCCCCATTGTCTTTGGTAATCCATCCGTTGGTAAATAGCACATTGGATACATCACCGACCCGTTCTTCATCTTGTGGAGACATGAAATGCCCAGCGGGTCTATGAATCACCCTAGACGGATCATCCAGTGCAGTCATGAACATGTAAAGCACATAGCGCAATCCCGCTGCAGTATTGCGCACGCCATGTGCGAGGTGCAGCCACCCTTCTTCTGTTTTTATAGGCGCTGGGCCTTGACCGTTCTTTACTTCCTTGATCGTGTGATAGGTTTTGGGGTCGATGATTTGCTCATCGCTGACCTTGGCGTTTTCCATGCTGTCGGTCAATCCCCAGCCAATACCTCCGCCTTTTCCTGCATCGATGAACCCATCCTGTGGCCGGGTGTATAATGCATATTTACCGCCAATGAACTCTGGGTGCAACACAACATTGCGTTGCTGGCTGCCACCTGAATCGAGATCGGCCAATCGCTCCCAAGTCACTAGGTCTTTGGTACGAGCAATTCCACACTTGGCTGTAGCGGCTGACTGATCTGCCTCTGAGGCAGTGTGATCTCTACGCTCCGTGCAGAACAGTCCATAAATCCAGCCATCCTCATGTCGAGTCAACCGCATGTCGTAGACATTGGTATCAGGCTCATCTGTCTCCGGGAGTGTGATGGGATGATCCCAAAAACGGAAATTATCTATCCCGTTTTCACTTTCCGCTATCGCAAAGAAAGATTTCCTATCATCTCCTTCTACTCTGACGACCACACAGTACTTTCCTTCAAAAAAGATGGCCCCAGCGTTGAAAGTCGCATTGACGCCCTGACGCTCGGCGAGGAACGGGTTGGTCTCTGGGTTGAGATCATAACGCCAGATAATCGGCGTATGCTTATGCGTCAAAACGGGATTTTTATAGCGCTTGATAACGCCATTGGTTTCGATCTGTGGCTCATTTTTTTGACTCAATAATGTATCGTGGTTGGCCAGTAGTTTCTTGACCTGTTCTATGCTTGCACTCATTTGTTTATATGCTATTCGTTTGATTCAAGTAGAAAAAGGGAACGCTCACAAGAAGTAAGCATTCCCTATACGTTTACTAATTATACTATTTCTTTGGCGTCAAGATGTAGATCATTTCGTCCCAGCTCTGGAGCGATACCTTGGGGATGACCAAACCTGACTCTCCTGCGGCGATACTACCATTCGTGATGAAAGATCGATCGTCTGGATTGAAACGTTTGATATCGTAGCTACCCACTCGCAGATCCATCACCAAATCCGATTGGAGTCGCTCCGTTTGGCTATTGAGTACTCCGACAAAAATTTTCTCCCCGCACTGCACACTGTAGGCTTCTAGTCCTTTGGACGCGACCGCTACGGGCTTGAATGCTCCGTCGCCTGCCGCCAGCATCATGTCACTAATCATGCGCACGCTCTGAAAATAAGGCGTCATGTTTCGGTCATCAAAAAACTCCCACCACCAAGTCATCGGCAGGATGGGTGTCGGGTTGAACAGACCATACCACAGTCCTCTCTTGTAGTCATAGTCAGACTCCTCTGCGATGGTAGAAAAGTCCAAGTTCCAGTCCCACTCATACCCAAACTCTCCCCACACGAAAGGCTTGCCATACTCCTCGGCATACTGATTGGTCAGAGCAGGGATTTGATCCGTCTTCTTGTAGATATGACGCTGGGCTATGTCAATATTTTTGACATCAAACATCCCGTCAATCTCTCGATGCGACACACTGGTCGTCACGATGTGACCATATGGATCAATGGACTTGATGTAGTTGCTCATCTCCTCATGCCAAGCCGTCACATGCTCATGAGGTATTCTGATGCTATCATGCGGTGTACGCGTAAAAACCGAATTGTCGATCTCGTTGAAAAACTCCCATGCCCCGATGTGCGTACTGTAGCCCCATCTCGCCACGAGGAAACGAAACTTGTTTTTGGACATCTTGCGTGCGTCCTCATTGGTAAAGAAATCCGTTGGCGTCTCGGCGGGACCTCCATTGGCGGTATTGTAGCGGTAGTTTTCCCAGCCACCCCCATCGATCAAGGGACCGTGGGTATTCATCGCCAGCATCATGTAAAGATCCAACGAATCAATCATATCCACCAGTTCGTCCATGCGCTGGATTCCCTGAGGATGAAAGTAGGCATCTGAGTCCGTGTAGCGATCTGTGTGCTTGGACACCTTGGGCCACTCTATCGGCAGATCCCAAGCACACATCCAAGTACGGAAAAAGTTGGCACCATTTTCGGATAATGTCGGGAGCAAATAATCATAGGTATGTTTAGGATTCTCATAGTTTCGAGACTCCCAGCCTACGTTCTCTCCAATGCCACGAAAAGGCTTTCCACTGTCAAATTTCAACGTCCAAAAATCATTGACATGAAGAAATCCGTCAGAGCTTGAACCAGATACTTCAAATGTTGATTTAGCACTAGACAATGACACATCAGCCTGCGTCAGCTTGAAGTAATAACTATAGCTCCCCACCTCTGCAGCGGCAAACCTCGCCTTCCATAGTGACTGCTGCTCACCGCTATTTCGCTCAAAATAACAAGGCAAAATCAAATCCTCACCTAAAGGGGTCGTGAGAATCATGTCCAACATCACCTCGTCTTGATCATAGGCATTAACATACTGGGTATTGACTATGATCTCAAATTCTGCTTTTTCATATTGTTTGATATCTCCGCTAATCAATCGATAGCTATCGATCAGCCCGCCTCCAGGGCAGCCCTGCAACAACACCATACTGACCATGACAAGGCCAGTCAGCAGTGTTTTTCTCCATCTTTTCATATTACTCATCTTATTCTTTCTTAACCCCATTTTCATATCGGAAAATTACCATCCAGGCATTTCATCGCGTGTCACTATTCTTTTGTTCTTATATAATTTTTTGATGTCGTCTATCGAGTTGCTTTCCTTGACCAGCTCTGCCCATGGCATGAAGAAAATCCACCTAGGTTGGGCTTTGAGATGCGCCGACGTGGGCAGCTTAGAACACTCTCCGATGGCCATGGGCTTGTCTCCCGCGATAGGCAAAATGTACTCATACCATTTTTGATCAAAACCCTGGTCATAAACATCAAAGGCAAATACGTCCCAGTATTCGTCTCCAGGATTGTACTCTTCAAAATCCCAACTCATGTCCTGCATGTCCCATACCCAGATGAGATTATCAAGCCCTTTCACATCCGTGAAATAATCATGTGTGATACGGTACAGCTTGGCAGTTCCCTCTGCTCCAGGACGTCCTCCCCACCAAAACAGCCCTTGGTTCATTTCGTGCAGCGGACGAAACATCGCGACCACTCCATGGTCTTTTAGATCTTGCAAATACACTGCGATTTCGTCCATACGCTTTTTCCACGCCTGATTCAGTTTAGTACCGTCAGTTGTCAGTTCTAGCCACTGCTCATCTGTCAGTTGGGCATTGAGCAGTCCTGGATCCCAGCCACATGGCTCACCCTGATCAGGAGGACATGCGTGCCACATGAGATTGATCATGGCACCATTGTCCCATTGCTCTTTGGCCTCTGCGATCATGGTAGCTCGCTCATCGATGTTGTCTTGCTGAAACAGGAAATCACCGCTCCATAGGGCAGGGTACTTGCCAGTCGTTTCATAGATAAATTCTGTCCACCTATCTGGATCAGCATTGGGCTCTTTGTTGTGCTGACCCGCCAAAGTTTTCTTTCCAGATATTTCGTAGAGGTAGTCCATCACTTTTGACTTTTGTGCGGACATAGAGGATGCTACCAAGAGGAGCATCATGAGTAGGGTTATTTTTCCTTTGTTCATTCTGTATTTTTATGGGAGGATAAGAGGTCGGGAACTAAAACAAAACCCAACCTCTCTCGCTCTGTCTATTTATTACTTCTCCTTTAACAATTTGCCCGAAAGTATCTGCGTCGCACTCACCAATCTAAAATGATATATCCCTGGTGCAATAGCAGCTCCGTGGCTATCTAAGCCTTTCCAGACTATAAAATCCTGCGCATCCCGTCTATCCGCTGCGGTGAACCTCCTCAGCTCACTGCCACTCATATCATAGATACTTAGCTCAAAATCCCCCTCTCCCACCACTGGTATCCGTACTTGGTCACCGAATGGATTAGGGTATGCGCCCAATTCAAGGGTTAGATCTGTTTTTTCAGCTCTCCTTGCCCCGCTATTGGGAGTCAAGGACCACCAGTTGATATTCCAGCCACCAGTGAGGGCTTTGATTCCAAAGTTCTGCGTACCTGCGCTGAGGTTGACGGTCTGGTAAATAGTCGTCCATGACTGGTATCCACCCGTTGAAGGCACAGCGACAGAGCCATAAGACGCACCCCCAGCTTGCTCGAACTGAATCGTTCCTCCAGCTGAACTCGCTACGCGATAAGCTATCGTATAAGCACCCGAAGAAGGCACTGTGATGCTGTTGTAAGTCATCCAGTCTCCGTTATCGATCCATCCGACGTTGAGATTTCCTCCACCGGGATCGCTCGTTGTTTCGGTCTGCACTCCGCTCATGTTGTCATAGTCCTCGGCTTGGATGTACTGTGTCCCGCCTCCACCTGATCCTCCATTTTGCCAAGTGCCTGTGCCATTCCAGCCAGGCATCTCGTTGAGTGTGAGCACACGGCTCGACCAGTAGATGTCTTGTATTTTTTGATTGCTATTCGCAGAAAATGTCAACTCAGACCAGCCCATAAAGAACGTCCACAAGGGCTGATTGTTGAGCAAATTGACAGCAGGTAAATCTTCGCATTCTCCGATACCTATCGGTCTTCCGCCCGCTTTAGCCACCATGGCATTGTACTTGGCCGTGCTGTATCCCTGACCATCACTCCAATACATATCCATCGTCAGTACGTCCCAGTAGTTCCATCCCGGATCGTAGTTGTATAGATCGTTAGCCAGGCCGCTGTAGTCTTGCATGTTCCACACCCAAATCAGGTTTGACAACCCTTTCGTATTGGTCATATAGTCATGGGTGATTTGGTAAAGTCTCGCGGTACCATTTGCCCCAGGCCGTCCGCCCCACCAGAACATCCCTTGATTCATCTCGTGCAACGGTCTAAAGAAGACTTCCACCCCAGCATCTTCGAGTTGCTGCAGGTAATAGGCCACATCATCCATGCGACTCTTCCAAGAATTGTTGATGGCAGTACCATCGGTAAGCAACTGATCCCACTCCCACTGACTCATCTGACTGAGCACACCATTTGAGTCCCAATAGCAAGGTTCTCCTTTGGCAGGGTTACAGGCGTGCCACATGATGTTGACCATCGCGCCATTGTTCCATTCTTGGATGGCCTGATCTATCATCGTTTGTCTGTTAGCAATTTCATTAGGTTCGAATTGAAAATCCGCACTGTACAAACCCGGCCATTGCCCGATAATCCCGTTGAGCTGCTGGCTGTAGCCATTCGGGTTAGCATTAGGTTGACGGTTGTGCATCCCACCTATCGTTTTCGTCCCTTGAATACTGTACAAATAATTCAGTGATTCAAAGGGTGTCTGCGCATTGAGCGTCAGACATAGTGGTATCAGTGCAATAAAAAGTTTTAATGCTTTCATAATAGTTAATCATAGTAATTTGGTCTTTGTCCGAACCCTATTGATTCGGCTCATGCGTGTGTTAATCCATGACCGGTTTAGATCGCTCTTCCCGAAGGATCAAAAAGCAATGCAAGAGGTCTTTCATCACCAAAACCACTCATGGACATCATTGTAGGCGTACTATTGCACTGTAATCCCCTCGACTGCCTCATACATGTCAGGCAAGTCTGAACTAAATAGCATATAGTCGCTCTCATAGAATGTCACAAAGTCATTGGCAGAACTATGCCCTATCCATGGACCATAGTAGTGGTACCCAGACCCTGTCGGATCATACTTATTTCTCCACATCACGACAAGACTCACCCCCTTGCCATACATGGCAGACATGATCTCCTGTGTCCAATAATCCGTGTATTCTTTACCATCTTTTCTCACCCCTTCTATCCCGGTTTCGGTCACACCACATGGTTTAAGTTTTTCTTTGGATAGCGTAGCGAGATTTCTAGAGTTGGTAGCAAGTGACTTGGTATTGGTACCGTGGTAGCTGTCCATCCCGATAAAATCGACATAGTCATCTCCTGGCCACCTGTAGAGCAGATTGTCCACCGTGCCTTCACTATCTATCTGTGGCGAGATCGCAAAAATCAGATTATGTACACCCTTTTCGAGTGTCAGATAGTCAACCGTAAACTTCCAAAAAGAGATAAATTCTTCCTGCGTCGTACAGCTGCTACCCCACCATGACCAACTCTGCGTGTGCTCGTGATAGGGACGAAAAATGATCGGAATCAATTTCCCATTTTCATCCTTCAGACTCGTCACAAAAGTAGCCAATCTATCCAGCCATACTTTGTAAGTCATATTGACTTCACTGCCCTCTTCTAAGATACTCTTGACGACCGTGTTGTCAGAGTTGTCCCACGAGTCTCCACCCGTTTTAGGGTTGTTGAGATGAAGGCAAGCTGTAATCACTTCTCCGCGCGCTCTTGCTTCCATGATCGTGCGTTTTCTATCATCATTGAGATCACTGGTCAGATACCTTTCGTCCATGACCTCCGCAAAATCCACACTGAATACGGCTGGGTAGTCACCACAGACTTCTTTGGTATCGGATCGTCCTGACTCTGCATACCATTCGCGACCGTAGAGCAAGTCATCGTGGTGCCCAAACATCATTCCCCTACTTTGCACATCCCACAGGTTGGCATAGAGCGCTTTGGTCTCGTCCGTGGCACTCTTATCTACCAACTGGAGCGTCACAGGTTCTACTGATCCACCATCCCCGTCTCCATCAGGATCGACGGTAGACTCATCTGTCGAGCAAGCCATCAAAAAGGCTGAAGCTAAGATCAAAAGGCTATAAGTAAACTTTGTCATATCGGTGTTCTTCTTCGAGTAAATGTGAATAAAGCTAGCCTCCATCATATATTAAAATCATGATGGAGACCTGCTTTCATATCGTTTATTGTTTGGTCAAATCAATCCAAAACCTCCTCGGTTTCTTCACGAATTTGTCATAGTCACTGTAGATGTTGTCCCAGTCATCCGTACCGTTGATATCAAAGGCCAGTGCTTGCTCTGTGGTCACTTTGGACAGTCCATTTCCGAGATCCTCAGTACCTGCAGCCACCAACTCGGCTGTACTCGTACTCCCATCTGCGAAGGTGAAAATGATTCTATCCAAGGCGTAGTTTCGCTCCCAAGTACCCGCTGCTTTTGGCACAGTGCGGTAGAACGGGTTGACATCCGTCGCAGGATCCAATATATACTGAAAATCCGCATAGAGGCCATCAGCACCTTCATTGTTGGTAATGGCACCATAGGTATTTCCCTCGGCCGTAATCCCCGTCATCTCGAAAGTAAGCGTATTGTCTAACTCTGCCTCTGGGCCACCCGTTTCAGGCCATATCCAAGGTTTTGATGTCATAGGCAATACGCCTCCGCCACCGTACTCTGGGCCCGTACCACCATAGACGATCAAGTCCGTGATGTCATAGGTTCCTAGCAGGGTCTCTTCGAACGAAAAGACCTTGATGGTGTAGTCTCTGGACTTACCAGTAGGCGATGTGACTGTCAACAGTGCAGTCTGATCGGAGTTCTCGAAATTGAGTGATTCGCCCTGCTCCACACTCGAGGTAGCCCCATAAGAAGTCTGAATACTCTGTAGCACGATATTGCTTAGATCAGGGATCTCACTGACATTGATCGTCAATTCGATCGTTCCCGTTGATTCATCTACTCTCGTGATCGTAGGTGTCCCTACTTGGTTCTCAAATTTGAGATTGATGACACTACGTTCGTTGTTCCAATCACCCGCTTCGATATCTTCTAGCGGATCCTTGATACAGGCCATATTGGCCACTAGCAGTATACTGAAAAGTATATATGTTATCTTTTTCATATTTAGTCTTTTTGATGTGCGCGAATTATAGTCCTTGATTCAGGTCTATTTCTAACTGTGGGATAGGGTAAAAAGCGGCTTCTTCGTCGGTAATACCTGCAGCCTCATCTACCATCTCTGTGACTTTATTGATTCGACGTAGGTCATAGAGCCTGTTCCCCTCGAAAGCCAGTTCCCAGCTTCTCTCTTCTATAATCCTGTCTCTAAAGTCTACAACCGAAAGACCTGCCGGCAAATCACCCAATCCTGCTCTGTTTCTCACATAATTGACCAAATCGTAAGCCTCTGCAGTCGGACCTACTGCCTCTGCATAGGTCAGTGCGATATCTGTATAGCGAATCAAGAACGGTCTCGTACTCGTCTTGTCCGCAATGAACTGTGGATCCACATATTTTCTACAAAAACGGTATGGAATTGCTCCTGGGAAAGCAGCTGATTCTACTCCATTTTCGTCATATACGGCATCCACCAATAGCACCTGCCCTCTGGCATCTGCGCCATCATAGGTATTGTAAAAAGTCTCCTTGGTCTGGAAGACACTCCAGCCATCGTGCGACTTATCGTATGTCCCATCTCCATTGTCGATATAGATATCTCCTCCTGAGATGTATGGAATGAAAAGCTTAGAAATTTTGGAATAATCTCCCTCTATCGCTCCCGTTCTATCCATAGACATCAAAAAGATGTGCTCTGGACCTCTTGGGCTTTCTACATCATAGATATGCATCAGGTCTGGATCAAACCCATAGGTCGCTTGATCATTGACGACCTGACCAGAAAAATAAGCCGCACTATCATACAATGTCGCTGCATTCAAAGCCAAATCCGTGTACAGCGGTACACTGCTGGCTTTGGAAGACGCCATATAGATGTACGCTTTGGCTGCCAAAGCCTGTGCCGACACCTCATCTGCACGCCCTAGCGCTGGCAATACCTCTAACAACTCGATGGCTCTACGGCAGTCACCAATAATCAAGTCATATAGCTCATCCAGGTCTTGTGCCATCGGTGCTGCAGTCTGTCCCAGTTCCGCGACGAGTTCCTTGTGCACAGGCACCAAACCGAAGTTTCTGACGAGGTTGAAGTAATTCCATGCTCTGAGGAAATAGGCCTCTCCCAAATATCTCTTCTGCGCATCAGCAGGAATGTCAGACGCAGGGATTGCTTCCAAAATACCGTTCGTTCTATTGATCGCGATGTAGGCGTATTTGAAGTAGTTGTACAAACTCCTGTTGTTAGAGAAGTTGTCTACAGTCCAATTGTTGAGCGCCTGAGCATCTGCTCCTTCGTCCGTTTTAGGTCCTACCTCATCGGTCGGCATATCTCCCAGCATGAACACACCTCTAGAATACTCTAGATAGGTCAATGCGTCATAGGCATAACTAACTGCTGACTCAGCATCTGCTTCGGATTTATAAAAATTATCTTCTGAATAAAAACCATACGGCTCTTCGGTCAGATCGCAGCTATTGGCCATCAAAAGACCGAATAGTATGAATATATAATATCTAATTTTCATCTTTGTCTTTCTTTAAAATGTAACATTCAAACCAAGTGTCCACTTTCTCAAACGCGGATATCCACCCCAGTAGCGACCATCCATTCCGACTTCTGGGTCATAGCCCTTGAACTTGGTGAAGGTGTAAAGATTGGATGCATTCATGTACAATCTCGCCTTGATCTGCTTCGGTAGATTCATGGTATAGCCGAGGTTCACATTCTGTATTCTTACAAAAGACCCATCCTCGATCCACCAGTCTGACACCTTGGTATTTCTACCATCCATCAACTTAGGGAAATCGTTAGTCGGATTGTCTGGTGTCCATCTCAGCGGCTGATTGCTCGGCTGGTTAAACGCCTGTGTGTTGTAGACATCATTGCCGAATACTCCGTTGAAAAAGATACTTGCATCGAAGTTTTTGTAGGACATATTTAGATTCAAACTGGCCATAAAATCAGGATTTGGATTTCCTATCAACACACGATCGTTTGTATCTATCACTCCGTCATCGTTGATATCGACATATTTGAACTCTCCTGGCTGGGCTAGGTCTCCTTCAAGTCCTGCCTGTAGCCCCTCTTCCAAGGTCTGAACTATACCGTCCGTTTTGTATCCGTAGAATACATTGGTCGGCTGACCGAGTGCGAGTATGTTTGGCGAAGCACGGAATGCCTCGATGGAATTACCCCAGACTCTGTATTGCATCCCTGAATTAGGGTCAGTGATCACTCCTGTCTCTTCTGCTCTACCTAGATCCGTCACTTCGTTTCGATTTCTATAGTAGATCAAAGTCGCTCCAAATTGGAAATCTGTCGTCTCGATGATTTTTGCATCCAAAGTCAGCTCTACCCCTTTATTGGTAATCGATCCGTCATTGATGGTCATCAGATCATAACCTGAGGATACGGGCAGATACCTGCTCTGTAAGAGATCATCTGTGTACTTTTCGTAGTAATCGAACGTCGCATGGAGCCTATTGTTGAACATCCCAAAGTCCACTCCAAAATCGACTTGCGCAGTAGTCTCCCATCTCAAATCGGGGCTGGGCATACCTCCCCACAACACTTCGATACCATCCTGACCTGTAGTGCCTACCTGTCTACCTGGCCCGATCGCTGTGATCCATTGACCATCGTTGTAGTAGTTGCTCACGCCAAATCTACTGAGGGTCTCATAAGGACTAACTCCTTGGTTACCCGAAATACCATAACTGGCTCTGAATTTCAACTCATCGAATAGGTTGAGTCCTCTGATGAAACTCTCCTCATGGGCTTTCCAACTGATCGCTCCCGATGGAAAAAATGCCCATTTGTTGTTTGCACCGAACTTAGATGACCCATCTGCTCTTGACGTGAACGTGAAGAGATACTTGTTGTTGAAAGTATAGTTGGCTCTAAAAATACCAGAGGCCAACTCCCACTCATTGTAGCCATTGGTAACCGTATTTCTCTCAGGGTTACCTGCTTCGAGGCTCTCATTTTTCAAGATTTCATTCACAAAATCGAATGCACCTAGGTTCGAAGTTCGTACCACACTTTTTTGATACGAGTGACCTAGTGTCACGCCAAACTCATGTCTACCCAGTGCCTTGTTGTAGTTCAAGAAAGACTCTGAGACGAGGTTGTTTTCCGACCAGTTGTTGATATGTGCTGCGCCGTTGTTGAACTGTCCCGATTGGGTATAGACTTTTGGGAAATACTGATCATCCACTGAATTACCATACTTATAGTTGAACCTCGACGTGAATGTCAGCGTAGGAATGATCTTCCACTGCATATCCACAAATGAGATCACGTCCAAGCTTTTTGATTTGTTTAGCTGATTGTCTGTGATCGCCACGGGATGACCGAAATCATTGTTGCCTGACAAGAAATAGCTCCCATCCTCATTGTAGACTGGGAATAATGGATTTCTCCAGTAGGCCAAACCTCCGTTATTGTTTCGCTCGCCTCTCGTCAAAATGTTAGAAAAGGTGACTTTCAGGTTATCAAATACCTTGTGACTGATATTGAGATTATAATTGTATTTGGTATAATCATTTTCGATATACATCCCCTTGTCGGTGAAGTAGTTTCCGCTCAGATTGAAATTGGTTTTCTCGTTAGAGCTGGAGATCGTCAGCGTAGTGTTATTAGACACTGGTGCGTCTCTAAACGTAATGTCATCCCATCGTGTATTGTGCGGCCAAGAACCATCAGAGAGTTCCTCCACAGATGGGTAGTAGACACCATTCACAGTCTGCCCAATATATAACGGTGGAAAACCACCATTGATACGCGACTCATTGTTGAGCTGAGTCATCAGTACTGGGTCTCTCCATAGGTTGAGATCAGAGGTAAACTCCGATACAGTCACCTGCTGTCTGAGGCTAATGTGTGTTTCGCCATCCGCAGCCTTGCGTGTCGTCACAATGATCACCCCATTGGCTCCTCTGGAACCGTAGATCGCAGATGCAGATGCATCCTTGAGTACCTCTACAGATTCGATATCCGCGGGGTTAATCTGTGTCAAATTTCCAGCTCCGCCAATCGGAAAACCATCTACTACTACGAGCGGATCATTCGAACCACTCAGTGTACTGTTTCCTCTGATTCGTACCGTAGAACTCGCACCTGGCTCCTGTGAGTTGCTGATAATCTGAAGACCCGCTGCACGTCCTTGGAGTACTCCCTCTACAGAGCTAGACGGTATATCTTTGACCTCCTTCAACTTCACCTGAGTGACAGATCCTGTCAAATCAGCTTTCTTAACCGAACCGTACCCTACTACTACGATCTCATCGAGACTGGTAAAGTCTGGTTCCAATAGCACGCTAATAGTAGACCTGCCTGATACTTGCACTTCTTGACTCACATATCCGACAAAAGAAACCACTAGCGTAGCACTCTCCGACACATTGATCGTGAACTTACCATCCAGATCGGTGACTGTACCGACTGTAGTGCCCTTTGCCAAAACAGTAGCACCAGGTAGTGGCTCTCCTGTTTCGTCAGAGACTGTTCCCGTGACTGTGATGTCTACATTGATAGACTCGGTCACTTTGGGTAGGCGCTCCTCAGAACTTACGTTTTTGATGGTAATGATCTCATTGATTCGACGCAATGAAACTCTAGACTGAACAGAAATCTCCTTGAGCAAGGCGCTCATATTCCATTCGCCCTTAGATAGACTCACTGTTTTGTTTCTCAACTCTTTTTTAGAGTACGCAAAAGTAAATTCGCTAGCGCTTTCGACTTCTGTCAAAAGCCCCAATAAACTATTCCCTTCATAGTTTACTTCGACCGTTATCTCACTGAGAGCATAACGCTGAGCTGACGACTCATTGGCAAGTGCCATCGTCAGCGAGCAACACAATATGGTCGCGTATACTGCAACTTTTGTCATGCTAATAATAATTTTTAGTAGCCTTTCATGCATAAAATAATAATTTAGTAGTTAATTAATAATACCAGAGAGCCGAGATTCTTTCCCCAAAGTGCACTTGGCTCTCTCCTTTTTTAGTAAATGGTCACTTTCTTTCCATCTATCTCATAGTCAAATTCATAAGCAAATGATAAACTCTCCATCACCTTGGTGAGTGACGGGTTTTTAAAGTTGGCGGTGAATTGTTTTTGCGCACCATGCAATTGCGCCACATCGAATTCTACACCGTACCATCTAGACAGGGTTGTGAGGATCACATCAAAATTGGCGTCTTCCAAAACCAAATTTTGATCTGTCCATCCAAACACTGACAGTTCATTATCATCTATTATTTTCTTATTGAGCGACTGATCATCAGCGCTATACAATGCCATTTCTGCTGGCTTTAGTATCACTTGGTTTTGGTTCACACGGCTGCTCACCGCTACTTTCCCTGTCTTCACCGCTACAGCGATGTTGTCTTCTTCGGGATAGGATCGGACGTTAAACGAAGTGCCCAGTACCTGTACCATCACGTCGTTGGAGCTGATCCGAAACGGTTTCTTCTCATCTCGCGCCACATCAAAGAATGCTTCTCCTGTCAGGCTAACCTCTCTCGTTTTACTAGCAAAGGTTTTCGGGTAGGTCAACTTGCTACCCGCATTGAGCTTGACCACACTACCATCAGGTAGTTCAAAGGTTAGCTTTTGGCCATAAGCCGCTTCCTTTTCGATGTACACGATCTCCTGCTGCACAATCATAGCGTCATCTTGACGGATGCCTGTCCGTGTCAACCAGATAAAAACAAGCCCTGCCGCTAACACCAACACCGCAGCTATGCGCACACTATAACTCATCCATCTACGCACCGTGGTACGGTGCTGGACTGGCTCTGCAACAGCGGTCTGACGAACTTGCTGCATGACCCTATCCTTGGCAGAAGAAACATCCGCAGCAGACAAGTGCCACTCACTGACTATGTTTTCGAACACTTTTCGGTTAAGCGCATCTTTCTCCAACCAACGCTTTAGCTCTTGTGCCTCTGCGTTGGTCAATTCATTCTTTAAATACTTTGATATGAGTTGCTCCATTTGTGTTTTTATCCTTACATATACAAAGAGCCAAATACACTATACTGCACGTAGACTCCTCGAATTATTTACAATATTTTTAACTATTTGACCCAAAAAAGAAAATCCATCTAACAAAACAACTGTTTCGATAGACGGATTTTCAATATCGATTTTCTTGTGGTTACCTATAAAAGCATAACCATAGACTGATAAGTAGCCCCGCTATAGACCCTAGGTGGGTAAAAAAGTGGTATATATTATCTGTGTCTTTGAAGTGTTCGCGCAGTTGAACTTTCAGCTTCTTGAGTACCTGATGGACATGCGTCTCGGCGGTTCTTTTGGTGATACCTAGCTCATCAGCGATCTCTTGGTAGGACTTGCCCTCCGTCCTAGCCATATCGTAGACCAATCGGCTATGTGGCGATAGCGTATCCAATATTCTCTCAATGATTTTGCCGAGTTCCTTGCCGAGTAGCAGACTCTCTGGATCGATACTATCAGAGATCTGCAAGGTCTCATCATAGGTGCTGTAGCTAAAACGCTGCGGATCTTTGGACACTTGTCGAATGGCCAGATGCTTAACCGAAACGTGTAGATACGAATTGAGCTCACGGATGCTGTCATAGTCGGGTTTGTTCTTCCATATATTGGTAAAAACTTCAGAAACGACATCTTCTGCCAATTGCTTGTTCTTAGTGATCGAAAAAGCATACCGAAACAAGCGTTCAAAATGAACGTCGTACACTTCTTCAAACCATTTGGTAAAATGATGCTCGCTATTCAATTCCCGGATATTGCTGTTCTTTTTCAATTTACAAAATTTTAGACTTATTCATCTTGATCCATCGGCAGCTCCCTGCCCTAGTGCTACAGGTTGATTTCGTTCAATTCTAATGTTAGGTCGTACAACTCCTGATGACTCCAACGATATTGGACGTGCGCATCAGTAGACAACCATACGCACTAATAGCGCGCTGTGAATGATCGTCCGACATGATAAAAATGATGTTAGGTCGCTGTGGTTGCTTAGCAGCCTGCTTTGGCTGACGACAGCCCATCACGGCACTGTCCCACACTGCTAAAGCAGCTATAAATAGTCTTTTGTTCATAATATCTCATTTAAATCCCTACCATGCCTAGACAGAGAAGTTTTCTCCTTTCACTAGAAAAGAAACTCGTTTATATCGTGAATTATAGAAACGACAATCAAAGGAAGATTCGGTTGATTATCGACTGCCCGTGGGGAAGTTGGGCATTGTTAGATTTTTGAACAGTGACATCCAAAGAAAGTGATTTTTAATGTATAAAACAAAACTGACAAATTCGTCATTACTGGCGGTCTTATGTATTTTAGCTGCAAAACATACGTCATGAAACAAACCATCCTTCTACTTCTAGCTACCTGTACATTCGCAACTACTTGGGCTCAGGAGCCTGTATGGATGGATCCCATCAGTAGAGCCTCTCAGTGGCAAGAATCCATCTATTTGACCGCTTTTGCGACAGAAGAAATTCCCAAAAATGGAAGCCAATCGGATGCACAAGAAAAACTGTATCAGATGATCAAATCACAGCTATCTGATGGCATACTCGTCTCTATCAACACCAAGACTGAGCTCAATATATCTATAGAAAATACTGCCACAAACGAGCGTCTCCAGCAGCGATCTACCTCCGTGTCTGATATGGATTTAGTCGGACTCAAACTCGACAATTACTACGACAAACGTAAAAAATCTCTCTACGCATTTGGCTATGTATCGATAGACGAACTAACTCAATACAACAAAGGGATCATCTCTAAAAACAGTCTACAAATCCAACAAAACAATCAACAATATACCTCCACAAGCCAGAAACCTGAAAAAATCCGTTTGCTAATCAACAACAAACAACTCCTCGAAAGCATACAAAAATCTATCAATGTCCTCAATGCGCTATCCAAACCACACGGCGCAGAGATCCACCAACTCAAAATCACCGCATCTGATAACAGCCAAAAACTAGATCAGTTGTTTGGCTCTGGAACTGTGACCGCCACGGATATCGTAACACGCCTCCATGGTGAGCTGCTCCTACATCTCCCTACGGGCAGTTTGCCTCTGGTGAGGGCTTCCAAGTTCTCATATAGTAGTTCTACCATCACCAGTCCATACAGTGACGCGCTAAATCACCAGCTCAAAAATGCCCTGTCAGAAGACAAACGAATCACTTTTTCTCCTGAGGGGAAAGGACAATTGGTTGGTCGCTTTTTTCAAAATTCGACCCAAACGGTATTTTCGGCCACTATCACGGCTCCCAATCAAGACATCATCTCCACGACTACATTTGCTGTAGCGACCGACCTGATCGACACGCAAGGGCTGGCATTCCTGCCTACTCATTTTGAGGTGATTCCTAATCTATCCAACATACAGTTGTCAGCACCTAAGCGCTTGGCTATCAAACCAGCTGAATATGTAAGTCACCCTTTAACTGTGTCTTGTTCGCTGGATGGAAAATTAATACCCAACGTGCCTATCGATATCATTTTGGAAAAAAGTGGTAAACAGAAAATCTACCAGATCACAACTTCTTCAATGGGTCAAGCCCATTTCAATCTGGACAATTCGATGGTCGTTCCAGGTGAAACCTACTTGGCAAAAATCGCTCTGAACCTAGGACAATACCTGTCGCTTTCTCCTCAAAACAGTTTTCTAAAAGAAGTACAATCCAATCAAAAGACACCTGAGACCAGTACAGAGCTTGTAATCAAAAGTCCTACAGTGTATGTTCAAAGCAGTGAAGTCGGCATTAGTAGCCCACTCCGCATCAAGGTAATCGAACCCGCCATCAAAAGTGGATTGTCGGATTTACACTACTCCTTTGTCAACGACGATGCGTCATCAGACTATGACCTCATCATAGAAGCCATCGCGCGCAAAGGTCAAACTGGCGAGATTGCCACCCTCGCCTATATCGATGCTACGGTATCTCTGATAGATAAATTGACAGGAAAAGAAATCTATAAAAACTCCTTTTTTGACATCAAGGGCATAGGTGCTACCCATGATGATGCACAGGCCAAAGCATTTCAACGAGCAAAGACTCAAATCGTCGATGACATCACCTACAACCTAGAATACAAGCGTTAATTTGGATCCCTTAGGAACCCACACCTGTCTTACCAAGGGGACTTTAACTCCATTGATACCTCTAAAGTTCATTCTTGATTCTAGGTTCTTGATTCTAGGTTCTTGATTCTAGGTTCTTGATTCTAATTACTGCGAAACTTCTGTAGCATATTTAGCGACTCTATCAATCATGATAGACGCCACTTTACTCGCGGCAGTATTGGTCAGCCCTGCTTCGCTCACGTATTCGACCTCTTTTTGGTTCACTCTAGGAATCGCTCGCTTGTCCCCAGATTCATAGGCGTACCAAGTACCAGACCATTTGGAAGTATAAGAGACCTCATCTACTGCGATAATGCGCCCCGTTGTGACATCTACAATCTTGAAAGTCGCCGAAACCGTAGAGCGTGCAATCTTATTCTCTTCGCTCATCTTGACGGTCACCTCTTCTTTGATATCTCGCGTTTTCTCTTTGCCATCTTCAGTATATGTTTCTTCACCGACTTTCACCTTTTTAGAGTAGCTACGAGATACTCCATCCAACCTTTCCTTCTCAAAAGTAGCCTGGGTCACTTTGCCGATCATGATCGAATTAACCCCAACCAGTTCTCCGAGATCGGCAGTCGTACCTTCGGCCATCAGACCTGAGATACTTAATTTATGCTCTTCCAATATTCGGTTCAAAGCATCTCTATCCAGCACTTCGAAAAACTCATACACATCTCCGCGACTCGAAAAGTAAGACAATATATCATAGGTAATACTCCCCGCTACGTTATTGCCACTATTGGCGATATTCTCGAAATCAGACAACCCCAGTCGTGTCGTTCCTAGCTTTCTAGTCGTCGCATAGCGATCCTTTGCATCTCTATAGTTGTCCACATACTCATAGGCATAGCGAAAGCTCTTTGCGGCTTCTTTGTTAGAAACTAGATCTTGCCCTTGCGATTGTTCTCGCCCCTTAGCATAATGCATCGCCGCAGCAGCCTCGATCGCTTCGTCCAGTGCCTCTTCAGCAGCCTTGAGGTCGGCACTCACATCTTTGAGATCCAAATCCAAATCGGAATCCTTCTTTTTCGCTGCTTCAAACTTCTCAGGATTGGTGGTTTTGAGCACCATGTTATACTTTTTGATGACAGTATAAAAATTCACAATCTCCGCACGCTGATTAACCGTTTCGTCATCGACGAACACTGCACTTGACTTTTTCAACTCATCGATCGTCAAGAGATTGCTGTTGGTGACCCACTCATAGTTGATCCGAAGCAACTCTTGTAGATCAGAGATTGAGCCTTTTCTATTCGCTATTTTGAGTCCTGTCGCAGCATTGATCAACCCTAGGCTTGGCGTAAAACGCTCCGGGACGTCCGCATCTTCGAATGCACTTTTTCCAGAGTCAAAGTTTCTTTTGGCTTCTCGCTCGTAGTAGTTTTCGCCCTCATCTCCTTTTACATCGAAAGAGTAGAGCTTAAATGTTTTTTGCGCATAGGAGGACAATGACAAAAAATGGATCAGTAGGAGGGCAACAAAAGTTCTCATGTATTGCGGTTTGGCAAGGTTAAAGTTCAACTATCACCGCTAAAATATCCATTTTACTTGATATTCTATCCAATCTCCAGAAGGTGATTTTGTAACAACTACCGCTCAGTGTATTCGATATTTTGTTTAGTAATGAGTTCCAACGGCATGTACTGCTCCATGGGCACACTGGTTTTCAGCATTAGGTGTTTATAGAGACTTTGTACTGCCAGATACCCTTGCATTTTCGGTTTTTGGTGGATCACGAAATCTATCGTACCATCCTCCATCAGTTTGATATTCGGATCAACCAAATCATAGCCCACCATCCTCAACTGCAACTGCTCTCTATAATCAGCCAGCGCAGCTGCTACTAAATAAGAACGAGAGTTTGGGACGAAAACATGAACAGGCCGCCGCTCTTCTACTAACTGCCTCCTCAACATCTCCACTGTCACTTGGTCACGCGCTAGATTCACCTCTCTGATGGAGTCCTTTGCTCTCCCTACCGATTCGTAATATGCCCTGAGCCCTGCCACCCGCTCTTGGATCGCTTGATTTTTCAGGTCATTGGCAGTAGCCGTCACGACACAACAAACATAGTCTTTGATATAGCCTCGATCCAGCAAACTACCTGCCAGCATTCCGCTCTGATATGCATCCTGTCCCACAAAAGAAAGTTGCCCCACCTCTGGGATATTAGAATCCACAAACACAAATGGCACCCCGCTATCCTGCAATTGGTGTAGCGCTTCGTCACCTGCTTTGAGAAAAATAGGCGTAAGGATCAACCCGTCAGGTTCACTCTCTAGAACCGTTTGGAGCACTGTAGTCACATCGGTACTCGCTTCTCGTTGTACGCTGTATTCTTTGACCTCAAACCCCAACGCTGCATGTTCGGCGATTCCTTCGTGTATGCCTTCACTCTGCTTTTTCCAGTAATAATTATCCTCTGGCAATAACACCGCTATGGTAAAAGCCCGGTTGAGCCGTAAACTCCTCGCGTAGACATTCGAAGAATAGTTGCCTTCCTCCGCAATCTGTAGTACCCGCTGACGTGTGGCCTCTGCCACCCTACCTCGGTTGTGAAACACCCGATCCACCGTACCGATTGACACACCCGCTTTCTTGGCGATTTCTTTAATGGTAATCTTTTTTGCCATCTGACTAAATCAAAAAATTATTCTTCAATATTGATTGCAATATACTACATTTGCGCAATGAGTTAACGTACACGCTATAGAACCTTGATGAGAAAAGGTTTTTTTAAATACAATCTGCGTTAACGTCCACTCAAAGAATTAAGACCGTATTGACATTCGATATATCAACTTTAGAAGACAAAAAAATGAAAGCACTAAACAGAACAACAGCAGAGACTCCAGCACTCCCTATCAAAGTGCTCCAATTCGGCGAAGGAAACTTCCTCCGTGCGTTTTCAGACTGGATGATCGACCTCATGAATGAGCAGCATGGGTACAACCATGGGGTAGCAGTCGTACAGCCCATCGCTCAGGGAATGACAGATATGCTCCGCAAACAAGACAGTCTCTATCACCACATCTACCGTGGACTTCAAGACGGCAAAGCCATCAGCGAAACGCGATTGATCAATTGCATCCAGCAATCCATCGATCCATTCACGATGCCTGATGCATATCACGCACTTGCCACACTAGACGAGCTGGAAATCGTGATTTCTAATACGACCGAGGCTGGTATCGTTTTTCAAGCAGACGACCAACCAACTAACGGACAACTCGCAGCTACTTTCCCCGGCAAAGTCACACAACTCTTGCAGCAAAGGTTTGAGCACTTCAGTGGACAAGCCGACAAAGGGTTAAAATTCATCCCAGTAGAGCTTATCGACAAGAATGGCGAGAAGCTCAAAGAGGCCATTCTGAATTATGCCGCTAGCTGGAAATTATCAAACGAATTTGTACAATGGGTAGAGCAAAACTGTCACTTTGCAAACACTCTCGTGGATCGTATCGTCCCTGGCTATCCTAGAGATGAAGTCAAAACCATCCAAGAAGCAGTAGGCTATGAAGACAACCTCATTGTATCATCCGAGATATTCCATCTATGGGTGATCGAAGGCAATGAAACCATCCAAAAAGCATTCCCTGCGGACAAATGTGGTCTCAATGTCATCTATACCAAAGACCTGTCTCCATACAGAACGAGAAAAGTCAGAATCCTAAACGGCGCGCATACCTCCATGGTGCCTGTTGGTCTACTCAATGGATTAGAAACCGTCAAGGAGAGTGTAGAAAGCGATACAGTAGGAGAATTCGTAAGACAAATCATCTTCGAAGAAATCGCACCAACCATCGACCTACCAAAGACAGAGCTAGAAGCATATGCCGAGGAAGTTTTAGAGCGATTCAAAAACCCATACATCCGTCATGAGCTCAAATCTATCGCCCTTAATTCCATCTCAAAGTTCAAAGTAAGAGTACTGCCCTCGCTGCTCGATAGTTTAGCGACTCAGGGCACTTTGCCGAGTGGTTTGGTCGTGGCATTTACGCATTTGATTCATCTATATACCCGTGATTTTGAGATTCAAGACAATGAAGAAGTCAAAAATTTCTTCGGAGAATTGAAAGGAAAATCAGCACAAGACATCATTACAGCAGTCTTATCCAATACAGGTTTTTGGGATCAAGACCTCACTAAAACCGAAGGGTTGGCAGCACGTATGACTGAGCACCTAGACCAACTCCAATCCGGCGCAACTATCTCTTCATTTCTATCCAAAAAAGCATGAAAAAGGCAATCACGATTAACGAAACGGACAACCTCGGCGTAGCACTCACAGATCTATCCGCAGGAGAAACTGCCGAAATCAACGGGAAATCAGTAGCTGTTCAGCAAGACATCCAGGCCAAACATAAATTTGCGCTAGAAGACCTAGCAGTAGGGGACGAAATGTACATGTACGGCTTGGTCGTCGGGACAGCCAAAACACCCATTGCATCGGGACAAGCCATCACTGTCGAGAACACAGCACACAAGGCAACCGAGTTTTCGGATCAAAAAGAAGGGGAGTTTCACTGGACGGCTCCAGACGTCAGCCGATTCGAAGGGCGCACCTTTGACGGCTATCACCGTACAGATGGTCAGGTAGGTACTGCTAACAATTGGCTAGTATTTCCCCTAGTTTTCTGTGAAAACAGAAATATCCTGACTCTCAAAAAAGCATTCGAAACAGCCCTAGGATACGAAGAGGCCAACCCGTATAACGAACTAGCTAGCGATCTCGTTCGCCGACTGGAAACAGGTGAATCACTGGATGATGCGACCCTCGGACAGTCATCACAACAGTCAAATAAAAGACTATTTGAGAACGTAGAAATTAAGTTCATCACACACCAAGCAGGCTGTGGCGGGACACGTGAAGACAGCGATACACTATGTCGTCTACTCGCTGGATACCTCCGCAACCCGAACGTAGCAGGCGCTACTGTCCTCAGTTTAGGATGTCAAAATGCACAAGTCAGCATCCTGCAAGACGCCATCGCCAACAGTGTCGGAGAACTCACCAAACCGCTATTGATCTTTGATCAGCAAGAGACGGGATCCGAATATGATCTCGTTCAAAGTGCACTTAAAGACACCTTCAAAGCACTGATAGAGGCCAACAAAATAGAGCGTAAGCCTGCTCCTCTTTCTAAGTTGACCATAGGGCTAGAATGCGGTGGATCAGATGGCTTCTCTGGTATCTCTGCCAACCCTACGCTGGGACATGTCTCTGATATGATCACCGCATTGGGGGGCAAAGCGATTTTATCAGAATTCCCAGAATTATGTGGGGTAGAGCAAGAGCTAATCAACCGTACTGAAAACCCAGCGCATGCTAAAAAATTCATCCAACTAATGCGCGCCTATGCCAAGGCAGCAGAAGATGTAGGTTCGGGCTTTGACATGAACCCGTCACCAGGCAACATCAAAGATGGGCTAATCACTGATGCGATGAAATCCGCAGGAGCAGCAAAAAAAGGTGGTACTTCACCCGTCATGGATATACTTGACTATACAGAGTATGCCGAACAGTCTGGACTCAGTCTTCTCTGCACTCCTGGCAATGACGTAGAATCTACCACGGGTCTAGTCGGGTCAGGTGCCAATGTGGTGCTATTCACCACAGGACTGGGTACACCTACAGGTAACCCTATTGCTCCGATATTAAAAGTATCTTCTAATACCAAACTCGCTGAACGTATGGCCGACATCATTGATTTCAATGCTGGCGAAGTGATCGAGGGGAAAAAGTCCATCGCCGAAATGGGTGAAGAAATGCTAGAGTACATCATCAACATTGCCAGTGGTACAGTCGCCTCCAAAGCAGTACTGATGCGTCACGAGGATTTCATCCCTTGGAAAAGAGGTGTATCTCTATAGTTTGACAAAAATTTCAATCAACAATCATTCCTTGAGAAGGTCTTATTTAAACAGGACTTCTGTTTAAATAAGACCTTCTTTGCGCTATCCTCCCCTCATTGGTGTTCTTTTCGAGAAAATGTCTAATTTGACACCATGATTCGACTGTTGAAAAGTATACTAACCGTATTGCCATGGCTTCTACTACTAGGGATTATCTCTTGGATGCTGGTCGAGGAAAAATTCTTTACGGACCATACGGATGACACGCTAGAGATTCATCAATCCAGTATTCTCACGAGAACCGAACAGATCGGCAAACTGGAACTGGTCAAATACAACTTTCAAGAAGTCACTGAGATCAAAAAAGTTGCAGACTACATCGATCTCAAACTATTCAAGTACAAACCTGTACCAGACTCCAAAGCGGTGCTCATCAGCAGCGGTACAGCCGTAGGCTGTATCAACCTAGTCCAGCTGACCAAAGATCACATTCACCAGCAGAACGATACTTTGTACATTCGTCTGCCCGAGCCAGAACTCTGCTATTTCAAAATTGATCTAGATCAATCACGTATCTATGATCTCCAGATTGACTACATGAACAAAGAAGAAAAGGCCAAGTTTATGGAGCAGCTATACCAAGAGGCAGAATCTAGCATCCATCAATCCGCCATGGAGATGGGCATTCTTGACCAAACTCGTAACAATGCCCAAGACATTCTCGTCCCCCTCTTCGAAGGATTAACGGGTAAAAAAGTGGTTGTAACTTTTGAGTTAAACCATGTGCAGTTAGAGCGAAGTTCTCGCTAGGAAAAAGCCCCTTCGATGCGCTTTTACGATCATTTAACACGATAAAATTCACTACTAGTAGTGATTGTATTCATCACTATTCAAACTTAAGTTTGCGGCTCGTTATTTTTAACAAGTCTAAATAAGCTTTGAAACTCACGTCTCACCTTCTCCTTATCAGCAGCTTCCTATTGCTGACACATGCTACACTGGCACAGCATGCAAGTGTACAAGGAAAGGTTCTAGACGAAAACAATTCCCCGATCCCAGGGGTGAGTATCCGACTCGGAAATAGTGGCAAGGGTGCTGCTACAGATATAGATGGGAATTTCCTAATCGAAGGTCTAAAACCAGGAACCCATGCTTTTCACATCAGTGGGCTAGGATACAAAAAGCAAATCATCCAACAACACATCTCCGACAATCAAAAGGTCAAACTAAATATCCTAATGAAAGAGGATGCTACCGAGATGGACGAAGTTGTCATTCATGGAAAGTCAGAATCGACAATTATCGAAGAAAAGGGTTTTGCTGTCAACGTGATCGAAACAAAAGAAGCGAGCCTACGAAACATTCAAACCAACGAATTGTTAAACACAACTGTGGGTGTTAAAATCCGCCAAAATGGTGGTTTAGGCTCTGATGTCAGCTATAGTCTCAACGGATTGTCAGGAAGCGCTGTGCGCGTATTTATCGATGGCATTCCTATCTCTACGTATGGCAATTCATTCAACCTCAATAGTATTCCCCCTTCAATGATTAAGAATATTGAGGTCTATAAAGGCGTAGTTCCTGGACACCTGGCTGACGATGCTTTGGGTGGTGCGATCAATATAGTTCTGCACAAAGAAACCAAAACCAATTTCAACGCTTCGGTTTCTTACGGATCGTTCAACACCTTTCAGGCCAGTGTCAATGGCTTGTACCGTTACAAGGAATCTGGACTGACCGTCAAAGCATCTGCTTTTTATAATTACTCTGACAATGATTATAAGGTTTCAGGGCGCAGTGTGGCCGTTACGGGTCTAGGAGGCGTGCCTACATATATTACTGCCAGGAGGTTCAACGATGCTTATAGATCGACAGGAGGAATGGCACAAATAGGCTATACCAATGTAAAATGGGCTGACCAAGCTTTCATTGGCTTTACAGGGTCTAGTGATTACAAAGAGATTCAACATGGCGCTTTTATGACCATCACGCCCTATAAGGGTCGATTTATGGAATCAGATGCCATGTTGGCAAGCCTCTCCTACCAAAAGAAAGATCTCTTTGTAAAAGGACTGGATGTAAACATACATGGACTGTATGGCAAACGAAATCGTATGGTAAACGACACAGTGGCTTGGGCATATAGCTGGAATGGAGAAAGAGCTATAGACTTTGAAGGCAATGAACGCAAGTATACTTGGGGGTCTCAACAAGAAGGCGGCCCTACTCTGGCAAAAATAAAGAGAAACGTAGCATCCATTAGAACAGGATTGTCCTATGCCATCAACGCCCATCATAAAATTTTGTTCAACCATGTGTATAGCGGTATTGACAGGGAAGATAGTGATGCTTTACGATCAGTTTTGGAAAATACATTCAAGGGAACAAGGGATTTGCATAAAAACATAATTTCTGCGACCTATGAATTCAATGCCTTTAATGACAAGCTAAAAACCAATGTGTTTGGAAAATACTACGAACAAAAAACGATAAATATAGACCCTGAGATTAATGAAGATACCAAGGAAATAGAAGATGAGATTACAAGTGCCCACACAAAAGACCAAGGCTATGGGTTTACGCTTTCCTATGCTATCCTTCCAAATATAATTCTGTTGACTTCTGCAGAAAAAGCGGTCAGGTTACCCAATGAAAGTGAAGTGTTTGGTAACGATGGTGACAATGTAGTCGCCAACCCCAGTATCAGACCCGAGCTAAGCAACAACTATAACCTAGGGTTTAGGTTTGGAACATTTACAATCAAAAAGCATGATTTTACTGTCTCAACCAATTTCTTTACACGAAAGCTTAAAGACAGAATTGGCTTGCCTATTGAAACATCTTCGAATATCAACGATGAAACCATCCTCTACGAAAACCAGGGCAATGGGACATCCAAAGGAGTAGAGGCACAATTGGAGTACAAATACAACAACAATTTTGGACTCAATTTCAATGTTTCTCACTTCGAATTGAAAGTAATCAACAGAGGTGTAGAAATAGACGTACCCAATACGCCCTTCTTTACCATGAATGGCAGCTTGCGCTACTCTTTCAAGGATTTGATTCAGAAAAACGCAAGGTTAAATCTATTCTACACCGTGTACTTCACTGATGAATTTTCATACTTGGTGCCTCAAGGGGCAAATACGGTTGGAGATGAGTTTTTTGATATCCCCGTGCAATTGGCGCAAGATTTCGGGATGAGTTATGTCTTCCCAAGCAACCAACTTGTGGCAAGTTTTGACATCAAAAACATATTTGACAAACCCGTATACGACAACCTGTCTGTGCAAAAACCAGGTAGAGCCTTTTATCTAAAAATAAATTACAGAATCAATAAATTTTAACTCTATTAATACATCTACATATGAAACGAAGCTTTTTGAATTATAAAACGTTGAGCTCCATTGCACTGCTAACAGTTGGGCTAACGACAGCTTGTACTACAGACGACAATGGCGTAGATCCAGGGCCAGAACCAGAACCAACTGAATATAGATGGATCACTGTAGCAGCAGCAAGAATGGGAGACAATCCTGGTGACGGTAACGGAGGAACATTGATTTACTCCCTATCCAGTGAAGAAGCCAAGGACCCTACGGTATCTATAGCTCCTTTTGACAATGGATTTATTGTACCATCTAACAGGACAGCCAGATTACAGTCTTCTGAAGATGGCAGCACCATATTCAACATCAGCTATGCTGGTGATACGGGTGGGCAATATTCGAAATACACTGTGGGAGGTGGACAAACTTTCACTCCAGATGGCTCTGGTATCAATATAGCCCCTTACGTAGGCACAGCACCAAGATGGATTAAATTGTTTGATGGGGATCAAACAGGGGCTGCTGTATATGTAAATACAGAAAGTGTTGTTGATGACAATGACACACCAGAAGATGTAAAAGACGATATTTACCATACTGAAGCGACCATGGGTGTGGTGACTATCAATTTGCAGAATTCTTGGATCACGGGTTTCAAGGAAAGCTCAATTCCTTTGAGTGAAGAAGAAGAAGCTAATGGCTACTATATTTCAAGAATAGACATGCCTACCTTGAACACCGCGGGTGACAAACTATATATTGGCGCACGCTTGAGCAAAGTAGACCCTGCCACAGGAGAGTCCGATAGCGATTTCGAAATATTGGGATCAAAAACTATTGTACTAGACTATCCTTCTTTGTTGAACCCAACGGTCATTTCATCTGGGGTAGGATACGGCAACACGAATGGTTACCGTAGCATCAATTCTTTCGAATACAACGGAGATGTGTACCAGGCGAACCAAGGAGACCCAAATGGTTCTCACATCTTGAAAATTGGTGCAAACAACCAATACGACGATTCCTATGTGTTTAGTTTGGACGATGCTTTAGGTGTAGAAGAGGCTTATGTCTTAGCTTGGAGGCCTGCTGCCAATGGAAAAGCCGTAGTGGCATACCGAGATGCTAGTTCTGCTGAAGGTGTGGCTGGAGCACAAGGGTTCTTTGCTTTGGTAGACTTAGAGGCAAAAACAGCTGAAAAAATTGAAGACATCCCTTACGAAGCAGACTTTTACTTGTTCCAGTACCAAGGCTTTGTAGTAGACGGAACGGAGATTTACCTCACTCAAGCTCCTGTAGGGAAAAACGGAAACATATACGTCGTAGAGACTGAAACGGGTGATGTAACCAAAGGTGCAGAACTAGTCAACGTCGACGGTAGTCACTACATCGGTGTATTTTAAGAAGTAAAACAAGTATCAAAAAGACCACAAACAACATCAGATCATGACGAAAGGCCAAAACACCCCTTGGAAGAAGACGAGAAAGTTTTTCAACGACATTCATTTGTGGTTGGGTATAGGTGCTGGTCTGGTTCTGTTCGTGGTATGTCTCACGGGTACGATCTACACCTTTTATCATGAGATCGAGGAGACTATCAACGCTGACATTTACCAAGTAGAGGTTCCACAAGGAGCCTCTACTTTACTTTTAAAAGACTTGGTGTCTAGCGTCGAAAAAACCGTAGAGGACGGAAAAGCCTCGTCGATCAGCATCCCTGCTGATCCAGAAAAAGCCTACGCCATCTCTGTACGCAAGGAAGGGGAACGCCGCGGCACCAACTACCTAATCAACCCCTACACAGGAACAGTACAAGGTACTAGCAAAACTGCTTCGAGCGAATTTTTCATGGTTATATTTAGACTGCATCGCTGGTTGATGCTAGACACTGAGATTGGTCGTCCGATTGTCGGCTGGTCTACCGTCATCTTTGCTCTGCTCACGCTCACAGGTCTGATCATCTGGATACCCCAAAAAGTAAAGGCATGGAAGCAAGGCTTGAAAATCAAATGGTCAGCCAGCTGGAAGCGGGTCAATCACGACCTCCACAATGCCCTTGGTTTTTACTCCGCTTTTATCCTGCTGATCATGTCACTGACAGGACTCTACTGGTCATTTGACTGGTACCGAGATGGGCTCTATGCTACCTTCGGTGTAGAACGACCTACGCGTGGACCTAGAGGTGGTGGTGAGAAGAAAAAAGAAAAGCAACCTGTACAAGTCACCACTTTAACCTTAGAAGACTACCTACAAGTAGCCCACGCCGAGCTAAACTACCAAGGCGACACGAGAATCAACCTACCTACTGACAACAAGCCCACTGTCTCCATCGCCAAGTCCAAAGTAGGGTTCTTTGCCGTATCGGGCAGAGATGAATTGACCCTTGACAAAATGACCGCAGCGGTGAAGAAAAAGGAACTGTTCTCCGACGAACCGCTCAATCACCAGATCATGCATTCGATCCGGTCGATACATACAGGTGAGATATTCGGCACCTTCTCTAAGATCATTTATTTCATCTCTTGTTTGATCGCAACCTCACTCCCCGTGACGGGCACGATCATTTGGATCAACAAACTCAAAAAGAAACGAGCCAGAGGAAAGAAAAAGACCAAAGTAGCTCAAAAAACACCTGAAACCGTGTTGGCCTAGTATAACATTACTTGCTTCTTCGCTACTAAAATATTCTCAGGCACCACTAGTAATCCCAAGATCAACATTCATAATTAATACTTCTTAAAATAACGGACATCAAGGGCTCCTATTAAACACAACTTTTTTCCAGTATCCGCCGACTTGCATTGGCTAGGTTGCTTACTTTTACCTCATGAGTAAACCTGAGAAGAAATTATTCCTGCTGGATGCCTATGCACTGATCTATCGTGCCCATTTTGCGTTTAGCAAAAACCCGCGTATCAACTCAAAGGGAGTCAATACCAGTGCAGTTTTTGGCTTCATGAACTCTCTGTTGGAGATTTTGAAAAAGGAAAAACCTACTCACATTGGCGTTGCATTTGACACGAGTGCGCCGACCTTTCGCCACATTCAGTTTCCCGAATACAAGGCGCATCGCGAAGAGACGCCAGAGGATATCCGTACGGCCACTCCACTGATCAAGGACATACTCAAAGCCATGAATATTCCGATCCTGCTGATGGACGGATTTGAGGCGGATGATGTCATTGGTACGATTGCCAAAGCAGCTGCGCGCCAGGATTTCGAAGTGTTCATGATGACCCCTGACAAGGACTATGCGCAACTGGTAGAGGAGCATATCTATCTCTACAAGCCCGCCTATATGGGCAATGCCGTAGATGTACTCGGCATCCCCGAAGTACTCGCTAAGTTCGAGATAGATAACGTAGATCAGGTACGCGATGTGCTCGGACTAGAAGGAGACGCAGCAGACAACATTCCAGGCATCCCTGGGGTCGGAAAGAAAACCGCCATCAAATTCATCAAGCAATACGGTTCGGTAGAGGGCTTACTCGAAAATACGGCGGACCTCAAAGGCAAGATGAAAGAAAAAGTCGATGAGTTCGGTGCGCAAGGGGTATTGTCCAAGGAGCTTGCCACCATCAAAATCGACGTACCAGTAGCCTTTGACGAAGAAGACCTCAAACACTGCGAACCCAACGAGGAGGCCGTCAAAAAGATATTTGAAGAACTGGAGTTTCGTACAATGCTCAAGCGGCTCTTCGGGGACGATGGACAATCGACCCCTACACCTGCCACCACACCCAAAAAGAAAGCAGCTGCTGCTCCGACGGCACAGTTGGGGCTATTTGGTGCGGTGGACAGTAGTAATACAACCGACCCAGTAGCGGAGAGCTTGCCCGTCGAAAAGCAAGATATCACCACAGTAGCGCATGACTATCACCTCATCGATACGCCAGCCCTCAGAAAGTCACTCACGAAATACCTGTTGATGCAGGAGGAGTTTTGTTTTGACACAGAGACGACCAGTATCAATCCTGAAGAAGCCGAACTCGTGGGGATTGCTTTTGCCTATCAGGCCCATGAGGCATATTACGTGCCGTTCCCAGCGGATCAAAAAGAAGCACAAGCCATCGTAGAGGAGCTGCGCGAAGCACTAGAGTCTGAATCCATCGTCAAGATCGGACAAAACCTCAAGTACGACATTCAGGTGATGAAGAACTACGGCGTGGAGGTCAAGGGAAAATTGTTTGACACCCTACTTGCTCACTATCTCATCGACCCAGACTCTCGACACAAGATGGACGTGCTGGCGGAGAACTATCTAAATTATACCTGTATTCCGATCGAGGCACTGATCGGCAAAGGCAAGTCACAGCTCAACATGCGCGACATTCCTGTCGAGCAAGTCGTAGACTATGCGGCAGAGGATGCTGATATCACACTGCAACTCAGACAAATACTCGGAGCAGACATAGAAGCGCAAAATTTGGGCAAACTGCTGCATGAGGTCGAAGAACCGCTCAGTATTGTGCTTGCCGACATGGAATATGCAGGTGTCAAGATCGATACTGAAGTACTCGGCGTGATGTCCAAGGATCTCAACGAACTCAGCATCAATGCGCAAGACAAGATTTTTGAGTTGGCGGGGCAGGAGTTCAACATTAACTCTCCCAAGCAGATGGGCGAAGTATTGTTTGAGAAAATGAAATTGGTCGAGAAACCCAAAAAGACCAAGACAGGACAGTATGCGACAGGAGAAGAAATTCTGTCCAAACTCGCCAGCGAACATGAGATCGCCGAGCGCATTTTGGAGTTTAGAGAATACCAAAAACTCAAATCCACCTACGTGGATGCATTGCCACTGCTGATCAGCAAAAAGGATGGCTTGATCCATACAGACTACCGCCAAGCAGTCGCAGCGACGGGTCGCCTCAGCTCCAACAACCCCAACCTGCAGAACATCCCCATCCGAACCACCAAGGGCAAAGAAATCCGCAAGGCATTTGTACCGAGGAGCAAGGACTACAAAATATTCGCAGCGGATTACTCACAGATTGAGTTGCGTATCATTGCGGCATTCGCCAAAGACGAAAGCATGATCGATGCGTTCAAAAACGGTCGAGACATTCATGCGACGACTGCCTCCAAGGTATTCAAAGTACCAATGGAGGAGATGACACCCGACGTACGCCGCAAGGCCAAGGAGATCAACTTCGGCCTGATCTACGGCATCTCTGCGTTTGGGCTATCCCAAAACATAGGCATCAGCCGTACAGAAGCTGCGGAGATCATCGATGCGTACTTCACGGAGTTTCCAGGGATCAAGCGTTACATGGACGATACCGTCAATCAGGCCAAGGAACACGAGTACGTCGAGACGATCATGGGGCGTAGACGCTACCTAAGAGACATCAACTCTCGCAATGCTACAGTGCGCGGCTATGCCGAGCGAAACGCCATCAATGCCCCGATACAAGGGAGTGCGGCAGACATCATCAAGGTCGCAATGATCAACATCCACGATTGGATGAAAAAAGAAAAACTCAAGTCCAAGATGACCATGCAGGTACATGATGAATTGGTCTTCGATGCGCACGTCGACGAGCTCGATCTGCTCAAAACCAAAGTGGAGGAGTTCATGAAAAACGCCATCCAACTGGACGTCCCGATGGAGATCGGGATGGGTGTGGGTGACAACTGGCTAGAAGCGCATTAAGTGCCCACCCTAAAACAGTGCAGAGAATTCTTAAAATATTTATAATAACATTAATTTTACGTGTTTAAGAAAATAGTTGTGCCCTATAAACCTCACTTCACCCTCGCCATTGGTAATTATACTTAATTGATACGCTTTCGGACATATAGTTAGCTATAAGAGAATCACCTAACCCCTGAAACATTGTCTGAATTCACCTTGAAAAGCAACTCATTCGTCTAAATATTATCCATATTTTACTTTTTTTGAATCTACTTTGCACTCCCAACCCGTAAGTAGAACTCGAGCGTCGAGCATCCTTCTTAAAACAATAAACATTTAGCAATCATGAAAAAATTACTTATTGCAATATTATTACTGATTACAGGAGTACATCTAGGGTTTGGACAATGTCCAAGTGCAAATGCATACATATCAGGTACAACTAATATAACATCAGACTGTACGGTGAATGGTAATCTCTCAGTTGGGGGTAGCGGCACCTTGAATGTAAGTGCTGGAGTAACGCTTACCATTACAGGTACTTTGACTATCAGCGGAGGAACGGTCAATGCAACAGGAGGTACTATCAATGCAGACCAAATCACCGAACAATGGGCTGAAAGTACGTTATTCGGAGGTACTTATAATGTGTTTGGAGTATTTAATACAGCAGGTAATGTTAACATTGAAGGAATTACGGCAAATGTTGGCGGAAATGTAACTTTAAGTGGTGAGGGGTCCAATCATCAGTACATAAATAGTGAGTTTAATATTCAAGGAAACTTAGCCTTTGGAGGACAGGATCATTACTTAGATGGTAGTACTTTCAATGTAGGGTTAGGTTATGCAGACGCTACTTCACAGGCGATGACGTTGAGTGGTAGTGCAGATCTCAACATGATCAATAATGCAGTGATGAATGTAAATGGAAACGTTAATGCTGGAAATAGTGCTGAAATAAATATAAACAACTCAACACTACACATTTATGGTAATTTGGATAATGCAGGAGATGGAGATGTTTATGTAACAAATGGAGGAGTGTTTAGAGTGGATGGCGATTATGATAATTCAGGTACTGGAAGCACAACAGTCGACGATGGGAATCTAACAGTTGGTGGTGATTATAACAACACTGGAGGTGGTAATACTAGTTCTACTAACAACGGGGAAATTCAAGTAGACGGAGAGTACAACAATACTGACGGCAGCTCAAACACAGATAGTGGAGGCACCATCAATGCAGGGTCATGTACTGGAGGATGTCCCCCTCAAGTATCTGAGAGTCCTGCCCTCCCCGTAGAGCTCATCTCTTTCAATCTTGCTGCAGACGAAAGCAATATATCCATCACATGGCAGACCGCTTCTGAAATCAACAACGACTATTTCAATCTATATAGATCTGACGATGGACTCTCGTTCGAGATCATCACGACGGTAGACGGACACGGCACGACCAACGAAGTTCAAAACTACAGCTACACTGATTACCCAGCTGTAGCTGGCACTTACTACTACAAGCTGCAGCAAGTAGACTATGATGGCGTCAATGAATTCTTTGATACCAAGAGAATAGAAATAGGTAAGTCAACGACTGAGCTAACTGTCTATCCTGTTCCGTTGGCGGCTAATCAGGACTTCTATGTGCAGTATTCTGAGACCAACGAAACGGTAGATGCTCGTATCTATGACCTATCTGGCAATCTCCAATACCAACTCAGTACCGAGAGAGAAAGCAACAAAATCAGATTTGCTAGTTCAGAACTAGGACTAAGCCCTGGTATCTATGTCGTTCAGATTCAGCTTGGACAAAACATCACAACCCAAAAAATTCGGTTGTACTAAATACAATCCAGTAACAAAAAAAGGCGCAGTTAGTAATCATTAACTGCGCCTTTTTTTGTATTTGAACACCAACTACTAGAACCCTTTTTCCTTCGAATTCCCCAAAAGTTGCTTGGCCATCGCCGCACCAATCAAGGACTCGAGTGGAGTACCTCCGCTACTCCCCCCTCCTGTAATCATCGTTGCTGGAAATTTAATGTTAGCGATTTCTTTGGCTACCCCTACTGATGTTTTGTACTGCCATTCGGCTTTTTCTTGTGGCGTGAGTCCAGCTGACACCAACTTGGCATTTTCATAAGCCATGGCTTCCGCTGCAACTTTTCTTTGCTGAGATTTTAGCCTTTCGGTCTCTAGCGCAATAGCCGCCAGCTCCTTATTAGTTTTCTCCTGCTTTAGCTTCGTCTCGATCGCGATGAGTTGCTTGACCTGTTCTTTTTCTTGGGTGACGCGCTCGGCAGCCTTGTCTCGTTCGCCTTCGGCAATGATCCGTTGTTGTGATGACTTGGCTGTTTCTATTTTTTGCTGTTCGAGCTGTCTCTTAGCCGATTCGTCTCGCTGCGCTTCCAATCTTTTCTTAAAGGTGCTTTCTAACACCACATCATCGACGATCACCTGCGATACGATGATGTTATTTTCCGTGATTTCATGAGAAATCCTTTTGGGGACACCATTGATCAAAATCTTGTTTACCGTATAGGACGTCTGTATTTCCTTGATCATACGATCCTTTTCGTTTTGGATATCCATATAGATCGTGTCTCTATTTTCTAGCTTCTCCACGGCATAGGCACCGTCTTTGAGTTGCTCGTCGAGTGTCTGGCGAAAGCTCTGTGCCTCCCCCGAGATATAATCCTGCGCTGCAAACATATAACCAGTGTTATTGGTCTGTTCTCGCACTGTTGGGACGAGGGTATTGTTGACTAGATTGGACATGCTTCTAAACTTAATCGCCAGTGTTTCAAAACTTTTTTCATCCAAAGGCAACTGAAATCGACACGAAATATAAACGGTGGCAGTCACCTGATCGATGAACCGGATAGGGATCGGAGACATGGCTCCCTCGATATCTTGATTTCTTTTCCCATCGTCCATAACTTTCACATCGATGTATTTTTGCCAAGGTGTAATTTTGGCAAAGCCTCTAAACTTGATCCCCTGCGTCGTGACGACACTGGTGCTACCCGTGGGGTATACCAAAAAGTATTGCTCCGTGGCATCCGCCCAAAAGAATAAATAAGGCGTCAACGCAATGAACAAGCCTATCGCTGCTATAGCTGCAGCTAGGCGCTGCGTAAACATGAGCAAAAATGGAGGTGCTTTGGACCGTACTTTTTGATCTCCTTCGAAGATATTTTCTTCTGATAGTTGGGGGCGCAGAAAGTAAAAAATAACCCCTATGAGAAATAGAAAAATGCCAATGATAATCATGTGATAAGATTGGTTAGAATGATTTTTTCTCTAAATATATGTAAGAAAACCAATACCAACCAAAGTAATCTTGGTCAACTCCCCATAGCCGTCAGAATCAATCGGCGTGATCCGCCATAATCTCGGTGCTCGCAGAGATAAACCCCCTGCCATGTACCCAGATTCAATCTACCTCGTGTGATGGGGATAGAAACCGAACTACCCATCAGTGATGCCTTGATGTGTGCTGGCATGTCGTCCGCCCCTTCGTAGGTGTGTCGGTAGTAAGGTTGGTTCTCAGGCACCATTTCGTTGATATGAGATTCAAAATCTGAGCGTACGGTTGGGTCTGCATTTTCGTTGATCGTCAGACTCGCCGAGGTGTGCTGAATGAATACCTGAAGAACTCCTATCTCGATCTCAGCCAATTCGGTAAGCTGCGATACGATTTCGTCGGTAACCAGATGGAAGCCCCGAGAACGAGCCCGAAGCTGTATTTCTTTTTGGAAGCTTTTCATGCTCCCAAAGCTAATCCAATAGTGTCGAAATATCCTCCATCATGCGTTTCACATCTAACGGGAGCGTCCCATTATACACACCTCTAATTCGACGCTGACTATCAATCAAAATCAATTTTTCCGTATGGAGAAAATCTTCTTCGGTCGTGACAGTCTTGCCAAACCCTTCGTCAGCAAAATAAGAGTTCCTCGCCAGTTCGTAGATCTTGGTTTTATCTCCAGTCAACAGGTGCCACTGATCCGCATGGATCTGATTGAGCGTAGCGTACTCTTGGAGCCGTGCTACTGAGTCCACCCAAGGCATCACAGTATGCGATAGAATTTTGACACGATCATCTGTTGCATACTTCTCCTGAACGAGATGAAGGTTATGCGTCATCTTTGGACACACGCCAGGACAGATCGAAAAAAAGAAATTGGCCACATAAACCTTCCCTTTCATCGTTTCATCAGTGATCGTGTTGCCTTCTTGATCTATAAACGAAAAAGGAGCAATCTGATGAATACTATCATAAGTATCATCGTCCTCATCTATCCATGTCGGTGTAAAAGTCTCCTCAGTATAAAATGGCAACTCGATTTCAGCATTGATACGCTGCTCCTGCTGAGGAGCACTACAGCCCAACAGCCATGTACATACGCTAATTATTATACTATACTTCATCATTTACTCACTGTTAACTGTACCCCGAGATATGGATCTATATTTTGTGTTTCACTATCGATTTTGGAACAGCGTTTCAGTCCTAACATGCCATACTTTCGACCATTATCCTTGACGACATAGTTAGATTTGAGCTTGCCATCCATTCGCCAAACACGTTGTAAACCGGCCTCTTTACCATTCTGATAATTGAGTTCCATTTTGAGCAAACCTGTGGGGTACCACGCTCTGTGTATCCCTTCGCTGAGCCCTTGTTCAAACTGATAAGAAAATTTGGGTCTCCCGTCGGGATAAAAACACAAATGATCCCCCTGTTTCTCTCCAAGATGATAGGGGCGCACGTATGCCGTATCTCCAGTAGAGTAGTAGCCAATCATATTTCCCTCCAGCTTTCCTTCGTAGTAGGACGATTCCTTTTTGATCTCTCCGTTCTCATAGAGTTCGAAAGCATAACCACTAAATGGCTTCTCCCCATAATAATAGACCCCACGGTGATCGTGAGTCAAATCTGTCTCTGAAACAAACAAGTCTGGTAACCTAAGTTTGTTGACCCGAGTAGTGCATGCCGTACACGCGACTACCAGACCCATCCCTATCAAAAATAATTTGTGCATTCTTCAGATTATTGGGTTTTGCTACCTGCTACGCCGTAGTAACCATCTCCATTGATCCATGGATACTCCTCGGTGATGTGATAGTGATAAATCCCATTCGGGAAATCCGCTGTGACACCAAAGTGACCATGGTAGTCATCCAAATCATCATTGGTGATTTCTTCCCCATTTTCGACCGTGCCATATACTGGAAATCCGTCTAAGAGAAATCCCATGAAGGCATCACTTCCCTTGAGTTCGGTCAGCCATACGGGCTCGATATGATAATGATATTGGTCTCCAGCTGGATGACCTTCGTACTGATCAAAGGTGTTGACCTCCTCAAAAATGTCATCACCAGGTGCAGCCTCTTGATTGAAAAACACGACACTGTTGATAGCGACTCCCATCGGCCCGAGTCCAGGAGATTCCTTGTTAGTCGCTTCTTCTGGGTATCTCGGCAGTTTGAAGACGATATTTTGCTCACCGATTGATCCTGGGTTCTTTTTGAAGTCAGGATTATTAGGTTCTCTATATGCTTCGTATAATGGATCGTTCGCCCCGTAGTACATACTCTTATGATCAGGGAGATCTTTGGTCGTGATCGTCACCCAGTCCTCATCATAGGTCACGGTCACCGCATCAGTATGGTAGAATTTGCTCGCCAGTATAGAAATATCATTGTCTGTACTTCCATTCGGATCTTCCTCATCCGTGTCTGTCAACACCAAGGTCACTTTGTTATCGTTAGACACCTCCACATTTGCTGCTTGGGTACTGATCATAATCTCAATCTGCTCGACCTCTTCTACTGCCTCATCATCTATCAGTTTCAGCTCAAAAGATACGGACTCATCTCCATCAGCAATGCTTACCTCGTTCGCTACTGTTTCATAATCTTCCCCTTCTATGGCATTACCTCTTAGCGTGAGAGCCACCGCAATGGCTTCTCCACTTTGGTTGCTTTGATCCATAGATACCGTAATCTCTACCTCCTCGTCGCTACCCTCAGTCAGTGCCGTCTGATCTGCCGCTATACTCAGAGTATAAGTGATCGGCTCTTCCACATCTGTACCAGTATCTTCTTTTTCAGCCTCGCAGCTAATCATACCGATAGTTAGCCCCATCGTTACTGGCAGCCACCACCCTTTTTTCGTTTTTCTCATTTCCATATTTTGATTATCTATAAGTTAGATCGGACAGAACTATCCCTCCCCTGAAAATAAAACGGACAAGCCTGGCAATACCCTACCCTAAGACGATATCATTGTATACTCATATTAGTATATATCTAAACTCTGTCAACTTTTTCTAGAACGCCCCCATAATCGCCAATACACAGAATTAAGAATAATATTCTGTCATGTGAAAATTAATCAGCTCATGCAAAACATTATTCTGTTCCGCGAAGATTTCAGGCATCCTGCGGCTGCAATAGCCCTTCCTGCGAGACACAGCACCCTTCCCGCAGCATTTTTGGGCACTCCTGCGCAACGGGACGATATAAAATTTTTCAGGGACAAAAATTAACACACATGACGAAATAATATTTGGAAAAATAAATCCACCTAGAAAAGTAAGCTCCTCCAAGGGCTAGGTGTTTTTAATGCTCAGTACGGGTACGAACTATAGCCTTGATTTTATAGCTAAACCCTTGAAGGGTTTTCTGCATATTGGTTTAAATGCCATTGCCTGAGTTAGGCTTAGCTTTTGACTCTAATCCTGAGAAACTTCTCTGAAATCGAGATATTGAAGGGGGGAGACCCAATGTACTCCCCATCTAGGTGAGCAAGCAGCATATCATTAGGCTCTACTCTTAGCTCTTTCGCCTGGAAAAAATTAACCTCTGGCAGCTTACCATGCTTTCCAAAATTAAGCCTACCGATATTTAAAAATCGCCGAAAGGAGGTCATTCTTCCTATCGTACAGATATTAAGTAACCCATCGTCAATTTTAGCGTCTGGATTGAGTTTGAATCCTCCACCGAAGGTAGTTCCATTCTGAACTGCCATCAAGATGAGTTTCATTTCCAACCTTTGTCCATCCATATTGACCACATAATATTTGGATCTGTATGTCCATAGAATTTTGAGAACATGCATGTAGAACTTGAGATGACCGCTAAAAATACTCTTCGTATGCAAATTTTCGTAAACCATCTGTCCATCAAAGCCAATTCCTATTCCGTTGATGAATTTGCGTTTGTTGCAGATACCTACGTCGATGAGCCGCTCACGGCCATGTATGATCGTTTCGATCTGCTCGTCTAGATCGCTACCAATATCGATCGTTTTCACGAAATCGTTTCCTGTCCCTACAGGGATGAAACTCATCACCATGGGGTACTTTCGGATAGCATTCAGGGAGGCATTGATGGTGCCATCACCACCTATCACCACCAGGTCTGTGGTGTCCGTAAATAGGTTTTCCTCTATGAACTCATCTAGGATTTCGCTCTGTGGCGTGATGAACACCGCATAATAGAAATCAAGCTGATCTAGACGTTTTTTGAGACGCATCAGTGCAGCTTGTGCTTTTCCTTCCCCAGAATAGGGGTTCGCCACGATAAAAAACTTTCTGTCCATGAGTTAGATTGGTAATAAAAAAGCAATCCCCTGAGCATCAAAGGATTGCTTTCGCACTACAAATGTAGCTAGATTTTACAAATTGTCCATGATCCAATTGGTCATCATCGTATAGAGGTGCGTTCTGGTCTTGCCTCCATAGAGACTATGCGCCTTATCTGGATAGTAAAACGAATCGAATTGCTTGTTGGCCTGAATCAAACTCTCCTGTAGTGTCACCGCATTTTGGAAGTGCACATTGTCATCGCCTGTCCCGTGAATCAGTAGAAAATTTCCTTTCAACTGATTCGCATAGGTGTTGGGAGAGTTGCTATCATACCCTTCTGGATTCTCCTGAGGAGTTCTCATATAGCGTTCCGTATAGATCGTATCATAGAATCTCCAGTTGGTGACAGGTGCCACTGCGATACCTGCTTTGAAAACGCCATCGCCTGTCATCATAGATAGTGACGACATGTGTCCGCCATAGCTCCAGCCCCAGACACCGATTCTATCCGCATCCACAAAACTCATTTTACCTAAGAACTTTGCACTTGCTACCAGGTCCTGCACTTCCATTTTACCTAAGTTCATATAGGTCATTTTCTTGAATTTCTCACCACGACCTCCTGTACCACGCGTATCGACACATACGACGATGTAGCCTTTCTGTACGAGCATCTGATGAAAATAGTAGTGTCCACCAGACCATCCGTTGGTCACGTTCTGCGAACCTGGCCCACTATACTGATAGATCAAAACTGGGTACTGCTTAGTACTATCCATGTCTATCGGCTGTAGCATATAAGCATTTAGCTGATAGCTATCCGCTCCATCGATATCAAAAAATATCTTTTGGCTCAGTCCATATTGCTCAGCAGTCTCTTTGAGCTTCTTGCTATCTTTTAGGACTTTGACCAACTCATTTTTCTTGGTTGACATCAGCGAGATCTCGCGAGGGCTATTCGCGGAGTGATTAAAGGAAATATAGTATTTGAAATCCTTGCTCATATCTACTGAGTTGATACCAGCCTTGGTGCTCAACTTCGTCTTTCCTTTTCCCTTCAGGTCTACCTTGTAGAAATGTCTCTCCATCGAAGACCCCTCTGTAGAAATATAGTAGAGTACTGGTGTTCTACCGCTTTGATCTAATCCGACAAACTCCTCTGCCTCCCAGTTGCCCTTGGTCACGAGATTGTTGAGCTGACCATCGATGCGGTGCAGGTGATAGTGTTTGTATCCTTCACGCTCGGTAGAGTAGAGGAACTGCGTGCCGTTATCCAGATAGATCAACTCATGCGCATAGGTCACATCAAGGTAGGTCTTAGACTTGTCCGTTAGGATCAGTACCATCCCGCCTGTCTTTGCATTAACATGGTAGATATCCAGTCTATTTTGTAGACGATTTAGTTTCATCAGAGACAGGGTATTGGCATCCTGTGTCCATTGCATTTTAGGATAATACACATCCGTTTCTTCACCTGTTTTAACCTTCACGTTTCGGTTGGTAGGCAGGTTATGAATGAAAACCTCCACCACTGCATTGTCTTGTCCCGCTTTGGGGTACTTGTATCGGTAGTCACGTGGATAGATCGCACCATTATCCCAGTACTGTAGATTGTATTCTTTGACTTGACTTTCGTCAAAACGGAAAAACGAAATCTTCTTGCTATCTGGAGACCAGTTAAAGGCCTTGGTGAGGTACAGTTCCTCTTCGTAGACCCAGTCCGTGCTACCATTGATAATACTACCAAACTCCCCGTCAGTCGTGACGGCATGCTCAGACATGTTGACCAGTTTGACATAGTAAAGATTATTTTCGCGAACAAAAGCCACCATGGAATTGTCCGGAGAGAAGGTCGCATAAGACTGGCGACCACCATCCGAGAGCTTACTCATCTGCTCCCCCTCGAAGGTGTACACATAATACTCGGCAGTATACGACCGGCGATAGATGTACTCTTGCTCAGTCAGGAGCAAAATCTTTGTTTCGTCATTACTAAACTCATAGTCTGAGATACGGATATGGAGTGCGTCCCCGTCTACTAGTATAGAATCTGACGCTCCCGTGGTGACGTTGTAGCGTAGGATTTGGTTGTCTTCTAGTGCTGAGTAGTACAGCCCATTGTTCATCCAAGTGAGGCTCGATAGATAGTCTTGTCTAAAAGTTCCCTTTTCGGTAAAGTCTTCGACAGCAATTTTCTTCTGTGCCAGTGCAGTCACACCTAGCATCAGAAGTAGCATGGTTAATAATTGTTTCATCTTTATCAGTTTAATCAACAGCTATTCGCTGCAATGTCATATCATTTCAAACAAATATATGACATCAGATGAAATTTAGAAGAAACAATTATGCAAGCGGTTCATAGATCTCACCCAACAGCAAATTGCTATCCGCTTGTAACAAAAAGACTAAAACAATTGAAAACCAAGATTGACTAGGAATGTATCCGTGATGACATTGTAATTCAGGTGTGGATATCCATAATACAAGACTCCTTTGATAAAACCCCGTTGGTATTTGAAATCCAAAAATATTTCTTTCCCTTTGATCTCTCCCAATAGACCTATTCCGCACATAAAACCGACCTCTTGATTAGCAAACTCTTCAATTTCATACACCTCTTGACCAATAGACAAATCCCAAAAAGACTCAGGCCCTCTCACATTATGTGTTTCGACAAAATAGTTGAACATTCCTCCAAACTGAAATGTGGGTCTAATTATTCCTTGTGGAAATTCATATCTAAAAGTAAGGGAATTATTGAATCGGCTACTTTGCTCTAAAGTCAAACCATATACTCTCGTAGTGACATGAATCACAGAGTCTGTTGATACGAACTTAGTTTGGCTATAAGTCCCCGCATATTGCACAAAAATATTTTCATTAATAAAACTGAGTTTCTGTTTTAGGTACAACCCAAAACGTGGGTAGGTATAGGTCTCAAAATTCACACCATCCAAGAATCTTACATATTCACTTTTAGAGCGCGCCGAAACGGTATTGTAGCCTACGATCAACCCAAATTTTGGCCCTTCCTTTTTCCTCTTCTTTTCAAAAACAATGCACTCCTCGGTCAAACAAACTTGCTCGTGGTATTCACTTGCTACTTTGATCAAAGACTGATGGTTCAGTTTAAGGTCATCCATTTGACTGGCCAAGGCTGGACTATCCTTAAAAGAGTACTTCAAGAGTCCAATGTATTCTTTGGACTCTTGTCTGTATGTAACGCCATCCTTATAGAGCTCCTTTTTGTCATTCTTAAGCTCCATCAAGACACCATCCCCATTGTCAAAGAAATAATGATCCTTGCTAAATTCATCATTGACAAAATACATATCCACAATACCATCAATCAGGTATTCTAAAAACAAATGATCCTCGACATTGTTTAAAACAATTGTTTTCGAGACGAAATACTTGCCATCAATAAACCGATAAGATAATAATTCGTCAGAGCCAAATGTCTCTTTGGATGCCTTTTGATTTGCCTTGAACGTACACTTTTTCGTACTAGCTTTTATACTTTTATAGTCTAGCAGACCATAAATCGTATCATTCGATACTTTGACAATATACCCTTCACGAAAATCAGACTGTCCAAAAACTGCTACTGAAAAAAGGCAAAGCAGAACAGTAACTAAAATGGATAATTTCATAGTGTAGATTCTGTATGACTAACTTTAAGAAAGAGTGCTCAAAACCTCTAGTGCTTGTGCTTTTTCCAACCTTGGACCAAACTGAGACACGACCTTGGAGGCAGCGAGACTGGCCAACTTGCCTGACTCGGCAAAGCTGTGACCATGCGTGATGCCATACAGAAATGCCCCTGCAAACATATCACCTGCTCCATTGGTGTCAATCGCCTCGACTTTATAAGGCTCTATGTCTACGAATGTATCTCCATCAAAAATCATCGCACCATTTTGTCCCAGGGTGATGACGAATTTCTTAGCAATGGCTTTGAGTGCCTCACGTGCATCCAGCAAACTATCAGTAGCAGTATAGAGCATCGCTTCCTCCTCGTTGCAGAACAGCAAGTCAACTCCCTCTCCTACGACCTCTTTCATCTCGTCGTTGAAAAACTTGACCATACTCGGGTCAGAAAAAGAAAGGGATACTTTCACGCCATGGGCTCGGGCGATTTCCATTCCTTTCTTCATGGCATCTCTGCCCGACTGAGAAGGGACAAGGTAGCCCTCAGTATAGAGATAAGTTGAATTCTTAATCGCCTCTTCGTCGATCTCCGCTACCGAAAAATCTGACGTGATCCCTAGAAAAGTATTCATCGTACGCTCCGCATCAGGGGTCGTCATCACGAGACACCTGCCAGTAAGTCCCTCAGGAGCAGTAGCCTCTGTCAGTATGGTGTCGACCCCATTGGTTGCCAGGTCTTTGAGATAGAAAGCACCAAACTCATCATTGGATACTTTGCACGCGTAGTAAGAAGATCCACCGAACTGACTGGCAGCTACGACAGTGTTGGCGGCAGAGCCTCCACCCTTCATCATATTCTCGCTAACTTTTATTTGGCTTATTAGCTCCTTTTGACGGTCTTCTTCGACTAGAGTCATCAGCCCCTTTTCGACCTGATTATCTGTTAAAAATTTCTCATCTACCTCGAACACTAAATCCACTAGGGCATTGCCTATGCCGTATATATCGTACTTACTCATAATTCAAAAAAGTGATTTTGTTTTGACTCAGCAAAGAGAACGAAAAATATGATAAACACACGATTGCTCGTAAATAACCGTCTCTTTTTATCTAATTTAAAACTTCAAAAATCAAACAAGGTTACCTTAACCTTGTTAACACTAATCTTAATATATAATGAATCAGCTAAAATTAAATGCAAAATTATTCGCCGCGATCCTAGTATTTGGCGCTCTAGCTTCGTGTGAAGAATCAGACAACGGTGACGACAGCAACTCCTGTCACATCACTTCTATGGTCTTTAGTTATCCAGAGGATGACTATGGGTACAGCTATGCTTCAGACGTCACATTCGAGTACAATGACGCCAATCAACTAATCTCGATATTAAGTGTAGATAATGAAACAGAGTGTTACGACAACAATTGTGAGACAAGCACGGATGAAAACGAGATATTTTTATCTTATGCTGGTGATGTCATAACATTAACCAACTCTTCCTATGAGGGTGAAAAAATTGAAATTCTCATATCGGGTGATAAGCTTGAAAAAATTACCTCCAGTGAAATTTACAATGGAGAAAAAGAAATCGATGAATATCGATACATCTACTCTGGAGACAAATTATCTAAAGTTGAAAACTGGGACAACTATAGCAACTCGTCAACCAGCGAGCTTACAATATATAGTTATGATGAGGTGACTTTTTCTGGCAACAACATTAGTATGGTTGAATCCTTTTATGAATCAGAAAATGCCAATGCTAGGAAATTAGGCAAAAAGGAACATGTAATAAATGCCAGAACGAACGAATCCATCTCTGTGGGAAAAGTGAGCTATTCCTATGACACCAATACCAATCCAATGAAAGGAGAATTATTAGCACTACTTATTGGGGGGTATGAATACTTCAATGAAAACAACATCCTATCAGAAAAAGAAATATATGATCACGCGACTTATACGTACAACTATTCATATGAGTACAATGACGATGGTCTTCCGATTATCATAACAGTAACCGACGATGAGGGAGGCAAGAATGTTACGGACGTCACCTACGACTGTGACTAAGTAGCCGTATTGAATAAAAAAACACCTTTGAGGCTGTCTAGTAGTTGCGACTATGGGCAGCCTCTTTTGCTTTGGTCTGTGTCACAGGCCCGGGAGACAGAGTATTGAATGCAGTGATTCACTGCATTCAATACCAGATGGCCCACTTATAATTCCTCATTTCCTACATATCTAGGATTAACTTTTGAGTTTTAACTCCCGAATTGCATAATTCAGAGCAAAAAACCTTTTTTTTGCCTTCCTCTAGGTCTTAGAGAATTTTTATTTCAACAAAAAAACAAACACAGTGAGCAGCGAAAAACGCACCAAAATACTGGACATACTCCAATCGGGAGAGGTTGGAACCAGTGCGCTTGTAAAGGGATGGGTAAGAACCAAAAGGCAAAACAAGAATGTAGCATTCATTGCCTTGAATGACGGCTCCACCATCAATAATCTACAGCTGGTCGCGGATCCTAACCTGATCGATGAGGCGCTCCTCAAAGCCTCCACTACAGGAGCCTGTCTCGCTGCTACGGGCGAACTCGTTGCATCTCAGGGCTCTGGACAGAACGTCGAGCTCATCGTCAAAACGCTCGAAGTACTCGGTGAGGCAGATCCAGAAAAATACCCCCTACAACCCAAGAAGCACTCGATGGAGTTTCTCCGTGAGATCGCCTATCTACGTCCCCGTACCAATACCTTCGGAGCGATATTCCGCATTCGTCATGCGATGATTTTTGCAGTGCACAACTTCTTTAACCAGAAAGGTTTTGTCAACGTGCACACGCCGATCATCACCGCTTCGGATGCTGAGGGAGCTGGAGAAACATTCAAAGTCACGACCCTTGATCTCAACAATGTACCGAAGACCGAAGAAGGTGCTGTGGATCACAGCCAGGACTTCTTCGAGAAAGAAACGAACTTGACCGTATCCGGTCAGCTAGAAGGCGAACTTGCTGCGATGGCATTGGGACAGATCTATACTTTCGGACCAACTTTCCGAGCAGAGAACTCAAACACCACGCGACACCTAGCGGAGTTTTGGATGATCGAACCAGAGATGGCCTTTGCGGATCTCGATGACGATGCTGATCTCGCCGAAGAAATGCTGCAGTATCTCGTCGGCTATGCTTTGGAGCACTGTGCGGACGACTTGCAGTTTTTACACGACCGTGAAGTCGAAGAGAACAAAAACAAGAAAGAAACGGAGCGTCCAGAGTTGTACCTCTTGGACAGATTAAAGTTCGTCGTAGAAAACGATTTCGAAAGAGTCACCTACACCGAGGCGATCCAAGTGCTCCGCAATTCTAAGCCCAACAAAAAGAAGAAATTCAAGTACCTGATCGATGAGTGGGGAGCAGACTTGCAGTCAGAGCACGAGCGCTACTTGGTCGAGAAGCACTACAAGAAGCCGGTGATTCTGACGGACTACCCTAAGGACATCAAGGCCTTCTACATGCGCCAAAACGATGACGGCAAGACCGTCGCAGCGATGGACATCCTCTTCCCAGGCATCGGGGAGATCGTAGGCGGTTCGCAGCGAGAAGAACGCCTCGACAAACTCGAGCAACGCATGGACGAGATGGGCGTGCCCAAAGAAGAACTCTGGTGGTATCTCGATACCCGCAGATTCGGTTCAGCACCTCACAGTGGGTTCGGCCTTGGCTTTGAGCGGATGATCCTCTTCGTGACAGGCATGACCAACATCAGAGACGTCATCCCGTTCCCTAGGACTCCAGGCAACGCTGAATTTTAAGCAAAAAGGACATTTTCATAAGAGTCCCCATCGGTTCAGTAACTGGTGGGGACTTTTTCATACTGAATTTTGGAAAAAGAGGAAGATACCTGAAATAATAAGTTGAGAAGACGTTGAACTCTGCCTCTATTTCCTTAAACCTCGGTTCCTTGTCCAATTTAAGTAGTTCTAGTTCGCATACTATGTTAGTCCGTCAAAAAGTAAATCGTTACATTTTTTGACGAGAAATATTACGCAACTGATTTAAGGTTAGATAAATATAGAGCCCCAGAGCCCCCTAACCTACTTACCCTCTCCCTCTAACATTCAGCACCACTCCGATGACAATGAGTAACATACCGATGTAGCTCATCCAGCTATAGGTCTCCCCGAAAAGCAGGAAGCCAAATGCAATCGAATACAACAGCCCAGTATAGTTGATAATGGAGACTTTGGAAATCTCCTCCAGCTGATAGGATCGTGTCAAATAATACTGCGCAATCTGCGTAAACACCCCGACCAGCAGCAGATAAAACCAATCAGAGCCCACTGGCATTTCCCAAACGAAGTAGCTTGCGACGATTGCCATCGGAAGCGTGACCAATGGGAAATAGAGGATAATCACCAAAGGATGCTCGGTGGTCTTGAGTTTTCGCACGAAGTTGTAGGCCAATCCTGCAAAAAATGAAGCCCCCAACCCCATCGCCAGATGTAACCCCGAGATCCTGCTATCGACCCCTTGTATCACTAGCACCCCAGCAAACGATATGGCAAAATAGAGGTATTGCTTCCAACTGACTTTTTCCTTGACGATGAATACACCCAATATAGCAGCGAACACAGGTGAGAGATATTGCATACTGGCAGCTGCGGCAAGTGGTATCTGTTGGACTAGAGAAAAAAACATCACTAAGGCTACCGCGCCAGAGGCTCCTCGCATGATCAGCACCTTTTTATTGTTTCCCCAAAATGACACCTTCTGCCGATACAGGAAAAAACCACTTAACACCAGAGAAATCACCGAACGAAACATGATCACTTCCACAGCTGGAATATGTGAGACCTGCTTGATACAGACCTTCATCAACGAAAAGACGAATGCTGCTATGAGCATATATTGAACTCCCTTAGATATTTTCATGGGCATCAACCGAGGATAGAACCGTCCTGTATGGTGATTTTTCGGTCGGCCATTTCGGCAAGGGATTTATTATGCGTCACGATTACGAAGGCTTGACCAAATTCCTTTTGTAGCTTGAAGAAAAGACCGTGTAACTCCTCGGCATTCTTAGAGTCAAGATTCCCACTCGGCTCATCAGCAAAAATCAAAGAAGGCTTGTTGATCAAAGCACGAGCTACTGCTGCCCGCTGTAGTTCCCCTCCAGATACTTGTGCTGGTTTGTGAGATTTGCGTCCTTGTATTCCTAGCAAGTTCATGAGGTACGCCGCGTACTCATCCAGTTCCTGATTCCTCCTGCCTTGAATATAGGCAGGCATGCAAATATTTTCTAATAACGTGAACTCAGGTAGCAGATTATGAAACTGAAACACAAAACCAATTTGCGTATTTCGAAAGGATGCCAAATCCTTGGGCTTCAATCCAACTACGTTTTTGCCATTGATTTCCACCACGCCCTGATCTGGCACATCTAGTGTCCCTAGTATCTGTAGCAGCGTACTTTTGCCCGCGCCAGACGCTCCTACGATGGAGATGATTTCGCTGGTATTGACTTGTAGATCTATCCCCTTGAGGACTTCCAGATCACCGTAAGATTTGTGAATATTCTTGGCGTGGAGCATGCGTTACTTGTTAGTGGACAAATATATGTATCGCCAAGGAACTTTAGCGTATGGACATAAAAAAAGGCTATTCTATCGAACAACCCTTTTTAATCCACCTGTATTATCCCGTATCTTGGATAGATAATCAAGGAGTTTTAAAAAAGAGTTGTCGCTTTGCAACAACCCTTCTTAATCCACCTGTATTATCCCGTGTCTTTGATAATGAGGGAAGAGTAAAAAAAGAGTCATCGCTTTGCAACGACCCTTTTTAATCCACCTGTATTATCCCGTATCTTATAAAAAGCCCCCTTTGTGACTAGTGTAATTCTTTCTAGCTAATCTCCAGATCTTGTTTGGAGTTTGTGATTTGACTTTGTTTATATCTTAACCACATTTCAAAAGTAGATGGAAACCAAGCCTAAAAAAATAGAGGATACTCGTAAAAAATATTTTAGGAATATCAGTAATAAAAACAAGAAAAAAGATGAGAAACGAGGTTGAAAATTGTACTATTTACATATTAATTAAAATAATACAAACAACTTATACAAAAGAAAGATTGAAGCTATCTCACTAGACATAGAAAAGGCTTAGTCATATATAACCAAGCCTGAAAAGGTATTAAGAAAATTACCTAGCTTTTAGACGAAAATGCAGACTATCAGTCTATTCCAGATCGATAATCTTTTCTTTGATAGCATATTTTACCAGTTGAGCAGTACTCTTCATGCTCAGTTTCTGCATGATATGATTACGATGTGCATCTACCGTACGGATAGAGATGAATAACTTATCCGCAATTTCACGGTTCGAAAGCCCTGACGCGATCTGACGCAGTACTTCGACTTCCCGCTTGCTCAGATCCTTGTTTTCCTTAGCTACTTGCTCTCCTTTGCTTTGCTTGTAGAACCCTTTGAAAATCACCTCAGATATTTTATCTCCAAAATACTGCTCGCCCTCCATTACTTTTCGGATCGCCTCGGCTAATACTTCTTTTTTAGTATCCTTCGCCAAATATCCTGCTACCCCAGCCTTGATGGCCTCAGAAATATGATCCTGTGTCACCTCCATAGATAGAATGATAATACGAATGCCCTCATAGTCAGCTAGCACCTTCTTTGCAGTCTCTATGCCATTCATCCCTGGCATATTAATGTCCAGTAACATCACATCTGGTTTTTCTTCAGCTATTTTTTCGAGTGCTTGCTCGCCACTCTCTGCATCTCCTATGATATTAAAATCTTCATAGATGGAAAGCATGGTAATGATCCCTTCTCTTACAAGGGAATGGTCATCGACAACTAGGATATTAATTTTTGACATAGGTTTGAGGTCTTAAGTATTGAGCGGAAACCAAGATTTGATCACAGTACCCTTGCCCACGGTCGAGCTAATCTCGAAATGCCCGTTTTGCAAAGATGTTCTTTCTTTCATATTTTTAATACCATTCCAATTATTTTCTGTATCAAATCCTACTCCGTCATCCGTAACTTCTAAGATAATATTTTGATTGGTAGATTCCACTTTTATCGAGACATTACTTGCCTTGGCATATTTTACAATATTACTGGTGGCTTCTTGCGCGATACGATAGATTGCACTGGACAGATCCATATTATAATCATCAGGTATATCTATAGATGAGCTCACTTCGAAATCTCCCGCATCACTGACCTGCTCTACTAGATACTCCATAGTCTTGCGCAGACCAAACTCCTCCAGATGGCGGTTAGACATATTGCGTGACACACGCCGAACCTCCTCTAGCGTACTGGCCAATAGGTCCTCTATCTCTTCTTTTTTATGCTCGAATTCCTCCGCAGACACATCTGCCTCCAAAGAAGAAATTTTAAATTTAGTCCCGACCAAAATCTGCCCTATGCCATCATGGATATCACGAGCCATTCTACTTCGCTCATACTGCTGTGCGTTAAAAATTGACTTACTGATCTCACGCTGCTCAGTGATATCCTGTACGATTCCCATAATAGAAATGATCTTACCCTCTTCGTCATGTTTGATATTACCAGAGTTTCGTAAAATCCGTGTTTCGCTATTCGTAAGTGTCACGCGGTGCTCTATATCATAAAACTCTCGTCCACCAAATAAGATTTCGTTGAAGTAGGGTTGGTCCTGAGTATGCATCTTCTCCCTATATAGTGTCTCTATAGACTGCCGATAATCCCCCTTTTCTATCTCAAATATCTCTGCAAAACCATCCGAATAGATAAAGCGGGAAGACAATGGTTGCCACTCAAAACTACCTATTTGCGCTACCGCTTCCGCATTTTCTAATATTGCCTTGTTCTTGGCTAGTTTTTCTTCGTTTTCTTTCTTTTCGGTCACATCCAGCAGCGTACCCGATGCGCGAAGCGGTGTACCGTCAGGAGCACGGCGAATGACTTTCCCCCTTACCAACACCCACTTCCGATCCCCCGATTCACTCTTTTTGATTGGGTATTCCTGATCAAACATAGGCGTCTTTCCCTCGATATGATCCTGCATCTCTCTTTTGAGGTGATCACGCGCTGCTACACCGTCTCCCTGAAAGTAAGCAAACTCTTTGATCGCATCCTCCTGCGGCAATCCGAGTATAGAGAGACTCCTTTTATTATACACTATCGTGTTAGACATGAAATCCAAATCCCAAACGCCGAGATTAGTCCCCTCCAAAGCCAGCTCTAGTCGCTCCTTGCTCTGTACTAGCTCATGCTCGACACTTTTGCGATGACGACCCGCCTTCATCTCGTTGAGTGCACGCTCGATTACGAGCGGCAGTCTAGACATATGAGCCTTGGAGACATAGTCTGCCACTCCAGACTTAAGTGCCTCGACTGCCTTTTCCTCCCCCACATCACCTGACATGATGATGAAAGGTATATTAATATCCCCTAATAGTTCATAAGCATCCAATGCCGTACACGTCGGTAAATAATAGTCCGAGATTACCACATGGGGCAAAAAATCAAATAGCTTCTCTTTGAAGTCTTTTAGATTATTAACAATCAAATAGTCATTTTCTAAACCTGCACGATTTAGCTCAAACAATGCGAGCTCGGCATCTTCGGTAGAGCTTTCTAACAGTAGGATGTTTAATTTTTTGTAGTGCAAGGGTGTGGTTTATAAAATCAATAAGTCGGAACTAAAATTTGAGAAAAGATAATGAAGCTTTCGCCAATGCACAATATTTCTCGCCGAGAGCCACACATTACTTGATGGTTGTTGAGATTTTTGGGCTCAGATCGGATATTAGAATTTCGTTTCTTGAAAATACCATCCTATTGAAGTAGATTCGCGCCGAAGGCATCCCAAAGGGAACAAAAAACTATAGGCACATGAACATTCACGAATATCAATCTAAAGAAATATTAAAAGGATACGGTGTAACAATTCAAGAAGGTATTGTTGCTGACACTCCTGAAGCTGCTGCTGCAGCTGCCAAAGAACTAAACGCAAAGACAGGTACGGAATGGTATGTGGTCAAAGCGCAAATTCACGCTGGTGGTAGAGGCAAAGGAACCGTAAACGAAACGGGTTCTCACGGAGTAGTTTTGGCAAAAAGCCTTGACGAAGTACCTGCAAAAGCAAAAGATATCCTAAACGGAACTTTGGTGACACACCAAACTGGGCCAGAAGGAAGAACTGTCAACAAAGTCTTGATCGCACAAGATGTATACTACCCAGGAGAATCTGACCCGAAGGAATTTTATCTCAGTATCCTTCTTGACAGAGCCAAGGGATGTAATGTAATCATGGCCTCTACTGAAGGCGGTATGGATATCGAAACGGTAGCAGAAAATACTCCAGAGAAAATAATCAAAGAATGGATCGATCCAGCTGTTGGCCTACAAGGTTTCCAAGCTAGAAAAGTAGCATTTGCACTTGGTCTAGAAGGCGAAGCTTTCAAAGGCATGGTGAAATTCATCTTCTCTCTATACAAAGCGTACCTCGGTACCGACTCGTCGATGTTCGAAATCAACCCTGTGTTGAAAACATCTGACAACAAAATATTGGCTGTAGATGCGAAAGTAGATTTAGATGATAACGCACTCTTCAGACACAAAGACCTAGCCGAGCTAAGAGATCTATCAGAAGAGGATCCTGCTGAAGTAGAAGCCGCGCAATCAGGCCTCAACTACGTCAAACTAGACGGTAACGTAGGCTGTATGGTCAACGGTGCAGGACTGGCGATGGCCACTATGGACATCATCAAACTATCAGGTGGAGAGCCTGCCAACTTCCTCGATGTAGGAGGGTCAGCCAACGCTCAAACTGTCGAAGCTGGTTTCCGTATCATCATGAAGGATCCAAACGTAAAGGCAATCTTGATCAACATCTTCGGTGGTATCGTGAGATGTGACAGAGTAGCTAACGGCGTAGTGGAAGCGTACAAAAACATCGGAGAAATCAATATTCCGATCATTGTAAGACTACAAGGAACCAACGCAGAAGAAGGTGCCAAAATCATCGAAGAGTCAGGCTTGAAAGTCTACTCAGCGATCGTATTGAAAGACGCTGCTGCTAAGGTGAAGGAATTGATATAATAGTACTGAGCATCTAGTATTGAGACTTTTGGTCTAAGTACTAGATGCTCAATACTATTATCTAATAATGCATGCGTAGTTCAACTGGACACCTGTCTGCAGACAGGCAGGGAATACCAGATTTCGGCTCTGGGGGTTGAGGGTTCGAGTTGTTACCTGTGTGTGCTATATTTGTAGAATGTTTTTTGTTTACATTCTTAGAAGTAAAAAAAGTGATTGGCATTATATTGGTCAAACACAGAACTTAGTATCTAGAATTAAACAGCACAATGCTGGAAAGACAAGATCCACAAAAGGTTATAGACCGTTAGATCTTGTCTATTACGAGGTAATAAAGTCAAGAGAAGAAGCTCTGGCTAGAGAAAAGTATTTTAAATCAGGTACAGGCAGAGAATTTCTGAACCATACTGTTGATATAAAAAATGCATGCGTAGTTCAACTGGATAGAATACCAGATTTCGGCTCTGGGGGTTGAGGGTTCGAATCCTTCCGCGTGCACACTCAAAGGCTACCACATCGGTAGCCTTTGTTGTTTTAGATCCATTTTTGAAACTCATCTCTACCTCGCTGTGATAAATATGGATAAATGGTATATTTAATCTGTCTCAAAAAATCCTGCTTCAACAAAGAGTCATCTACACGATGAGGCAAAGTCAAGAGAAAAAAATCAGTCACCAATCTAAGGCGATCAAATAGCATATCATACTCCTGCGAGAGTTGTTCTTTGCGCAACACTCCTTCCAGACACAACGCTTCCACTGCTATAGAAAATTGTTCCTTTCTTATCAAAAGCAACTCTCTATAATGCCGTTCAATCTTTTCAAATCGCATCAGCTGAACAAAATCCACAAAAAAGAATCGGTACGAATAGATAACATCATACATCACTTCGGATAGCAAAAACATCTTCTGCAAAGATGCCTCTCCCACACCTACCTGATCAAACAATTCACTAAACCTATCCACCAATCTCATGTAGAGTGCGACCACTATATCATCTTTTTTCTTAAAATGATAGGTCAAATTTCCTGGGCTTATTTTCATTGATTCAGTAATCATTCGCTGACTTACCTGCGACATCCCCAACTCATTGAACATATCCAAGGCTGTATCTAATATCCGCTCCTTTGTATTGATCATTCATCAAAGATACAAAATAGTACACTTGCACTATATAATTTTAATTAGTACAATTGCACTAAAAAAAATGAACCCATCACTAGATCGTATAGATTACTCCGACACTTTCAGGATCACTAACCACTTTGATTCTCTTTCAACCATCGCCAAGGCCATCTTTGGGTCTGGTCCCAAATGGGTCATCCTGCTATTTAAACTGAGAAACCAGATCGTTAGCTTCTTTGGGCTCAAAACAGCTAAAGCACCAAACCTAACACAAGAGCTAAAAGTAGGCTCATCCATTGGACTATTTAAAGTCTTCTCACTTTCTAATCATCAAATTATCTTAGGCGAAGATGACAGCCATCTTAACTTCCGAGTACTAATAACCAATCAAAACACCTCCTCACAAAACATAAGTGTCACCACACAAGTAGAAATCAATAACTTCTTCGGCAAAATCTACTTTACCTTCATCCGTCCGATACATCCCTTGATTGTAAAAGCACTCTTGAAAAACATAGACAAGTAGACCAATTCCCTATTACTCCTGTCCCAAATTCACACAACGTACCATCTTTCGCACTGCTTTCTTTACTTTTATCCCATGAAAAAAACAATACTATGGGGCACTATACTATGTTTGGGCGCATGGTTGGTAGCTTGTCAGTCTAACAAAAGCCCAGAAAGAGACTTTAGTGCAGCCAAAGAGCGCTTCACCACAAACTGTAGCGGCTGCCACGGCGCACAAATGGAAGCTTTCACTGATAGAAAATGGAAACACGGCAATGCGCCAGATAGCCTATTCAAAACCATCAAGTATGGATTAAGCGATTTAGGGATGCCAACTTTTGAAGCAGCTTTCACAGACGAAGAAATTAATGACTTGGTGGCTTACATCCGTACGGGGATAGAAAATACTGGACAATATGAATTTGAAGAAGAGACCGTACGATCTGACACCTTTCCTGCTACTGTAGATTTTGATCTCAAGCTTGATACAATATATAGTGGAGGTGAAGTTCCATGGGGGATGGTATTCTTGCCAAATGGAGATCTCCTAGTCACAGAGGTAAAAGGCGAGCTACTTAGAATCAATGCGAAACAAGAAAAAACAAAGATCAAAGGCGTACCTAGTACCCAACAGTTCGGGCAGGGAGGACTTATGGATATTGAACTACATCCTGATTTCGACGCTAATCAGATCTTATATATCTCCTATTCGAAAATCAAAATAGAGGGGAGCGACACCCTTGCCACTACAGCCATTGCTCGGTACAAATATGCTGGAGATAGTCTGACAGATGGGAAAGACTTGATAGTGGCAACACCCTACTCCAAAAAACCTTATCACTTTGGCTCGCGCATCGAATTTGATGCCGCGGGATATTTATTCTTCTCCGTGGGAGATAGGGGCAGCAGAGACGTCAATCCTCAAAACCTAGACAATCACTGTGGCAAAATCCACCGGATTCTGGACGATGGCAGTATTCCAGAAAACAACCCATTTGTTGGAGACTCAACTGCTGTACCTAGTATCTATTCTTATGGCCACCGCAATCCTCAAGGAATTGCTTTCAACCCACAGGATGGACTCCTTTGGGAGCACGAACACGGCCCACGTGGTGGAGATGAGCTGAACATCATCCAGGCTAGCCTAAACTACGGCTGGCCCGAAGTGTCGTATGGCATCAACTATGACGGTACGATATTCACCAGTGACACCACGCGTCAGGGGATGCAATCACCTGTACACTACTGGGTACCTTCTATTGCGCCATGTGGCATGGATTTCGTCGATAGTGATCTATACCCAGGATGGGAAGGACAGTTACTGACCGCTTCTTTGCGATTCAAATATCTAAATCTATGCAAAATCGAAGGAAAGAAAGTGGTAGAAGAAGAGCGCCTACTCCATAACATAGGACGAATACGCAATGTCAAAGTAGCGCCAGATGGCTATATCTACGTGGCAATCGAACAGCCTGGTTACATTTTCAAACTCTTACCTATCAAAAAATCGTAACACAAATCATATCAAATTATGAATAACAAAATATGGTTATTCATAATTTGATATTTTTAGTTATTACTTGATATTGTCTAACTTGTCTAGTAATAGACTTAACACCACATCATATTACCCATAGTCTAGTAGCAAGCATCATTTTGACTGACTAGTAAAATCTAACTCATGAGGTTCTATGCTCAAACACCTACTAACCTGGATATCGTACAGCGTCATCACATCCAGTGTCTGTGCCTTTTCAAATAACTCAGACAGCCTAAACCTCATCTTAAAAAACATAAGTGGGGACTCTACTACGGTCATCTGGCTAAACGGCCTTGCTCAAGCCACATATCGTAACGATACTGATTCTGCACTATGGTACGCGGAGCATGCTTTGCATATAGCCAAACAAATTAATTACGCAATAGGAGAAGCAGAGAGTTATCGAAGAATGGGACTCATATACAAGAACCAAGGAAATTCGAATCGAGCATTGGAACTATTACTACAATCGAAGAGCATCTACCAACAGATCGGCTTAACATCAGAAATGGCTCTGTTAGACAACAACATTGGCGGTGTATATAGAAGACTCGGCCAGTACCCGCATGCACTCAGTCACTACCTAGAGTCTATCCAGGTTGCAAAATTGAGTCAAAACCAAAGATTAGAATCCATGGTGTACAATAACCTAGGGATCCTCTACAAGCATGTAGGCATGTATGATAGCGCAATGACCAACTATTATAAATCGATAGAAATTAAAAAGAAAATAGACCCCCAATCGTTGGGTTCATCCTATACTAACCTAGGGATGATCAAACTTTTGTTAAAAAACTACGAAGAAGCGGAACAGTATTTCGCCATTGCGCTAAAATTAGACCTAGAACAAAATGACGGGTGGGGAAAAGCCAATACCTATGAAAACCTTGGTATGGTACATTTAGAAAAACAACAATATGATCAAGCCCAACATTATTTCGAACAAGCCCTCGAAGGTTTTACTACAATCAAGGCTCAAAAAGATGTGGCTGTAATTCTCTCCCTTATGGGAAAAACTCAAAACAAAAGAGGTCATTATTCTGATGCGATCCCACTGCTCATAGAAGCTCAAAAAACGTTTAAAGAAACTAAATCTCCACTCGAAACATCAAGGACGTGGCATGAATTGGCTCAAAGTCAATTCGGTCTAAAACAATTTGACGAGGCGCTCATGTCCATCAAAAATGCGCTATCAATCGCTGAACAAATAGGAGCACTAAAAGAAGCCGTCCAAGCTTACGAACTTCTATATCAAATATACGGCACGCTAGAGGATGGCGAGCGGACTTATCAATATGCCCAACGGTACATCTCTATGAAAGACAGTCTTTTTAATCAAGAGCAAGTCGAATACATCGCCCTATTAGAATCACAAAATCAAATATCTAAAGTCGAACAAGAAAACCTCCTCCTCCTCAAAGAGAATCAACTACGAGATACACAATTAGAGGCTTCAAACCTTAAAATCCTAAGACAAAATGCGATACAATGGACACTCATTACTTGCCTTATTTTTGCGGTAGTGGTCGCGGGTTTCTCCTACTATTTCTACAACAGGAGAGTTAAAACAATTCAGCTACTTCAGATTCTAAATTCTGAAATCAATCAGCAAAAAGAACAAATCGCATCACAGGCCGAAGAACTCACTAAAGTCAATTCAGAAATGAAACACATGAATGGTTCACTGGAGGTTTTGGTTCAGGAACGCACTCAAAAAATAGAAACGCAAAACAAAAAACTGCGTGACTATGCCTTTGCCAATTCGCATGAAGTGCGTGCACCGCTAGCCAACCTACTAGGGCTTATCAACCTGACACAAAAAAACAACATGACTCCCGAAGATCTCCAAGTCATCCTAGACAAAGTCCATTCGCAAGCGATAGATTTAGATCACATCATCACCAAAGTCAACAAGCTACTAGAAGAAGAGAAACTCTAAACTCTACAGCATTCCCATTGGATTCTTAGCTAATTTAGCGGTCTCAACATAGTTGTCAGAACATTGAAAACTGTAAACAAAAAATATCTCTACTGGGTCATTTCCCTCGTCTTTATTGGTGGGATACTGATCTCCATATATGCTATACTGGGCGGTTTTGACAAAATCCAACTAGCACAATCGAACAATAATGTTTACAGCATCGCTGGCAAATATGTCCAAGGTCATCGCATGCATATCGAAGAAGGTAAAATCTTCAAAGAAGTGCGTGACCTGATCCAAAGCGAGAAAATAAAGGGAGAGCTCTGCATGATCGATTATGAATCTGACACACTAGAATCGGACGAGATCAACCGATTTATCGGCGTACTGCTGGACGATGAAATCACTGCGATCCCTAGTAAGTTCCAAGTCATCGCACTCACTAGTGCTAGAAGCTACAAAGCTGCGCTCACCATGCATCCGCTCGTCATGCCCAACACCGACAAGGTCAAACAAGCACTTGTAGACTATGCTGCGCTGCAACAGGACAGTCTACAAGACTTAAGCTTAGAAGTGTACTACACAGACAACTCTGTATTGGTAGAGCGATTTGCTAAATAATTATTACTGATACTGTCTTTTCTTGAACCACTTGTTGCGCAGACTAAAATTGACGGACACCTCATGCGTTGACTCATAGATCAGGTTGTTTTCTCTAGTACCATTAAACTTGCGTAAGTATGCAATGTTAACCACACTACCACTCCGCAAAGGCATACTAACTCCTCCCGTCACGCCCACTTTCCCAAAACTCACCCCCTCTATCGTCAAATAAGAGTTTTCATAGTAACCTCCTACTCGATAACTCATACGAGACATATAATTATAGGAGGATCGATCAGGTGTCACTTCCATCCCTACAGCATATCGCCAAGTATCATTGAGGTCACTATCATAGCCGTCCAACCTGACCTGACTCCACTGGTTATATTCCACATCTGCCGCCAAAACGAGTTTGTCCGTATTAAGGGACAACCCAAGGCCAAATTTCTGTGGGAGCATGTAGTCATCAGTATATAGCTCCTCTTCCAAAATCACATCTGATGTACCATCACTCAAATCCGTCGCACTAATCTGAGACAGGGTAGAGCCTGACATCAAATTAGCTTGCTTATACACCGCGCCGAGATTGATGTAATATTTCTCTCTCTGAAACCGGTAGTTCAAACTATACTCTGCATATACATCCTTGATATTAACCGAATTTTGGATATAGAACTGCTGTATATTCTGATCACTTGTCACGTATTCGGTCTGATCGATGTTGCCAAATATAAATGCCAGCTTTAGCCCTACTGAAAGGTTCTTAAACAGCGACACTCCATTAGAAAAATAGAATTCATTGAGTCCTCCACTCCCTTTGTAGAGGACATCATAGGTTCCCTCCTGAAACGAATTCACATCGGTCTCATTGATATTGTACCCTACATTGCTGTAGGGGTTCAACCCCACCATACTATTCCATCGCTCATTGATTTTGAACCAAAAGCTCAAACTAGACAATCCTCCATGCCCTGCACTCTCCGTAGCATCCCCTGATTCATACTGAGTAGCGGCATAGTAAAATCCGACATTCCCTATATGATTAAAATAGTTGCCCACCAGATCATTGGCGGCAGGGTTCACGGTATTGAGATAGTATGGGGATGAAAGTCCTATGGATGCAAAACCCATACCACGAGACTGCACAGAGGATGCTGGAGTCAACTCCCCCACACCAAATATGGAATAAACAGAACCAGCTCCGTTTTGTCCACTCACTTGGCTGGATAGAAATAGGAGAATCCCCCCCAACACACCTCGAATGCAATAAGTAATACCTCTACTATGATCAATCATCCTCGTCATAGGTCTCATTAGGCTCAAACTCCCATATATCATCATATCTATATGAGCCGCTCTGGCCAAGTGCTACATAGGATCTGCCGTTGATAGTGAAACCTACAGCACCAGATCTACCAGACCCCTCGAAAGCGGTTTTTTCCTCCCATACATCAGAACCTGGTGTATACTCCCATGTAGTATTCACGTTAGAACCCAAAGAGCCTACGGTGATATACCCCTTTCCACCTTGAACAAAGGCTACTGCACTTTCTCTAAGAATATCATCATAGTCATCATCTTCATCGATATCCGTCAACTGAGCCCAATCGTCTGATAACGGATCGAACTCCCAAAAATCAGATTCATATAGCCCATTGTTAGAACCTGTACACACATAGCCATAGCCATCTATCACAAAGGACACTGCACTTCGGCGTTTCTCTCCTTTCAGGCTCACTACCTGTACCCACTCATCGTTCTCAGCATTGTATCGCCAAAAATCTTTCAAATGTCCTCCATCATAACCCGTACCGACATAGCCATAGCCTCCCGCTGCAAAACCAACAGCTTGATACCGTGCTGGCCCTGCAAAATCAGACACCTGAGCCCACGTATCCGTGCCGCTATCATACTCCCAAAAATCACCAAGCTCCTCTTCTATTTCGTCATCATTGTAGCCTGTACCGACATAACCTTTGTCTCCGATGCTAAAAGCGACTGCTCCCGATCGACCAAGCCCTGGGAAGTCACTAACCCTTTGCCAAAAATTCTTCTCTGCATCATAAGTCCAAAAATCCGTGAGGTAGTCATCTCCATCGAATCCTAATCCCACAAAAGCTTTGTCTCCTATCACAAAGGATACCGCGCCTGATCGCCCGACACCATCGAAGGACGATCGCTTGACCCAGTTACCATCCTCTACTGTATCGTCTGTATCCGTAGTACAAGATGCAATCAGCCCTAGCAACAGTGCCAGCATCCCTATCTCTAATTTCCTTTTCATTGTTTGATTCTAATTACGTTTAACTTGATTTTGCTATTTTCATCCCCTCCATGTTGATCCCAAAGTATCAGGTGATCGACCGAACTCCTAAATGACTCGTCTTCGAACCGGAGCAGTAAGCCGTCTTCATTCAGCTCAACATTGTTGGCAATTTGTTCTTCTATAAAATCGGTGATATCCAGCGTGTATTTTCTGTCATAGCCATACTCTGAGTTCACGTCCAGACTAATTGGCATCTCATAACTTCTAAGCAGATCCATGTGATCATCCACACGATTGATGGCGAGGTTTTGAAGCATGGACAGTTCTTCTGGCAGTTCATTCCCTACAGCTAACTCCAGCTCTACATTATTGATAAGCAACTCATCATCTCTGGCCAATATATCTCTGATATAAGGGATGTCAATTCGGATAGCTAACCCCAACCCAGATTGGACAAAAACTCGATCTCCAGCATCATCCGAAGAGATTTCCTCTCCGCTCAATGAAGCCAAAGTGGTTGCAGAACGATCCGCTGACAAGTGATTAAAATAATAATCACTTGTCCCCAGTTCAAACCCTAGGTATTGTTCTTCTGGGTCTTCATCCGCATAGTCGTTATAATACAAACGCAACTCAGCAGACAGACCAAAACCCAGTATGCATCCCTCAGTACTCGGGGAAATATGAACTCCTTTAAAAAATTCTTTAAAGTCATCGATCAACACTTCGTCCTCTCCCAGAAAATCAAACAACTCATGTCCACGGGTCAGGTCTAGATCTATTTCGATCGAGTCGCCTGTGTAGGGCTCTGGTCTGAAAGTATGTGTTCCTAATAAGAATGGTGTATTCTCTGATTCCGTTTTAATTGTAAAAGATGAAAAATTGTACAACTGATCGTCATCATCTAATTCCAAATCTTCGGCTAGTTCATGTACTTCTATCTCCATATACTGCGTGGTATCCCCGAAAGAATAACCGTCATAATGCAGAATCAAACTAGCATGTGTAAAGGAAAAATCTGCCCCTGATGGGAAGTTGGTATAGGTCTCGTTCCCAACCTGGAAATATGTCTCTGCGGTCAAGCGGCCAGCCTGGTTATGATCAGCGATCCCCACTAGCAATCTAGCCGCATCACTGGTTACAATACTATCCAACTGTACGGTGGACATTTTGAGCGTCAGTGTATCCCATGAGAGTACCTCGAACGAAACATCATCAAAAAAATCTGAACCTATCTCTGTTTCACTGTCCGTGCATGACACCAGTACGGTAGCCAAAATCGCCACGCCAAATAACGCATGTTTAACTACTGCGCATCTACTCATCCCCTTTTTCATCCGAAGCATTGTTTATGTTCAGAAAGGGAATGTCTTAAATATTTTTTTGGTTGCCCCTAATTAGGTCTTGAAAAGAAACGGAAACACAAAGCGCTAACTATCAATGTATTACAAAGTGTTAAAAACCATTTTTAACATTTACAGGAGTCTTATGAGACAGTTTCTTCTCCTTGAATTTGCTTCTCGTAGAGGCTTTTGTAGATACCTTTTTGGGAGATCAGTGTCTGATGACTGCCTTGTTCGCGGATCGTTCCTCCATCCAAAACAATGATATGATCCGCCAACTGTGCACTGGAAACACGATGTGATATGATCACGGTCGTTTTGTCCACCATGATTCTTTTCATACTATTCAAAATACTATTTTCCGTTTTGGTATCTACCGCAGAAAGGCAGTCATCCAAAATCAGTATCTTCGGAGATCGAGCTACAGCCCTGGCGATGGATACCCGTTGCTTTTGTCCTCCTGATAGCGTAATCCCTCGCTCACCCAAGACTGTCGCCATCCCCTCTGGAAATTTGGCAATATTCTCAGTCAAATCTGCATTGTCGGCAGCTGCTTTGATTTGCGCATCAGTCATCTGTCCATTCCCAAAAGCGATGTTGTCACGGATACTCTCCGAAAACAAAAACACGTCCTGAGGCACATAGCCTATCGCTCCCCTCACAGACTTCAAATCAAAATCCTTAATAGGCACTCCATCCAGAGACACTCCTCCAGACGTGGTATCATACATTCGACAGATCAGGTTTGCTATGGTGCTTTTGCCTGAGCCTGTCGTACCGATGATGGCAATAGAATCCCCAGATTTTACATGAAAGGAAACATCCTTCAGCGCCTCGATACCCGAATCTGGATAGGTAAAGCTCACTTTATCAAAAGTCAGCTCTCCTTTAATGTCTTGGCGAATATTTTTTTCTGACACAATATCATTTTTCACACTCAAAAACTCATTGACCCGCTTCTGAGAAGCAGCCGCGCTTTGTATAATGCTCGTAATCCAGCCCAGTGAAGTCACCGGCCAGGTCAGCATATTGACATAGATGATGAACTCCGCGATATTCCCCGTAGACAATTCGCCTCTCAGTACACCTACTGACCCGATATACACCGTCAATATCGTGCTAAGCCCGATCAAACTCATAATCAACGGAAAAAACAATGCCTGCACAAAAGCCAAGCGGAGCGACTTGGTTTTGTAATCATCACTCGCTTCGGTAAATGATTTATCATAGTCCTTTTCTCTGACGAAAGATTTAATCACACGGATACCCGAAAATGCCTCTTGAACGAAAGTCGAAAGGTTAGATTGACTTCTTTGGATTTGCTCTGATCGGCGATTGATGATATTGTTGACGTAGTAAATACTAAAGGACAGAAAAGGTAGCGGAATCAGAGAATACAATGTGAGCTCCACATTGATCGAGAGCATGAAAGGAATCACAATCACGAACATCGCCGCGAGGTTGATACCATACATGATGGCTGGCCCTACATACATTCGAACTTTACTAACATCCTCGGAGATTCTGTTCATCAGGTCTCCTGTGTTATTCTTACGATAGAAACTCAGCGGCAAAGTTTGGTAGTGTTCGTATATTTCATTTTTGAGATCATACTCTATCAGTCTAGACATTACGATGATTGTCTGACGCATAAAAAACATGAATACCCCTCTCAACAGAGCTGAAGACAATATAATCGCCGCAAAAACAAAAATACTCCAAACAAAGGTGTCATAAGTATCGCTTTGCAATGAGATACCATCAAACAAATTATATACCTGAAAGCTCTCCTGAATAAGGTCAAAGGAATGACGAACGATCACCGCAGGCACCACGCCGAACAAATTGGCGATGATGATAAAAACCGTCCCCAATAGCAGATGATACTTATACTTAAACAGGTATTTATTGATATGTGCGAGCTCCTTCATTCAGCAGACTGAAAACGTTTTTGTCCAAAATGCAATATTACAACTCAAACGGCATTGTTTTTGGAAAGTTGACTGCTTATCTTAAGTCAAAACAAAAGCATAACATTAATACCATTTTCCCACGCAGATTGTGATTAAAAAACGTCTAAATTTGCGTCCGTAATTTTTAACCCATAAAAATTCGACACCAAAAATGATAGAACTAACAGAAACAATGAACGAGAAAGTGGTCTCCCTATTTTCTGAAATAGAAGACATGAATCATGAGCAGGTCGTACTCTGCCATGACAAAGAGACGGGATTGAAAGCCATCATTGCGATACACAATACCGTACTAGGGCCTGCCATGGGCGGTACACGGATGTGGAACTACGCCAGTGAACAAGAGGCCATGACTGATGCGTTGAGACTCTCTCGTGGCATGACACTCAAAAACGCTATCGCTGGGTTGAATATTGGAGGCGGGAAAGCCGTCATCATCGGTGATGCTAGCAAAATCAAAAATGAAGCACTGATGCGTCGCTTTGGCAAGTTCGTACACAGTGTCGCGGGAAAGTACTACACCGCAGAAGATGTCAACATGACGACTCGTGATATGGAATACATCCGAATGGAAACACCCTACGTCACTGGCCTACCTGAGTTCATGGGAGGAGCAGGTGATCCATCTCCATACACTGCCTATGGTGTATATATGGGTATGAAAGCGGCTGCCAAAAAAGCCTACGGCTCGGACGATCTCAGTGGTAAAAAAGTCCTCGTTCAGGGAACTGGGAATGTCGGTACACACCTGATAGACTATCTCACCAAAGAAGGGGCTAAAGTTTCGGTCTCCGATATATTCGAAGATAAAATAAAAAAAATCACCGATAGATTCGCCGTAGACATCATACCTGCTGATGAAGTAGCTCATGCCAACGTAGATATCTACGCCCCCTGTGCACTCGGTGGTACACTCAACGACACGACTATCAGCCAACTACAGTGCGATATCGTAGCAGGGGCAGCCAACAACCAGCTACTCGATGAGTTAAAACATGGCAACCAATTGCTCGAAAGAGGCATTTTGTATGCCCCAGACTTTTTAATCAACGGAGGGGGGATTACCAACGTATACTACGAATATGCTGGCAACCATAGCCAAGAACGCGTCATGAAGCAGACCGAACTCATCTATGATACGACGTGTCGAGTATTTGACCTGAGTCAACAATCAGGAAAAACACCACACGAAGCAGCAATCAAAATCGCAGAAGAAAGAATTAAATCAATAGGTAATATTAAATTGCCTTTATAAATCAATTAAACAGAGGATAGGATACAATGCTCAATAGACGTTCTTTACGTATCAAGGGAATGCAATCGATATTTGCATACCATACAACCAAAGAAGCAGACTACAACATCTGCAAGAAAAAAGCGCAAGATCAGTTTTTGCCCGATCTCAACTCCATGGAAGTCCAAGACAAAGAAGGGCTTGCTAAGGACAGAGAGGTGGTGGCTAAAACCTACGATCAGATACACGAGTCAGGCATAGATAGCCTAGAAGAAGGGATCAAGCCAGAAATCATCAAAGAAGCCAAATTCTTTCTAAGAGAGTGGCAAAACAAGCAGGAGGAAAACAAACAGCACTTTCGCAAAAGAATGATCTCTGACCTATCGACTATCTACGACGACTATATCAAGCTCCTCTACCTCATCGTAGAAATAGAAGAGCTAATTAGCGCGCAGAAATCCAAAAAAGGAATAGAGCATAACAACTTCGCCAAAAACACGCTAATCAAATCACTCAAAAACTGTGAAGAGTTTCAAGTGGAAGTATCCAAAAAGAAAATCGCCTGGGACTCTGACCTCATCCGGTCATGGCACAAGGAGTTTTTGAAACCTGAAGAGTTTTATGAAGAGTATGATAACATGGCGCCTACCAAGTTCGAAGACGATCAGGAGATCTGTCTAAAGATCTACAAGGCGATCATCTTCAAAAACGAACGAGTCAATGAGTACTTCGAAGCATTAGATATAGGCTGGGAAGAGAACAAACCCATCCTAAAGAGCATGGTACTCAAAACCCTCAAATCTATAGACGAAACTGGATCAGAACCACTACTAATGGAACTATCCAAAAACTGGGACGAGGACCTCACCTTCTTGAAAGAACTCTACGACATGACCATCGACGATGAATCAGACCTAGAGGGGCTGATCAAAGAAAAATCTAAAAACTGGGAAATTGACCGTGTGGCCATCACCGACCGTATCATTCTCGAAATGGCACTATCAGAGATGACACATTTCCCATCCATCCCTGTCAAGGTTACGATCAACGAATACATCGAACTGTCAAAACAATACAGTACCCCAAAAAGTAAACAGTTTGTAAATGGATTGCTTGACGTACTTTCTGTAGATTTACAGAAGCAAGGACGCATTAAGAAAAGTGGACGTGGACTCCTAGACAATAAATAACCATGAGTAAAAATTCAAATTCATTCTTAGCATTTTTGACTGGCGCAGCAGCTGGTGCCTTATTCGGAATTCTCTACGCTCCTGACAAGGGAGAGAACACCAGAGACAAGCTTACTTATCGCCTAGACAAGTACCGAAAAAAACTTGATGAAGCCATTCAAGATTTCGTTGATGGAAAAGAGCTCTCAGCCAATGATGCCAAAACCGAAGGACAAAAAATCGTAGATGACGCCAAAGAAAAGGCCGAAAAACTATTGGATGATGTCAACGGGCTCATCAACCAAATCAAAGGCGAAGAAGTAGCATAATTCAGCACAGATTGTTAACGACTTGTTAAACCAGCAAGTGCATATTTATCAATCCAGTGTCTTTGTTACATTTGCTACCGTTATAGCGTAGTGTATATACGACTACTCTATACACAATCAGTATATGTATTAATCAAACAATTTTTAAAAAATGAGAAACATAACATTATTATCTGCTATGGTCGCTGTATTCGGACTAGCTATCGTAGGTTGTTCTAGTGCTGACCTAGAAAGCAGAGTTGCTAGACTAGAAGGTAGAGTTGCTGAACTCGAAGGACAAGGAACTGCCAACTCTAGAGCTACTGCTACTGCACAGCCAGCAACTACTGCTGCTCCAGAAGTAAAGCCTGATGGCCCATTACCAACATTCGCTTTCGCAGAAGAGAACCATGACTTTGGTAACATCAACGAAGGTGACGTAGTAGAGCATGTATTTGAGTTCGAGAACACAGGTGATGCTCCATTGATCATCTCTGATGCCAAAGGATCATGTGGATGTACTGTACCTGAGTGGCCAAAAGAGCCAATCGGAATCGGCGAAAAAGGAGTGATCAAAGTGAAATTCAATAGCCGTAAAAAGCCGGGTATCCAGAACAAAACAGTTACCATCACTGCGAACACGTTCCCTACACAAACAAGAATCAAAATCAAAGCTGACGTGACGCCTGCGCCGACCGATAGCTAATTCAAACATTCATAAGATACTTTTAGATGTTCAATCAAATATTATTGCAAATAGGTGGAGAGGGAGGCTATTCTAGCTTCATCATGCTCGGCGTTATGGCCGTAGTGTTCTTCATCTTTTTCATCCGTCCCCAGCAAAAAAAGCAGAAGGATCAGAAGAAATTTACCCAAGAGGTAAAAAAAGGTGACCAAGCGATCACTATCGGTGGTATACATGGCAAAATCGTAGAAGTAACTGATACGACTGTGACATTAGATATCGATAGAGGAACTAAAATCGTCATCGAAAAATCTTCGCTATCCATGGAGCTAAGCAAAAAAGCCAACGAAAAATAATTCATGTAAATGAGCTTATTTAGGTTTTTTGCACCTGGACTAAAAGAAAACTGGAAGGTAGTCTTACTCTCAATCTTGGGAGCGACTACCTTCTGGTTTTTTAACGCCATGAACAAAAGCTACAGCACTAGGCTGGACTATCCCATTGCGTACGAGTTCAACCAAGACAGTGTCGTCGTAGTAGACCCTCTCGTCAAAAACGTAAAAATAGTCGTGACCAGTGGTGGATGGAACCTCCTGCGCAAAACACTCCGTATCAACGCCACCCCTATACTTGTCCCCTTGGACAATCCTACAGAAATCCGTTTTCTGACCCGTTCTAGTTTAGTACCGATGATCTCTGAACAGCTCGACGGACTCAAACTCACCTATGTCGTGACGGACACCTTGTTTTTCAACATCCAAGAGAAAGTTACCAAAAAATTAGCCATACAAGTAGACAGCATCAATATCCCGCTCAAGGACAGCTATCGTCTAACCTCCCGCATTCGAATAGCCAACGACTCTGCAACCTTCTCTGGCCCCAAGTCCTACATGGACAGTCTCGATCAGTCAGTCTTGATACGATTCACGGACAAAAATATTGACAGCAACTTTGACGAAGAACTAGGCTACCAACTCGACAAAATTGTAAAGTCTACACAGAAGGAAACCAATGTCAAATTCGACGTGGCACGCTTCCTCTACAAAGACATCACCATCCCCATTGAGTTCCTGCATTTTCCTGAAGACTCCTCTGCGGTGGCCAGTCAATCTGATATCAAAATCTACTATACGATCAACGAAAACTTCGAAGACGAAGTAAGTGAATCGGACTTTAGCGTCACCGTAGACTATACGATGATGAATGATCGTGATTCAACCATTACCCCCATACTCATGTATGCCCACGACAAAGCACTAGATATCGTACTGGCACTAGACAAATTAAGCGTAGAGTTCCCTCCAGCATCCTTCAGATGAAAATCGTAGGCATCACCGGAGGAATAGGATCAGGCAAAAGTACTGTTTGTCGGATATTCCAAATCCTCAACATCCCCATATACGATGCGGACAGCCACGCGAAAGCACTCATCCATGAAGATACTGTAAAGCAACAGATTATAACCACATTCGGCACAGAAGCCTATCTAAACGACCAACTCAACCGTGACTATATGGCGCAGCAGGTTTTTTCAGATGGCAATAAAGTAGAGCAACTCAACAGCATCGTTCATCCAGCGCTAGCCAAACACTTCAAACAGTGGGTCAAGGAACAGTCCAGCCCCTATGTAATCAAAGAAGCTGCCATTCTGATCGAATCAGGATCTCACCAAGCCTGTGATGTAGTCGTTAATGTATCGGCTCCCATCACCCTCCGCATCCAACGCATCAAAACCCGAGACACTTTTCGAAGCGAGACGGAAATTCAAGGTATCATAGACAAGCAGCTCTCCGACGAGGAGCGCAATCAAATCGCCGATTTCACTCTCACCAATGACGAAAAATCCCTACTTATCCCACAAGTCCTTAAGCTGCACCAAGCAATCTTAGAGAAAGAATAGGCTTCAATCACACCGTCATAGCCCTGCTTTGACAGGGCTATCCCCATTGGTGAGAACCGATTTTGTTAACGCCAAGTGCAATATCTATTAATGAGAAAAGAGGTAATAACGCTTTTTTTAAGAATCTAAGATCGGTCAAATATAAAGGACTACTGACCTGTGAACATAGGAAGAAACTGCTATTTAAAATCGAACTTAGATCAAGAAGTCCTAAAACACATCAGATCACTCTTCCACAAACAGCGGGAAGTACACCCGAAAGCATGATCCTTGGGATTCCTTGCTGGTCACAGTGACTTTTCCTTTGTTGAGTTCTACGAACTCACGGACCAGGTTAAGCCCTAGGCCAACTCCCTTTTCTCCATCAGTCCCCCAGCGCTTGCGCTCACCATCAAAACCAAAGAGGTTCTTCATCTTGTCTTCTGGTATCCCGATTCCATTGTCTTCTACGACGAATACTGCATAGTCTCCCTCTCGCTCTACTGTCAACGTAACCGTCCCACCTTCTGGGGTGAATTTTAGGGCATTGCTGACGAGGTTTCTAATGGTGGTGGTCGCGCTATTCACATCCACGTGCACCATGTACTCGGAGTGCACCTCCTCCGTCATCGTGATATTTTTAGCATTGGCAGAGTTGCTCAGTACACGCAAGGTTGGGTTACAAATCTCCTCGGCACTAACCTCCTCAGGATCATACGGGAACACACCCTGCTGGTTCATCGCCCAGTCTAGCAGATTGTCTAGTAGCGTGGATAGCTCGTGAGAAGAATTCTCCAAAATGCGACCGATGCGTTTCAACTCCACATAATCTCCGTCCTCTATATACAACTGAATCAACCCCGCCACACCACTAAAATTGGAGATTGGTCCGCGTAGGTCATGTGAAATAATAGAGAAAAACCTATCCTTGGTGGCATTCAGCTGAAGGACACGTCTGTGCTGCCCTTCTATCACTTGTCGCTTACGCCTAACAACATTCGCGGCACGTACTTTCATGTGGTAGAGCTGCCACAGCACCACCACTACCACCAGCAGCAATATAACAAACACCCCACCCGCAGCGAGCAACACCCTGCTGATATAAGCTTCCTTTTGCAGGAGGTCAACTTCTTTTTGTTTGAGATCTACTTCGGCCTGTTTCAGCCCCACCTCAAACTCCGTACGAAGGTCTGCCATCTTACGCACCGTTTCTTCGTTGTTGATGCTATCACGATAGGTGATGTACTGACTTTGAAAATAATGTGCTTTTTTAAAATTGCTCTGGCTGCTGTATAGCTCCGAAAGCTGAAGACTGGCGTCTCGAATTTGTTCTTTTAGTCCTTCTTTCCTTGCCAATTTCAATGCTTCGATATCTAATTCTATAGCTTCTCTAAAATGACCTTGTTCGGCAAGAACATGGGATAACTCTACCGAAAAATAAGATATTGAATAGGAATCACCTACTTCCTTAAGCAAAAGAATAGCTTCACTCAAGTATTTTACTGCAAGGCTAGACTCGTTTATGTTTTTATAAATTAACCCCTTATTTCCCAATGCATATGCACTACCAATTGTATAGTTGATCTTATCATAGAATGATTTTGCTTCATCCAAATAGATTATAGCACTATCAATATTCATTTCCTTTCTGTAAGACTCACTTATATTTAGATAGGCAGAAGCCAGTCTTAAAGTATCATTTAAACTCAAATAAATATCTATTGACCTTTTATAGTACTCGATTGATTTATCATAATCTCCTAATACGTGATAGGTTCCGCCCAAACTTAAATAACACGTTGAAACACCGACAGAATCATCATCAAACTGATAGTACTTTGCTGCATCCACATAGTGCCTAATAGCTGTTTTTAGGTTGCCACTTAACCTCTGACCATCGCCCATCACAATCTGTGCTGCACCGATAAGATTATTCACCCCTAGTTTCCTACTACAGGTATCAAGCTTGTTTCCATATTTAATGATCTCTTTTAGGGCTGATGAATTATTTGCGATCTGTTTATAGCAGTGACATTTAACAGAATCGGATATCATCTGATCAGAATCCAAATACTTCTTTATACTATCAGCAATGGTGGAGTTTTGTTGACCAAAAGCCCCAGAAAAAAAATAGCCTAACATGTAGGCTATTAAAATTGCTTTTTTTTTAACAAGAGTCATACAGGAACCCGAATAATTGGATCCAAAGTATAAGTAGTGCCTCCAGTCGAAAACATAATATTAAATGCTTCTGTGCCATTTGCCGTGCCTACCGTTCCTTTCCAGCTCGGCGCAGCAGGGTTGGTTCTAAACAAATTAGCTTGCCCTTCTTTGGCTGTGATACCTGTTAACAGTACAGGAGTGGCATTGTCATAGGCTGAGATGTGAAAAATGATATCATCTCCTTCATTTGCATTGATCTGAAAATCTGTCGACCCTTCTGGATCAGTCACGGTAGAATCATACAATAAACAAGCTCCTGGTACATCAGATGGGTTAGAAGTCAAAGTAGCCGTATCTACGACCAAGGTAACATGAATTGTCGCCATAATAATTAGTTAATTAAGTTATAAGATTATACAATTAGTTCCTCTCGTGCTGCACGTTAATATTAAGCAAAGCCTCCCATATATAAAAGGTATCTTCTTTACGAATTGGATAAATCTGTATGACACCACTGGTCCCTATTCTATTTCAGGATTTATCTGTTTTTGGATTGTATTATTCTGTTTTTAAATCCAACGATACCCCGACCTTACGTCGGAGCATGACGAGGCGAAGAATACAATTGCTATGAACCACTAGCGGACTAATACGAATAGCGTATCGGCGGCTCCTGCACCGAATACAATATCCTTGATCGTATAGTAGATGGTATTCTCACCTTTTCGGCGTTTCTCAAAAGAGTAGGGCAGAACGAAAGCTCCGAGCTTCTTGTAATCTTTGTAGAAATACTCAAAATCAACCTTGGCACTGAGGTCTGCATAGACGACATACTTGTACAGCAGGTAATCTGCGCGATCGATATAGAAGTCGACGAAATAGTTGTCATAGAAAGTCATCCTGATGACTACAAATTCTTGACTCCCGATGGTTTCTGTCCCCAGCCAAAACAAATCGTGTCCATCGAATTCACCTAGCTGTAGCGGCGAGCCAATCGTAGACTCTATCTCCAACAAGGCCTGTTCTTGGACTGTGAGTTCCCGAAGCGAGTCTTCCTTCCAACTTTCCAGCACTTGTCCCTCCTCACCATCAAACACCATGACGAAGCGATGATCCTTTGATACCGTCTCTTTACGTACTTTGTTGGGTCGCTTTTTGGTGATATGGTAGATTCGTGGAGTTGCAGCCCCTTCACGCTCGATCATCTCTACCTGTACCGAGCGCATAGCGGCCAGAGATTGCTCTCCCACAGCAGCTCTGTGCAGTTCCAAAACCGCATCCAAGTTCTGTGCAAACCCTGAACACACATAGCAGATACTCCCCATACAAAATAAAAGTAGCTTCGAACCCATAGACCCGAAGCTACTAAAAATACTGTTAACCCTCACAGGGCTAGGCGAGTCAACTTACTGCCCCATGGACTCCTCTATAATCTCCGCGATATCTTTGACCTGCATCTCGGTTTCTTTCTCTTTGTTTTTGACACCATCGGACATCATTGTCATGCAGAAAGGACACGCCGATGCAATCACCTTAGCTCCCGTACCTATCGCCTCTTCAGTACGGTCGATATTGATCTCCTTGTCTCCTTTCTCTGCGTCTTTGAACATCTGCCCTCCACCTGCTCCACAGCATAGTCCTTTGGTCTTGCATCTCTTCATCTCTACCAGGTCTGCATCTAGGGACTGTAGCAGTTCACGTGGCGCTTCATAGACGCCATTGGCACGACCGAGATAGCACGAGTCATGATAGGTGATCTTCTGCCCTTTGTAGTCTCCTCCTGTGATTTTAAGCTTGCCCTCGTTGAGCATCCCTTGGAGGAAAGTCGTGTGATGTACCACTTCGTAATTACCTCCTAGATCAGGATATTCGTTTTTGATGGTATTGAAACAATGCGGGCAAGCTGTTACAATTTTCTTGATGTTGTACATATCCAGTAACTGGATATTGGACATGGCCTGCATCTGAAACAGAAACTCATTGCCTGCTCTTCTGGCAGGGTCTCCTGTACAACTTTCCTCAGAGCCGAGCACGGCATAGTTCACACCGAGGTGATGGAGTATTTTGGTAAAAGCAACGGTGACACGCTTGTACCTATCGTCAAAGGATCCAGCACACCCTACCCAAAACAATATCTCTGGGCTTTCACCCTTGGCTTGAAGCTCCGCTACCGTCGGCACGTTTATCGTTTGATCACTCATGGTCTTATTTTTTGTCGTTTTTCAAATCATCTGCCCAGTTGAAACGGTCGCTTGGCGCGAATTTCCATGGAGCAAAATTGGTTTCTATATTAGCAAACATGGCGTTCCATGATGCAGGCGAGCCAGATTCCTCCATCGCGACGTAGCGTTTCATCTCTAAGATGATCCCTAACGGATCGATGTTGATAGGGCAAGCCTCAGTACAGGCGTTACAGCTCGTACAGGCGTTAATTTCTTCTTTGGTGATGTAGTCACCTAGCAAGCTTTTTTCAGTTCCTTCACCTTTGCCTATTTCTTCGATTCTGTCTCGCGTATCCATCATGATCTTGCGAGGGGACAGTGTCTTTCCAGTCAAGTTTGCAGGGCACTCTGACGTACAGCGTCCACACTCCGTGCAGGTATAGGACTCCATCAAACTCTTCCAACTCAGGTCGGTCGCATCCTTCGCGCCAAACCGCCCGATCTCATCAGGACTCGCTGTAGGTGCTTCTACAGGCATCCCGAGCATCGATTTCACCTCGGTAGTCACCGCATCCATATTGTTAATTTTCCCTTTAGGATTCAAATTAGAATAATAGGTATTGGGGAAGGCCAAAAAGATATGAAGGTGCTTCGAATAGGTCACATACAGCGCGAAAGCCATAATCCCAACAATATGAAACCACCATGCTCCACGCTCGGTCAAGATCAATAAACTCGTATCGAACATCTCCATGATCGGTACGAGTGCGGATGAAATCCACAACTTGCCCGTCTCATGATAGCCAGCTACTTCTCTGGCTTGCAGGACTTGATCCGCAGCATTCATTTTGAGAATAGCCATCATCAAGGTGATCTCAATGATCAGAATCAAATTGCCATCCATGGCAGGCCAACCTTTCATCTCTGGCATAGTGAAGCGCGGTACTTTGACCACATTTCTTCGGATCAAAAAAATCACACAACTCACCAAAACACCCAAAGCTAAAAATTCAAAAAAATTCATCGCTACATTGTAAAACGAACCCAAATAAGGCGCAAAGACACGATGTGTCCCGAGGAGTCCATCAATCACAAACTCCAGTACCTCTAGATTGATCACAAGAAAGCCCACATAGATGAGTAAGTGCAAAAAAGCAGGAATGGGTTTCTTGAACATTTTCTTCTGACCAAAGGCGATCAGCAACATGGTCTTCCATCTTTGGGAAGAGTTATCATTTCTATCGAGTGCCTTCCCTCGCAGGATATTGGCACGAATCTGTCGTATTCTCTTGACTATCAAATAGGTCGGAACAGCCAAGACGATCACAAAGATGATCTGAGATATCAGGGTCATAAAATTTGTTGTTTTTTCTTGTCAAATATTATCCAAAACGTTTGCAGCATTGCTAAACTTTTCTACTTTTGTGCCTCGTTAACGCGGTGATGTAGCTCAGTTGGTAGAGCATCGGACTGAAAATCCGTGAGTCGGTGGTTCGAGCCCACTCATCACCACATCATTAACAGAAGGGTTTCTTAACAGAAACCCTTTTTTTATACCATCTAAAGTACAGAAGATTTCAAACAAATAAAGTATGCGTGCATACTTTATTTGTTTCTCCCCAATCTATTTAGAATCACTCTACATCGTGGACCAATAGTCTCGGATCAGGGATCAGTCTGTAAAGTTGGGGGATAAACTCGGTAGACAGGTTCGATATTTTTATTCAAAAAAACCTCAAGGACTTATAAGAGATGGCTATTCACAAAAAACAATCATGAATTTCGAACAATGAATCTTGAATCACGAAGTGATCTACTACCTCTCCCCCAGAAATACGGATTGATTCCGAATCAGACAGATGTTGGTTTTTGCCCCAACGTCACGGTCTGATCCACCATAACGTGAAATTGGAAGAAGTAATCCAGGTTACTCATATACGCCTATCAACTACCTCTCTACCAAAAGGGGTCAGCGCCAAAGCGGCCAGTTTAAAATGCTGTTTGGCAAAAGGAAGTCCTATAATCGTGATTGCGAACAAAATCCCAAAACCTAGATGACTCAAGCAAATCCATACCCCACCTATAAAAAACCATATCACATTCATCAGTGTAGATAGACATCCAGTAGCCTGCGGTATCTCACGTACTTCGCTACCAAAGGGCCAGAGTGCCAACCCTGCCATTTTCAAAGTCTGAAACCCGAAAGGTATTCCCACTATCGTCACCATCAAAACCACACTACTCACTAAATACTCAATAGCGATAAAGACACCTCCAAAAACGAACCAAATAATATTTCCTAATGTTCTCATGACTCATTAGTGCAGAGTGGGGCTCGTTTATTACAGCAACTCCCAACCCTTTCGCTGGATGCGGTAGATATAGACCTCAAAACCCATATACGAAATTTGCTCCTGACATTGCATACCGTTACGCTCAGCTACACGCTGTGACGGTACATTATCCGTAGCGATAATAGAAATAATCGAATTAGCCCCTAGTTGACTAAATCCGTAATCTCTGAACAGCATAGCAGCTTCAGTCGCATAGCCCTGGCCCCAGTAATCATTGAACAGCTGATAACCAATCTCCAGTTCAGTCTTGCCATGTACTGACTGTTGCAGCAACCCACATTGCCCTATCAAGTGACCTGTTTCTTTTTCGATTATGCCCTGTAGACCGTAAGTATTGTCTGCATATCGCTTGAGCTGCCGCTCCACTGCCAATCTTGCATTGTCTTCGGGTGTATCACCACCTAGATTCAAAAGGTATTTGGAATTCCCGTCTCGGAGATAAAATCCAGACCATAACTTCACATCCTCTATGGTCAAAAACCTCGTTCTTAAACGCTTCGATTCTAACCCTTCCTCATATCTATAGCTTCCCATCATCGAGCGCAGCTACAGTTGTAGTCATCCCCATAGTAGTCTTGCATCTCTGCGATCAGGGTATCTATTCCTGCTTGACCATCATAGCTTTTATTTCCGCTTAGTGCCATGGGCTGTACAAGCCCAGGAGATTCCTCCACTTGGTATGCCAAGGACAGTTCTTTGAAAGGTGCTTCTAATTTTGCTCTTTCGGGAAACGCAACGGGTATTTTGAGGATTAACATGACAGTATAACTAAACTTTGAAAGATAAAATTCATCATTTATGCTCAATAAAATAACAGATCGATCTGTAAACTGCTGCAAAGCTCTATTTTTGTTCCAAAGAAATAATATATGCAAACAGTGACTATCCCAGTACCTGCTGGAGTAAAAGGTCTCATTTTTGATCTCGACGGAACCATCATTGACTCCATGCCCCTTCACTTCAAAGCCTACAACCATAGTCTGGCACCTTGGGACATTACCTATCCTCATGATGTCTTCTTGAGTCGTGGAGGCATCCCGACGAGAGACACTATGCACATGATCGGAGAGGAAAATGGCATTACGGATTTCGATGTGGAAGCAGCACTACGGCGCAAGCGTGAATACGTAGACATCAACCTCCATGAGATCACGCTAATCGAGCCTATGATGAACATCATCCGTGCCTACCACAGCAAACTCCCCATGGCTGTAGGTACAGGTAGCAACAGGGAAACCGTCACGCGTATGTTTAAGATGTTCGGACTAGGCGACTACTTCGAACATGTCGTGACAGCCACCGACGTGAGTCAGTTCAAACCGCACCCTGAGACCTTTCTCCGATGCGCCGAACTGATCGGTATCGATCCCGTGGACTGTGTAGTATATGAAGATGGAAAACCGGGCATGGTAGCTGCCGAAACTGCAGGGATGCAAGTAGTCGACGTGACCCAGTATCTATAATCAGGTGCCGGCTTTGTTTCAACTCATCAATATACATAATATGAGGCGGCTGATCGCATGGCTTCCCTTACTCCTTGTGCCGTGTATCGGGTGGGGACAATCAACAGCAGAAGACAGCAGTACTACGGCGCTTAACTACAATCCTGACTATATCACGGATCACTTTGATCAAGTCTCTCTCAGATGGGTCACAACTCTCCAGCCAGCATATATGCTACTCCATGATGATTCGACCGGTGCGTCCATCAAGTACAAACCCAACCAGAGCATAAAAATGGGCTTTGCTTTCAGCATAGATCGTGTCCTATTCAACTTTGCTTTCAACTTACCATTTTTGAGCAAAGATGAGGAACGCTATGGAAAAACTAGCGGTATTGGCATCCAGTCCAATCTCTTTCTACGAAAGTATGTCTTTGACTTAGTCTATCAGAACTACAAAGGATTTTATATCAGCAATCCCCAAACCTACATCCCTGGATACTCCGCACGCAACTATCCACAACGCCCAGACATCAATAGCGTCAACGTGGGCGGTGCGGTAATATACATTTTCAACAATCAAAAATTTTCATACAAAGCGGCCTTTACCCAAACCGAACGACAAATCAAAAATGCAGGATCCTGGGTCACAGGAGGCTATTTCAATTACTTTTCTCTTTCCGCTGACTCGACAGTTGTACCCAGTAGACTCGTAGGCCAAGATTACAGTCACGACCTCAGACACTCTGATTTTTACACAATGGGGATCTCTGGCGGCTATGGGTATAGCCTTGTCTTTTTAAAACACATGTTCCTAACCTCTACGCTTACACTAGGATTGGGCGCTGAGGTAGAAAAAGCACATGCTACCGACCTACGAAAGGGGTATAACAAAACAACACTCGATGATTTTTTAGCACTAAAAGTAGCGTTAGGCTACAATGGCAAAAAATATATTGCAGGTATATCCGCTTTTACCACTTACACAGGGATCCTCAAAGAAGAAGACAGTTATGTCCAACGCAACATCAATAATTTCAAAATATACATCGGAATGCGTTTTGCTGAACCCAAGTTCTTGACCAAGCCTGTCAACAAAATTGATGACCTCTTCCGTTAGATATTTTTTGCCAGATATTTACTCATTCTAAAGAGTCGATTGATCGTAACAATAGTCACCGTCAAAGTCAATCCCAGCGTGATCGGAAAATAGAAAAACCCTGCAACATTCCCTTCCACTTCGCTCATCCACATAAAGAAGGTAACCAAACTGATGAGCTGAAACTTATGTCGCTCAGCGAAGGCTTCTATGAAAAATAGAGTCGTCATTTGCTCTTTGAACCGAACGACATAGACGATACGGTACACAACATAACGCACACCAAATATCATCAGCAATATCACGATGTAAAGCCCTGTACTAACCTGGGTCACATTGGTACTAACCTCCGCCGAGTAACCTAAACCATCACAAATCATATAGGCTAGCACATTATACACGGGATTTCCAAACACAGCCGCTAGTAACCACAATATTGCCCAAGGCTTTACTTCCGATAATTTCTTATCAAATACGTGCATCTACAGACTAATCGCATCGTAGACCTGCACCTTCGTCCAGAGCACCTTACATTGATCGATAAAATGCAGGTGAGCAGGTTCTACCTGATACTTGTCATGATCCTCTTTGGATTCAAAAGTCACGATCATCGAGTAAGTGTAAGAATTGTCCACGACTGGACGGTCTGTCCCTGCTGGTGTACCGAAATGCCCGAAATGTGCATATTCAGAAGATGCAATTAGTTTTTTGGCCTCCGTCTCAAATTGTGTTCTGACCTCTTGATTTTCTGGGTCTTTTAACCAAAATAATACGCTATGCGAAAATACGTGTGTTAGTTTTTGTTCACTCATGATTCTACTTATCTATTGATTTGCGATATTAAAACAGAAGCTAGTGCTTCGCAATTTTTTCGAAGAGAAGCTGCCTAACTAGAAAGACACATCCCATTGTACTCTAGCTCTGAGTCCATCATCGTTAGGATTGAAATCAATATTGTTCAGGAACGAAAAATCAAAGGTCAGCTTGTTTCTATGTCCCGAAAAAAACCAATTGCACCCCAGAGTCAATTCAGTCGTTTTTTCTTCCCAGGCGTCACTATAACTCACCATTGAATACCGTGCGATCAGTTCGAGCGGCTCAGGCACAAACGAGATCAACTCACTCAAAAAATACCCTGCCATCAGATAACCTCCGTACAAATCCGTCTGTACTCCATTGACCTGATCATCGATAGTCTTAATGTGATTCTCGTTCATCAGCGAAAACCCCTTGTACTTGTACATCAGTTCTACACCCAGTTGATTGATCTGATACTGTCGAGACAGTCCCGGCGAAAACCCTGGCAACTCACCACCTCCAGAACTGGAAAAGCTCGTATAGGCGCTTTGATTAGTCGCTGCAGACACTGCCAAAAAACCCTTTGACACCTGTGACCGCTCCAAATCGCCAAAAGACATCTTGGCCTGTGTCCTAGAAAAATTCCATTGATAACGTGCTAGCCAGAGGTAATCGTTGCTCTCGTTGACTGCTCCCCGACCCGTACCGTTAAACACCCCGACGTGATACATGCTCGAACCAACCTGTCCATCGAATAACTCTCCCTGAATCATCGCACCGATCTGTCTATCGAATGTAAAATAGCGGTTGGCAATCGAACGATCCACAAACTGCTGTTTACCTGAAGACACGTATCGTTCCGTATTGTAATTTATTTTCCACTGGCCTATTTTGACCTGTAGCCCCTTGTACTTATCTATCGTCATCACCCAGTTCATGAGATTATTAGAGGGGAAGTCGTACTCTAAATAATACTTCAAGTAAGGTTGATAGACATGCCCTCCTACTTTCAAACGAGCCCGCTGCAATGCAAACGTACTGTTAACGTTATCTTCATCTTGGACATAAAAACCTGTCTGCTGTCCCGATATCCCAGCAAAACGAAACTGCAGTCTCCACTCCAGCGTCATGAGGTAGTTTTCTCCATAGCTCAGCTCCCACCCCTTCCCTCCATACCGAAGGTTAGGCTCTGGAACATTGTCCTCTTGTGCTACCAAGGAAAGTACAGAAACCAATAGTAACATCATGAGTAAGGTCTGTTTCATCCTGTATCAGATTAGGTAGTTTCCAAAGATTATAGTACATCACTTTTAATCACCATTAGCTTTTCACGAGTCATGTCATGCATGGAGTGTGGTATGCTACCTATCCCCAGCCCTGACTTATCTCGTCCCCCGAAAGGCATCCAATCTACCCGAAATGCCGTGTGATCGTTGACCATCACTGCGGTTGCATTCAGTTTCTTTACTGTATCTAATGCCACATCGATATGTTGAGTATATACCGATGCCTGAAAAGCATAATCGAGCGAATTGGCTCTAGCAATGGCCTCCTCTCGGTTCGAATAACTGTAAAAACATACTACAGGCCCAAACACTTCGTCCGTAGAAACTCTTATGTCCTCTGGAGGGTTGAGCAAAATAGTCGGTGCATAGCAGGTATCTGATATCTTCTCACCACCACAGATTACTTTTGCACCCACATTTTTGGCCTCCGTGACCCATTCATGTACACGATCGACTTCCTCAGGCTTAATCAACGGCCCCACTTCGGTCTCCTCAGACACAGGGTTACCTATTTTCAAGCTTCTAGCAAGCGTATCCATCTCGTTGACCACCTCATCCATAATAGACTCATGGACAAACACGCGCTGAACAGATACACAGACCTGACCCGCATGGTAGAAACTGCCTTTGGTAAGGCCCGTTATCATGGATTTAACATCCGTATCAGGCTCTACAATCACGGGTGCTACTCCACCATGCTCCAGAGCACAACGTGTCCCTGGTGCCAACCGAGCGCGCAAGCCCCAACCAACTTTTGCTGACCCGATGAAGGAAAAGAAATTCACCTTTGGGCTCGTCACAAGCTGTTCTGCAACCTCACGATCACAAACCATCGTAGTACACCATCCTGCAGGCAACCCCGCTACGTCATAGATATCCTGCATCATCAGACAACTCAACGGTGTGGTAGAAGCAGGTTTGATAATCACAGGTGACCCTACCGCTATCGCAGGAATCGTCTGATGGACAAACAAATTGATGGGATGATTGAAAGCACTAACCGAAGCAACTACTCCAATCGGTTCTCTCATGGTGTATGCCATTCGATTGACCGATGCAGCAGTCTGTCCCATTGGCACTTCTTGTCCTCCCTGATGCCCCAAGTTCTCTATCGCCAACTTGACGCCATTGATCGCTCGATCCATCTCCACTTTTGTATCCTTGAGTGGTTTACCTCCCTCTTGCGCGGATTGAAAAACGATTTCGTCGTAGCGCTCCTCCATCAGAAAAGCTATGTCTTCTAAAATCTTAATTCGCTCATGCTTGGCGAGCCATTGCGAACGGTCTTCATACAAGTCATGCGCTCGGTCAATGGCCGCTTGCATCTCAGCAGCAGATTTCAATGGAATTTCTTTGATCAATGACTGATCATACGGGGCGTATACTTTTAAAGTTGACATGTTACAGGTGTTTAAAAATAACTGGTTAATAATTCAATTTCGACACAAAAACCTCAAATAGAAGTTATTGCATCTATACTTTTCACGATCAAAACAGAAGTTTGTTCCCTCAAAAAAATTGCTTTAACACCATGAGGTTTGAAAATTTCAAGTTAAGCATTAACCCAGAAAAGACAAATCCATCCAGATCAAATCCCCATTAACAAAACAAGTCAAAAAATGGTTAGATTTATTGTCTAAACAGCATTGATATGGAAGCAATATTGGAATTCTTCTCTCAGGTCCCTACCTGGTTTAGAGCCTCTATTCTGATAGGAGGACTAGTGATATTTTGGATACTCGAAGGAGTTCTCCCTCTTTTTCAATTTCCCTACCAAAAAATAAAACACGCTGGAACCAATCTTTTCCTCACACTCACAACGATGATCGTAGGGTTCGGGATGGCTGGGCTGTTACTCTTGGCTGCTGATTTTGTAGCTTCTCGACAGATCGGGCTGCTCTATATCTTCGACATGCCACTCTGGCTACAAGTCATCGTAGGTATACTACTCATGGATGCAATAGGTGCCTATCTGGTACACCTAGTAGAGCACAAAGTAAAATGGATGTGGAAATTTCATCTCGTACATCATAGCGATACGACCATAGATGTGACATCTGGCCTACGACATCATCCGGGCGAGACGGTCTTCCGAGTTTCTTTCACTATTTTGGCTGTCATGATTATCGGCGCACCTATAGGGTTGGTGATGCTCTACCAAAGCTTGTCTGTTTTATTTGCTCACCTGACACATGCCAACACACCGATATTCGGACTTAAAATAGACAAAGCACTTAGTTACATTTTCGTTACACCCAACATGCACAAGGTTCACCACCATTACCAGCAGCCTTGGACAGATACTAACTATGGCAATATCTTTTCGATCTGGGACAGGTTATTCGGAACATTCATCTATGTAGAGGAGATGACACAGATACGCTACGGCATAGATACACACATGGATCCTCAGGAAAACGAAAAACTAAGCAACCTACTCGCCATACCCTTCCAAAAGTACCGCGAACCGATCAATCAGAATTCGGTTTCGACGGAAGTGTACCCAACGACACGGTCTGCCAAATCCGTAAATCCACGGTAATAGACGATGATTTCATAGTCATTTTGTGTCTGGTAAAACGACCCTTCAAACCGGTATGGATTCTCACCATCCACCCAATACATATAGTCATAAAAACCCTGCTTTAGTAGTGTCTCTGCTTGATAGGATTGCGATTGTGCATTGTAGGTCAGGCGACTGAACTGATCCTTTCTCCAATTGTTAAACGCGCCAATCACATAGATATCCTCTGGGATTTTTTGCACTGCGAGATCAAAATGCACATTGATATAGTCCGCTTGCAGATAACTCGCCGCTGCTTCATTGGTGGTGATATAAAAACTCCCATTCATATCCATGCTGTGTGAATACACCGACTGATTACGGCTTTTGTCCCTCATCACATAAGCGTCAATGCTACGAGCCCCTTTGTCTACTCGCCCGACATTCATTCCTCTAAAATTGTACACTCGGATATCGAAAAAACGGAACTCATTGCCACCACGAAAATCATTCTCAGCATTGAAGTGCCTGTATTCTAACTTAGAAGCTGCTTGATTGATACTTGTGGGCAGAAGGCCTTGGACTGCATTGTCCCAGCGGTGGTTTTGGAGCAGTACGATTTTGAAATCCGACATAGGGTTATTCACCTGTAACGATGGATAAGACAATGCAAAATCAATCTGCTGATTGGTCTGTCTGTATCTGACACTTGTCGAGGAACGTAGCCCTGGATCCAGATTGACCAACTGCTCATAGACGATAAACCGTCTCGTCAAAACTACCTCATCTGGTCGGCTGTCATGATAGACCTGCACTATATAATTACCAGAGACCTTCACCTTTGGCATTTTCATCCAGTAGTTGACATAGAGCTGTAGCGTATTTTCGGAGTAGTCAAAGTCTCGAAGATCAAAAGTGTTATAATCGTACAGAAACTCGATATCATTGAGAACAGATTGTGTCCAGTCTGCATTACAATGGATAATTTTGGCTTGAAGATTGTCATACTCTTCTGTGAGCATATCGAACTGCAGCATCAGTTCGGTCGTCTGCTGAAGATGAACGATAGGAGGTTGCATTTCCTGGTTGCCGACATTGAGTATCGGGTAGAGCTGTACGACACCTACTGCTTTGTCATATTTTTTATTTTCATAGACTTCCCCATTTTGGGCTGCCCCATGAAAACACTGAAGGGTGAACCACAAAAACAGTACGAAATGAAGAGTAAAATGTCTTCGGTTACTAATCTGAATCATGCACCAATGATAATACGCCTTGGACTTGAAGAGGAATATTCTGAAGAAAAATTTATTTCTAGGTCGTCCTTCCAACCAAAACAGAAATGGTCGTGTCTTAAGAGCGAACCAAAAACATCCATAAGACTGCTTGAATGACGCTAGATGAAAAACAACTGATTAAAGGCTGCCTAAAAGGTGACCGACATGCACAGGAGAGCCTGTATCAGCAGTTTGCATCGCAGATGTATGTGATCTGTCTGCGCTATACCAAAGCTCAGCAAGAAGCAGAAGATGTGTTGCAGGAGTCGTTTATCAAAGTGTATAAACAGTTGAAGAATTTCAAAGGCAATTCGTCTCTCTTTTTTTGGATCAAAAGAATCGTCATCAACACTGCACTGAATCATCAGCGTAGCAAACTCTACCTCTACCCCATGGTGGACATAGAGGATCTGAGTCAGACGAGAACGACTCCAACCAATCTATCAGAATACAGCATGGATGAATTGCTGCAGATGATAAAAGAACTACCTCAGAGTAGTCAGGTAATTTTTAACCTATATGCGATAGAGGGATACAAACACAGAGAAATAGCAGAGATGCTAGAAATCAACGAAGGGACGTCAAAATCCCAATATGCACGAGCCAAACAGCTCCTGCAAGACAAAATGCAAGAAACGAAAAAGAACTATGGACGAGGCTGATAAATCATTCGAGCAACAGTGGGGAGCTGCCTTTGACCAAGCAGCACAAACACCGCCTAAGCACGTATGGGTGGCTATCGATGGTCAGCTCGCCCATGCAGAAGCCAACCAGTACAAGAAACGCTTAGTAGTCTACCAATGGTCCGCAGCGGCAGCCGTACTCCTTCTAATCATATCAGGTATAGGCTACTGGGGAAGAGATTGGGACAATGCAGCGATGCAAGCCCATGATCCCGCTCCAGAATCAACCCCGGCTATTCGATCAACCCCTAGCATTACACAAGCAGAAAACCCTGTACCCACAGGTGTCACACGCACTGTGGGGCAACCACTCGTATTGGAACCCTTACGAGGAAAATCTAACCCAAAAGCAAGTAAGCCGATCAGCCCATCGATCCAATTGCCCCTCATAGACGAAACTATACCTAGTTCAGAAGTGAAGGCCGGTTTTAGAACACGAACAGCCCATATAAATGAAATGGTTCAGCTCACCAACATACCAGTGGAACTGGACCCTACACTAGTACCTAATGCACTACCTGTACATCTCTATGGCGTACCGAACACTGCATTTATGCAAGAAGAGTCCAAGCAGCAGCTTTGGGCTGGAGTGAGCATGTCGTCAGGCAGTTTTGACCCAGCCTTTAAATCTAGCAGTACTGCAAACCAAGCCATGTCCAGCCCTATTATGGATAGTCAAAATCAATTCACCTCTTCGGCACTTAACTCTAACGCACTCAGCAAAGCACCGCTCCAGTATGACCCTGGCTACTCCATCTCGGCTGGCCTGAACGTTGGCAAACGCCTAAAAAATAGAATCATTCTTAGTACAGGGGTTCACTACCAGTCCTTTAACACAGCCGATGCAGAGACAGTAGTACTCCAACAGGGGGGCGATTACTATGCACTGACAGGCAGTGAGTCTGATGCTGTGCTATTGGATCAGTCTCGTATGGAAGCCGTAGATGTAGCTGAAGAAGAAGCTTCGTTGAGCAACGCATACCAATACATGAGCATCCCTGTCAAAGCGGGCTATATTCTACTGGATCAGCGATTCAATATTATCCTGAACACAGGACTGTCTTCCAATTTCTTGATTGATGCAACGCTGCGAGATCATAATAATGACCAAGCATTAAGCAACGATTTTGATACCAGTAGCAACTACGAATCGGTCTATTTCAACTTCATGACCAGTATCGAATTTGGTTATGTCGTTTTTAGGAAGTATCAAATCACACTAGAACCGAATTACAATCAGGCACTAACAAATTTCACCAACTCTAATAACACAACCCAAGGCAAACCTACCAACCTGGGCATTGCCTTTGGATTAAAATACAACTTCTAAGCCCATGAAAACAAAGACCCAACAAGAACACGAGCTCCGTGAGCTCAGAAAGATCATTATCCTAGGTACACTCATTGTCATCATGCTGTCCATCCTATCACAGGGCTAAAATGCGTTTGCGTAGTAAACTACCTCGACAGGTTAACGGCCTGCAATTAAAGTCTTGACCAAGGACTGGTAGATGACAGGATCATTGAGTAATTTGAGTTCAAACCCAAGTCGATGAACTACAAACACCTTTACTCCAAGAGCCTAGATGCCATAGGGGCTAAACTGCATATTGCATCGCACAGTCATCACCTATGGCCTGACTGTGTAATGGCTGCTCAGAACCAGTATATTTTAGATGCCTTCACATGGGCAGACGAAAAGTGGAGTAAAGCTGTAGCACCATTGGAATCCAAACTCCAAACCCAACTGGCAGACCTACTATCAATTGATTCTCCTAACCAAATTTGTTTTGCACCGAATGTACATACGCTGTTTTTTCGTTTGGTCTCTTGCTTTGACCTCACAGCACCACTGCGTATCCTGACGACCGATTCGGAGTTCTATAGCTTCTCGCGTCAAGCACAGCGTCTCGGGGAGTACGAACATATCGATATTACCGAAATCCCAACGCTGCCCTTTGCGTCCTTCAAAGAGCGAATCTTAGCCGCTATCCAAAACCGGCGGTACAACATGATCTATATCAGTCAAGTATTTTTCAACTCAGGTTTAGCAGTCTTTTTTTTGGGAGAGATCATCGAGGCATGTCCAGAGGAGACCATGATAGTCGTGGACGGTTATCATGGTTTTGGGGCAATCCCCACCGACCTATCTCTCTACCAAGACAGGATTTTCTACCTAGCAGGAGGATACAAATACTTACAATCTGGAGAAGGAGTTTGTTTCATGACCGTACCGAGAAGCGCTAATCAATATCGACCGTTGTACACTGGCTGGTTCGCAGAGTTTGATTCCCTAGATCAGCACGAGCGATCCGTCAACTATGCCCCAGATGCACGGAGGTTTCTGGGTGCTACGACTGACCCCTCAGGGCTCTACCGCATGCACAGTGTCCTAAACCTCTGGCAAGAACACCAACTTTCGGTTTCGCAAATTCATGCCTACGTTCAGCAGTTACAAGAGTACTTCTTGTCGAAAGTCACACAGCAGGGCTTGTTTGGTCTATCAACTGACGCTCTGATTCATGTGCAAGAGAAAAGTGCGAGCTACGGACATTTCTTAACTTTTAGAACACCTGATGCACTCAGTATCCAAAACAAACTAAGACAACTAGATATCATCACAGATAGTCGGGAAGATCGATTGCGGTTTGGGTTTGGGCTATATCAGGAGACTAGTGATATAGATCAACTATTCCAGCGAATAGCTGATCAGGACTAATTCTTTTTATGGATCGTAAACTCTACTCGTCTGTTAAGTTTACGCGACTCTGCATTGGCATTACTTGCTCTAGGCTGCATCCCTCCAAACCCTTTTCCACTGATACGATCAACTGACACGCCATGATCGATCAGGTATTTCTCTACAGTCTTGACACGATCTTCACTAAGTTCCAAATTGAGCTCTGCTTTACCTTGATTATCTGTATGTCCTGATAAGAAAATCGTAATCTCAGGGTTGTATTTCATCATCTCTACGACGAGATCAAGCTCTTTTTCAGAGCCTTCAATGAGTTCGCTCTTGCCCTGTTTGAACAATACATGATCCAATGAGACCGTAGCTCCATCGATCACTGGATGTAAATAAAATGAATACAAAGTATCCTCCTTGAGTGCCTCGGTTATGTTCAGTTCCAACTCCCCCGTCATATATCGAAACGCACGCGCTTTGATATCATACTGCTCACCTTCTGGAGCATGTGCGGTATACTGCCCCATGCGATTGGTTCGACCCTTTTTCACCACATTAATCGGAGTAGTCGTGATTTCTATCTCTGCACCCACGATGACTCGACGTGTCACCGCATCTCTCACTTCAGCTTTGATCGGGATACTTTTCTCTTCCTTTGCGATTACTCGAGCTTCTTCTTTCTCTTCTGGTGCAGCCTTTTCGATTGACATAGCGACTTGAACCTGCTTTAAATCACCGTACCCATCACTGTTCTGCGTGCTGATCAAATAGGCGTATTCCTTCTCAGTAGGCAACACAAAAGAACTTTCCCATCCTTCAGTATTTACACGAGAGCCCAAATTTACAGGTGCTGACCAGTTGAGCCAGGTATCGTCTAGCCGCTTGGACATAAAGACATCAAAACTCCCTTCTCCACCGTGTCCGTTGGACGAAAAGAAAAGGGTCTTGTTATCAGAAGCTAAGTATGGGGTTATTTCTTGATTCGCGGTATTAAGTACTGAACCTAAGTTTTTGGGAGATGACCACTTCCCGTCAGACTTCAGTTGGCTGATGTACAAATCTTCAACACCATACGTTCCAAAAGACTCCATCCCAAATAACATATACCTAGCGTCATCAGAAACGCTCGCTGTAAATATTTCTCCATTATTCTTGAAATACTCCACCTCTACAGGATCAGACTCAAACCACCGTCCACTTACCCTAAAATAAGAAATCAACCCCTTATCGGTATTCAACAGAATACGTCTTTCAATATCCAAAAAGCCTATCATCTGGTTCAGGCCTGAAGTATTCAACTCACTAATATTTTCGGGTTCGGACCAGGTCCCATCTAACTGATGTTCACTCACCCAAACATCTCCTGGATCATCAATCCCTCCAACATTTCCAGGGTGATTTTTCCTCGTAAAGTACAATTGGCTTTCGTCGGGGCTCATGACTACTGATGACTCATCATAGGAACTGTTCAAGATAGGACCTAAAGAAATTTGATCACTATACACTTCTATCTGAGCCGAACTCATCAACGCATGGATCATGCCTATCACCAGAACAAAAATTTTCCTCATAATCAAATCCGTTAATCCGTAAAAATGCCATTCTCTTTCATCAATTCCAATTTAGACTCCCCGTTACAGTTTTCTGTTTTGTAATTATTCGAAGGAAATTTTGCACTTTACTATTTTATTACACTTTTTTTAGTTACTTTTAATTCGGACATATTAATTACCTATACAATACTTCTCAGAAGTCAAGTAAGCAAAATCCTGAAGCCAGTTCAGGATTTTTGTTTTTCAAGCAATTCATAGACCAAAGTGTGAATATTAGGCCTAACATTCAGTTCATATATTTTTCGATTGTCTCTAGAAGGGTAAACTCTATTAGATAGAAAGATAAACAACAACTCGTTTTCAGGATCCATCCATACAAACGTTCCCGTATACCCAGAGTGTCCATAACTTCTCGGGCTAGCTGCTTTGGCCACACTGCTTTTGATAGAGTCATAAGTGATGAGCGGCTTATCAAACCCCAACCCTCTCCGGTTATCCAAATCACAATATTGGCATCTTGTAAATTCTTCAATCACCGAATCACTCAGATATTCTTTGCCATCATAACTGCCTCCATTTAGCCACATCTGCATCACTTTGGCGAGATCCCACGAATTACTAAACAAACCAGCGTTTCCCGATACTCCTTGCATCATAGCCGCTCCTTCGTCATGCACCACTCCATGTAGAGGGGTCATTCTGAAAAAAGAATCTATTTCGGTCGGGACTATTTTATCTATAGGATAGTTATCCAAGGGTTCAAAGCCTAGTGTACTTGCCCCTATTGGGTTATAAAATGTATAGGATAGATATTGATCAAACGACAATCCACTAATTCGCTCTATCAACTCAGGAAACAAATAAAAAGACAATCCAGAATAAACATAAGCTTCTTCTTCATACAATTTGGATCGTTTGATCATACGGCGAATTTTTTTATCATAATAATCCTTGTACAAAAACAACTCCGAGCCAGGGATGCGATTTGGATAATTCTCCGAGGAGTCAGCACTAATAGTCCTTCGACGGTATCTCCCGTTTCTCCGCTGAGAAACCTGATAATATGGAATCCAGCTCTTTATACCTGCTTGATGTGCTAAGACTTTTCTCAAAGTAAGATCTCGCTTATTTGACCTTTTCAAATCAGCAAAATAATAGCCTAATGTCTGATCCAGATCAATCAGTTCCTCATCATACATTTTCATTAGAGCCAACGTCGTAGCTGTTATTTTGGTAACAGATGCCAGATCATATATATCTGAATTAGCGACCATTCTAGTACTATCATAAGTATGAAAACCAAAGGATTGATGATAAAACACCTGTCCTCTTTGAGCCAATAATATCTGACAACCCGGAAATGCCCCTGCCTCGATCGCACCCGTAGCAATCGAATCGATACCTTGATACAAAGCCAACGAGTCGATACACAGAACCTCCGGATGTATAATTGACAATGTATCAGCGAACCCTATAGTCGGTAAATTTTGTGCGTACATCAGATTGCAATAGAAAGTCAATCCTATTAAAAAATATTTCTTCATAAATATCACTTCACTTTTGAAAGTCAAAGTTGGCTTATAAGCCCTTGATTTTCTTACTATTCAGCTAGATTAATAAATAATATAAATGCAAGTACTATTTTTATTTATATATAGAATCCCTACATTTGCAGTCCGAAATTAGAAAATAACAACTTTATATAATGGCGAATCACAAATCGGCTTTAAAAAGAATCAGGTCCAACGAGGCTAAGAGATTAAGAAACAGATATCAGAACAAAACAACTCGTACTTTTGTAAAGAGGTTGAAAAACACTACTGATAAAGCTGAAGCGCAAGAACTACTAAAAAAGGTGATTGGAATGATTGATAAATTGTCTAAAAACAATATCATTCACAAAAACAAAGCTGCTCACCAAAAGTCTCAGTTGACAAAATTTGTCGCTGCACTTTAATTAGTTCCGCTTATCAAGACACTATAGTCCTGGCTTAACTGTCAGGACTTTTTTTGTTTACTCTTTTGTATTGATCTCAAATAAGATATCTTTAGAGACAGCAAAACATATCTCTATGGAATATCCAACCAAGCTGACCATTAAAAAATGGGCAGAAGAAGACAGGCCTAGAGAAAAATTAATTTTAAAAGGGAGAGCAGCATTATCAGATGCCGAGTTAATAGCCATCTTGATAGGCAGTGGCACGAGAAATTCCTCTGCGGTTGAGTTGGCACAGCATATACTATCGAGTGTCAACCATAACCTTAATCAGCTTGCCAAACTATCACTCAACGAACTCAAGAAATTCAATGGTATAGGGGAAGCCAAAGCAATTTCGATTATCAGCTCACTGGAGCTAGGCAGAAGGAGAAAAGAAGCCGCACCAGAGAAAAGAGCTAAAATCACCTGCTCAGAAGATTTGTTTCTACTCATGAAACCACACATGTTGGATCTCATGCATGAGGAATTTTGGGTTATATATCTCAACCGAGCCAACAAAGTAATCAAACAAGAACGAATCAGTACTGGAGGAGTCACAGGCACAGTAGTGGATAGCAAAATCATCTTTAAACATGCTCTAGAAGAACTCGCATGTTCCATTATTCTGGTACACAATCATCCATCTGGCAACCTCAATCCCAGTGAAGAAGACATTAAACTCACTAAGAAAATTCAAACTGCTGGGCATGCACTAGAAATACCTGTACTAGATCACATGATCTTTACTGATCATGATTATTTTAGCTTCTCAGATAAAGCCATGATGTAGACATGAAAAAAATTATCCCTATTGCGGTCATTTGTGTTGTTCTCATATATCTACTAAGTAACTCCCACAAGACGCCATCTCAAGATGCCTACATAGAAGAAATCAACCAAGAGCGAATTGACAAAGACCAATTCCTGAGTACCTCATCGAATTCTCCATTCTACAGCTGGGGAGACACCGTCATACAACTCAAGTACTTCCCCATAGACGAAAGCTACAAGGTCATCGCAAAGGTCTCTCTCATCGAAGAAAACCGTGTCGTCACCTTAGGCAATTCAGATGGGAGTACAAGCACCTATCGTAAATATGCCGTTCTTACTTTTGACCTCAATGACCAAACACATAGTTTACTAGTGCTCAAAAATCTAAGTGATGGAGAAGGAAAACTGTTCACAGCTTTCGCTGATGAAACCAGTGCAGAAGAAACCTATGGAGCAGGTAGGTATTTAGATTTAGAATTCAACCGAGCCAAAAGAATCACATTGGACTTCAACCTAGCCTATAACCCATACTGCAATTACAACCATGAATACTCCTGCCCACTACCTCCAAAAGAAAATTTTCTCCACACCGAAGTACGTGCAGGCGAAAAGGATTATGAAAAAGAAAATCAACTAGTCCCAGGAGTTTAACTCCGATTCAACTTGGCTTTTTCTTGCTTCAAAATCTAATTCATAGCGCTGATACGCTTCTGCATCCAGAACATCTATCAAACGAATGACCGTGCCTTCCGCATAACTTATCAAGCCCATAGATAAACACTGGTCTATATACGCCATGATGAGTTCAGGAGAATACTCATTAACCCCGATAGACTGTCGCAGGATTTCATAAGCTCGATCCTTATCATTTCCCTTCTGATTAAAGAATTTAGCTGCCTGTAAAACGCCCTTCTCGAAAAAAGGATTATTTACTCCCAATCTCCCATATAAAATTGTAGCATCTTCTACTAGACCTTTATTCTGAGCTTCAGCAGCATGCTTGAGCAAATCTTCCCCCTGCGCAAAAACCTCAGTATTCTGATTCCATACAATTGGCTCTTTATCCAATGACTCTACCAACACCTCTAACTGGCTCCTTAGTGACGTCTTGGACGAATCTAATTCATTTAATTCCTTCCCTACCAAATATTGAGCAACCGACCGTTGACCAATCATAGCGTATGCCTGAGCCAAATCTGCGGTCGCCAGCGGATACGCATATTCTCTGGCAGATTCAAAATACCTCGCCGCTAATCTAGGTGCATTAAGCTCCATCGACCATTTCCCCAATAACATCTTCACATCTGGCAAAGCTTGAGATGACTTTTCGAAAGTATCATTCATCAAAACAAATGCATTACTCACATCACCAGTAGCATATAGATTCATCGCCTTAGTGACAGATAACTCATTCCTAAAAGCATCATTCCCTGAATACTCTAAAAAAGGATCAATAACACTGAGAAAGTCAGTTGTTCTGTTTTTAGCACACACCAACCCTAAATTTTTCAAATAGGCATAAGAAAATATATTCAGCTGCAAACTCATCTCCTCAATCAGCCCCATACTAGCATCTACCGAATCGCGATCTACCTGATTAGCCATCCAATTCGCTTGATGATCCAACCGACCACTTTTCTGTAACATGCCCTGTGACTTTCTCTCTGGACTCAATGCCCGAAATGCAAGCTTATTCGCGATCAATACATCCTTCTGCCAAAACACGGCATTAGTGTTCTGGTTCAAATAATAATCCGCTGAATCAGATAACTGAATACGCTCATACAACAATCCAAGATTATTATTCAATGCCCAACTGTCCGGAAACTGCTCCAATCCTGCCTGATAGGTAAATACTGCGTCAAAGAACAAACTACTTTGCTCATACAAAACGCCAAGACTAGCATAAGACTGTTCTGTGGGATTCTTCTTCGTAGCACTCTCCATCCAAACCATCTTCTGCTCATCCTTTTCTAACAGCTGTGCATACATATAATTGGATCGATGATTGGTATTAGACTGAGCTAATATATTTCCATATATCGCTCCTCTCCTGTAATATTCCTTAGCAGCGTCTCGATTCCCTTGCGTGAGGTTAAAGTCTGCTACAGTATTGAAATAACCAGAGACCGCTTGGTTAAACGGAGCATAATTAGAAGCAAAGAAAAATGCAGCTACAACAATAACTCCTGCCAACTTGGAGGTAGCATACGGAAAATTATCTTCCTTAAATGCTACGCGATAGATAGGAAGTCCCTTGAGTAAAAGGGTAATGAAATTGATCAGAATATAAATAAAAAACAACCCTCCCATTCCTATATGCCCAAAGACAATCGCATCTTCTATTGCCTCTAAAGCAGGGTCATTACTCTGAATCATCAAATACAGTATTGTTCCAAATGTCACTACTGCCATCGACAAATACACCACTAACGCCAAGGGTCTGAAAGGCATAACCCGGTGATAAAGCCCTTCTCTATCCCTCAAACCCCAAACACCTAAAACACTTGACAATCCCAACAACAAATAGGGATTAAAATAATAAATATCCCAATCGATGTAATTCGAGTTTCGCATAAAGACCAAAGCGACATTCAGCAAGTATAGCAATGAAAATACGATGAAATGAAGCCCATTTCCCTTAGATAAACCTTCACTAGCTGTACCTGTTGACACCACCAAAATAGCATACACTATCTCATGCCCTACGTATAGAGAAAAAACAGCAGACAGAATAATGCCAAGCCAATAACTCTGATATGCAACCTCTAAAAGTGCTGATTCATGAATAGAAAAAACGTGTATAACCGTTCCTATTAGAAAAAAAACAGCGCAGAAAAGTAAAAGGCGTCGGTAAAAAGAAACTGTAGTCCTAACTTCATGACAATAGTAAGCCAAGCTTATCAATATGATACTTATAGATGAAATAATGACCTGACTAGACAACCCAAACAAGGCAACATTGCCGACTCCACTAAAAGTCACCAAAAGGATCAATAAGCCAGCGCATACAATAAACCAGAAACGATTTAGAAAAGTAAAAACGGAAACACAAACCGCCAAAAGAAAATAAACTGCTAATGACCAAACAACAGTGTAGATAGAATTCAAAGACGAAAATGTACCGTGAACCTTTTGAAGCAAAACAAGCACATCGGTATTCACAGATGACTCAATTAAATTTGAGTGCTTTGAATAAACTTCCTCTGGAATCTTATTCAAAAACGCAGTAACATTCCAATCATACAACCAAGACACTTGGTTGAAATCCACAACGAATACTGCTATTATTAAACATAGGAGGCCTGAAAAGCAACCAAATAAAATAACTCTTTCTCTAAAACTCCAGCCCTTCCAAAAGAAAATCCCACTCATAGAACTAACCTAAAACCTTAGGAACTATAAAGTAGTTATCACCAGATTCAGGAGCATTTACAACTGCCTCTCCTTGTTCAAAATAGTTACTCGCACGATCCACACGTAGTTCAGAAACTTCTTCGTTTACACTAGCTAACGGAGCTACTTCACTCGTATCAATCTGATCCAGTTGCTCCACCCAATTCAATATGTCACCCAGCTGATCTCTCATCTTTTCTTCCTGCTCTGAGTTCAAATCAAGTCTAGCTAAATCAGCTAACTTCTGAACTGTTTTAATATCTATTGCCATTATGATAATTGTTACTTGGGCTTAAATTTAACGAATGTCATTGATGAGATAGCTAATAAACGTACATAAAACAGATCTCTCCGTATTCATGGGGAGAGGTCGTAGATCACTTCGTGATTCAAGATTCATTGTTCGAAATTCATTATTTTTTTCGTGAATAACCATCTCTTATAAGTCCTTGAGGTTAATTTGAATGATTGGACTAAAATATCGAACCCGTCTATCGAGTTTATTCCTCCAACTTTACCGACTGATCCAGTCTTTGAGCTAATATTTATGGATCAAAAAGTATAGACGAAAAAAAACCTTGACTACACTGTAATCAAGGTTTTGATAAAAACTGGCAACGACCTACTCTCCCACGTATTACCGGAGTACCATCGGCGCTGAGGGGCTTAACTTCTCTGTTCGGAATGGGAAGAGGTGGACACCCTCGCAATAGTCACCATAATGTCTTAATGAAATA
>NZ_MIER01000020.1:0-727 GCF_003590315.1 Reichenbachiella sp. MSK19-1 | reverse complement strand
CTAGACAACTCAAGATGTATCGACAACACAAATACATTCACAGCCATAGATGATGGAGACATTGCCTCCTACTCCTGGGACTTCAACGGGGACGGTGTAGAAGATAGTAATATTGCTAATCCGAGCTACCAGTACCCTGCCACAGGGAGTTATCAAACAAAACTAACGGTAGTCAGTAATGGTGGGTGTGCCAATAGTACCTCTCAGGAAATCTCTATATACAACATACCTGACACACCTGATTTTGACTACTCCGCTACCGTACTCTGTAGCTCTTCGGACATCACTTTCTCCAACCTTACTAATGAAAATGGCTCAACAGACATTGTCTCCTACCTATGGGATTTTAATGGAGAGGCTACCTCTACAAACAAAAACCCAACCTATGCTTTCGCTACTCCTGGTGATAAAACCATTACACTAACAGCCACAATACCGGGGTGTAGCACCGATACATATTCTGAAAATATCACCATTAGCGAAGGACCGAATGTAAGCTTCGACTATACCAACAACTGCTTTGGCGAAGACATACAATTCACAAACCAAACAACGGGCAATAACATCACGAGCTACTCTTGGAATTTTGGAGACGGAACCCCTACCAGCACTGACCAAAACCCTACTCACCTCTATGCTGCTACTGGAGAATATGACATTACATTAACGGTCGCTAATGATGGGGGGTGCCAAAACGCCAGCTTGCAATCCATCACAGTCTCCGATG
>NZ_MIER01000019.1:0-160021 GCF_003590315.1 Reichenbachiella sp. MSK19-1 | reverse complement strand
CTCTCGAAAGAGCGGTAGCGGTCATACGACCCAATGTTGTCTGATATCCTAGCCTTAACTCAAAGTCGATCCTAAGATCAATCATTGAACGGTTTGTTGTTTTATTCTCATCTTCTCAAAGAACGTTTTGACTACCTGTGATTCGAAAGATTTAACTCATATACTCGATGGCTATTCTCTCTCTTTTTATTGAATCACTCTGTCAATTGTTATAAAAATCTCGTTTGATCTTTACCAGTAAAAACCTGCCGTTTTTACTATTTAAAGCCGCTTTTGGCTCGCTTTCTGAACTCTCGTTCTAGAAGCGGATGCAAAAGTAAGAAGCTTTTTTCTTATCTGCAAACTAAAAATGAAAAAGTTTTTAACTCTTTTCAGGATCATTTTTCTAGCACTTTTAACTACTAGTTTCTCCCTTATCATTCGAAGTTTTCAGTACATTAATCCAGCAACCTTTTGTCGCTTTCTCTTCTTGTTTTGCCCCGTTGTTTTGTAACGGGATGCAAAAGTAAGAAAATTATTTCTAATTCCAAGACTAAAGATGAAAAAGTTTTAACTCTTTTCAAGATCATTTTTCTAGCACTTTTAACTACTAGTTTCTCCCTTATCACTCTACTCCTTTCACTAAACTAATCCAGCAACCTTTCGTCGCTTTCTCCCTAACGGGACGCAAAGATAAGAATAAACCCTCTCCAAATCCCAAACAATATCGAAATTAATTTCTAAATAATTCCTAGCCCTTAGTAAGTAGCTAATTACCACCACCTAACACCAAAATTATATCGATACCTCACTAAAAAAATCCAGAAACCTTTCGCTCCCTTCCCCCTTAACGGGACGCAAAGATAGAAAGATATTGATCAAAATAACTAATCGGAAACTAGATTAATTGAACATTAATATTACTTGATCGATCAACCTATTATAGACCAGTAAGTTAAGTATATTAAAAAATTCAAATTTTGTGTTATTACTCTAATCAGAGAGATCAATTAGAGTAATAACACTCCTACATATGGAACACAAGCCCTACTCGACTATCTGTTGCCAATCGGTATGAAACACATCTTCTAGTGATCTATCTTTCCTCCTATAGGTATGAGACCCAAAGTAATCACGCTGAGCTTGTATAATATGGGCAGAGGACTGCTCGGAGGTAAATCCATGAAGATAATTAATAGCCGCCGAGAATACAGGCATGGCAATTCCCATTTGTAAGCTATATGCCACTGTATTAGCTAGTGTTAAACGCTCTCCTTTTAGTTGATGAATAAAGGAATCTATCAATAACGTGTGTTTTAAAGGATTGTCACTATACTCCTGAACCAGCTGCTCCATTAAGGAAGAACGTATGATACACCCATTGGTCCAGATACGAGCCAGTTCAGACAAATTGATATCCCACCTATACTCCGTTGATGTCGTACGAATCATTTCAAACCCTATGGCGTGGTTGACCACACGAGCGGCCTGATAAGCGACCTTTAACTCCGCAATCATAGTTTCGGTATTCTCTGAGGGATTCTTTGGGTAATCCCTATAGTGCTTTGAGGCCTCTACACGGGTAGGTTTGAATGCAGATAAACACCGCGCCATCACCGCTTCTGAAATGGTACCGAAAGGTGCACCAACCTCCAGTGCGGAAGTTGTAGACCAGCCTCCTGTCCCTTTCTGCTGAGCCGCATCATATATGAGCTCTACGAGGTGAACATCACCTTCCTTGACCATAAGTATATCCGCTGTAATCTCTAGAAGATAACTCTGAAGCTCTCCTTGATTCCACTCCTTAAATATTACGGCAATCTCATCGATCGATAAACCTGCCCCTTCTCGCAACACAGTATAAGCCTCTGCTATCAATTGCATCTCGGCATACTCGATTCCGTTGTGAACCATCTTGACGAAATGTCCAGAGCCCTGCAAGCCTATATTCGTGCAACAGGCTTTTCCCTGTTGGTCTCTGGCGGCAATCTGCTTGAGATATGGTAATACCGCATCGACAGCTTCTTTGTCTCCCCCTGGCATAATAGAAGGCCCCTTCAAGGCTCCCTCCTCTCCGCCAGAAACACCACAGCCTACAAAATGAATAGAATGCTGGTTCAAAAGATCTATGCGACGCGTGGTGTCGTGGTAGTGAGAGTTACCTCCATCTATTATGATATCTCCTTCTTCCAAAAATGGAAGTAAATCCTGAATCACATGATCCACTGCTGGCCCAGCGTTGACCATAAGCATAATTTTACGAGGAGAGATCAAGGTCTTTACAAATGAACTAAGGTCATCAAAAACCTGAAGATTAGTTAAATGCTTATTCGTCGAAGCGAAATTCTTAGCCACATGTTCCTCACCAAGCACTGACCTATTGTAAGCAGATACATTTATATCGTGATGGGCGAGGTTGAGTGTAAGGCTCTTGCCCATCACACCTAAGCCGATCAGTCCCAAATCGGATTTCTTCATATTCATATTCTCTATTATCTCTGACACTATAGTTTTAGGTGGTTTAGCAATATCGACATTGTATGCGTACCTAGGTGGCTCCATCGTCTCCAACTGAGTCTGCAACAACTCTGGTTTGAAAAAATGTCCCTGCCTGTTACTCAGCCTTTGTTCCAGAAGTTCACGACTACCTGACAAATACACCCACTGGATCGGGAGATGGCAATATTGACCCAGCGTCTGCCTGTAGATTTCCTTCAATGCAGAACAGGCGAGTATTCCTCCTCTATTCTTCGCTTGGACTGCCAAATGGCGCGCCATGGATTCTAACCACGGCTGACGATCTTGGTCATTAAGGGGTTGGCCTGATGCCATTTTCTCCTTGTTTTCAATAGGATGAAAATCATCTCCATCATCAAAGGGTATTTTCAATGCCTCAGCTAGTATTGTACCAACAGTACTCTTACCCGACCCGCTGACCCCCAAGACCACAATAATGGATATTTGTTTCTTATTATTCATTCAGCAATTCAAATTCTCCTTCTAATCCACTTTTCGCATTTTCTGCTATCCACACTTTGAATACTCCTGACTCTGCTACCCAATCGCCCGATGCATTGTAGAAAATTAGATCTTTTTGGGTGATTCTAAAATCAACCCTAGCTTGTTGTCCAGGGTTCAAAATCAAACGTTCGAATCGCTTTAATTCCTTTACCGGTCTCGTGAGGCTACCGAATCTGTCCTGCAGGTAAAGTTGTACAATTTCCGCTGCCTTTACATCTCCTGTGTTTCGTACTGTGGCTGATACTACTAAGGTGTCGGTCGGTTTGATTCTATCATCCGATATAGTCAAATCACTATACTCAAACTGGCTATAGGTGAGACCATATCCGAAAGGATACATCGGTTCGAACCCCTCATCGAGATAATGCGAAGTATTACCCAAGGAACTTTGCCATGCATGTAATGGAATATCATCAATATGCACAAAGCTCTCTTCGTTCGCTGGCCGACCTGTACTTTTATGGTTATAATAGATAGGGATCTGTCCGACAGACTTAGGCCAAGACACTGGCAGCCTACCACTAGGAGAAGCTTCTCCAGACAGCAAATCAGTCACCGCTGGCCCTGCCATCGTACCTGGATGCCAAGCAAACAATACGGCATCTACCTCCTCTATAATATTACCTAATGTGATCGGACGCCCCGCCATTACTACCAGTACTATTGGTTTTCCTGTTTTCGCCAGTTCGTGAATCAAATCCTCCTGTCTGCCGGGTAAGCTAATATCTGCACGACTGTGCGCCTCTCCTGACAAAATAGCCTCCTCACCTCCGAAAAACAAAATGACCTCCGAGCTCTTGGCCACTTTAATTGCAGACTTGAATCCAGAAGTCGACTGATCACGGCTATATGACAATCCAGAAGCATACTTGACTGCTTCACCATACTTTCCCTTTAAACTAGTAAGCGGTGTGACCGAGTGTTTTTCGTCTCCGTCAAATATCCAAGTGCCCAACTGTTCTCGTGGTGCATTCGCCAACGGACCTATGACAGCTATATTCTTTGTCTCTGACGAAAGTGGTAGGACCGACTCGTTTTTCAGCAAGACCATGCTTTGGATTGCCATTTCTTTGGCCGCTTCTAAATGCTCTTCTGCATACAGCACGTCCTGATTGGGATCAAAATAGGGTGACTCGAATAGTCCCATCCGAAGTTTGATACGCAAGATATTTTTCACCTTCTCGTCCAACTGCTCCATCGACAACCGTCCTTCGTTGATCAACTGTTTCATATTGTTTTCATACGCGTGACTGGTCATCTCCATGTCCAGTCCAGCACGTGCAGCACTGTATGCTGCCTCCTTTTCATTGGCACTGTATCCGTGTGCTATCATCTCCGTCACGCTGTTCCAATCACTCACTACTATACCGTCAAACTTCCAGTCATCTCGCAATATTTGTCTCAAGACATATTCATTGCCCGAAGCTGGTACCCCATTGACTTCATTGAAAGAACTCATAAAGCTGGCTACACCTGCATCGGCTGCTGCTTTGAATGGCTTCAAGTATACATTGTGCAACAACGGTTCACTGATCACAGCGGTATTATAGTCTCGTCCTCCTTCAGCTGCACCGTAGCCTATAAAATGCTTGGCACATGCTGCCATAGAGTTAGGGTTAGACAAGTCATCGCTTTGAAATCCTCGTACAGCGGCCGCTCCCATCATGGATGTCAAATAAGGATCTTCTCCAGAGGACTCTGCGATTCTCCCCCACCTCGGATCACGAGCAATATCAATCATAGGAGCAAATGTCCAACGGATACCTGTCGAACTGGCTTCTATCGCTGACACTCTAGCCCCCTGCTCTACCAAATCAGGATTCCAACTGGCTGCTTGTCCTAAAGGAATCGGGAAAATGGTTTTGAACCCATGAATCACGTCACGTGCGAAAATCAATGGAATACCATTAGGGCTCTCTTCGACGGCTATGCGCTGCAGTTCGAGGATAGATTCTTTACTCTGGACATTGAGAAACGACCCTACTCGCCCGTCTCGAACCATTTGTTTTAGTTCTTCAGATATTCCGTTCTCACGAGAGGATGTCCCTCGCTGATTGAGCTGTCCGAGTTTCTCCTGCAAAGTCATTTTGGAGAGTAAAACACTTATATACTCCTCGTCTGGATCGTTGGTTTCTGATGGTGTTTGCCAGCCAACCATTGTGAGCATGATGGAAACCGGTAGTATGAACAGTAGTTTGGAAACGAGTTGTTTTTTCATCGAGTAAATTCTGAAATATCTTAAACACCAAAACTACCAAGAGAGGCAATAGAAGTCCCTTGTATATATTTCAGAATGGATGGGTAAATATATCAATGCGAAAACTTGACAGGAAATCAAGTAAAACAAAAAAGCCCACAAGTTCTGGTATAGCTAGAACTTGTGGGCTTTTTCAATACTCCTTTTCGTTACTGATTGAGTTGAAACACTTGAAGAGGCCCTTGGTTATTGGCCACTACTATGGTTTTGGTACCGTCATCTAGCAACTGTACCTTCTTGGCATCATACGGAACAAGCAGACCAGACTCCATCATACTCTGCGCTGCAAAGTTTCCCTGTCCATCGCCTAACATGACTAGACCAATACCTCCATCGTTTCGCGGTGTTTCTATCTCTGAGGCATACAATCCGCCAACAGATACTAGATCTAGGTTTCCATCACCATTCAGATCATTGACCAACCAATCATTGATCGTAGAAAACTGCGCTTCATAAGGCAATTCATGCCTCACCAGCTTACCATCTTTGTTCTCCAAATACACACTAGCAAAATGCTCCACTTGAAAATGGTAGGAGCTATCGAGCATATCGTCCCCGAAGATGTCCTGCATACTCGCGGTAGAAAAAGAGTTGTAATCTTTGTAAGCTACCTTGATCGCTGGAATCTGTTGCGACGAGCATTGACGCCCTCGGACGGGATACTCCTCTCCTTCGTTGTGATAGCTGAGGACTATGTCGCTTTTGTTGTTGTTATCAAAATCATCTGCATAGATACCAAAAGGCGCCTCTGGACTGGCCTGATACTTATAGTTCCTGCCCAAGTTACCAAGGACATAGTCCATGTCTCCATCACCATCAAAATCACCCTGATCTATGCTAAACCACCACCCGGTGGTATTGCCCGCTAACCACTGTGTACTCTGATCTTCGAACCCTTCTTCAGTTTGAATGTATGCTTTGATGGACATCCATTCCCCTACAACCATCAAATCTGTCAAGCCATCAGCATTGATATCAGTCCACAGAGCATCCGTAACCATACCTATATTGGTTAGTTCAGGTAAGAGCTCATCAGTCACGGGCTTATATTTGAGTTCCCCAGTTTCCACCGTGTTTTCTAGCAAATAACTCTGCCCTGGATAAGGATAGTTTTGTGCAAAATGCCTCCCGCCTACGAAGAGATCCAAATCACCATCTCCGTCATAGTCATACGGTCGTACACATCCACCACTGTGGTACATCATCGGTAGCACATTGACACTACGTGTAAACACACCCTTTTCATTAAGAAAAAGTCGATCTTGATAATTTTGATGCCCTGGAGCATCTTGATTACCTCCGCTCACTACATAGAGATCCAAGTCTCCATCTGCATCTGCATCATAAAATACAGCATCTAAATCCTCGTGCCATATATTGTCCTTAGCATCCAGTAGCTGAGACACAAATTCTCCTGAGTCCGTTTGCATGAAAAGTTGACCCGCATAACCAGATGCAGCTCCTAGGTAGAAATCTTGCTTGCCATCACCGTTCACATCTGCAGCAGCCAGTGCTGGGCCAAAATTGGACATCTTGTGAGGGAGTAGCACTTGGACTTTAAAATCATTGAAATCGTTTTCGACATGAATAACTGATTTGCCCAACTTGTCCTTTGTCACTTCTGTGAGCAATGATTTCCTTTTTGGTGCAGTAGCATATTGCTGCTGGCTATCCATAGTTATCACTAAGGTTTGGTTAACCGGTAAGTCAAACCGCTTTTCGATCACTTCACCGTTTTTGACTATCCAGATAGAATCTACTTTGATTGCGTTTTTCAATCCGAAGTGCAACAAAGGCTCTACGGCAGACTGAAAACCACGAACGGGATTGAGTTGTCCTGTTTGCATTTGTCCATCGGTATATACCTTGACTTCAGCACCGTATGCCGAATTATTTGACTCCTTACTCGTGAATGAAAGGCGCAAATAATTACTCCCTGCGATATTCTCACTATTGTTTCGGTAGATGAGCGCTTCACTGTCGATGTTGTTGACGACCAAATCAAGATCTCCATCATTGTCCAAATCACCATAGCTCGTACCATTAGAGAACCCTACAAATTCAACTCCCCACTCTTGGTTCACCTTTTCAAATCCCTCACCTTTTTTATTCCTAAAAATGAAGTTGTCTATCGGCTCAGAAGGGATACTGTCAGACAAAAGTTTGAGTTCATGATCCGATGCTCTGTCGAGTTTGCCATCCAGTGGAATGAAAAAATCTCGATTATTAATCTCTTTTCTGGTTCCATTGGACACGAACAAGTCTTTGAATCCATCATTGTCAAAATCCGCGAGTAAAGGTGTCCAACTCCAGTCCGTAGAAGAAACGCCTGAAACCCATGCGACATTACTCATGACTGGCAATCCATCTTTGATCCCTCGATTCAGCTGTAGACTGTTATACATATACTGATAATGAAACCCACTGTTAACAGTCGACCAAAACAATGCAGGGTTCATACTGGCCATGTTGGCTTTGGATCTGCGGTTGTTGGCGGCAGACATATCTACTTGGATCAAGTCGATAAGACCGTCATTGTTGATATCTGCGGCATCTGACCCCATGCCATAGAAGCAGGTCTGTTTGGTGATCTGCTGTAGTTCGTTTCGAAATGTACCGTCTCCATTGTTGATATAGAAATAATCAGGCGTACTAAAATCATTAGACACATAGATATCCTCCCAACCGTCTTGGTTAAAATCTACAATACTTGCACTCAGACTCAACCCAAACGAGAGCAATCCTGACGCTGCTGTCGCATCGACAAACACACCGTCTCCATCATTTCGATATAGGTGGTCGCTTTTCTCTAGGGTTGGATTATTGACCAGATTGTAATAAGTAAAATTACTCGTGTTGAACCTAGTAATAGGATAGTTGGTCACGAACACATCTAAGTCGCCATCATGGTCATAATCGAGGAATGATGTTTGGACAGAATTACCCGGATCGGCTAGCCCATACTCCACGGCTGATTCGGTAAACGTCAAATCGCCGTTATTAATATAAAGTTCATTGGTTCTATCCTCGCCTAGTCCAGCGACACTATAGTATAAATCCATCCACCCATCAGAGTTGATATCTACGATACTGACTCCTGTGTACCATTTGGTCGTATCACCCTCAAGGTTCGCAGAGTTAGTGAGATCTTCGAATTGCAGGTTGCCCTTGTTGAGGTAGAACTTATTTGCGACCATATTTCCAGTAAAGACAAGATCTTGTAGACCATCATTGTTAAAGTCTGCGATGGCTACCCCTCCTCCCATATAGAGATAGGGATACTTAAAATAATTGAGGCTGTCTGATTCTGTAAGGGTGTTGGAGAAAGTGACCTTAGAGTGCTCACTTTGAATTCTATCGAATCTTTTATACTGCGGATCGTCACATGAGCCTAAAACAAAAACACCCACGACACACCACAAAGACCAAAAATTAATTTTCATAACTCTGCTTACTTATTGTATTCTGTAAATAAAAAAAAGGGCTGAATATTCCAGCCCTTTCCAATTGTTTTTTCTAGAACTTATTGTCCAGACCAAGCATCATTCTGCGTTAAATTCTCAGATATATCCAATGCACGCAATGGAACTGGGAATATGTTATGCTTCTCCGTATATGTATTCGCAGAGAAAGTAGTCACTGTTCTCTTTTCGTTTGCAACGAACTCGTTGATGATATCAACTGCATAAGAAGGATCATTTTGACTCCACCTTCTCAAGTCAAACATTCTATGTCCTTCCATAGAGAGCTCCAGTCTTCTTTCGAACCTTACCATCTCAACAGGATCAGTAAATGTAAGCAAAGTATATGGCTCTATCGAATAAGCCGCAGCGTCCGTAGTACCGTCCTCTGCTTTGACTGTCGTAGAGGTCTTGGCACGGTTCCTGACCTCATTTACTAATGCCATCGCTCCAGCAGCATCACCTTGCTCAGCTTTCGCTTCGGCAGCCATCAATAGTACGTCTGCGTATCTGATCACATTGTAGTGAATACCAGAGAACTGCTGTCCCCAGTCGCCTGTACCCATTGTACTAGTTTCACCTGATTTATAAACATTCTTCTTAGGTAGATAAGGTCCTGCATCTGCCTGAGCTCTCACCCAATCAAACCCAGCATGAATACCATAACCATTGTACTGTATACCTCTACGACCAATTGTATAATCCAACCGTGGGTCTAAATCACCAGGATACGGAGTAAATGGATCCTCAGATGTCAAACCGTAATCGTTGTTGATATCTGTATCATTATAGGTATCGATCTCTGGCAAACCAGCAGTCGTCTTAAATGCATTAGCTAAATCTTGTGTTGGCTGATAAAACCCACAACATGTGCCTAAAGGACCACTACCTGGAAAGTTCAATGTCCCACCTTTGTTGCCATTGGCATTATTAGTAGCTCCATCATTCGCTTCGAACTGGATAGAGAATATTGCTTCCGCAGAATTCTTACCCGCTGCGTTGAAATTATCATTGAACTCCGCATTAAGTGCATATGGGCCGTTATCAATCACATCATCAAGCATAGTCTCTGCTGCAGCCCATTTTTCTTGATACAAGAGTGCTTTACCCATATAAGCTTTTGCAGTCCATGAGCTAGCTCTACCCGCTCCATTGTCAGGAGGCAAGTTGTCAATCGCAAACTGAAAATCAGCCTCTACTTCTGCCCAAACGGGACCTTCATTCGGTACGTCAGGATTTTCTATCGCAGTGATCTCATCTACATAGGCCACATCACCATAGAGTCTGGTCAACTCAAAGTAATAATGTCCACGTAAAAATCTAGCCTCAGCAATTTTGGTAGTTAAATCTACATCTTCGATCGTATTGGCTAGTGCAATCACTGCATTGGCTCTGTTTGCTCCGGCATAAAGCGCTACCCACTTACTGTTGATAAAACTATTACCTGTTGTCCAATCATAAGTTTGCAATGCATGTAACAAAGGCTGGTCACCATTGGTACTACCCTTGTGCGAATCATCTGTCAAGGCATCCATCCACCAGTTGTCACCAGTCGGTTCCCAATCACCTACTACTCCTACTTGGCCATCCAGCGCACTATATGCTGCGGTCAGAAGTAAATCTACCCCATCCGCATTGGCTAGAGCCGCGTCACTCAAAGCACCTTTATTAGTACCTTCAGAAAAATCTTCACTACATCCCAGTACAACCAAAGCTGTAAGGATGTATGCTATTATATGTTTTTTCATCTTGTTTTCCTTTTAAATATTAAAAATCAACACTTAAACCAATGAGGTAAGTCTGAGACGTAGGGTAGCTACCAAAGTCAATACCTGTGTCTATATCACTGTTATTGAATCTTCCGATTTCTGGATCTAGACCGCTATATTCTGTGATGGTAAACAGGTTAGATGCCTGTACATAAATTCTAGCTCTAGACATAGCAACACGAGACACTACTGATTCGGGAAGCGTATATCCTATCTGAATATTCTTCATTCTGAAGTAAGACCCATCTTCTACAAAGTAGCTATTGGCTTGTGTCTCTGAGTTGGTTACATTCCTACTCAAAGCAGGAACACTCCCATTTGGATTAGATGCTGAAAATGCATCTAGCACTCTCGTACTTCTATTACCATCATAGAAACTTGCAAAATCTGTAAATATTCTCGTATAGTTGTAAATCTCGTTTCCTTGCGACCCTGTAAAGAACATAGCTAAATCAAAGCCTTTGTATCCCAAATCGATATTGATACCATAGGTAAAATCTGGATTGGGACTACCTAGACTGGTTCTGTCATCGTCCGTGATCGTACCACTATTATCTATATCCGCATATCTGAAACGTCCAACACCATCTGCTGGCGTGGCAAAACCTTGATCAGGAGCAGCGAGCACTTCAGCTTCATCTTTGAAGATGCCAATGACCTTTCTACCATAAAAACTAGAGACAGGGCCACCTACAGCTGAGTTCGTAAACGTGATCCCTCTTAGGTTTCCTCCCACGATACTCGTTCCAATATCGTTTGTTTTAATAATCTCATTTTTATACTTAGAGAATTTCAAACCGATATTATAAGTGAAATCTGAGTTAGTACCCTGATTACCATAGTTCAAACTGATATCAAACCCTTTGTTATTGATTTCCCCATTGTTAATATATGGATTACCATTACTGGCTACTGGGGCTGTTGATGGCAAAGAAGTAGAGATAATGTTATCCTTACTGGTCAAATTGAAATAATCGAATGTCAACTCTAATTTATCGTTAAGTAATCCGACATCCAATCCAAGGTTTTGCTGAACAGATCTTTCCCACGTCAAATTCGCATTCCCTGGTGTTGACAAAACAGCCCCTGGTGTATATACTCCTCCGAAGTTGTAAAATGCCAGTTGATCGTTTGCTTGGTTAACATTAACTGTTGGGGTAGCGTTAGGAATACTTTGGTTTCCCATTTCACCATAAGATCCTCTCACTTTCAAATTAGAAAAGAACTCAGGAATGAAAGCCTCTTCACTCAAGACCCATCCAGCACTCACTGCAGGAAAGACTCCAGTATTGTTACCATCCTGGAATCTAGACGTCTTATCTCTTCTCAAAGTAGCCGTTAGAATGTATTTACCAGCATAGTTATACTTGAGCTGACCGAAGTAAGAGAACAGTGTAGTTGTGTTGCTCTGTGACTGTTGTATAGAAGTCGCTCCTACACCAAATCCTAACAAATGGTTGTCTGGTACATCATTCAACAAGAAATCTTGCTGTGCAACCGAAGTAAACTCAAAGTGATCTTCGATAGCCTCAATACCTCCAAGGAAGCCAATGTTATGATTGCCTACTGATTTTTCGTATCTCAGTGTATTTGTAAACACATACCCTGAGCTGATATATCTTCCCGTAATCAGCGAATTAGTAGTAATCGCTTCGCTATGTTCTGGATTGAGAGAATTAAATACATCACCCACTCCTGATCGATAGTTGACCCCTATATTAGATCTAGCTGTCAACCCATCGATGATATCCACCTCAGCATACGCATCTCCATAGATTCTCATGTTGGAATTGTTATTATTCTTAGCCCGGGTCATAACAGCTAACGGGTTCTGTGCGTTACCCAAACCAGCAGCTGACTGATAAGTACCCGCGAAATTTCCTCCATCGTCATAAGCCGGCATCAATGGACTCGCTCTGTACGCTAGGCCCAGTGGGCTATCGTCACCATTTTGACCTGGAAATAAGATTTGTCTAGAATATGCAAAGCTTAAGTTTTGACCAATTCTAATTCTTTCTTTGATACTAAACTCTGTATTGGCTCTCCCAGTATATCTATCATATCCAGTACCCGTCAAGATACCTTCTCTATCCATGTAGCCCATAGACATCATATACTTACTGGCTTCTGTACCACCATTCACGGAGATGTAATAGTTCTGATAAGTAGCATCTTCGAAGATTTGGTCAAACCAATCCGTACCACCGCTGGTAGCTGTCAGTCTGTTAGACCCTGCATCATACGGCAGTGATGGATCACCTCTGTAGTAATCAGACATACTAGGTGTATCACCACTTCCAAACTGTGGGTGTCCCCAAGCTTCATCACCTACTGACAATCCATCATTCCTCATACTTTCCCAAAACACTTCTCCAAGCTGCTCGGAATTCAACATATCCGGAGCAGTTACTGGTGTCTGCACACCATAAGAGATATCCAAAGTAACTTGTGGTTTTCCCGAGATGTCATAGTTGCCCTTTCTGGTCTTGATTACAATCACACCGTTGGTCGCTCTAGCTCCATATACAGAAGATACTGCTGCATCTTTCAGTACAGTCACACTCTCGATATCACTCGTATTGAGATCAGTCAAGAAATCTGGATCATTGGTTTGATACCCATCGATGATGTACAACGGATCATTATTACCCGTAGTAGCGATACCACGAATTCTTACGATCGGTGCTGCTCCTGGACTACCATTCGATACGACAGTCACACCAGACAAACGACCTTGGAAGCCTTCTGCAGCTGAAGTAGATGGAATAGAGAAAGCTTTCTCTGTATCCAAGGCATCAATAGATCCTGTGATGGTTTTCTTTGATTCGGAAGAATAACCCGTCACAATCACTTCCTGTAGAGAAGCAATATCCTCTTCTAAGCTGACATCCACAACAGAACGAGAGCCTATGGCTACTTCCTGCGTTTTCATACCAATAAAAGAAAAAACAACTGTCTGAGCATCTGCTCCGACTGAGAGTGAATAGTCTCCAGAGATATCTGTGACTGTTCCGTTGGAGGTTCCTTTTACTAGAACACTCACGCCTGGCAATTCTTCGCCAGTAGTTGAAGTCACTTTACCTCTAATGGATCTGTCCTGCGCTTGAACACTAAAACAAACTAGTGCAACCAGCATCAGGGATAGACTCATTAAGCGCTTCAACTTAATTTTAACTTGTCTAAGTTTAATCATGCTAATAGATTTAATAATTAGTAAATAGATTTAGTAATAATCGTCTTCCAAACTTCCTATTTCAAACACTGCCAAGCGCACGGGATTTGTCACAAAGGGAACGGGTAATTATTGCAATCCCCTCTTATACAGCTTAAAACAAGGTTTTTAGTTTATTTTTTCTTTCACATCGTGAGCATATTCCGATGGATTTACGCCGTATTGTTTTTTGAAACAATCTCTGAAATATTGTAAATCATTGAATCCTACCTGATAAGTAATCTCTGAGATGTTCAGTTCATCTTGCCTAATCAACTGCGCTGCTCTTTTAAGTCGAATAGAACGGATGAACTCGTTGGCTGACTGGCCTATCAGTCCTTTGAGCTTTCTATACAATTGCATGCGGCTCATTCCTAGTTCTCGTCCAAGATCATCCACATAAAACTCAGAATTAGAAATATTCTCCTCTATAACAGCTACCGCTTTAGCAATGAACTCCTCATCTCTTGATGCGATTTTTACATTCTTCGGGTTGATGTTGAAAGTGCTCTTGTTGAGCAATTGTCCACGAATTTGGTCTCTAGTCTTGAGGGCGTTCCTCACCCGTAGGCTCAGTAACTTTGGATTAAATGGCTTAGTAATATAGTAGTCCGCTCCTAATTCAAATCCGGTCAAGGCACTGTCATTGGAAGCTTTAGCCGTGAGTAATATCACGGGGATGTGACTCGTCTTGACATTAGATTTAATCTCCTCGCATAACTCAAGACCATCTTTGCCCGGCATCATCACATCAGATATGATCAGATCGGGGATAAACTCCTGTGCCTTTGACACACCATCGTTTCCATCCTCAGCCTGAATCACTCTATATTCTTCTTCCAATATACTCTTGATGTACAACCGTATATCGGTATTATCTTCTGTGACCAGAATTAAGGGTAGTTTTTTATCTTCTTCCTCGGCAATCTGATCATTAGATGAAGCGGACTTATAAAGCGACTCTTCTATCTCATAGATGCCTTGATTGGCGGATATAGGAGCTACTTGTTCGTCTTCCAATTCAAAATCCTCTGCTTCAAAATGCATCGTCCCTTTAAACAAGTGTACTTCGAAACTCGTCCCTTCATTTTCCTCACTCTTAAACGCTATGTGCCCATGGTGCAACTCGACCAATTCCTTTGTCAGAGATAAACCTATGCCAGTCCCTTTACTCTTCCGTGACTTGTGGTCACGGACTCTATAGTATCGATTGAATATGTAATCTTGGTCTTCCTGAGGAATCCCTATACCGTCATCCTTAACCTCCAGTACCACTTTATCCTCCTCCTCTCGGAGCGATACGGTGACCTTCCCATAGTCATTGGTGTATTTGAAAGCATTGGACAGCAAATTCACTACGATCTTCTCCAGCTTATCTTTGTCAAAAGACAATTCAACAGCACCTTTAGGCATTACAACCTTATAAGCCATGTTATTGCGGCTGGCTAAGGATGAAAAGGAATGAACTATGGGCTTCAAAAATGCAGTTACGTCCTTGGTCACGAGTTCCAACCTCATCTTACCAGACTCCAGTTTGGACAACTCTAATAACTGATTGATCAGATTTAGCAGATTCTCGGCATTGCGTAGCATCATGTGGACTTGCTCCTCATTACTCACATAGTTTCTTTTCTCAATCATGGCCTTCAGCGGTCCCAATATCAGGGTCAATGGCGAGCGAAACTCATGTGAAATATTCGCAAAGAAGCTCGACTTCATCTGATCCAATTCTTGCATTTTGGACAACTCCATGTGCTCGACCATGAGCTTGGTCTGCAAGCGTTCTCTATTGATGATCACCTGAAATGCCCAGTAGAGCACTCCCAGCAAAAACATCGAATAAAGGACATAAGCCCACACACTAGCATACCATGGCGGATCAACAACCAAAGAAAAAGAAGCCTCTTGACTACTCCACTCTCCACCATTGTCAGTACCTCTGACTTCAAACGTATAACTCCCCGGAGGTACATTAGTATAATATGCCTCCCGACGGTTCCCCGCCTGTTGCCACGTCTTATCGTAGTTCTTCAACCTATAGGCATATTCATTTTTACTGGTTTGACTAAAATTGATTTGAGCAAACTCAAAATCAAAATCGTTCTGGTCATAATTGAGCCTCACCTGCCCCCCTTCTATCAATCCCTTTTCTAGATAGACGCCTGCCATATTCTTAATAGACTCGTTAGAGACCTTAAAATCTACCAAATAAACCTTTGGCTCTTCGAAGACATCCGAAACTTGCGCTGGGTGGATCACATTGAATCCGTCAACTCCCCCAAAGAGTAACGCGCCTGTTGACAGCTTGAAGCTCGAATGTTTGAAAAACTCCATGGATTGCAACCCATCGTTGAGATCAAAATTTCTAACTTTTCCAGTTTCTGGGTCAAATCGCACCAATCCCTTATTCGTACTCATCCACAGCATCCCTTTGTCATCAGACAAAATCGAATGAATCACCACATCAGCAAAACCTTCGTCATACCCATACCTCGTAAAACTGTCATTTTCGGGATTGTACAAATTCACTCCCCCAGATGTACCCACCCAAATATTGCCCTGATTATCTTCTAGAACACATTGGACGGTATTGTCACTGATAGTTGTCGTATCGTCGGCAGAGTGGTTGAACCGTCTAAAGACTCCTGTAGATGGATCTTCTAGGACATTGAGTCCCGCACCTTCTGTCCCAATCCAAAATCGACCTTTGCTGTCTTCGAAAATATATCTCGTCAGATTAGAACTAAGACTCTGCTCGTCATCCTCATCATGTGTAAACACTTCGAACGTCTCTGTCTTGGGGTCATACACCTGAATTCCACTGCGAAAAACTGCAAACCAGAGCTTCCCTTCTTTATCCTCCCTGATAGAAAACACATTCTCCCTGCCTTCACGTACCTTGATCCCTGGCGGAAGTTTAAACTTCTTGAACGTAGAGCTGCCCTTTCGTTTGACCAGCGCACCACCTTGCCAGTTCCCCACCCAGACATTTTCCTGACTGTCGATCATCACGCTGAGTACCTGATTGCTCATCTGGGGGTACTCATCCTTTCGATAGTGGGTAAAACTCTCTGCCTCAGTGTCCCAATAATCCAGACCTCCTCCATCAGTTCCTATCCATACGTTCCCTTTTTTGTCTTCATAGAATGAACTTACGGCATTGTGTGTTAGAGACGTCTCGTCGTAGGGATTATGTTTATAGACGGGAAATTTTCGATTTCCTTCATCTAGTTTAAATATCCCTTTGTTAAAAGTCCCTACCCAAATCACTCCTTTTTGATCTTCGAAGAGAGACCATATAGAGTTATTCTTGATGCTATACTCCTTCTTAGAATCAACGGTGTACCAGTGATACGCTCCATCATCCGTATCTAGAATACCCAAACCATGGTTTTCGCTCCCAATCCAGAGTCGCTGTTTTTTGTCCTCTATCAAATCAAGCACAAATGGCTCTTCATCCTCTTCGCTCTTGATCACCATGTGTTCAAACCTATACTTTCCTCTATCATCGTAGGAGACTCGATCTACTCCTCGATCTGTACCAAGCCAAATATGCCCGTCGCTACCACCAGTCATACATCGGATAATGTTCGAATAAGGACTATTGACATCCTCTTCGTCGTGTCGATAGTGTATAAATCGCTTGGTATTGGTATCAAATAGGTTCAGGCCACCTCCCCATGTCGATACCCAGAGATTGCCACGGCCATCGCCTATGACTCCTGTCACGGTGTTAGAAGAAATCCCCCAAGAATCATTTTCATTGTGACGATACTGTACGATGACCTGATCTTGCGCTCTCCACATGAATAGCCCTTTTCGCTCCGTCGCAATCCATATATTGCCTTTTTGATCCTCATAGAATGCATTGACCGTCACATGATCCAACTCGGGATACCGTTCTGCGGTGGGCAGTTTACCGAATGTACCATCGGTATCGTTATAGATGCAATATCCTCCTGCCAGCGATCCAACAAATACTCGATTGTTAGTACCTATATAAAGCGATCTTATATAATTGTTGCAAAGGGATGTAGAATCACGCTCATCGTGCATGAAACTCATCATGTTGATACCGTCATAGCGATTGAGACCGCTTCTAGATCCTATCCATAGAAACCCTTCTTGATCTTGAGCCATGGCAGACACTGTGTTTTGGGATAGTTCCTGATCAATGGTAACAAACTGATAGTCCGAAATCCCTTGCTGAGAAAAGAGCAAAGAAATCGTGATAAGATTGACCAAAAAGTATATCCCTAGTGCTTTCATAATACATTGTTTACCGCAAATAATTCAAAAATACCCGTAAGTAAAATAGCCTGAACAAATACCCTCGCCTCTTTGGTATATATACCTCTGTGCGAAAATGCCCTTCTAAATCATCTTTGTGATTCAATATTTTATAACCAAGTATTTCATTCTAATGATTACAAAATATACAAAGTTTATAGCAGGTATAGTGACTATCTCTATATTCTATTTGGCATCATGCCAACAAAGTACGCCGCAAACAAATAGCGACCAAGACGGCAGAGTCACCGAACTCATGAGCCAGATGTCTGTAGAGGACAAAGTAGGCCAGATGACGCAGATCACACTGAGCATGCTCATGAAGGATAATCAGCTCAACATCGAAGAGTTGAAAAATGCCATCATCAACAAAAAAGTTGGTTCAATACTCAATGTCAACGGTACACCACTGAGCATCGAAGAGTGGCACGAGCTACTCACCAGCATCCAAGACATCGCTACAAAAGAAACCACACTAAAAATCCCTGTGTTATATGGTATAGATGCCATCCACGGGACCACATATACACAGGGTTCGACGCTCTTTCCGCACAACATCGGAATGGGTGCCACCCGAAACCCTGACCTAGTCAAACAATCGGCTAAAATCACCGCACTAGAAACACGTGCCTCTGGTATCCGATGGAACTTTGATCCAGCACTAGGTATCGCTCGACAGCCACTATGGTCTCGATACGAAGAGATGTACGGCGAAGCAACTGTGCTGTCTACCGTACTCGGCAGTGCTGCAATCACCGCATACGAAGAAGATGGACTAGACCAAGTCACAGCTGTTGCCTCATGTATGAAGCATTTCCTCGGATACTCTGTACCCTTGAGTGGAAAAGATCGGACACCTGCCTACATCCCTGACACGCAACTCCGAGAGATCTTCTTGCCTCCATTCGAGGCGGCCGTACAGAGTGGCACCTCTACTGTTATGATCAATTCAGGTGAAATCAACGGAGTACCCGTTCATGCGAGCAAGTACTACCTCACGGATATCCTCAGAGGAGAACTAGGGTTCGAAGGACTCACTGTGACGGACTGGGAAGACATCATCCGCCTACATGGCAGGCACCATGTCGCTGCGACACCAAAAGAAGCCGTCAAAATCGCCATCAATGCAGGGATAGACATGAGTATGGTACCAGTAGACTACAGTTTCTTCGACTACCTCGTAGAACTCGTCAATGAAGGAGAAGTACCTATGTCGAGAATCGACGAAGCGGTATATAGAATTTTGAAGTTGAAATATGATCTCGGGCTATTTGACAATGCCTATCCAGAGCAGGAAGCAATAGCCAATTTTGGCAAAGCGTCCTACAAAGATGTCGCACTGAATGCTGCGCTAGAGTCTATCACACTACTGAAAAACGAAGGACAAACGCTACCGCTCGACAAAAATGCAAAAGTCCTCCTCATGGGACCAGCAGCCAACAACCACGGCTCGCTACACGGATCATGGTCGTACACTTGGCAAGGGCAAGATGAGAGTCAATTCGCTAACGAAACATTGACACTCAAGTCAGCTCTAGAAGCCAAAATCGGCACGGGTAATGTCACTTGCAATACCACTGCTGTATTCGAAGATGCTGCTAATACAAGCGTTGATTTCTTGAAGAAAAATGCTGCTAAATCAGACGTCATCATACTCGCAATCGGAGAAAAATCTTACGCAGAGTCACCAGGAGGTATTCACGATTTGAATCTCGAAGCAAACCAAATCGAACTCGCTAAGGCAGCTTATGCCACTGGCAAACCCGTTGTTCTACTAATCGCACAGGGGAGACCGAGAGTTATCTCGCCCATCGTAGAGGGTGCGGATGCAATCGTCAACCTGTACCGCCCTGCTAGTCAAGGAGCTACTGCGACCATGGAGATTCTATTCGGAGATTACAATCCGAACGGGGTGCTCCCTTTCTCCTACCCAAGACATGCGGGAGACATTCTCCTCTATGACAGAAAGCACACCGAAGAGGTGACCGAATTCATCCCAGATTCTTATGGTGGTGGGGGGTACAACCCTCAGTGGGCATTTGGACATGGACTCAGCTACACGACATTCGAGTACGGAGACATCCAGTTGGACAAGAAGGCATACGCCAAAAATGAAACTATCACAGTAGCGATCGACATCACCAACACTGGGGACAGAGATGGCAAACTAGCCATAGACCTATTCGTTTCGGATCTCTATGCCTCAGTGACGCCTAGCTATAAGAAACTCAAGAAATTCAGCAAAGAGAATTTCAAAGCAGGAGAAACCAAAACGGTAACCTTCACGTTGGATGGCAAAGACTTGACCTACATCAATGCAGAAAGCCAAAAGACCTTAGAAGCAGGAGAGTTTACAGTAAGTATCGGTGACAAAAAATCAACGTTCGAGTTAAAGTAGTTCACTACATAGACTAGATATTGGTTTTCGCTTTTTTTGATTTTAACACTTAATAAAAGAGCCGATGACAAACTCTTTTGCTTCTTCCTTAGCATCAAATGCCTAGGAGATTTAAACACATAAGTTTTTGATTTGAAACCTCAGGGTATACACGCTGAGGTTTCTTTTTTTTATATAGTCCTGCCCTAAATGGCTTAGCGATTCTCATGTTTCTTTTGGGCACGATGCTCTCTTTGCTTGAAAACAAACTCCGCTAAAAAACAACCAACAACAATAGACGCAGCAATGTAGACACTCAAGCGATTGGAAGTGAACTGCTGTGCAATCAGTGCCACCAGCGCAACAGCACAAGCCACACTCCCTACACCCGATATGAGCCTATTACCCTTGATTTCTTTGGACAGTCTATAGGCTACTAGGTTAATGACCGAAAAAATGAACAAAAAACCAACACTACCAGCCGTCGAGATACTCTCTAAAGCCAATACATTGACCGCTACCAAAGTAGCCACAGAAGTGATCAACAACCCAATTGGTTGATTCCAAAACATTCCTGTAAACTGATGAGGGGCTTCATCATCTTCTGCGATCTCATAGTTGACCCTGCTCCCACCATATAGGGACGCATTGATGGCCGAAAACGTAGAGAGCAACGCCGCAACAGTAATAACGGTAAAACCTATCTGCCCCAACATAGGCTTGGCGGCCTCTGCCAGTACATAGTCCTCCGCTCCTGCGATCTGATCAAATCCCAAAGAGCCTACTGTCACGCATGCAATCGTGATATAAAGAGCAATGACAAATATCACAGAAATGGAGTAAGCCTTGCTAATGTTTTTTTCAGGATTTTCGATATCAGGGGCCGCATTAGCGATGAGTTCGAATCCCTCGTACGCTACGAATATCACCATCCCAGCAGACACCAGATGAAATGGTGACTCCCAGTACTGTGGCGACAACTGCTCCAAATAGGGATTACCAAATAACCCGTAGACTCCTACTGCTACAAAGCCCAGTAAAATCACCAATTTGGTCACGACGGCTATGGACTCTATTTTACTCACCACAGCTATACTGTAATAATTAATCCCCGTGGCAAAAATCACAATCCCACTAGCATAAATATGGGAATCGATGGTTTGATCACCAGTCATAGAGAGTAGGTTGGGCGCATAAGAACCAAACGCCGAAGCATAGAGTGCAAGCATAATAATGTAGCTAATCCATAGCAGATTATTCACCCCACCACTAAAAACACCTATACCAAACCCTTGATTGACAAATCTCACCGTCCCTCCTCTATCTGGATAGGAAAATGACAATTTGCTATAAGAGTAGGATGTGAGCAAGGCAATTGCTCCCGCTATCAAAAAAGAAATAGGTGTCCCGCCTTTGGCAAGATTCGTAGCTAATCCTAGGACAGCAAATATCCCTCCTCCCACCATACCTCCTACCCCGATGGATATGGCATCTCTTAGTTTGATCTTTGTTGGCATACGGTTCTTGGTTTCACAACTTGGTTCGGATTCAAATATAGAAAAGAAAGCCTCCTGACACTTAGAAACCTAAGTTCGATTAATAAATCTTGTTTTAGAGTTCTTCAATAGGCTTTCACAACACCTCTCCCCAAAAGGCTTTTTTACTCCCATATAGCTCAATTTTAAAAAATATATTTACTTTAATTGAAATGGGGCGAGGGTTATGTTTGCAGGAAATGTAAGCCTATAGTATAGGCTTCCCCGAACTTAGACGATCTGAGTTACCCGCATTGAAATTACTAGGCTAATAAATCCCCAAAAAGATGCAAGAATATTTATACGTGAAAAAATCCGACGGAAACAAAATGGGTACTAACATGAACAAAAACACGGATTTGTGCTACGACTTTTTTTTGAAGACAACACGCATGGAGACGATATGCTCCATGCCGTTTACATGACTTTCGAAAAAACATTAAAATCAACACCTAAATAACAGCGCTTGTACAGTCACATGTGCTATACGGCGGGCTGTCTAGCGATAACCAACGCAAACTCAACGAATAGGAAATGGAAGGAGATGACATCAAGAGAATTTCGAGACTGACTGCCATACTAACACAGTTGCAGACCAAAAGAATCGTAACGGCAGCAAGCCTTTCCGAAAAATTTAGGGTCACGCGACGAACGATTTATCGGGACATAAAAGCACTAGAGAAAGCCGGCGTCCCGGTTTTGACCGAAGAAGGCAAGGGGTATACCCTAATGGAGGGATTTAGAATCCCTCCAATCATGTTCACCGAACAACAAGCCAACGCCTTGATCCTAGCCGAACAATTGGTTTTGAAAAGTAAAGACGCCTCATTTGTACAGGACTACTCGGAGGCTATGGATAAAATCAAGTCCATCTTCAGATATACGATCCAAGACAAAGCCAACCTATTGGCAGATCGAACCCAATATGACGAAGCGCTGAATCAAGAAAGAAACAGCTCCAATTTATCTGACCTACAATATGCACTCACCAACTACAACCTGGTCAAAATACAATACATCAACAAGGAGGGCATAGCCACTGACCGAGAGATTGAGCCATTTGCCATACTAAATTCAGAGAATTGGTATTTGATCGCGTGGTGCCGTTTGCGAGAGGAGTTTCGTTTTTTTCGACCCGACAGAATTCAAAAAATGGACGTCCTTACAGAAAAATTTGAACCCCACAAGATGAGTTTACAAGAGTATTTTGATAAATATCAATAACTCTTTCGAACCCTTGACATAAGGCTGTCTCATGCCTCCCATACGTTTGCCTCACATCTTTAAAAAAACATAAAAATGACAAACGTAATGAACTCACCCCTTGATAAAACAGGGTTTCCCAAGCCTACTTTCATATCGGCCAATGGCGTAGAACTAGAAGTCTATGAAGCAGGTCGACAAAATACAGGAAAACCGATTGTACTATGTCATGGCTGGCCTGAGCATGCCTTTTCTTGGCGCTTTCAGATCCCTGCACTTGTCAAAGCTGGCTACCATGTCATGGTCCCAAACCAACGAGGGTTTGGGAACTCATCCGCTCCATCCGAAACAACAGCCTACGACATTGCGCAGCTAACAGGTGACCTAGTGGCTCTACTCGATCACTATGGATATAAAAAGGCCACTTTTATCGGACATGATTGGGGGGCAAATATTGTATGGGGGCTTGCACTGTTGCATCCAACACGGGTAAACAAAGTGATAAACTTGGCTTTGCCTTATCAACAAAGAGGAGAAAAACCTTGGATCGAACTCATGGAAGAAGTCTTTGGAGGAGACCACTATTTCGTTCACTTCAATCGACAGCTAGGAGTTGCCGACGCGATACTGGACGAAAACAAGGCACAATTCCTGCGCAACTTGTTCCGCAAGAATGTACCTCTTGCTCCACCTGATCCCGGAATGTTGATGATGAACCTTGCCCGAGCCGAAAAACCACTCGGTGAACCGATAATGAGCGAAAGCGAATTGGCAGTTTTCGTTTCCGCCTTCCAAACATCTGGGTTTACTGGAGGTATCAACTGGTACCGAAATCTAGACCGAAATTGGCACCTACTGGCAGATGCAAACCCAATCATCCCACATCCTACACTGATGATCTATGGTACACAGGATATGATCCCTCAGTCCGAAAGCCTACAAGAATTCGTCCCTAATGTAGAAGTAGTCAGTCTAGATTGCGGCCATTGGATTCAGCAAGAAAAACCCGAAGAAACCAATCAAGCCATCTTGCAATGGCTGAAACAACAAAATGAATAAGTAAATAGAGACACATTCTCCTCAAAACCGAACAGATTGGAGAAACTGGTTAAAGAAAAATCACCGGTTGAAACAGTCTGTTTGGTTTGTCCATTTTTAGGTCATCTACGAAGACCCCTTCTATCCACTGGAGGAGGCAGTAAATGAGGTCCTTTGCTTTGGATGAATAGATCACATAAAAAACTCTTGACAAAGAAAAACGGTTCTTGGTCATTGTACCCAAACGGTAATTTTCATTAAAAATAGCGATTGTAACAGCTGTATATGAGACGTAGTTTTGTTGAAAACAATATTAACTATGTCCAAGATATTAGACACTCTCAAATCATATTGTAAGGGGCCAATTCCAGAAAGATTGTATAGCTTTTTCACTTCAGAAGTTGAAAAATACAATGATTGTAAAATTGCCAATCTACCTGGATGGGATCCTGAGAGCACGTTTGGTTTGAAATTTTCAAAGGACACAATCGAAGAACTGCAAGAGCGACATGGAGATTGGATAGCAGACGGATCAGCGAATGATCGCTGTGAGTACATTGCCTTTTCTAGTTTGATTGATCTCGATTACGAAGATAAACTTACCGATTTTATTGCTGTCAATATTAGTGACGAAAATTGTCCCGTGTATTTTGGCAACCATGAAAATGGTCAATTTGAAATGATCTATAACAGTCTAGATTATTTTTTGGCTTATTTGGATAAAGAAGAAGCAAACCCTATGGAAGGCTTTACATCACTATATGAAAGCGCGAAGAGTGCTTTTTATAATGGTGATAATGAACAAGTGATAGAGGGGGTAGCTCCTTTTTTCGAACAACATGAAATAGATCCTAGTAAACCAGGCCCTTATATGAAGGAAATCCCTGATGCATTGAATTTATTGGCATGTGCCTATTATGACAGAGATCAACCAAACCAAGCTCTGGCTTATTTAGACCAAGCCTGTAAAGGCTTCTTCTGTAGAAATGCCTACTTAAACAGAGCGAAATTTATCATGGTATCTTCTGACTATGAGCGAGCCATGGAGCAATGCAATCAAGGCTTGGAGCGATTCTCAGATGATTACGCTACTTCCTTCCTCAATCTATACAGAGGTGTTATCTACGGCATTTTGGAGCGATATGATGATGCACAAACCTGTTTTGATTTGATGACTGGAAATGTCGAAAAATCTGACTTTGATATCCTGACTCCCGTAGCTGCGGTTTATACACACTATACAGAAAGCGACGATTTCGAAATGGTTTTCAACAAGGTAGCAACCCTGATCAAAGAGAGTGAATGATCCGCACATGCGATGAAATCAACGAAATAGCCAAACAATAGAAGCCGTACCGCCCCAAGGTTCTCACCTTGAAGATGCCAGACTAAATGAACACGCTAGGGGTAGCTTCATTAGCTAAAAACATACATCCAAAAACCCGCGCAGATGTAGTCCCAAACCTACTGAAGTTTTTCCTAAAGTCTGCTGAGGTTTTGCCGCAAGACACAGTAGGTTTTGTCTCAAACTCGTGCAGGTTTTGCCTAAAATCTACACAGACTTTTATTAAATCTGCGCGGATTTCCCTTCAAGTCCGTGCAGACTTTACATCAGATCTGCGCAGGTTTTCCTTCAAGTCCGCGCAGACTTTACATCAGATCTGCGCGGGTTTTCAGACACACATCAAATGGCATTGAAAAAGGGAATACTCAATTGAGACATAGCAAGAGTATATGTGAATTAACAGGACTTAAAATCAACCCACATGAAGCTTATATAATTTCAGAGAAATTAAGCTTAGATGGACACCTAACTGTAGATGAATCAGATAAATGGGTGTTTTCTATTAATTATGAAGGAATAATGTTTCATAGATACGGAGGATACAAACAACAATTAAAGGATATTAAAAGAAAGAGGTTAAAAGATGACCTTTATAAAATATCGTAGCTGTTGGAACAACTTTGGCAGGTTTTTATACTCTATGGCAAGTTTGGTTAGAATTAGAATGATTGAAAAATAAAATACCTTTTGCCTATCAAATAAACTGCCGTGGGCTTATCGCCCACGATGCGCCTCTCACACCTCCCAATACTTCCTTCGTCAGGACAGACCAAGCAGTTCTCGTACTGGGCTCACTAAATCACACCTTCACTTTTTGGTAGTAGTCCATTTTTGGAAGATTTCGGTCAACAATCACATGATTTGTATAACACTGAAGCTCAGTTGATTATTTTTTTTTATCAAAAACTGAATTTTATTTGATCGTAGCACTGAAAGAGCTGGAATTGCATTTAGACAAGTGCTTCATCTCGCAAAACCTTAATTAAACCGTTACATGCTACTTCACATACAAGTAGTTCATTTATTTTATTGTACTAAATACAGAAATATCAGAATTAAATTTTGATAAAGTGATCAAAAAACATAAATATGGCAAAATTCGGGTATTGTGTTTTATAAATGCATGTGCTAACTTCTTTTCTTTTTAATCACTTAACCAGTTAACAATGAAAAAGTTATGCCACTTATTTCTTGTCATGGGAATCGTATATTCATCCCATGGACAAAACATGTCGCAACAGACAAATGACAAAAACCTAATCAAAGTAAACGCTGCAAAGATTAATCAGACACCTCAAGTTTTGATGAAGCAGGAGTTAGGAATGAATGCTCACGAAGAGATGCGGTCTCTTAAAATTGAAAAAGATGATCTGGGTATGGAACACCAAAAGTTTCAACATTATTACAAAGGAATCAAAGTAGAAGGCTCCACTTATACGATTCATTCCAAGGATGGAAAAACAACCTTGATGACGGGCAATTATCGAGAGATAGAAGACATATCTGTTTCTCCATCTTTGTCAACGTCCACAGCACTGGAAGCTGCAAAAAGTGCAACGCAAGCTAAGAGTTTTGCCTGGGAAAACACCTCGAGTAATATGAGAATTGCTTCAGGCGAGAATTTCGAAAAACCTGAGGGAGAGTTGGTCATTATCCAGAATACTGCCAACGGTTACAAATCTAGATTGACGTACAAGTACCACATCATCGCGGCTGATCCTTATGTAAATGCCTACATCTATGTCGATGCACTCACTGGCGAAGTAGTGAGGTACAATAGTGTGATCAAGCATGCGGATGCAACAGGTTTAGCAGCGACTCGATACAGTGGTACACAAACTATCATCACGGATAGTTTTAATGGTTCCTATAGGTTGCGAGATTACTCTAGAGGAAACGGAGTACTGACCTATGACGCCACGACTTCCACAACTTACAATGGCACTACTGGTGCACCGACCAATGCCTCGGAGTACACCGATAGTGACAACAATTGGACTGCTGCTGAATTCAACAATACAGACAAGGATAACGCCGCTCTGGATGCGCATTTTGCCGCAGAAGCAACCTATGATTTTTTCTTTACCAATTTTGGACGGGATAGTTACAATGACAATGGAGCAGCAATAACCAGTTATGTAAACACGGACATAGAAGATGTGTTTAATTACCCCTCTGGATACAATGACAATGCTTTTTGGACTGGATATGTCATGGTGTATGGCAAGGGCAATAGCCTAGATCCACTGACTACCGTGGATATTACAGCGCATGAGATTGGACATGCTTATTGTGAAGGTACCGCCGATTTGATCTATGAAAAGGAATCTGGCGCCATGAACGAGGGGCTTAGTGATATATGGGGAGCCAGTGTAGAATATTATACCAACCAAAACTATGGAACGACCAAAGACTTGTGGAATCTAGGGACGGAAATTGGTCAAACATTTAGATCCATGTCCAATCCCAAAGCCTATGGAGATCCTGATACTTACGGAGGGACTTATTGGGTGAGTCAAAACTGTACTCCTAGCAATAGTAATGATTATTGTGGGGTGCATACCAATAGTGGAGTAACCAATCACTGGTACTATGTCCTAGCAGTAGGAGAAACCGACACCAACGACCTAGGCGACTCCTATAGCGTAGCAGGTATTGGCATAGATGCTGCCGCTGCTATCACATGGCGTACGGAATCTACCTATCTGACTTCTTCTTCTAATTATGCTGATTTTAGAGCGTACTCTATACAATCCGCCAAAGATCTATATGGCAGTGGGTCGCCCCAAGAGATAGCTGTGACCAACTCTTGGTATGCAGTGGGAGTTGGTGCCGAATATGTCACAACTTGTACTTTGGGAGCCCCAGGAAGTCTTGCTTCGTCTAATGTGGCAGACGACTCGTTTACCTTAAGTTGGGATGCGGTATCAGGTGCTACATCTTATACTGTAACAGTGGGCTCAACTTCTACTACTGTCAGCGGTACGAGCTACGATGCGACGAGCCTTCAATCTGGTACTTCGTATAGTTGTTCTGTTGCAGCCAATTGTACTACTGGAGGTTCTGGTTCATCATCTATTCTCAGTGTAAGCACTACAGGTACAACCCCATTGATTTACTGTGCTTCTAATGGCAACAACACTTCAGATGAGTACATTGGTACTGTACAGCTCAATACAATCAATAATTCTACAAGTGCTTCCAGCGGCGGATATGGAGATTTCACTTCGATATCTACCAGTCTAGTGAAAGGTAATACCTATACAATCACGGTCACACCAGTATGGACAGGTACTATCTATAACGAAGGTTATGCAATGTGGATTGACTACAACCAAGACGGGGATTTTACTGATTCTGATGAATTGGTTTGGTCTATGGCCGCTAATCAAACGGCTTCTGTGTCAGGATCTTTTACTGTCCCTACTACTGCCACTACTAGCAGCACACGAATGAGGGTAGCTATGAAGTACAACGGAATCCCTACCTCGTGTGAAAGCTTTTCTTATGGAGAGGTAGAGGACTACACGGTGACATTGATCGATGGGTCTGGAGACACACAGACGCCAAGTACACCGACAGCTTTGACAGCTTCTAATATAACCAGTTCTTCTTTTGATGTTTCATGGACAGCTTCTACTGACAATGTAGGTGTTGCTGGCTATTCAGTGTATTTGGATGGCGCATTAGAGGGCACGACTACTTCCACAAGCTATTCTTTTGCTGGTCTTGTGGCATCAACGAATTATGCAGTTTCGGTAGAGGCATATGATGCCATGGAAAATACGTCTTCTCCAGCTACAACCTCAGTAACTACCAGTTCTGGAGGCGGTTCTGGATCCGATATCCTCATCGAAAGCTATTTTGAAACAGGATGGGATGGTTGGACCGATGGAGGGAGCGATGTAGCCAGATATTCTGGTTCGCGATCATTTGAAGGGAGTTATTCCATTTATATCAGAGATAACTCCGGTACAGGGTCGTCCATGAGCTATACAGGAGTCGATGTTAGTTCCTATGACGCCATAGACATATCGTTTTATTTCTATCCATTTGGTATGGAAACGGGGGAAGATTTCTGGTTACAATTTTATGATGGATCATCATGGCAGACCATTGCGACATATGTGAGTGGTACTAGTTTTGATAATAATAGTTTCTATGTGGCCAATGTTTCAATTGATCCCTCTACCTATACCTTTAGTAGCAATTCTGGTTTTAGGTTCGTCTGTGATGCCAGTGCAAACAATGATTTGATCTACATTGATCAGGTCACGATAGTGGGTATCAGTGGCTCAGCCTTTACGGTAAATATGGTCAACGAACTTGGTGATTTGCCTGCAAACTCGGTTGCCGTTATTGAAACTGGCGGTTTTGAAAACATTCTAGTCTATCCTAACCCCACTACCAATTGGGTAAAAATAGAAGGGATCCCTACCGATGCTAATATTCAACTATTGGATGTAACTGGGAGAGTACTGTATACATCAGTGGGCAAATCAGAATTTGATTTATCTACCTCACCAAGTGGTATTTATCTACTGCAAGTGAGAATCGAAGATGAACTGAAAGTCTATAGGATTAGCAAGAATGACTAGTCTTAAATAAGTGATACAGTTTTAGAATAAATATTTAGATCGCATCGGGTTTTGACTCGATGCGATTTTTGTTTTTGTAGGTTCTTATTTTGACCTTGTCTTACTGGTGCATATTGGCAGGTGTATTCATCCAACAGCTCCAGTGAGGTCGGTCATTATTGTAAATATGGAAGCATCCTAGAAAAAGTTGACAGGTTTTAGATAAATACGGATATGAGTATACAAAGATAATCTTAATCCTTTGATGAGTAAACAGGTTAGAATGTAGTCCTGCTTTGGATTGTCTTTTTTTCTATTTAATCCTTCATTCTTGGTTTTAGTTGTCCTAGTACCCGATTTCCTAGTCGCATGTCAAAATGAGACAAAAACCTTCTAAGTCATTTGCAATGTCGAATAAGAATAGAAAGAAGCTAGCCAAGCCGTTTATCACATCATCGCTACACTTTCGAAGAAACTAAAGTATTTTGCTGTGGCTAACTTGATACAAAACGACACACATGCACCCATCCAGCAAGAAATACCTTCCAATCATCCTGACACTATCGGGCATCAAGCTACTGATCCAATGCCTCGGCAACCAACGGTATGGATTTCATCGCGACGAATTGCTTCACCTCTCCGTCAGTGAGCATCTCGATTGGGGATTTATGGAGTTTCCTCCACTGATCGCTCTGCTGGGGAAGCTCTCCTATTTGCTGTTTGATTACGCGCTTTGGGGAGTCCGGCTCTTCCCTACGCTGGCCGGTGTGGGCATCCTCATCCTCTGCTGTCTCATGGCGCTAGAGTTGGGCGGAAAGCTCAAGGCCGTTGTACTGGCAGGAGTTTCTATCCTCGCCTTCCTCCCCTTTTACCGAAACCATACCCTGTTCCAACCCGTGGCTTTTGACCAACTGTTTTGGACCTTGGGGTTTTACTTTGTGATCAAGTTCATCAACTCCCCCCACAAAAAGCACCTGCTGGCAGTAGGCATCACACTAGGACTAGGATTGATGACCAAATACACCCTCTTGGTTTGGGCTTTTGGCACCTGCATCGGTTTGCTCTTCTACGAGAGAGGACACCTTTTTAGATACAAATGGCTTTACCTCTCTGCGTGCCTGTCGCTAGTCATCTTCTTGCCCAACGTCATCTGGCAAGTGCTCCATGACTACCCTATCCTAAAGCACCTCCAAGCGCTGAACCAATATCAACTGGACGACACTGACCCGATCGCCTTTGGCATGGATCAGTTGGAGTACCCCTTCACACTAGTCGTTAGCCTCATCGGAATAGTCGCCATGGTCGCGGATCAAAACTTAAAAAAATACCGAGCCATAGGAGTAGCCGTTTTGGTGATTTTCACCACCATGTGGTTGCTTCACGCCAAAGCCTATTATGTCTTTGCTATTTACCCCGTTCTATTCGCTGCGGGAGCGGTAAAGCTCGAAGCACTCCTCACCAAAAAGCCAGCCCTAGTATATATCGTCTCGGCCATTGTACTCTTACCATCCCTCTATTTCATCCCCCAAGCAACACCCATTCTACCGATCGATACTTACGTAAAATATGCTGGCCTAAAAGAAGAAAAAGGACGTATCGAGCTGACAGGGGACTATGCAGATATGTTTGGCTGGGAAGAGCAGGTCCAACTCGTACATAGTGTCTACCGATCCCTCACGCCCATAGAAAAACAGCATTGTGTGCTCTGGGCAGAAAACTATGGCGAAGCAGGAGCCCTCAAAATACTAGGAAAGAAATACCAGCTCCCAGATCCCATCAGCAGGCATGGAAGTTTTTGGACTTGGGGCTATGGAGACACAAAGGCTACCGTGTGGATAAGTTTGGGCAATGAGAAACCAGCTGTAATGTCTGTTTTTGAAGAGGTAAAACTGATAAAAACAATCACACACCCGTATGCCATCGCAGAAGAGAACAATATCCCACTATACCTCTGCCGAAAACCCAAAGTTGACATTGAAAAATGGTGGAGAGACTATGAAGCGCATATCTTTGACTGATCCAAACCCCTCACTTCTAAGGATTCGTCAAACCTCACCAGTACGGCTGTTGCTAGGGTTCACTCTAGTGCTCACTCGACAAGCCACTACAGAGACACCAAGGTCGTCCTCATGCATACCCCTACAAATGACTAGAGACGACTCGGAAGTCTCACGCAGATGGATTAGTTTGGCCAGCCCAAATAGAGCTGTAGACTTTGAATATTAGTAGACTACTTGATAGAGCGCACGATCAAAATCCTAAACTAGACGTATTGAGAACAACATAAGTCCTAAAAAGAAAACGATGAAAACCTTAAAAGAACAGACAGAAGCCAAAATTGCAGCAGGGCGACAAGCTAATCCTGACTTCATGAAAGGAGTTGACGATATCATCCTAAAAGCCAAAGCTTTTCAACAAGGCGATGATGCGATTCAAGTTGGGCAAAAAGCGCCAGCTTTCGAACTCCCCAACGCTGAGGGCAAGTTGGAATCCTTAGAGTCTCTACTAGCCAAAGGGCCACTTGTGCTGACCTTTTACAGAGGCAGTTGGTGTCCTTATTGCAACTTACAGCTTAGAGCCTTGCAGGCTCGACTAGACGAGATTCATGCACTGGGTGCGACATTGGTTGCCATCAGCCCACAAGTACCTGATGGATCAATGAGCAAAAATGAAATAACAGAAATGGATTTCACCGTATTGTCAGACCAAGATGCGAAAACTGCCTCTCAATACGGCATAGCCTGGGAAGTGCCCGCATTTTTGAAGGAACACATGCGCGTGGATCGCAACCTTGATTTGGAAACAATCAATAACGGCAACAGTAGTATATTACCGATTCCAGCCACGTTCATCATCGGGCAAGATGGGGTAGTCCTATGGAATTATGTCAACGTTGACTATCGAACACGTTCAGAACCTGAAGAAATTATTGACGTCTTGAAAAACATGTCCTAAACGAAGCGTATACAACGATTTTGGTATACGCCCAAAGCAGAAGCTTTTCTACGAATACCCAGCGGTACCTATCCCTCATAACTGCCTTGCAACCCCAGTATCCTCTACAAGGACGAAATAGCCCAATGGCATGTCCAATCACGCTACGTCACAAGAGGGCTGGGTAAAACCTAAATCCCTCGCACACGCGCCTAATATTATTGGTCAATCCCTGCACAGTATTGACCGAATAAATTAATTTTGCCGCTTAATTTTTATACAATACCATGATTTTAAGCGAACAGGAAATAATCAGACGTCAAGCCAGAGAGCAATTGATGCAATCGGGCATTGATCCCTATCCATCTGACACCTTCGAAGTGAACGTGACCACCAAGGACATTCACCAAAACTACGAGAAGCGAAAGACAGACTACAAGGATATTTCTATCGCGGGTCGACTCATGAGTCGACGCATCATGGGGTCAGCATCATTTGCAGAGCTGCAGGATGCCTCAGGTCGTATCCAGATCTACTTGCGCCGAGATGATCTCTGCCCAGGCGAGGACAAGAGTCTCTACAACACCGTCTTCAAAAAAATGATGGATATCGGTGACATCATCGGTATCAAAGGCTATGTATTCACCACTGAAGTAGGCGAGATATCGATACACGTCACTTCACTCAAGCTGTTGACCAAGTCGCTCAAGCCGCTACCGATCGTCAAGGAAGCCAAAGACGCTGACGGGAACCTCAAGACCTATGACGCCTTCACCGATCCAGAGATGCGCTACAGACAGCGCTATGTCGACATGATCGTCAACCCAGAGGTACGCGAGACATTCGTCAAAAGAACACAACTCGTCAATTCGATGAGAAACTTCCTCGCAGACCGAGGATACCTAGAGGTAGAAACCCCTATCCTACAGCCACTATACGGTGGAGCAGCGGCACGTCCGTTCAAGACGCACCACAACACACTGGACATGACGCTCTATTTGCGTATCGCCAACGAGTTGTATTTGAAAAGATTGATCGTCGGAGGGTACGATGGCGTATTTGAGTTCTCCAAAGATTTCCGTAACGAAGGTATGTCCCGCTTCCACAACCCAGAGTTCACGCAAGTCGAGCTCTATGTGGCCTACAAGGATTACGAATGGATGATGGACTTGACAGAAGCCATGGTAGAAAAAGTCGCCATGGACCTACACGGCACGACCGAAGTACAAGTCGGTGACAACATCATCAACTTCCAGCGACCTTGGAAGCGCTACACGATGTTCGAAGCGATCGAACACTTCACAGGTATCGACATCTCCGAGATGGACGAAGCAGGCCTCAGAGAGACCGCCCAAAAACTCAACGTACCCATCGACGAAACCATGGGCAAAGGCAAGCTCATCGACGAGATCTTCGGAGAGAAATGCGAGGGTCAGTTGATCCAACCGACCTTCATCACCGACTACCCAGTAGAGATGTCACCACTCGCCAAAAAACACAAAAACAAGCCAGGGTTGGTAGAGCGCTTCGAAGCGATCGCCAACGGCAAGGAAATCTGTAATTCGTTCTCAGAGTTGAACGATCCTGTAGATCAACGTGCGAGATTCGAAGAGCAACTCGAACTCGGCAAGCGTGGCGATGACGAAGCGATGGTACTCGACGAGGACTTCCTCCGAGCACTCGAGTACGGCATGCCTCCTACGGCAGGACTGGGTATTGGGATCGATCGTCTCTCGATGATGATGACCAACTCCAACTCGATACAAGACGTCTTGTTCTTCCCCCAGATGAAGCCTGAGAAGAAAGTCGTAGCACTCACGGCAGCACAGTACGAAGAACTCGGTGTGGCCAAAGACCTCATCCAAATCCTACAGAAGATTGGCATGGTCACCAAGCAACAATTCGCAGAAGCCAAAGACGGAAAACTACACCAAGATGTCTGTGGCAACAAAAAGAAGATGAAACTCAAAGAGGTAAAGAACCCTAGCCTAGAAGACGTGCAAGGCTGGATCGCCAAAGCAGGCGAAGAGTGACATGTAGATTCTCGATCATTAGACTCTAGAAATTAGACGAATTGATCGAGGTAAAAAACAAGAGAAAGCGACGAGCCTAGCAGTTTGTCGCTTTTTTTATAGCCTTTGAGATACATCAGTTTTTCAGGCCATGTTCATTTTAGTAGGGAAATAACCTCCAAGACTATCTTCGAACATCCGATTTGTGAATCACCCCTCTAGATGACTAACTTACCCTTGTGAACAGCTACGAAGACAAAATCACCCGAGAGTTGGCCGAATGGCAAAGTACGATGCAGCGCACGCCGAGTTTCTCCAACGAGAGCATCAAGAATTTCCAATCCAAAATCCAAAACCTCATCCCAGAAAAAGTCCATCAAGTGATAACCAAAGCAGTCAAGGAACTGACACGCGCCGTACTCTTCGGAGCAGCATTCACGACAAGCAAAAAAATCACTGGTCCCATCAATCTCATGGACGCAGAAGACCATGTAAAAGAACGGATCAACTTCTATACCTCGTCGGCCACTGCCGAAGGAGCTATCACGGGATTCGGAGGCTTTCTCAGTGGTTTGGCAGACTTTCCGCTCTGGCTGAGCATCAAGATGAAAATGCTCTTCGAGATTGCCCATAGCTACGGGTTTGACACCAACGACTACAAAGAGCGAATCTACATTCTGTACGTTTTTCAACTGGCATTTTCTAGTCAACAGCGCCGTATCGAACTCTACCACTTCATCTCCAACTGGGAACAAAACCAAAATAATTTACCCGAAGACATCAATAATTTCGATTGGCGCACGTTCCAACAAGAGTACCGTGATCACCTTGATATCGCCAAGCTCCTGCAGCTGATCCCAGGGATCGGTGCGGTAGTTGGTGCCTACATCAACCACAAACTCACCAACCGCCTAGGTAAAACAGCCATGAACGCCTACCGCATGCGGCTCGTTCAAAACACACCCAAAATTGAAGATTAACCCCTCCAAAATGACTGATTTAGACAATTTGATCCAAACCCTCGCACTCGTACCACACCCAGAAGGGGGCTATTACAAAGAAACCTACCGCAGCACAGACAGTATCCAGCTTGCCTCCCCCTTTGACGGAGCACGCAACTACTCCACGTGCATCTATTATTTACTGACTTCCGAGACTTTCTCTGCCTTTCACCGAATCAAACAAGACGAAATCTGGCACTTCTACCAAGGAGCGACCATCGATCTCCATCTCATCCATCCGGATGGGCGCCACGAGCTGATAGAGATTGGGCACGACCTAGGCATGGGGCAAGTTCCACAATACGTCGTCCCAGCCGGTGTCTGGTTTGCAGCAGAAGTAGCAGCACTAGATGCACATGCCTTAGTAGGGTGTACGGTGTCTCCAGGCTTTGATTTCAAGGATTTCGAACTCGCCAATCGTGCCGATCTCAACGCTACATTCCCCGATCATTCAGAAGTTATTAGCCGCTTGACCCGCTGTTAGGCAATTTGCGTAGCTTGACATTTACGCATTCATACGGATTCTATTATATGTACATACAAGCTTTCTTTGCATAGTTATTTCTCCCTTCAGCAAGGAGAATAAACCCACCCTTAGATGGCAGCAATGCTATCAACCTAATTGTTTTGTTTCCAGCCTAACTGAAAATAAAACAACATTATAGGTGAACATTTATCGAGAGAAAATTAATTCGGAACTAGCCGACTGGAAGCATCAAATTGCACATCCACCTGCACCCTCGTTTCGTACCATCAAGCGAATACAGCGCAAGCTCAATCGACTGATTCCACATCAAGTACATAACATCATCACTCACGCGATCAAAGACATCGTGCGTGCTGTTTTGTATGGAGCAGAATTCAGTACACCCAAACGCGAAGGAACTATAGCGATCCATCATGCCGAAGAGATGATTCGTGAGACAATCTGGTTTTACTCCAGTTCTGCCGCAGCACAGGGTGCCATCACTGGTCTAGGTGGACTGGTCAGTAGCGTAGCGGACTTTCCACTATGGCTCAGTATCAAGATGAAAATGCTCTTTGAAATTGCTAAACTATACGGGTACGATACCAAAGATTTCCAAGAGCGTCTGTTTATACTCCATGTATTCCAACTCGCGTTTTCTTCCCGTCAAAGAAAACTACGAACCTATGACATCATCGCTAACTGGGATGAAATGAAAGCTAAACTCCCTCAGAACATACATGAATTTAACTGGCACGGTTTCCAGCTAGAGTACCGCAACAATCTCGACCTCATCAAATTGTTTCAAATGATCCCTGGCATAGGAGCTGTAGTGGGTGGATGTACTAACCACAAACTTACGTACCGTCTAGGCAAGACCGCTATGAATGCCTACAGGCTCAGGAAATTGAATTCCAATCAACTTTCACCAATCAACTAATCGAGTTATATTAGTCCCATGTCATTCCATCCTAAATTCATGCAGATGGCCATAAATTTGGCTATCGATTCGGTACAGTCGCGAGAAGGAGGTCCTTTCGCTGCAGTGGTCATTAAAAATGGTCAGGTCATCGGTCAAGGACACAACACTGTCACCGCTACCCACGACCCTACTGCTCATGCAGAGATCAATGCTATTCGTAATGCATGTCAGCAGCTATCGAGTTTTCAGCTAGAGAACTGTGATATTTATACGACGTGTGAACCCTGCCCCATGTGTCTCGGAGCAATCTACTGGGCTAGGCCCAAGGCTGTGTACTATGCTAGCGCAAAAACAGATGCTGCTACTGCTGGTTTTGATGATCAGTTCATATACGACGAGATCGCTCTACCTATCCACTCGCGCCAAATCTTGACACAACAAGAAATGAGAGATGAAGCTCAAACTATATTTGACCTTTGGGTAACGAAGAAGGATAAAACGAAATACTAAAGTTAAGACTGGAGAAATGCGACAAGTTTATGCATGGCACGTCCTCTGTGAGAGATCTCATTTTTGCCAGCAGCACTCATCTCAGCAAAGGTAGTCGTATGACCTTCAGGAACAAATACAGGATCATAACCAAAGCCTTCATTACCTTTTAGTTCAGTAGTGATATGACCATCTACTACGCCATCAAACTGATGTTCGACCCCATCCACAAGCAAGGTAATCACGGTTCTGAAACGAGCCCTCCTATTGGTATGTCCTTGGAGTTTTTCTAGCAATAATCTTATGTTAGCTTGATTATCCTTTTGCTCTCCCGCATAACGTGCTGAGTAAACGCCTGGCGCTCCGTCGAGTGCTTCGACCTCTAGTCCTGTATCATCAGCAAAACAGTTGATTCTAAAATTTTTAGCTACAAAAGCTGCTTTGATATGGGAGTTTTCATCAAGAGTGATGCCATCCTCTGGAATCTCCTCATCACACCCTATATCATGAAGACCGACTACATCGAATCGGTCTCCTAATATCTGTCTTACTTCTTTAAGTTTATTCGGATTATGGGTCGCAAAGCAGATCTTCATTCGCTTATGGTCTGATATTCTGCAAATAAATTTCAAATACGATAACCGTATTCCCAGGAATCACATCACTACCTGTACCATTCGCACCAGCAGTCCCATATACACCATAGCCCAACACTGATGGGAACATCATCAAACCACTAGCTCCATGGTTAAGATAAGGAGTCAGGGCATGCAATCCAGTCCTATAACCCGACACAAAATTTGAGGGTATCCCTGTCCCCGTTTCGGTATGATTATAGGTCGTAGGAGTAAAACTACGAGAGGAATAATAGAGTGTGATATCTAATGGCTCAGATGAAAAAGCCAATTCTGTGAGCTTCTCTCCTGTCGTCATTCCCGTGACATCAATCGTATCTACGGACACTCTAGTGCCATTGTCATCCACTGTTTCTCCGACATAAAGCGTCTCTTGAGAAAAATCATTATCCGCCAAAGGATAATCTTTCCAAACCTCAACCCAAGCCAAACTATCGGTCATCAGCGCCAACGTATCGATAGATGTATCGAAAATAGTTCCGTCAGTAAACTTCCCCACATAATGAATCGAAACGATATCATTGATAACTGGGTAATCTCCCGTTCCATCTTCAAGAATCACATAGCGGACTCCTCTTCCTTCTATCCCACTAACAGAGTAAATCAAGGTATCACCATAGTCATTGGCATCCCAATAATCCACAATGACACTAGAGTCTATTTGAGCCTGAGCTAGTGAATCTTCATATACTTTTTGTTGCGACTCTAACTCATCCTGAACAGGGTCATTACACGCTACCATCATCGAGATCAACGCCAATACTACCAAAAAGAAACCTTCTTTAATTATCTTCATCTACTAACGTACGTCAATCACTTCAATATCAAACATCAGGTCATCGTAAGCATTGATTTCACCTGTACTATTGAGTCCATAACCCATTTCGTAGGGAACGAATAAGGTTCCTTTTTGACCTTTTTTGTAGAAAGTCAGACCCTTTTCCCAGCCTTCTATCACGGACTCTTGCCCGATCACAAAGGTAAACGGAGTACCACGATCGATCGACGAATCAAACTTCGTGCTATCCATTAGATACCCTGTATAATGCACAGTCACAGATTGCCCATCTGCAGGAAAGTCTCCTTCTCCCTCTCCTTCTATAGTATAGTACAAGCCTTCAGATGTGCTTTGCGCACTTGTTACATCATTGTCAGCTACGAATTGTTCTATAGAGTACTTAAATTCCCCAGCTGCAAGTTCAATGATCAGGTCTTCATTTTGGCGAACCACCCCATCAACGCCGTACTGTCCCCATCCTAGTTCGCTTGGCGTAAGCATAGTCACTTTGTCTCCTAAGTTCATCTCTCTCAGTGCTTCTAAAATACCAGGGACAGCAATCGCATAATCATTCAGGGAGGTAACCCATTGGAGAGAGTCCTTAAATCCATCATAGAGCAAATCGCCATTCATCGAATGAATCTTGACGTAAAAATAAATAACATCATCGCCACTAATCTCCTCTCCTTCACCAGTGATATCCGTTCGAGTATAGAGACCTGTATTGCTCAATGTAAACTCTGACACATCGTTTTCAGCCAAATACTCTTCCATCGTCCCTCTTGGCTCTGGTGTGCTCTCGTCATCCTTACACGCAGTAAAGATGACGGTAGCTGCCAACATCGCAGTAGCGATAATTCTTATTTTCATAATTCTTATTTTATACCTATTAACTCAACTTCAAATTTCAGGATAGAGTTAGGTTTGATGATTCCGCCAGCTCCTCTAGGCCCATATGCTAATGCACTAGGAACGAAAAGAGTTGCCTTAGAACCTACATTTAATAGCGCGATACCTTCGTCCCATCCTGGAATCACTCTTCCTTGACCCAATGGGAATTCGAAAGGTTGATCTCTGTCGTAAGACGAATCAAATTTAGTGCTATCCATCAACGTACCATTGTAATGAACGATAACCACATCACCAGCAACAGGCTTTGGTCCTTCAGCAGACTCAGTGATTACATATCTCAATCCTGACTCAGTAACGACTACATCTTCTATGCCGTTTTCTGACAAGAAAGTATCGATTTCAGCACCTTGCTCTTCTGTTCTTGACTTTTCTTCTTCAGCCATTTTAGCCTGCTCTTTTTCTACTCTAGCAACTCTGTACTCTTGAAACTCGTCAAAAGTCATCTGATCTTCTACTCCTACATAAAACTGAATGTTCGACTCAGCACCGATAGAATCTGGCACTGGCTGTCCAAATGTTTTGAGGTATAGCTCTGTTGCATCGATTTGGAAGCTGATACTATCACCTACCTTGACAGTGCTCAACACTTCGTAAAATACTCTAGACGTATCCCACTGCGCTGCGTAGTATGGCAAAGTAATCGGTCCTCCACGCTCAGCAGAGTTGAATAAATCCGCACCAGTCTCGGTGATATACCTCATATTAATCAACAGTACACTACTATCCTTTAGGGCTTCATCGCCTCTAGATTCATAAGACACGACAACTCCAGATTTGGTTGTAGCAGTATCTTCACAAGAAGAAAATAATGTCGCTAGCGCGATCATTGATAGTGACAATAGGGTGTTAAGCTTCATAGTTTAATTCTTTTATTTGGTTCTGAACTAAGTCTTTAAATTTATTGATCGTGGTTTGTAGATCATCAAAAGATGCGCCGCCTGCGGCATTCTTGTGTCCTCCACCATTAAAATATTTTCTTGAAATCTCATTCACTGGAATATCTCCAAACGAACGAAAGGAAATTTTCACATTTTTCTCTTCCTCGATAAAAATAGCAGACACATTAACCCCCTTGACAGCTAGCCCATAGTTGACTAGCCCCTCAGAGTCACCCGTCTGATAATTGAATCGCTTCTTATCTTCAAGTGTCAAATAAAAGAAAGCGACCGTACTCCCTTCTATCACTTCCAATCTCTCGGACAAGGCAAAACCGAGCATCTTCATTCTATCCAGTGAATTATCATCATATACACAGTGGCTCACTTTAGATACATCTGCACCCAATTCCATTAGAGCCGCCACGATATTATGTACGTGAGGTGTGGTTGCTGGAAGCTTAAAATTGCCCGTATCAGTCATCAGTCCCGCATACAGTGCTTCGGCCATCCCCTTGGTTATCTTCTCCACATCGTCTAGCATCTCTATCAAGTCGAAAATCAACTCAGCGGTAGCTGCTGCCTCTGTACTCCATAGAACATACTGCGCAAAAGTCTCAGGGTTTAGATGGTGATCGATCAGTACCTTTTCGGCCTCCGACTGACGTACTAACTCTCCCAACGCTCCGATTCGACTTAGACTAGAAAAATCAAGACAAAAGACCAAATCAGCATTCTCTACGAGATACTGTGCCTTTTCTTCGTTCCCCTCGAAAATCATGACATCTTCATTGCCATCCATCCAGTTCAAAAACTCTGGATAGTCCGTAGGTGTGATCACACACACCTGATGTCCCCGCTTCAATAGATAACCTGCCAATCCTAATGAAGAGCCTAAAGCATCCGCATCTGGCTTGACATGAGTGGTGATAACTATTCGCTTGGGTAGGTTTAATTTTTCCTTAAGAGCTGCTAGATTCTGCATTTATCATGATAAACAGTGTGCAAAATTGACATTTTTTATGGTAAAACCAAAAGCCTGCTCCTTTCTAGTTTTGGATCAGGGGATTTGGCTTTTTTATCCAACCCAATAGCCTTAACTTTGCGCCTTTTGAAAACACATATCACAAGAAACAATGACGAACAATAAAACCTTCACAATGATAAAACCGGATGCTTTTGCAGACGGACACACAGGAGCAATTCTCAAAATGATTGAAGAAGCAGGATTCACAATCAAAGCGATGAAAACAGTAAAACTGACAGCTGAGGACGCTGGACAATTCTATGCTGTACATAGTGAAAGACCATTCTACGGAGAGTTATGCGCATACATGTCCAAAGGGCCAATCGTCGCTGCTATCCTCGAAAAAGAAAATGCAGTAGCTGACTTTAGAGCACTCATCGGCGCAACTAATCCCGATGATGCTGCAGAAGGTACAATCAGAAAATTGTTTGCTAAATCACTAGAAGCAAATGCAGTGCATGGCTCAGACTCTGACGAAAATGCTGCTATCGAAGGTTCATTCTACTTCTCTGAGATAGAGAAAATATAAGACACATCTTATCAAGATATCGGAAGAGGTTCTTTTTGACTAAACTCGAAAAGAACCTTTTTTCATTTCGTATTCTTCTGAAAAAACCGACTCCTCACCCATCTCGGTAAAAATATTGCCCCTAGCAACAGATAAGGATAATAAGACATCAATCTCCAAAAGATGCTAGACACAAAGGTGTAGTCTCCTAGGTACTCGTAAAAAAACTGATTGAAGAAATACTCTGCAGTACCAGAACTCCCTGGTGTAGGCGAAATCAACATGACAATCCACATGATCACCTGACGGGAAAATATCACCATGTGATCTGCCACAGACAGCGTGTGATAAGCCTCCACTAGGCTATTGAGCATAAGGTAGCGCGCACTCCATATAAAGGCTGTTGCGCCAGTGATTTTCAACCAATAAGAGACCGCTTTGCCTTTGAGTCCAGCTGATGCCATGATAATCTCGTTACCATATTGGTTGGCCTTTCCTCTCCATCGTTTGAAGTATCTGATGGCGGTCACCTTGAGTAGAAACCACTTGAATGCCCGCGGCCTGACAAACAGCGCATAGGACATCACCAGCGTATAAGCTGCTATCAGCCCATAGCTCATAAAAAACAACAACTGCAAGCTCGTGCCGATTTCCAAGTCCATCGCTTTGACATCTGGAAAAATTAAGCCCTTCGTCAGCAGCATCACGATCGGTGCAGCAATCACAAAGAACAGATTGTCCAGAATCGCCGTGAGCATCACATACGCCAACGACTTACCCACATTGATCCCCTCAGCCATAAACACGAATACCACGACGGCCGTCCCTCCCACAACCGAGGGTGTAACCGCTGAAGCGAATTCCCACAAAATAATGATAACAATACTGCGTGACCAGTTGAGTTCTCCATCCGATATGGTTTTGACCCGGTAGACATAGCCCGCATCTCGTGCAAAAAGCACCAGAAAAGCGACAATCACAGACGACAATTTGGCATCAAAGATCAGATGAAGCGTAGCTGCTGTAATGTTCGGGTCACTGTAGAACATATAAAACACAACCGCCAAACCGAGGACGATAGGAATCCAGATCTTGTTCGGGTCTAGAACCTTGAATACTTTCTTATTGCTAATATCCATTAATCTACTGCTACTTCCTCTCGTCCTTCTATCCAAAAATTATTAAAGCCTTCTCCCAAGTGAAGTTTGACCTGCTGCAGCTGTAGCAACTCTAGTATCGCTAAGAAATTAAAAATCACGTATATCTTTTCGGGGTTCTCTTTGATCAAATCAGTAAATGCCATGCGACCAGATGCACGAACACTGTCCAAGATATAACTCTTCTGGTCCGCAATAGTGTAGGGGTACTGGACAACTTGATGAATCACCTTATTTTTCTCCATCTCGTAGCGCTGCATGACCTTCTGATAGACCTTGAGGATTTTGAACAAATCCAGGTTCTGGAGTTCGGCCTCTACGTTGGTAGATTCTGCCAGTGCTTTGATTTCTCTGGTGATATTGCCTCGACGCTCCCTATCCATGCGATCCGTCTCTAGTTGCACGAGTTCAGCGATCACAGATTTGTATCGCTTGTACTCTAGCAGGTGACGCACGAGTTCTTCTCTCGGATCGATCTCATTACCCTCTTCATCGATCACGGGTCTAGGCAGGAGCATTTTAGCCTTGATGCGCATCAGTGTCGCCGCTACTAGGATAAACTCACTAGCTACTTCGATATTGAGTTTTTCGAGCTGATGGACGTAATCCAAAAAATCATTAGCGATCTGCGAAATAGGAATATCATAAATATCCAACTCGTCTCTTTCGATAAAAAAGAGAAGAAGGTCAAAGGGACCTTCAAAGAGTGGTAATTTAACTTCGAATTTCAAACTGACTTTTCCTTAGATCTCAAAGGTATATTGATTCGCCCTATTGAAAAAATCAGCGGGACATGTTTACTTAGGATTTGACCTTTGGGCGTTTGTACAGTGGTACGGCACTACATGCCTCTCCGTACATCAAGCTAGACACCACAGGTTTTAGCAGGCGCGTGATCTCCACGTATGCAAACTCTGGCACAGGGTATCGCCCACAGCCTTTGATGATCACCTTTTGATCTCTAAACTCCTCCAAATCCACCTGTCCCAATGCTGTTTGAAACAGTGAATTCTCCAAATGACTCAAATCACCGAAAACGACACTCTTGGCGACAGGCTCGATGACAGACGTCAAAAGCATATACGCCCATGTCGGTACGATCGCATCCACACTACAATATATCGCGACATGCTTACTATCATACTGCGCCCAATCGTGACTAGAAACAAACGCACGAAACTCCTTCTCACGAAGCACTAGCCCGTTGTACAGATTATCCTTGATATCAAACTGAACACGCGGCGCATGATCATAGTAGCTTTCTAAATCAAAAGTAATCAAACTACTCTCTGCGACCTTATTTACTATTTCTCCTTGCATTATTTTTTGGATGTCTTCGCTGTGGCTAATCTAAACTCTTTTAGATAGAACGGTTCAAAATCAATTACGTTTTCGAACTGACCCAATTCATACTTTTTAGCTCCTAGCAGTCCAACCTCTACAGCTGATGGATACACTTCTGAGACGAAAGAAGCATTAGGATGCTGGATTACCTCTTGGCACTTGGCTGCTCCATCACCAAAGAATACCACCTGATGATCTGCGAGTTCCGTAACAAAGCTCTCTTCGTCCACAATCACAGGTTCTGTCTCTTGTACCGTCTCAAAACTGCCATTTTTCACCATTGCATAGACTTCCATCCGTCTAGCATCTATCATAGGACATAAATAATCTACCTGAGAGGAGTATCGATATACCTGATACGCCATTGCTTCCAGCGTATTGACCGCTATCAATGGTAGCTCCAGCGCATAGCAGAGTCCCTTGGCTGCCGACACGCCAATACGAAGACCAGTATAAGACCCTGGCCCTTCTGATATAGCAATAGCATCAAGTTCTTCTAGCGTCGTTCCAGTATTTTTCATCAGTTCATCGATCATCACATGCAGCAATGACGAATGAGATTTATCAATATTATAGTGCTGAGCTCCTACTACTAATCCTGCGCAAATCAGCGCAACTGAACCGCTCTTCGTAGAGGTATCTATACTGAGTATTGTGGACAATCTAATACGTGATTAATTGGACAAAATTTGCTTATACTGTGCAGGGCTATTGAGTAACTCCTGTGCTCTGAGGATCGTGGGATCATGATCTAAAGCAGCCTCTATCAGCCCATCCTGAAAATAGTATCGACTGACAATCTCCTCTTCGAGCATATATTTAACCTCGTCTTGATAATCGACCAGATAGCTCGACTTGATCTTCGATACTTTTTCTTTAAGCGCCTCTATGCTTGGCTGTAGTCCTTCATAGTATTTTTCCTCCTTAGACAGATCCACCAATCGATTGATCGCTTCGTCTATCTGAGACGAAAAACTCAAATCTTTTGCTTCCAGCCAAGTCACAAATTCGGCATACTCCGCATCCGACAACTCAAAGCTTCTCGACGAACTGATTTCCGCATTTTCCGCATGATAAATCGTCGCATAGTCGAACAGAAAATCGTTGCTAATGATATTAAACAAAAGATGAGAGTACTTCTGCGCATCGACTTGCACATCTGGATTGATTCCTCCACCATCATAGACGGTTCGTCCCCTACTGGTTTTGAATGCTACTTTCAAAGAATCTGGAATTTTAGCCACACTACCATCTTCATTTTTGTGTGAATAATCTATAGCCTGAATACATCTACCGCTTGGTATATAATATTTCGCAGTGGTAATTTTGAGCTGGGCATTGTAAGGTAGTGGTCTAGTAGCCTGCACCAGCCCCTTTCCATACGTCCGTTTACCTACTAAAACACCTCTATCATAGTCTTGTATCACCCCAGATACGATCTCCGCTGCTGAAGCAGTACCACTACTCGTCAGTACCACGAGCGGAATCTCTTCATCCGTACTCAGGTTAGGCGCATTATAGGTTTTATTCCATGATTCCTTTTTCCCCTTTGTGTTCACCACTTCTTTTCCTTTCGGAATAAAAACATTGGCAACCTTGATGGCTTCATCCAAAAGTCCTCCTGGGTTATCCCTTAAGTCTAATACTACTTTCTTTGCCCCCCTAGCTTTCAAGTCTAACAGCGCATTCTTGGTCTCCTCACTCGCGTGAGTCGTAAAGTCACTCAACAAAATATACCCTGTATCCTCTTGCAACATTCCGTAATAAGCAACATTACTAATCGTGATTTTTTCTCTCACGATTGTGATGAGCATGGGTTCTGACACGCCATACCTATCCACAATTAGACTCAGCTCTGTACCCGGCTGTCCTTTGAGTAATTCACTGATCGCCGGAGATGACAACCCCTTTAGGGATTTTCCATCGATGTGAGTAATCTGATCACCTATAAGCAAACCAGCATCATGCGCAGGGTATCCGATGTATGGCATCAGGACAGTATTAACTCCATCACGCTTTCCTACGATAGCCCCTATGCCGCCATACTCCCCTGTGGTAATGGTCCGATAGCTCTCCAGTTCGCTCTCAGGGATGTAATCCGTGTAAGGGTCCAGCGAACTGAGCATTGCATCGATACCTGTCGTAACGATCTCTTCGTTAGGCAACTGATCTACGTAATGCGTATTAAGTTCGCGATACAAGGTCGCAAAAATGTTGAGATTGCGAGAAATCTCAAAGTAGTTATCACTATAGAATGTAAACGAAAACATCCCTACCAACACTGCTACTCCTACTGTTCCTATGATAATTCTTTTCATTTACACTTCTTTTTCAAACTTGGCTAATAAACGGTTTAGCGAAGCGATTAGTTTTTTCTGAATGAAGGCAAAAGACTGCACCTCTTTTGCTGTGTAAATATAGGCAATTGACAAATATGGATCTAAATCCGAGATCAAATGCTTATTGAGTCGATATGCCTCTCGAATGAGCCGCTTGATGTGATTTCTGTCCACTGCCTTTTTGAACCTCCGTTTGGAGACGGATATCAAAATCTGATGCACAGACGCATCGGCTTTTTCTTGGGGAAGAAATTTTAATGAGAATGGGTACAAATGAAAAGATGCTCCTTTCGTAAAAAGAGCATCAATTTCTTTTTTGCTACTGAGTCTTTCTTGTTTAGAAAAACCCTGTTTGCCAACTATGTCGTTTGCTTCCTTCATATTATGAGCGAAGGAATAGAAATAAGCTCAAACTTATTTCTTGCTACCTCTTTCGTCAGATACTGTCAATTTTTTTCTGCCTTTAGCTCTTCTTCTAGCGATGACAGATCTACCATTTACACTTTCCATTCTAGATCTGAAACCGTGCTTATTTTTTCTTTTTCTCTGCGAAGGTTGAAACGTTCTTTTCATCTTATTTATCTTTTTATCTTAATCGGAACGAGAATTATATCACTGTCCCTTCTTTATCAATCACATTGTTTTTCAAAAAACTCTGAACCAGAGCCCGTTTGAAAAATGGAGTGCAAAAATAAGTAGCTTTTATATAATTACAAATTAGTTACCCATTCTTTATTAGTCCAAGTTATTAAAAATGAAGGAATAACTCCTAAATCGCTTTAAATTCTATCTCTGCTTATGATATTTGCAAAAATATATATTTTATGATCTCTTGTCGCATCTCTATTCCTAATCCACTTTCACATCTTTTACACCTTTCTGCCACCTTTGACTTAGTTCCTAAAGGAACTCAAGATTTCTCCCTCGCCAAATGGAGACCTGGCCGATACGAACTTGCATCTTTTGCCGACAATATTTTAGACTTCAGGGTTACCAACGAAAAGGGGCTCCCCTTACCTTGGCAAAAAACAGCCTCCAATACATGGTCTGTCAACAACCCCGCTGACCAAACAATCACCCTGCACTACACCTACTATGCATATAAAATGGACGCTGGCAATTCGTGGGTAGACGAAACGCAGGTCTATATCAACTTTATCAATTGCATATTCTTCCAAAAACAAACGAACGAGCAGCCCTACCACATTGACCTTGACCTCCCAAAAGATTACAAAATCGCCTGTTCACTTGGGACAAATATTTCATTAGAAGCAGAAAGCTTCTACCAACTAGCAGACTCTCCTTTGATCGCTAGCAAGAGCCTCAACATCCTAACCTACACGGTAGCAGAACACCTTTTCTATATCTGTTTCATGGGAGACCATCCACTAGACGAGCAACAAGTGCTAGCAGATTTCGAAAGCTTCACACGTCGACAAATTGAAGCGATGGGCGACTATCCAGCTCCCGAATACTACTTTCTCATCCAATCGCTGAATTACAAACACTACCATGGGGTAGAGCATCAAAACTCTACCGTACTAGTATTAGGCCCCAACGATGACACCAACAAAGAAACCTATAAAGAAAATCTACTGGGAGTAGCTTCTCACGAGCTCTTCCATATCTGGAATATCTGCCGCATCCGCCCTAAAGAGATGTCGCCTTATAACCTAACAAAAGAAACGATTTTTGAAACAGGCTTTGTCGCTGAGGGCTTCACTACTTACTACGGAGACTTGTTCTTGAAGCAGTCTGGGGTCTTCTCTACGACTGATTACTACAAAGAAATCAACACGCTCCTACAGCGACATTTCCAAAACTACGGCAGATTCGAAAGTAGCCTAATCGAGTCATCAAGAAACCTATGGGTAGATGGATACAAAAAAAGCATACCTGCAAAAGAAGTTTCTATCTATGTAAAAGGTGCACTGGTAGCGCTCATATTGGATATTCAGATCCTACATTTCACGACGCAAAAAGCAAGCTTGCTAGACGTAATTCATCAGTTGTATGACAGATACACCTACGATCAGGGTGGCTATAGCAAAGCAGATGTCTACCAAGTCCTAGCAATGACTGGAGGAGAAACACTCCTTTCGCTCGCAAAAACGCTACTTGAAACAACCACTCCACTAGAGTCTATCCTATCCGAGACGCTAGAACTAGTCGGTTGTAACATCACCCCTCAACAACACAAAATAGACTTCACGGCCAAAACTGGAGTAGCATTGGAGGAAAAGCAGATCATACAAATCACCAAAGACAGCCCCGCCTACTCCCTACTATCCATAGGTGACACTGTACTCCAAATCAACGGTGAGGATTTCAATTCCGAGACAGTGCTCCAAGAAGGGGTTGTTCAATTGGAGATTAAACGAAATTCGATCCGTCAAACCATCTCCATCCCTATCAACAACTCCCGATACTTTGACTTCTACCACATCGAAGACCAAGAATCTCCGAGCGACACACAAATAAGCATGAAAAAAAGCTGGCTAAAAACGTAATTAATCACATATAAGTTTCGGGCTAAACATCTTAACTGTAGCTTTGCATCACACTTCCCTCCCGAACCCCAATGTTTAAGAAAATAAATAGGTCAAATGAATTTTAGGGACTTGTTGGTAAAGTTTCTGGTCTGGAGACTAAAGCACATCAGTAATAACAATTTCATCCTTATCCTTAGTGGAATTGTAGGTTTGGTCTCAGGTTTTGCAGCGGTGACTTTAAAGAGTGCAGTGCATCTACTCCAACATGTACTCCACGACATACGAGTCAACAACGACCTCAATATTCTCTACATGGTCTATCCGGTCATAGGGATTTTCTTAACTGTACTAGTATCTAAATATATTCTAAAGGACAAGATGGGGCATGGGATTACCAAAATCCTCTACTACATCTCTAAAAGGTCTAGTGTGGTCAAACGCACCATGACCTACACCCGAATGATCACGAGTACGATCACAGTAGGTTTTGGAGGATCAGTGGGACTAGAGGCGCCTATCGTCGTGACAGGATCTGCCATAGGCTCCAACCTGGGTAGACTCACACACATGAACTACAAGAAACGTACTTTGCTCATCGCTTGCGGTGCTTCTGGTGCGATTGCAGCTATATTCAACTCTCCTATTGCGGGAGTTATTTTTGCTATCGAGGTTATTTTGACAGATGTCACCATTAACAAGTTCATCCCTATACTAATATCTTCTGTGGTAGGGTCTATGGTCTCTTACACCTTACTCGGTAGAGAGTTACTATTCAGTTTCAAACTACAGGACGCGTTCAAACCCGAACACATCCACTTTTATATACTTCTAGGAATTGCATGCGGTATCATCTCCGTACATTTCACTCGTCTTACTTATCTGGTAGAAAATGCCGTAGAAAAAATAAAAAATGATCTCAATCGAGCCTTACTAGGAGGGCTCGGCTTGGCGCTGATCATATTTGCTTTCCCTCCGATATACGGTGAAGGCTATAACGTTATTTTGAACCTCCTCAACGGAAACGACGCTGTTATTTTTGACGAAAGTCTTATCTACGGCGAATCAGACAAGACTCTGATCGTCATCGCCCTACTTTTTGCAATCTTAGTTATCAAACCAGTCGCTTCTGCACTCACTATCGGTGCTGGCGGTAGTGGAGGAATATTCGCCCCTTCTTTGTTCATGGGAGGAATCGGCGGCTACCTTTTTGCACGCACGATCAACTATATATTCCCCGTACAGATAGACCAAAGTCACTTCACTTTGGTAGGCATGTGCGGCGTTATGAGTGGCGTACTCCACGCACCCTTGACTGCTATATTCTTGATTGCCGAGATTACAGGGGGATATGAATTATTCGTACCTCTGATGCTCGTGTCGGCCATTTCATTTACCACGATCAATTATTTTGAACCTTACTCCCTCTACACTAAACCACTGATCGAGAAAGGGGATTTAATACAACATGACAAGGACAGGCAGGTACTGAGTCAAATGAATATGCGCAAACTAATCGAGTCTGACCTACTCAGCATCAAGTACGACGCATCACTAGACGACCTCATCAAACTCGTCAAAAAGTCCAAACGCAACATCTTCCCTGTGTTGAATTATGAACAAGGTCTAGAGGGAATAGTAACGCTAGATGACATCAGGGATCGTATGTTTGATGAAGAGAAACGAAAATCGATCATTGTCAAACAAGTCATGCAACTCCCTCCAGCAGAGGTCAACCCCGACGACTCTATGGAAGAGGTCATGAACAAGTTCGAAATCACACAAGCGTGGAACCTCCCCGTCATAGAAAATGGAAAATATCTAGGTTTCCTATCCAAATCAAGGATATTCAATGCCTACAGAACTAGACTAATCTCAAACGACAAAGAATAGTACAAAATATAAATATTCAAATATCTAAAACAGTCGTATTTAAAAATATTTATTTTTATCCACACTACTCTATTTTTAAAAGAGATAAAACAGGCTAAAACAATACGTATACTAACATTTACCACATCAATGTGGATAACTCCTTAAATTGTGGATAAAAATCAAAATATACGATTTTATCACAAAACACATATTACACCCAAAAAGTAATCTCCTTTACTTTTCATCAAGAAAAAGATGCCGTAATAATTCCCTAACTTTATAGTTATGCTAAAAGTATCAAAACATAAACCTAAGACAATCACGGGATTAGTACTTCTCACACTACTATTAACCAGTTCTCGACTGTTACCCGCTCAAGAAATACAAGTCATCAAATTTGATCAACTCCATCAAATCATCACTGACAAAAACGCACCCGTACGGGTCATTAATTTTTGGGCCACTTGGTGCGCTCCATGTGTCAAAGAACTACCACAGTTTGAAGATTTATTAGATAAGTACAAAAACTCTCCTACAGAGGTCATTCTCGTCAGTATGGATTTCGTTCAAAATCTAGACTCCAAAGTGAAAAAATTCGCAGAGAAAAAAAATCTAAAATCTAAGCTCTACCTGCTCGACGAAACAGACTACAATTCGTTTATAGATCGAATCGATCCGTCATGGAGTGGCGCAATCCCCGCAACATTGATTGTGGATGCGCGTAATGAGAAAAGGACATTCCTCGAAAAAGAATTCAAAGAAGGAGAGCTAGAAAAGGCTTACCTTGATTTTATCCAATAAACCATACATCTCATGAAAAAATCCATCTTCATCCGCTCAGCAGCTACAGCTTTTCTTTGCTTCGTATTATTCAATTACACCTTAGCCAACACACCAAAAGCAGAAGGCTATAAAGTAGGAGATCAAGCTATTTCGTTTCAACTCAAGAACGTTGATGGAAAAATGGTATCTCCAGCAGATTACCAATCAGCTAAAGGCTTCATCGTAGTATTCACCTGCAATACATGTCCATATTCAAAACTATACGAAAGCCGTATCGAAGCACTCAACCAAAAATATGCAAGCAAAGGCTACCCAGTACTCGCCATCAACTCTAACGACATGACCAAACAGCCTGGAGATTCTTTTGAAGAAATGGTCAAGACATCAAATGCAGGCGAATACTCTTTCCCATATCTATATGACGAATCACAGGAGATTGCGACTGCCTATGGCGCAACCAAAACCCCGCATGTATACGTGCTAGAAAAAAACAAGAAAAATCTCCAAGTAAAGTATATCGGCGCTATTGATAACAATGCCAGAGATGAAAAATCAGCAACCGACAAATATGTAGAAAATGCCGTAGATGCACTACTAGCTAACAAACCAGTCAGTACAACCTCTACCAAAGCCATAGGCTGCACCATCAAATGGAAAGAAGCTTAAGCTTTTGGTTTGGAATGATAATACAGTGTTGAGCAATTTGTTTTGTTCAACACTTTTTTTGCTTCAGCCACCACGCTTTCTTCAGTCACCGCATTAATTTTATCTACTTCTTCGTCTATTAGGCTTGTGTTTCCTAACATCGTATAGTAAGCCAAATTAATGGCACGGTTTAGCACTTCGACTTCTGAAAAAACATGTGACGACTCTGCGTGCATTTTGACACGATCTAGCTCTCCTGGTTCTAGCCCTTCACTGATCAAAAGCTCAACCTCTTCCTCCACCAACTCATCCACTTCCTCGAAAGTCACTCCTTCTTTGAGTTTTCCAGAGACTACCAGCAATCCTGCGTCTGTAGAATCAGTAATATAGGCCGAGACAGCACTGAGTACCGCCTTCCCTTTGACGAGCGCATTGTAAAGCCTCGACGACTTCCCTCTACCCAGTACGTCACTCAGTAAATCGTGTGTATGATAGTTCGCCCCGAACTTTGCATCCATATGATACACCTTATAGAAAACATCTAAAGGCACGTCAGCTTCTGTATGAATACTCCTAGCCTCTGTCTGCTTCGGTTCAACAGGCAAGTCACGATGATATGGTTTCCCAGCTGGGATGGGGCCAAACCACTTCTCAGTGAGTGACTTTACTTGATCGAACGTCACGTCACCAGCCACCACTAAGACTGCATTATTAGGGATGTAGTATTTATGAAAAAATGCCTTCACATCTTCCATCGTTGCGTTTTCGATATGAGAAATCTCCTTCCCAATGGTCGCCCATCTGTAGGGATGCTTCTGATAGGCCAACGGTCTCAGTTTCAACCAAGCATCACCATAGGGCTGATTCAAATAGCGCTGATTAAACTCCTCGATCACGACCTTGCGCTGCACCTCGAGCACTTCTGGATCAAACGAGAGAGAATTCATCCGGTCTGACTCCAACCAAAATGCCGTCTCGAGATTATTAGATGGAATGGTAATATAGTAATTAGTCATATCCGCACTCGTAAAGGCATTATTATTACCTCCTACCTTCTGAAGCGGCTCATCGAAGGAATCTATATTTTCCGATCCGCCAAACATGAGATGCTCAAACAAATGGGCAAACCCCGTCTGCTCAGGATCTTCGTCACGCGACCCTACGTCGTACATCAGGTTAAGTACTGCTACTTTCGTCGTATGATCCTCGTGCACAATCACCTTTAATCCATTCTCTAATTCAAACCGCTGATACTCCATAGTTTCCTTTCGTTCGCTGCAAAAATAGAATCCATTTCGACTTAACCGCATACTTCTAAATTTTATGACAAAAACTCTTGGAAAAGGACAGGTATAGCCACCTATAATTAAATTTGCTTATGATTTAAGTGAAGCACTTACCATATTAACGCATAAAGTTAAAGGAGAAGATATCACACAAAGTGATTGGAAAGGGATGACCAAACAAGAAATCCCTCGTCCCAGACGCATTACTTAGACCAATGAAGCCCCAACCCGTTTGAAGCAGGTTCTGATGAAATTTGACATAAAAAAACTAAACCCGTCCGAATTACTTTCTATGTACAGGTCGCTATTGCTGCCCAGGCTCATAGAAGACAAAATGCTAATCCTACTTCGTCAGGGCAAAATCTCCAAGTGGTTTTCGGGCTATGGGCAAGAAGCCATCTCTGTCGGTGCAACACTGGCGATGACAGAGGACGAGTACATCCTGCCGATGCACCGCAACTTAGGCATATTCACAACACGCCAAGTTCCACTTCACAGGCTTTTTGCACAGTTCCAAGGTAAGGTCAGCGGATTCACCAAAGGCAGAGACCGCTCCTTTCATTTTGGATCAAAAGAACACCACCTCGTCGGCATGATCTCTCATCTCGGCGCACAACTCGGTGTAGCAGATGGTATAGCACTCGCACACCAGCTCAAAGGACAGCAAAAAGCCACACTGGTCATTTCAGGAGACGGAGGAGCAAGTGAAGGAGATTTTCATGAGGCACTCAATCTGGCAGCGGTATGGCAGTTACCCGTTATATTCCTCATCGAAAACAACCACTGGGGACTCTCCACACCGAGCAGCGAACAGTTCAACATGAAGACCTTTACACAGAAAGGACCAGGGTACGGTATACAAACCCGCCAAGCCGATGGCAACAACCTTCTAGAAGTCTATCACACTGTCCAAGAAGCAGCAGAGACCATACGTCAGCAACCCCAGCCCATCCTCATCGAATGTATGACTTTTAGAATCCGCGGACATGAAGAGGCTAGTGGGACAAAATACTACCCCGAGGGGCTAATAGAAGAATGGAGCAAAAAAGATCCTATTAGTAATTTCGAATCTTTTCTAAAGGATAAGAAAATTCTCTCTGAGGAGAAAAGCGAAGCGATCAAATCTGAGCTTAATCAACAGATCAGCGAAGCAATCAATCTCGCCAACGAAGAAGAACTGGTCAAAGCAGAAACCAACAAAGAGGTAAATGACCTGTTTGCGTCTTACCAACCTAAAATCACGATTCCTAAATCCAGACGAAAAAACACCCTACGGTTCGTAGATGCCATATCTGAGGGATTAAAACAAAGCCTAATACGCTATCCCGAACTCGTAGTAATGGGACAGGACATTGCTGAATACGGCGGAGTGTTCAAGGTCACGGAAGGGCTCGTGGAGACATTCGGCAAGAACAGAATCCGAAATACGCCTATTTGCGAATCAGCTGTATTAGGAGCAGCGTTAGGCCTCTCTATTCAAGGCATGAAAGCTGTGGTAGAGATGCAGTTCGCGGATTTCGTAACTTGCGGATTCAATCAAATCGTAAACAACATCGCCATGAGCCACTACCGCTGGGGACAACTCGCAGATGTAGTCGTGAGAATGCCTACAGGTGCGGGCGTAGGTGCAGGCCCCTATCACTCTCAGTCCACAGAGGCATGGTTTTTTCACACGCCTGGGCTTAAAATCGTCTACCCTTCCAATCCCTATGACGCCAAAGGTCTCTTGAATGCAGCCATAGAGGAAACTAATCCATTCCTATACTTCGAACACAAAGCACTCTATCGCTCGAAAACGCAAAATGTACCGCAAGACTACTACACCGTAGAAGTAGGCAAGGCAAAGTATATCTCAAAAGGAGAAGACCTCACAATCATCACCTATGGCATGGGTGTACATTGGGCGATGGACATCCTAGAGGAGCTAGATGACATAGAAGCCGATCTGGTTGACCTGAGAACGCTAGTTCCCTGGGACAAAACAACGGTAGAGCAATCCATCAAGAAAACAGGCAAGGCCATCATCTTACATGAAGACAACCTAACGGGTGGAATCGGTGCAGAAATCGCTGCTTGGATAGGAGAGTACTGCTTTCTATCCCTAGATGCACCTGTGATGAGGGAGGGCAGTCTGGACACACCTGTCCCCTTTGCAAAGCGCTTGGAAGACAACTTCCTACCTAAAAATCGCTTCAAAGAAAAGCTCATCGAGCTGCATCAGTTTTGATCATTAGTTACATACCCAGTCATTCGTCATGCTAGATAGATGTTTTACAACCACAGGCTTAAATTTATTTACTAACTTTCCGTTGTGTTAGTGGGTGTAGTTGAATAATTAATGAACAAACGAAATCTTCTCATTTTGATCATAGGAATAGTTGTCATGTTACTGGCAACAGAGAACTCCTATGCACAGCTATTAGAAGACCGTAACAAGCTGAAGACCCACTCAAAGAAAAGGGAAGGTTTCTCTCCTTTTAAAAAACGTATAAAAAAATCAAAGGCACAAGGCAAACCCTCTGTAGTCAAAGCAGATAAACCTAAGTTTTCAAAAAACGTGGCAGGTGATCACAAAGCCAGAAAGATCAACCCTAAGTTCAGCAAACCACAAAAATCTAAATCAAGATACGCGGTTCAGCCTCGCTACTCTAGAGAGAATGCGGGACAATCTGGACGTGGCATCAAAGTCAATCCGCGGTACAGCCAAAACAATGCGGGACAATCCAAAAGAAAATTCAAAGTAAGTCCACGCTACTCACAAGAAAACGCTGGACAGGTCGGTCACAAGTGGAAAATCAGTCCACGATTTACTCAAGAGCATGCGGGTAACTACGGTCGAAGCAAAAAAATACAGCCCCGGTTTAGCCAACAAAATGCAGGTCAAATCAGCCACAAAATGTCCGTCAATCCACGATTTACACAAGAGCATGCGGGCAACTATGGACGAAGTAAAAAAATACAGCCCCGATTTAGCCAGCAGAATGCAGGTCAAATCAGTCACAAAATGTCCGTCAATCCACGATTTACACAAGAGCATGCAGGCAACTATGGACGTCAAAAGAAGATTCAACCAAGATTTAGCCAGCAGAATTCTGGCCAGATTAGTCACAAGATGAAAGTGAGTCCTAGATTTACGCAAGAAAATGCAGGTGAAGTAGGACACAAAATCGTGATTAATCCACGGTTCACGCAAGAGAATGCAGGACAAGTCGGACATAAAATAGTTGTCAATCCAAGATTCACACAGAATAACGCAGGTGAATACAAGAAAAAGAACGTTAAACCGAGGTTTTCGAAAGAGAATGCGGGAGAGTTTGGTCACGGCACACGTGTACGCCCACGCTACACGAGAAACAATGCCGGTGATGTCCCCTACCGAAAAGTATCCCCACGGTATTCTATCCCGCCAGACTATGCCAAAGCAACTGCTAACAACCAAAAAAGTGGATTTTTGACGAATGTCAACCTGATCATTGACAGAGCGAAATACAAAAAGCAACCCGCCCAAAAATCACTAGGACCAAAAACAGTCAAACCAACATACAGTCAACCAAATACAGCAGGACAACACAACGAAAGCATCAAGAGCTATAAAAAACAAACGGATAAATCCGTACGCAACTCACCCAATTATCAGCTGGCCACTTACACAGGTAAGGTTCGAAAACTCCGAAAAACAAGTGACATGCACCCAAGTGCTAGACACCTCTCTGCCAAAGGGGACGACAGCAGAGTCATACGTGATACCAAAAGAAAACTAAATGTATCGTGGGTACGCATGTTCGGGAACCAAACGCAACCTGATGCGGTTAAGGATAAAGTTGGCAAAGCCAAATTTGACAAAGACGAAAAAGACATTTGGAACAATTAATTATGAACTGGGAAACACTATCATCTACAGCACAACTGACGGATCTTATTAATGCATCACACGAAAGCCCCGTCTTGATATTCAAACACAGTACACGCTGTAGCATTAGTAGCATGGCTCTCAATAGATTAGAGCGCTCATGGAATCTAGAAGAAGCACAGCCTTTGACACCATACTATCTAGACCTAATCGCTCACCGAGATGTATCGAGTGCCATCGCAGCACAACTGGGCGTAGAACACCAGTCTCCACAAGTAGTAGTCATCTCAGACGGCAAAGCCATCTACGACAACTCTCACATGGGCATCTCCTACAACGATATCATCAAAATAGCCAAAGATTTAAGCCCAGCTTAAATCTCGGTTTCTTCGTTGTTTAGAGACTCCACCATCTTTTTGATCTGCTGAGCCTTCTTGCCATACATATAGTAGAACATATAATAGGCAAAAACCAAACTCCCGGCAATCACAACACCTGCCCATATCCATTTCCACATAGACACGGTATCCAACATCGCTTCGAAATCATCGTGTTGGATATAGCCCAAATAAAAACCGAGTAAGAATGAGGCAATTCCTATCACCACAAGTGTGATCTTAAAATGCGTAATAAACCTACAAATACTCTGGTGCACCTCGTTGAGGTACTGAACAACATTATTATCTATAAATTTCCGATCTAGCTTTTGAATCAAAATATGATAATAGTAGAAAAAACCGAAATTGATCAGAAGTAATACACCAGCAGCCACCCAGTATTGCACATAGCTCAAGTACACTCCTATGAGTGACAGCACTATCAGATTAGCCCATCGCTCTATGCGCAGGGTTTTCACGAATTTAGACACGATGTTTTGGGGCTGCTGTTTGATGATCGCATCAATCGCCTCCTCAGAATAGCTAAACCGCTCCTGATTCCCTCCTTGCTTCCATATCTGCTTAATATCCAGTTCTTCCATCGATTATTTTCTTTAACTGGTTTTTCACTCGATTGACTTTTGCGCCCACGTTGGTCACGGTGATACCCAGTATTTCTGCCATTTCTTTATAACTTTTCTCCTCCAGATAGAGCAGTATCACCGCTCGATCCGACTCTTTGAGTAGCTTGATTGCCTTGTACAGCATACTCAACTGCTCCTCCTCTACGACATCCTTTTCTTCAGCGATATCGGGCAACTGCTCCCGAGCCACTGACACGACTTTTTTCTTATTTCTGAGTTGCGAAAGACAGACATTAAGACAGACTCTATAGACCCACGTCGAGAGCTTAGAAGCGCCACGAAACGAATCAAAAGACCTCCACAACTGAATAACACACTCCTGATAATAGTCATTAAAATCTTCCGCCGTATCGGTATAGATTCTGCACACCTTCGCTATGATGCGGTGATGTTCTTCTAAGAAAGGCTGGAAATCAGATTTCATTCAACTATTTAAGTTCACTTCATTAGTAGCAACTATTGCTGCGGTATTACAACGATCGGCAATTACTTGATAGGCATTCTCGCAAAAGGTTTTTCTCGATCAAAAAGATAGCGATAGGTATGGTGTGTTTTGCCGATATCACCACCGATCTGTTTGACAACTAAAATCATTTTTCGATTAAAGTCTCCAATCCAATTCATCTCTAAAATTGGATAGCGCTTGTAATCTTGCTGCACCATTTTGGCAGTGGCCATAACCAGCGCTCCGTCGAGCCCTTTGCCTTGATGCGCCGGCACTACGCCAAACACCAACCCTAACATTTTCTTGTTAGTTTTAAACAGTTTATGAAGTACAAATTTGATTTTACCGACCCAGTTCAGCTTGCCATTCACATGCTTGAAAATCTGATTGACCTCAGGTAAATTGACATAAAAAGCCACCGGTTCTCCCTTATAATAAGCGAACCAGATGATTTTCTCATCCAAGATTGGTTTCATTTGCTTCATGATGGCCGCTGATTCGTCTTTCGTCATCTCTACCACTCCGTCATGATTCGCCCAAGCTTGATTATATACGACCCTAAAATCCTCCGCATACTTATCCAGTTGCTTGATACGCATATGCTCAAACGAATAATCAGGGTCTTTGCTCAATAGATTAGCCTTATGCTGTACACGTGGGTGAAATGGATCAAAAGTCTTTCGAATGAACGTGAATTGCTTGAAGTACACCTCAAACCCATAGTTCTCAAACAACTCTCTGTAATATGGAAAATGATAGTTGCACTGGTAGTTTGGCTCGATAGTATAACCATCTACGAGCAGCCCCCACCACTTATCTCTATCGCCAAAATTGACTGGTCCATCCATGGCTTCCATCCCGATCTCAGCCAGCCAATCCCTAGCCGCATCAAACAGCATATTGGCTGCCTGCTGATCATCTATACATTCGAAGAACCCACAGCCGCCTGTAGGTTGGTCATTATCCTTGACTGCCTTCTTGTTATTGACAAACGCCGCGATTCTACCTATCGTTTGCCCCTCTCGCTGTAGCAACCATCTCACACACGCTCCATGATTAAAAGTAGGATTTTTCTTCCGATCAAAAACCAGCTTCACGTCCTTGTCCAACGGTCGAATCCAAAACGGACAGTCCTGATAAAGTTTTACGGGAAACAAAACGAACTCTTTTTCCAATTCGGGGGTAGTGACTTCAATCAAATTCATGGTTTAAACTTAACTCAGAGATGTGAATTGAAAAATAATTACATAATATTTAAAAAAGTTAAAACCCAAATTTGCAAAATAGAAAAGGAAATCTATCTTTGCAGTCCATTACAAAATGGTCCGTTCGTCTAGGGGTTAGGACGCCAGGTTTTCATCCTGGTAACAGGGGTTCGATTCCCCTACGGACTACAAAAAGCGGCTTTCAAACGTCGCTCTTTTTATGCAAGTAATGGTCCGTTCGTCTAGGGGTTAGGACGCCAGGTTTTCATCCTGGTAACAGGGGTTCGATTCCCCTACGGACTACAAAAAACCACTCAATTGAGTGGTTTTTTTTTGTTTTAACATAATTAGAAACAAACGAGGATCAGGGATCACCCTGTATTTCTGGGAGAGAGGTAGTAGATCACTTCGTTATTCAATATTCATTGTTCAATATTCATTATTGTTTTTTTATAAAATAACCGCCTATTATCAGTTTTGAGGTAGTATTTAAATAATTGGAATAATGAATGCTCAATGTCGAATGTTGATTTTCATCCCCAAGTTTACACACTGATCCAGGATCAGGGATCAGTCTGTATTTCGGATCACTCCGTATTTCTGGGGGAGAGATCGAGGATTACTTCGTGATTCAAGATTCATTGTTCGAAATTCGTTATTGTTTTTACCCCAGAAATAGCAACTGACCCTAAAATTGTCCCGTCCCCAACATCACCAGCGTGCAAGCCTCGACCGTTTCTATACCTTGCGCTTGTGCTGCCTTGGACAACTCCACATTCTCGGTACCAGGATTAAAGATAATGCGATTAGGACGGAGGCTGAGGATGTAATCGTGCCACTCGGGCAGGTTGTCACTCCCGATGTAGAGCGTCACTGTATCTACCCCTTCCAACTCTGGTCTTTGACGCAAGTCCTGAAACGGCTCACCAAACAACTCGCCTTTCTTGATAGATACCAGTTTGATCGGGTGCCCATGCTGGTGCAATCGCTCAGCTGCCAAATATGCATAGCGCGTGGGATTGGTGCTTGCACCCAGTACCGCCGTTAGTTTCTTCTGTTCTGTCATCATTCTTTCATCTTGGTTCTTGACTCTTGGGTCTAAACATCTATTCTCTAGTATCCAAATACGCTTCGATCAGTTTCTCCGCACACTTCTCTCCATCGATAGCTGCCGACATAATACCACCCGCATAGCCAGCACCTTCACCACATGGAAACAAACGTTTGACCTCTATATGTTCCAATGTCTCGCGATTTCTCGGCACATGTACAGGAGACGACGTTCTACTCTCCACACCGAGCACTTGTGCTTCATTGGTGTAGTAGCCTTTTGACTTTCGTCCAAAACTCTTGAACCCATCACGGAGACGCATATAGATCGATTCTGGCAAAAACTCCCGCATATTGACGGCCGTCAACCCTGGTTGATACGAACAGTCCGGCAGGTTGGTTGACGTTTTTCCCTTGACGAAATCCACCAAACGCTGTGCGGGTGCGGATTGCGTCCCTCCAGCAATAGCACAGGCATTTTGCTCTACTTCGGTTTGGAACGCCAAGGCTTTGAAATCTCCCTCCGACTCGTAGGCCTTGAGGTCTTCGTTCTCTACCGCCACGACGATACCTGAGTTGGCGAACTTCGAGTCTCGCTTGGATGGGCTCATGCCGTTGACGACTATCTCCCCGTCCGCTGTAGCTGCTGGCACGATGAACCCTCCCGGACACATACAAAACGAAAATACTCCACGCTGCACCTGATCAAACTGCGTCTGAGTTGCCAAACTATAGCTCGCAGCAGGCAAATACTCCCCTCTCGTATCGCAGTGATACTGAATCTGATCGATGATTACCTGCGGATGCTCCACCCGCAATCCAAGCGCAAAGGGCTTAGATTCGATCTTGACCCCAGAAGTCTGGAGCAATCGAAAAATATCTCTTGCAGAATGTCCCGTGGCGAGGATCACGCCTATTCCTTCAATGATACTACCATCCTGTGTTTTCACACCTTTCATCTCTCCCTCACGGATCACGAAATCCTCCACACGCGTATCAAAACGAATCTCTCCTCCACGGGATAGAATCGTCTCTCGGATGTCTTCTATTACTTTGGGTAGCTTATTGGTACCGATGTGCGGATGCGTGTCTACTAGGATATCCTCCTGAGAGCCATGCGCCACCAGTATCTCTAGGATACGCGTGACATCTCCTCGTTTTTTGGATCGGGTATAGAGTTTTCCATCTGAGTAAGTCCCAGCCCCTCCTTCACCAAAACAGTAGTTAGAGTCTGGATTCACCTTATGCTCCTTGTTGATGGCAGCTAGATCTCTACGGCGAGCTTGGACATCCTTGCCACGTTCTAGCACGATAGGTTTCGCGCCCAGTTCGATACAGCGCATCGCTGCAAACAATCCAGCCGGCCCTGCACCAACGATGATCACCTCTGATTTGTCTGCCACATTGTTTTGTGGCTTTTGATACGCAAAAGGCCTTGGATCTTCACCTGCTTCGGATAGTGCTATCTCTACATTGACCTGTACACGACGACTCCTCGCATCGATGGAGCGCTTGAGCAATTTCCAGTGAGCCTCTGCACCTAGTTTATTGGTCACAAAAGCAGCAAAATTCGCCTCGTCCAGCGCGATTTCTGGCTTGAGTCTATAGTTTAGAATCTTCGTCATGTTTCCTTATCTAACTGGCCCGTTGGTTTGGTATTTTTTGAATCCTAAGTATCCGATATTAATCCCAAAAAAAATTGGCACGTACACTCCCTCTTTCCCCTGATTAGAAAAGACATCGTCAAAACTAGGGTCTGTGTATTTTTTATCAATATTTCGATAGCCTATTCCGAGCCCAAAATACGCATCAATGGTAAAGCCAGCGTTACCAGGATTTACCATCCAGCGATCTCCCACTTGCAGACCATAGTAGTATTTTTCTTCATTCAAAACCGTAGTTTCCCGCCCTCCGCTCGTAGGATTGGCGGACTGGGTACTGTGTCTATCCCATTCGAATCCTATCAAATGACCAAAATAAATCATCCCGTGTTTTTGATCCAAACGGTAAAACTTTTGTTTGAACTGAATACGATGACCAGAAGTAAATACGTCTTCGTTTTCCACGCCATCAAAAGAGGAATAAAAAGGGCTGCGATGATAGGCGTAGAGCAGTTCGTACCCCAGTCGCTCCTGTATGTAGTACTCCACCGAAAACGGCGCATACCCCACAAAAGTCAGCAATGGATTGGTCGCTAAGATCACACCTTTGTACTCATTGACCACTGGGGTAAAATTCCTCGGTGCTTTCTTTTTGTGTCGGTATTCTGGTTTATCATAGTCCTCATCATTGCGACCATCATTTAGTTTTTCTTCGGTAAGGAAAACCGGATTATCCTCCTGATAGACTGGATGGTACTTCCCCGCTATCTCTCCATTTTTCTTGTACAAGGTCCACTCTCCGACTCTGCGTCCCCCTGCAATCTTACCCGTCATCTTCAAATTTCCATCCAGATAATACCCCTGATAATCCCCAAGACCATCCAAGAACTGCGCTTCACCTTCTATATTCCCTTCTTCATCAAAATAGGTCCAACGCCCATCGTTTACACCATCCCTAAAATGCCCATTGACTTTGAGTTTTCCGCTTAGATAGTACTCATTATACTCACCTGTCCCCTCATCGAACTCCCCGATCCCCTTCATCTCACCAGACTCATAGAACATCTTCCAGTATCCATCCTTCTGACTATTCTTTTGCAATCCCTCAGCACTCTTTTCACCATTTTCATAGTAGTAGATCCAGTTCCCGATTGTTTTTCCTCCCTCATACCCGCCTTGCGCAGAGATTTCTCCATTCTTGAAATAGTACTTCCATGGACCTGTTTTCATCCCTTGCTTGTAATACCCCTCGGCCATCATCTCACCCGATTCGAAGTAATACACCCATAGACTGTCGCTCTTCCCCTCACGATTGAGCCCCTCCATTCTCAGGTTTCCCGAGACGTAAAACTCTTTGTACTGTCCTCTGCCGTTTTTGAATATGGCCTGAGCCTTCAGCGAACCACCCTCGTAGTAGAAGTTCCAAATTCCATCTTTCTTGCCATTGATGTACCCCCCTTCGCTTTTGAGTCCTCCATCTTCGTAGTAGAACGTCCATGAACCCGCGCGCTGATTGTCTTCAAGAATCCCCTCTGACCGCTTGTTGCCATTTTCAAAGTAATAAGTCCAAATCCCTACAGACTTGCCTAGATAAAAAGACCCCGTATTTCGGATATTGCCATTCTCAAAGTAATACACCCAGTCCCCCGTCGCGAGGTTATAAAGATACTCGCCTTCTGATTTGACTTTACCAGAGAGGTAGTAGGACTGATAGGGTCCTTTGAGTTTATTTTCTATCGTATCGTTGACGAAGAACACCTCCTTGACAGCCGTCTTGGATTGGTCATAGTAGGTCTTTCGCTCGACCTCCTGGCCCAAACCTCGGAGCGCCAGCAGCAGCCCAACGCCCATCAATACCTGATATTTCCACTTTTCGCTCACTCGTATAATTTACTTGGATTTGAAAACCGTCTCCTCTACCCAGCTCTTGCCCCAGTCTTCTATTTCGTCTTCAGACCAAAGCTCTGGATAAAAGATAACTTTCTGAAATCTCGGTGGCAAATACTGCTGCCAGTTGGTACCACCCGTCGCAGCGATGATGTCTGGGTCACGCTGTAGATAGCGCACCGCAGATTTATAGTGCGCCAAGCGCCAGTTGACATTGGCCAGTAAGTCAAGCTGCTTCAGCAAGCCCTTAATCTCTTCACTCGTTGTACATCCTTCATAGTCCGACTTGTATTTTGACCATATATTCTTGAATTGATAGTTGGAGGCGTGTTTCACGAACTGCTCGGCATATTTCTCCTCGAACTGGCGTAGCGTCAGGGTCTTTTTGCCCGTAGCGAGTTCGGTCGCTCCCTTCTTCCAGTACAGATGCGGGTACATCGCTTCTATGTTATTGGGATCCAAAGTGGCTCTTTGGGTTTGCTCCACCAAGTGGATCATAGAGGTACACGACAACTCGATCAAGCGCAATTGCCCCGACTGAAAACCACTCGCAGGCAGGAGCGACATCCTAAACTGCAAAAATTGCTGCTGATCCATCCCGTCGATCATCACATCAAAAGAATCCACCAAATGCAGCAGATAACGATTGATACGTTTGAGTCGCATGGCAAACCACTTTTCGTCTGGCGTGTCCAATTCTGCTATCTGCTCGATCTCGTTGAGGATCAACTGGAAATACAACTCTGTGATCTGGTGATAGATGATAAAAATCTTTTCGTCAGGAAAATGCGTCTTCGGGTTTTGAAGGCTCAACAGCGTATCCAGATGAATGTAATCCCAGTAAGTCAAGTAATCCGCATGTAGCAGACCGTCCAAATAGGACGATAGATCCTGTCCCATGGCATCATACTTTTGCTCCAGTTTTTTGACTTGTGCTAAGATTTTAGGGTCTATAGGTTCTGCACTCATTTTGGGTAGTTATTTAATGTTGCGGCTGTAAATTTGATAAGAATACGTGGAAACCATCAGATAATTACACAAATTAGTCCTACATCGCCACAAGCGGTAAGACTAGCGCTCATATCACTTTTTAACGCCAAAGAAACTCCACCCCGACAAAACAACAGCCTCATGAAAAGCAACAAAACCGATTCTTTTGAATCCCCCGACTTCTACCAACTCGACGACCTACTGACCGAAGAGCACCGCATGATCCGCCAGAGTATCCGAGACTTTGTCAAAAAAGAAATTAGTCCCTACATAGAGGATTGGGCTGAGCGAAACCACTTTCCCTACGAGATCGTCAAAAAGTTCGGAGAAATCGGGGCTTTCGGCCCACAACTCCCTGCGGAGTATGGAGGTGGCGGATTGGACTACATCGCCTATGGTCTGATCATGCAGGAGGTCGAACGCGGTGACTCGGGCATGCGCTCCACGGCATCCGTGCAGGGTTCTCTCGTCATGTATCCGATCTATACCTTTGGCTCAGAGGAGCAAAAACAAAAGTACCTCCCCAAACTAGGTTCGGGAGAGATGCTGGGCTGCTTTGGACTGACCGAGCCTGATCATGGCTCCAACCCTAGTGGTATGGTCTCGCACTACAAGGATATGGGTGACCACTACCTGCTCAATGGTGCCAAGATGTGGATATCCAATGCCCCCAAGGCGGACATAGCTGTCGTCTGGGCCAAAAACGAAGAAGGCCGCATCCATGGCCTGATCGTAGAGCGCGGCATGGAGGGTTTCAGCACACCAGAGACGCACGGCAAGTGGTCACTACGTGCCAGCTGCACAGGCGAACTCGTATTTGACAATGTCAAAATCCCGAAAGAGAACCTACTCCCCGGCAAGTCAGGTCTCGGCGCACCGATGATGTGTCTCGACTCAGCCCGATTTGGGATCGCCTGGGGCGCTATCGGTGCTGCGATGGACTGCTATGACTCGGCGCGACGTTATGCGCTGGAGCGTCATCAGTTTGGCAAACCGATTGGCTCCTTCCAACTGATCCAAAAAAAGCTCGCAGAGATGCTCACCGAGATCACCAAAGCCCAACTCCTCAACTGGCGCTTAGGCTCCCTGATGAACGAAGGCAAAGCGACCACCGCACAAATCTCTCTGGCCAAAAGAAACGCTGTAGCCACGGCGCTAGACATAGCACGAGAGGCCCGACAAATCCACGGCGGCATGGGCATCACCGGCGAATACCCCATGATGCGCCACATGATGAACCTAGAATCAGTCGTGACCTACGAAGGCACCCACGACATTCATCTGCTGATCTTGGGGCATGAGATTACGGGAATCTCGGCGGTGAAATGATGGACACAAAGACCCACCGTAGTTCTCACTTTGAGCGAAGACTACGGTCAACCACGACCATTAGACACCCTAAAAACACCTCCTCATTATATTTGGAATATTGGTTATCTTTAGTGTATTGTATGTTATTATAGATCAAACTTGAGTAGTATGAAATACCTTTTTATAGATGATAGTATTCACGATGAATATAGAGGAAACTTCATACTAAGTGCATTTGTTTTCATCAATTCAAATCCTGAAAATTGGATTTCTTCATCTTTAATCCGTCACGGTTACAACCCTTTATTAGATGAATTTAAAAGTGGTGTCAATTTCCGAAAACATCCTAATATGACATATGTTAGAAATGATCTAAAATCAATAATCCAATCAAACTGCAAGATTGGATTGGCAGTATTGCCACGTAATCGTAGAGAGGACATAGGAATAGAATCGCTTAAAGCTTTTAAACAATTCCTGAACTTTAACCATTTTAAAGAAGGAATAGAAGTATTTATAGACAGTTCATACTTTAAAGATCCAAAATCTGCTCAAAATATTGTAGAAGAACTAGGAATTCAAAATCACACATATCATTTCGAACAAGACTCAATCCATGTTAAAGGAATCCAACTTGCAGATTTAGTTGCCCATACAGCATCAACTATGCTATTAGAGACTATGGGGCATATAAACAAACAAGTGAAAGCAGGTGAGAACTCTGGGTATGATCCAGATATGGATATTGAGCTTGGATTTGAGCTTTGGGCGACTATTAGGTATAGCTTAATCAGTAAACCAAAAGAAAAAATCAATCACCCTATAGATGAATCTACATATGATGTGTTTCCCTATGGATTATATGTTTCAGAATATTGTGATCTAGACTTAGTAACTCAGATTAAAAACAGATTTGGAGGTGTCTATTTGGGTTGTATCCATTAAAATGGCATCTAGCATCACTGAAATGATCATTTGCAGAGTCAAGTAAGGAGATTTTCCCAAACACACCTTTAATACGTTCCTTAGCTAATTCAATAGATTTTCAACTCTAACAGGGTTATAGAGTAATCAGTCAATCATTATTATTTTCAAACCAATGCACATCATTTCTCTGACTTACAAAGTGCCGCTGGAGCAAGTAGACCAACATCTCAACGAGCACATCGACTACCTCAGCGAGCAGTATAGATTGGGACATTTTCATGCGTCTGGCAGGAAAGTCCCAAGGACAGGTGGCATCATCCTATCCATGCTGTCTGACAAAGCCCAGTTGCTCCGCATCATCGAGCAAGACCCGTTCAAGATTCACGGTCTAGCCGATTATGAGCTTACCGAATTTGTAGCCAGCAAAACCTGCAAAGAATTGAGATTCTTGGTGGAGTAGTCATTAATTGATGCTAAGTGTTCAGCATCAATAAATTTTTGGCTCTTGTTTTACATGCCGAACCCGCAGGATTCTGATTTGCTTTTCTGTAACTCTATAAGCCACACGACAGGAGTGTTTCTCAAAAGCTCTATGATCGCCTTGATTTTGCTCCTTAAACTTATCTAAAGCATACTTCTCGGGATGATCAGCGAGTTGACGAGCGATGGCAAAAATCTCATCTCTTACTTTTTCCGCACTTTGGGGAGAATCTTCTTTGATATACTGATATATTCTTTTGAGGGATGACTCTGCGGATTTGTTCCATACCACAGCTGGTTTATTTACCATGATTTGGATCTACTTTCTACTTCTTGCTGAGTATAGTATTCCCCTTTATCAATGGCAGCATCCGCCTCGTCCAGTTCCTTGTTGTATTGTTGGATACTGACACGCTGATGTTCCTCTTTCCACTTAGCTAGTTCTTTGATTATTTCTTGATCATGAACAGTAGCCAGCCACTCCAATAATTCCAGTTTTAAAGCTTGTGCAGTACTCATTTCAAAAATGTTTTTCTACAAAGTAACGATTTTTTTAGTGTATTTAAAGAGGAGAGCAGAGCATTCGCATATAAACTTGTCATCTCCTGAATTAGCTTACATCAAATGCATGACAGACTCTATAAAAGCCAGCAAAACCTGCAAAGAATTGAGGTTCTTGGTGGAGTAAGAGGTATAACCTTCCCCCTGAAGCCTTTTGATTATATAAAACAGAATATTATTCTGCTACGAAAGCATTTCAACCTTCCTGACAAATTTTATTTCGTACCGGAAGACTTTTGTACGTCCCGGCACTGTCGAGGGTCTTCCCGGGAGACTTTGCCCCCTTCCCGGAGGACTTGTGACCCTTCCCGGGAGAGCTTGACCCCTTCCCGGAGGACCTTTACCCCATCCTGCATCGATTTTCGGCAGTTTTTGTAGTATCCTAAAACACAAAAACCCTGATTCCAAACATATAAGAAATCAGGGTTTTACGTTTCGACCTTAGCGTCAGGTTTGATTTATGAGGATTCTACATTCATGTAAATAAACCTTTCATCTCTATGATGCTGTTTATCCATGAATAGTTGCATTCGCTCAAATATTTTTTCTCTATCAACTCGTGATGGGCACTTTGACTTGGACGTCATCCCATATCAAAACCATCTCCGTCCCCTGCTCTGTCTGAGGAAACTGAATCACAAACTGCTCCTGACAGCAGGGGTAGGCTTCACTAGGCACTTCGACACGCAGCACGTCCAGCGCAGGATCAGGCTCCCAGTAGCCCCATTTTTCCAATTCCGAATTGAGAACGACTGTCCACATCTCTTGACCCGGCACAGTATAGAGTCTATAGCTCCCCGCCTTCACCATCTCTCCTCCGAACACTACATCCTGACCAAAAGAAATGATCGTCGGTTCGTTGGCACCTGTTCGCCAGTAAGTATCGTAGGGCAAAAGATCACCAAACACGTCGCGTCCTTTTTTGAAAGGTCGGCAATAGTCTACTTTGATGTTCAAGTCGTTTTGTGTGAAAGTCGCCAAACCTGGAGGGCTATGCTGCTTGGTAGTCAGGATTCCATACATCACGAAGGTTCCAAATAAGATCACAACAGACCCCAGCACCCATAGAATTTTCTTTAGCATAATCAGATATTAATCGTTAAGTCTCAACACAAACTAGGTTAATGTCGCAAAGGTTGCAATTCCATCAAAGATTGCTAGGATTAATTCCAAATGCACTTCTACTCCGAGTTTGTTTGTCCTCAAAATGCATATTAATTTGATTCTCCTATATTATTTGGGTTAAAAGATTAATTTTGGCTCTTTGATATATCATAACACACATGCACGAGTATAACACAGTCCAGGAGCACCTTACGCTCAAAGAATACGGAAGAAACGTACAAAAATTGGTCGATCACCTACTGACCATAGAGGACAAAGAGGAGCGCAACAAAAAAGCACTCACTATGGTGGATCTCATGAAGCAGATCAACCCTACCGCTAAAGAAACAACAGAATCCAATCAGAAATTTTGGGATGACCTACACATCATCTCTGGATTCAAACTAGACATAGAGGGACCTTTCCCTACGCCAGAGAAGGAGACTTTGGAGAAAAAACCAGATCGTGTCCCTTACTCTGCCAACGACATCACCTTCAAGCATTTCGGTAAAAACATCGAGCTACTCGTAGACAAAGCCATCACACTAGAAGACCCCGAAGAACAAGAAGCTGCAATTATTCACATTGGCAAATTGATGAAGACCTTCTTCTACTCGTACAACCAAGATGTGATGGAAGACAATGTCGTCTATACCAACATCAGACGTCTATCCAAAAACCAATTGGATATCGACATGGACAAAGTCAAAGAAGGTGATCTCTTCGAACCACAGAAAAAAGAAAGACGCAACAACCGACTACAACAGGGAGCGAACAACAACAGCGGCGGCAATAACAACAGAAGATCTAATAACAACAGAAGATCTAACAACAATAACAACAACCGAAGAAGAAGAAATTAATGGCGTCTTTTCATGTGACTGGTGGCACGCAGCTCAAGGGAGAATTAGTCCCTCAAGGTGCCAAAAATGAAGCTCTTCAAATCCTATCGGCCGTACTCCTCACAGAGGAAGAAATGGTCATCAACAATGTCCCGAACATCAGAGATGTCAACAAGCTGATCGATCTACTGAATGAAATGGGCGTACGGGTCACCAAAAACAATCCTGAATCCTATACATTCAAAGCTGATCAGATAGATATTGACTTCTTAGAATCTGACCGATACAAACAAATGGCCTCTTCGCTCAGAGGGTCCATCATGCTACTCGGTCCGCTACTCGCTAGATTCAAGAAAGGAAGAATACCTCAGCCAGGAGGAGACAAAATCGGTAGAAGAAGACTTGACACACACTTCACAGGTTTTCAAAAACTAGGTGCTAAATTTCAGTACGACAAAAAAACAGGCTACTACAACATAGACGCCTCGCACCTCACAGGTACCTACATGCTACTCGACGAAGCGTCCGTAACCGGTACCGCTAACATCGTGATGGCTGCAGTCCTTGCCAAAGGCAAAACCACGATCTATAATGCGGCCTGTGAACCGTACCTGCAGCAGCTATGCAGCATGCTCAACCGCATGGGGGCTAAGATCACAGGCATAGGTTCCAACCTACTGAACATCGAAGGAGTAGAGTCGCTAGGAGGTACAGAGCATGCCATGCTACCGGACATGATAGAGATTGGCAGTTTCATAGGCATGGCTGCCATGACTCAGTCAGAGATCACCATCAAAAACGCTGGTATTCCGCACTTGGGCATCATCCCAGACATCTTTCAGAGACTGGGAATCAAAATGGAATTTCGAGGAGATGACATCTTCATCCCAGAACAGGATCGCTATGAGATCGAGACATTCATCGATGGCTCTATCATGACGATTGCTGATGCGATCTGGCCGGGTTTCACACCTGACCTACTAAGCATCGCACTAGTAGTCGCCACACAAGCCAAAGGAACCATACTCATTCATCAGAAGATGTTCGAAAGCAGACTATTCTTCGTGGACAAACTGATCGAAATGGGGGCACAAGTGATCCTATGTGACCCACACCGTGCGACCGTCATCGGGCTGGACAAACAGGTAGCACTGAAAGGAATCACCATGACCTCTCCTGATATCAGAGCTGGAGTATCGTTACTCATCGCTGCTATGTCTGCCGAGGGTGACAGCATCATCCACAACGTAGAGCAGATCGATCGGGGCTACCAAAACATCGACGGCCGACTCAACGCCATCGGTGCTAAAATCGAACGAATCTAGAAACCCAAGCCATGAGGACAGTACTTCTCACACTATTGGCTTTCACACTATCTAATCTCAGCATGGCGCAGCAGCGCTATGCACCGTTGGATTTGATTGGTATTCATCAGTTGCAGACGAGCGATTCCTTACAGTTTGACCTCAGTGGGATCGTAGCTACCGGCGGCAACTACTACGTCATTGGAGACAAACACTGGAACAATTCTCTCTATCAGGTCACTTTTGCTGACAGTCTATTCTCGATCAGTAAAACACCTGCATTTTCTATCCCCAGTAACCCAGACTTAGAAGCAATTGACTACTACGAGGGTTTATTCTATTTGGCTAGTGAAAAAGATGGTAAAGTCTACACCCTTGATCGACAAGTACTCACTCACTCCACCAATGCAAAGGAGATGCTAATCGATTTTGAATCCGCTGGCCTCACCCCGAGCAAATGGGGCAACGCTGGATGGGAAGGTCTAGCATTAGATTCAGAAAACCAAACGCTATATCTCTGCAAAGAACGCCAACCCAGATGGATAGTGGCTATCAATTTAAACTCTGGAGCGATCAATCAATTCAATATCCCAGAGACCGAAAGCAATGATTTTTCTGACGCCAAATTCGAAAACGGTTTCCTCTACGTTCTGGAGCGAAACGGGAATTACATCACTAAAATAGACCCAGTCAGTCAGCAGGTCACCGACAAGGTCAGCTACCACCACATAGCCAGCCACCCCGACGGAAAACTCTACGGTCCAGAGAAGTACGGCATGGCCGAAGCACTCTTACTCACTGAAGATGAAATCTGGATAGGACTAGACAATAATGGGAAATCCGTCACTGAACATGCCAAAAACACCCACAAGCTCTCTGGCAAGACACCAGTCATCCTCAAATTCAGGAGACCCAAAGGATTTTAATCGATAACTTTGCGCCATGAGTACAAAGGAAGATTTTTTGGAGCAAATCAAAGCGAGTCTAGAACTGCATTCGCTAGTCAAACTAACACTGAGCAAGCCGACCGACAAAGACAGCACACTTCACAATATCTTCGTGAGACCTGTAGAAATCAAGTCTGAAAGACACTACTCGTTCACCTACCGCTACAAAACCAACGACGAAACCAAAAACCATAAGGTAGAAGCAGCATACCAAGAAATCATGATGCAGGTCGAGGAGCATTTCAAAAATGCTACACTCTGTACACCCGATGAAGATATCGCACTCCTGACCAGCAAAAAAGGAAAAATTACAGTACAGAAAAGTAAAGCCAACCGGTCAACTGCCACAGTAGCACATGACAAAATCAAAACCAAACGAGCACAGCCAGACGCCAACTACCTCACCCTACTAGGTGTCACCGATCATGCGGGCAACATCATCCCCAAGATGGCAGACAAGTACCGCCAGATCAATAAATTTCTGGAAATCATGGAGAGCCTCATCGCTACCGCGCAGCTACCCAAAAACCCTAAAATTGTAGACATGGGCTCAGGCAAAGGCTACCTGACTTTTGCACTATATGAATACATGAGACAGAAAGGATATGAAGTGAGTGTGACAGGTATAGAGCTCCGAAAAGAGCTCGTAGACTTCTGCAACGAAACGGCAAAGCAGTTGAGTTTTGAAGGTCTTCAGTTCGTAGATCAACCCATCGAGGAGTACGAAAACAAGGATATTGATATCTTGATCGCACTACATGCCTGTGATACAGCCACCGATGATGCACTAGCCAAAGGACTCGCTTCAGATGCTGCACTGATCGTCACCGCTCCTTGCTGTCACAAACAAGTCCGCCAGCAACTCAAAGGAAAAGCAGTCTCCAGCCCTATCCTCAAATATGGCATCTTCAAAGAACGCCAGTATGAAATGGTCACTGATACCATCCGTGCCCTAATCCTAGAGCGTGAAGGCTATGAGTCCAAGATATTTGAGTTCGTCTCTAACGAACATACGCGTAAAAACGTGATGCTCGTCGGAATCAACCACCACCGCACCAAAAACGAACAGGGAGCCAACGACAAGATTTCGGCCATCAAATCAGAATTTGGACTGGACTATCAGCAACTAGAGCGACTGATTGACGGGTAGGTCTGTCTCCACACCTAACTCCTTCAGCACATTATTCGCCTGAATGATATGGCGTTGGTTGTGCCCAATCAAAAAGCGCAGTGCGTCCCCCAGTCTGAAAGTCACTATCGCTCCGATAGCAGAGGGAATTTTAATCTTCTGTAAATCGAGTGTTTTGCATAGGCTCAAGTAGCCCAGTATTTCCTCCTGGTCTTCCAAAAACTTCGAGATCGTATCACGCTGCACTTTCACCTCAGGATCAAACTTCCGCATCGTTTTCATCGGAGAAGGAATACCACCGTCAGCCTTTGGTTTGATCATTTTGACAAAGTAGTTTCCTAACCATCCCGGCTTGTAAGATTCACGGTCACAAGGCTTAGCCGATGACAGCTTCCTATCAAACTGAATCAAATAGTGTGCATCAGCGATATTGAGATGCTCTAAGCACTCTATGGCACTCCATCGATCGGGATTAGATCTACGAGCAATCAACTCCTCCTCTAGTGAGGCGATGTGTTTTACCTCTTCGATAATTCTATACGTGTCTGCCATTAGGCTTTCGATTAGTTCTGACCGCTTCATAAGTTCTTGGTTATTTGATGCTCAAAATTACACTTTGTCAGGGAAAGCAATCTTGATCTATATCAAGTTCGCATTGACTTTGATTTTTCTAAACTGACTTTACGCAGACGGCTAAAAGTCTCTGGACTCATCCCCAGATAGGACGCTAGATACTTCTGCGGCACTTTCTGCAAGATATGCGGGCTATCCTTCATCAGACGTTCAAATCGATCTTCTGCCGAAAAATTCCTCACCTCCACCTGTCGTCTACCTATTCCTATCAAGATTTTGGCATTGAATACACGCCCCCATCGCTCCATAGACTTGTAGGCATCATACATCGCCATGAGGTTCTCATAGCTGATCTTCAACCCACGAACCGACGACAAAGCATCTATACTCCATTCGGATGGAGCCTGATCCAAAAACGAATCATAGGCTCCAGAAAAATCTCCCTCATAAGAAAAACCCAAAACAGACTCCTGCCCACCGTTTCTAACAAAAGCACGTAACACGCCTTCATGAACAAAATAAAAGTAGCGTTCTGTTTTCCCTTCGCGAATTAAAAACTCTCCCTTGGACAACTCAAAGCTTGACCAACGCGGCACAAAATCCTCCCACGCCTCCTCTCCTAAAGGAGAAAAACTATCCATTCGCTGTCTGAGATGTGTAAACTCATTCATTCAAAAACCTGTTTTTTAGCTTGATGACTGAGATAAATATAATGTAGCCCTACCGAAAGTGATCGGTTTGTATAGATTTGTTGTTACTGAATTCATAAAACAACAATCCATTATGCAAGAGTTAAACGACATCTTGATTCTAATCGATAGCTACATTGGCAGCTCCTTTTGGTTTCCTTATGTACTAATCGGAACCGGTCTATTCTTTACTATTTACCTCAAGTTTCCACAAATTAGATATTTCCGTTTCGCGCTCAGTGTCGTCAAAGGAAAGTTTGACAAAAGTGATGACGAAGGAGACACCTCACATTTTCAAGCTTTGGCAACTGCCCTATCCGGAACTGTGGGTACTGGCAACATAGCAGGCGTAGCATTAGCGATCCATATCGGCGGACCAGCAGCATTATTTTGGATGCTCGTCACTGCAGCAGTAGGCATGTGTACCAAATTCGTCGAAGTAACTCTCTCTCATAAATACCGTGAAAAAACCACTGACGGTACCATGGCAGGTGGTCCAATGTATTTCATGAAGAACAAAATGAACATGAAGTGGCTCGCCGCAGCTTTTGCTGTAGCGACGGTTTTATCGTCTTTTGGTACGGGGAGTTTGCCTCAGATCAACAGTATCTCCAACACACTGAATGCGACATTCGGGATCAATCACATGCTAACAGGCGGCGTATTGGCTGTACTATTAGGCTTTGTGATCATCGGAGGGATCAAAAGAATCGCTGCGGTGACCGAAAAACTCGTTCCTTCTATGGCGGTCATCTACTTTATCGGCGCTTTTGGCGTGATATTTTACAACTACGACCAGATTCTCCCGTCATTTGCCTCCATCTTTTCTGACCTATTCACTGGCTCTTCAGCGACTGGAGGCTTCCTAGGTGCATCCATCGCATTTGCCTTCAACAAGGGCGTAGGTCGTGGACTATTCTCTAACGAAGCAGGCCAAGGTAGTGCCCCCATCGCTCATGCCTCTGCCAAGGGACATGAACCTGTCTCAGAAGGCATGGTAGCGATCTTAGAGCCATTCATTGATACTATCGTAATATGTACCATTACGGGTCTGGTGCTTTTGTCATCTGGCGTATGGAGTGAAAAACATGAAAACGAATTTCAGGTTTCTGACTTGAGCATTTTAGAGCAAATCGACATCTCGGACGAGACAAAAGAAGGTTCAGCCGCACTTTATGGTCACGTATCAGGCAAAGCACCACTCCCTGTCTTCTCAGGAGAACTAGCTGCTACAGATGGAAAAATCACCACACCAGTAACCTTCATCCACGCCAGGTCACTGGCAGAGGACGTTACGCTTTACAAGAACGGCTCGCCCTATACGGGAAGTACCCAAATCCTAGACGGAAATCCTATTGATCCTGAAGTCACATTTATAGGCAAGTCTCTGGTTCATAGTGCTCCGCTGACGGCTCTTGCTTTTAGCAGAGGATTCTTTGGGGCTTATGGATCTTACATCGTCTCTATCGGTATCTTGTTATTTGCCTTTAGCACAGCGATTTCATGGTCATACTACGGAGACCGAGCGATGACTTTCCTTTTTGGTAGCGGTTCGGTGATTTACTTTAGGATCGTATATGTGATTGGTTTCTTTGTAGCGTCATTCACTGACACGACCATCATTTGGTCACTGGCTGGGATAGCTATTGCTGTGATGACCTTGCCTAACCTATTTGGCTTACTCTATCTACGCAAGGATATGAAACAGACGGTAGATGACTTTTGGAAGGGGTTCAAAAAAGAATATCCTGAGGAGAAAACACCAGAATAGACAAAAAACAAGAGGCTGCCCATACGGACAGCCTCTTTTGTAATAGGTGTATATATTTTTATTTCTTTTTTTCATCAGGCAGCGGAGCAATTGTGCCGTCATAGCTGATCTGGTTCCTAGCACTGCTCCTCACACTGAGCGCGGCACTGCTATTCGAATTGATAGTAAACTGACATTGATAGACTTCATTCCCTGTGGACGACTTCACTTCGAAACTAACCATAGACCTCATCTTTTTATCCTTGTGCTCTATCTTCAAGTCTTGTGCTGTACCTTCAAAATTAATTCCTCCTTCACCACTCATATCGTACATCTGCACCACCCCAAAATACGGCAAATAAGCAGATGTCAAAGTATCTTCTAGTGTCAACTGATTACTATTTCCAATCAAATTGATTCGACGACCTTTCTGAGTAGTCGCCCATGTAGCAGTGAAACTAAAAGCTCCAGAATCCAAGAGCATTTTAGTCTCCATGTATTCTTGACGCTGCTTTTCCTTTTTGGCTTCCTTTCTGGATTTTTTATCCTGACCAAACACAACCGCCACGGTCAGGAGCAAAAACGCGAGTATTAACAATAAGCTCTTCATCTGTATCATTCTTTAGTTATTTAGAATTTAACCAATACTGTGCCAAAACTTATTTGAGAGAGTTGGACTGAAACGGAAGATCAGATTCTTGCCCGCTATTGATCGCTGCTGCGATCGATTCATGGATATTCTCCAAACCAATCTGATCCGCCAAACCACAGCGATACAACTTATCACGCACTGGACCTATAATCGAAGTTAACTTCAAGGTGATTCCTCGATTTTGCATATCCACATGAATGTCTCGCAAAGCACTAATCGCTGTAGAATCAATATCACTAATACTCTGCGCGTCGATCACAAACAACTTCATCTCTGGTTTCTTCGCCAAAATCGTCCTTATAGTCTCTTGCAGTGCACTCACATTGGCAAAAAACAAACGCGCATCGAATCGAATAATCCCAACATCTGGGCGATCATAAGCTTGATCAAATCGCTTGATATTGCGAAAAAAACGCGTCCCCTCTATCTGTCCCAGTTCAGCAATATGAGGAATGGATGCTTTATAGATCAAAACCACTAACGATAGCAATACACCGAACAAAATCCCCCACTCGATCCCAAACATAATCGTCCCTACGAAAGACACCATCAGCATCGCAAAATCATACTTATCGGTATGCCACAAGGTTTTAACCTCCTCTATATCTATCAACCCCAAGACACTCACAATAATAATAGATGCCAAAATCGCACTAGGTAGATAATAAAAAAGTGGCGTCAAGAATAACAAAACCAATAACACGACTAGTGCACTAAAAAAAAGTGCCACAGTAGTTTTTGCTCCGGCAGCATCATTGACCGCTGAACGACTAAAACTACCTGTAGTAGGAAAACTACTAAATAGAGACCCTATCATATTGCCCAGTCCAAGTGCTATTAGCTCCTTATTGGCTTTGACTTCATATTCATTTTTATGTTTGTACTGGAGCGTCCTACCAATAGAATACGCCTCTATGAACCCTATAAATGCCAAAGTCAACGCCATCGGTGCAAGCGCTCGCACCTGCTCTAAATCCCAAGTTGGAATAGCTACAGATGGCAATCCCTCAGGCACATAGCCTACGATTGCTACACCTAGCGTGTCTAGACGAAACCCATAAACCACGCCAGCACTAACAACCACCAGAATCAAGCCTGTAGGTAATTTGGGACTCCACCGTTTCAATACCACGATCAACACCATCCCCGTCAAACCAATCAGTAATGTCCAGCCATTGATCTCATCAAGCCTAAACATCAAATCAATCACTATGTCATGTAGATACTTTCCGCTTATAAGTTCGACTCCCGTCAAATGCTTGAGATGGTTGATTGCGATGACAAACACCGCTGCACTGGTAAACCCAGCAATCACAGGGCGTGACAAAAAATTGGTCAAGAAGCCCAAACGAAATACACCCATAGCCAGCTGAAGCAAACCAATCATCAAAGCCAAGAGTATAGCCAGACCGATGTAATCAGACGTCCCCGCCACCGCTAATGCGGAAATCCCCGTCGCAACGAGCAAAGAATCCATGGCGACTGGCCCTACTGAAAGCTGACGTGAAGTGCCGAACCATGCATAGACTACCTGAGGAAATATCGCAGCATAAAGTCCATACACAGGAGGCAGGCCTGCTATCATCGCATAAGCCATCCCCTGCGGCACCATCATGACACCAGCCGTCACCCCTGCCACAGCGTCTCCTTTGAGGCCAGACACGTCGTAGTTGCGTAACACATCAATAATGGGTAAAATTTTGCGCATGGCTTAATTTAATCAGAGTGGTAAAATTACCTGCTGATCTCAAAGGATATTGTAACAATAGTTACAATATCTCAATCTTGTTGCGGTGCAGCTCGATCTGATCCTCGTCCGCCAATCTTTTTAGCAAGCGAGAAATCACCACACGAGACGTCCCTAAGTCATTGGCGATCTCTTGGTGGGTGCGTTTAATCTCGAAACTACCGGTATTGGCTTTGATATCGAGTAGGTAGTTGAGCAAGCGTTCGTCCAACTTCATAAAAGCTACAGCATCCAGTGCACTGAGCATCTCATCGAAACGAGCATTGTACGAAGCAAATACAAACTGCCGCCAGCTCGAAAAACGCATCCACTCATCCATATACTGTAGTGGAACCATGACTATCACAGCATCTGACTCTACGATAGCTTTAATTTCACTTTTCTTCTGACTCGTACAGCAAGTAAGTGACATGACACAGGTATCTCCTCCCTGCAGATAATATAGGAACAATTCATTCCCTTTGTCGTCTTCTCGGACAATCTTAATCGTTCCTGTCATGACTAGTGGGATAGACTTGATATATTTGCCGTAATCTATCAGAGCAGTTCCTGCCTCTAGCGTCTTTAATACGCCTTTGGCTTCAATCTCGTCGACAAGTTCTTTTTGAAAAATACGACCAAACTGGGCCTGCAGTAACTCTCTCATAGTCATGGTTTAATAGTAGAACTATAATAAGTAGCCAAAATTCAGAAATTGTTTTTAAATATTAAATTATAATCTCTAAATTTGCGCACTTATTTTCTGACAAGAAAGATGAAAGGGAATAAACACTTCAAGATTGATATTTTCGGACTCAAACTGGGTTCGCATGATTTTAGTTTTGAGTTTGATAAGTCGCTCTTTGAGAAAAATGAAGATAGTGTAATCGAAGCAGGCCAAGGTCGCTGCGATATCCAACTGATCAAAAAGGAAAGATTGATAGAGGTCAATTTTGACATTAGTGGTACAATCGTACTGCTATGCGATCGAAGTTTAGAGTCGTTTGACTACCCTATTGACATACAAGAGCAGCTCATCCTCAAGTATGGTGAAGAGTTTGACGATAGTCAAGATGACATATGGACGATCCCAGATGGTCAGCAAAGCATCAATGTTGAAAAAAACATTTTTGATTACCTGACTTTGGCAGTCCCAATGAAAAAGATTCACCCAAAATTCGAAGAGGAAGGGGACGAAGATGATGAGTACGAGTTGGAGTTGGTTTACTCGTCTGACGTAGAGGAAGAAGAAACCGAATCGACTCCTGAAGAAGAAATAGACCCCAGATGGGCTCTATTGAAAAATATTAAGAATAAGGAAAATTAAAAGAATAAGAAAATGGCGCATCCAAAACGCAAAATCTCGAAAACAAGAAGAGACAAAAGAAGAACTCACTACAAGTCAGAGGCAAAAAACTATGTAGTTTGTGCGACGACTGGAGAGGCACATTTACCTCACAGAGCTTACTGGCACGAAGGTAACCTTTACTACAAAGGGAAAGTAGTTATTGAAAAAGAAGCAGTAGCATAAGCTATTGACACATTCTGGTAAAATATTAGGAGTCTGCTTACAGAGCAGACTTTCTGTGTTTATATGAATTATGCATGTATACCTTTCATTCTTTTTAGCAAAGTAGTATCTGCTTTCAAAACTGAAATAATTGCGTAAATTGCCGATTCATATTGACCTAGACCTTCTAATCTTTCAACCAGATTTACCAAATAGAACATCTGCAAATGAGTAAGATAACAGCTGCAATAACGGGCGTACAGGGCTATGTGCCAGATTACGTATTGACCAATGCAGAACTAGAAACGATCGTAGAGACCAGCGATGAGTGGATCACTACGCGTACCGGTATCAAAGAGAGAAGGATACTGAAAGGAGAAGGTCAAGGCACCTCTGTGATAGGTATAGAAGCCTGCAAAGGGCTCCTAGAAAAAACGGGGACTGACCCGAAAGACATTGATTTAATCATCTGCGCGACGGTCACACCTGACATGCCTTTCCCTGCCACTGCGAATATTGTAGCAGACAAAATCGGTGCTACTAATTCGTTTAGCTACGACATGTCAGCAGCTTGCTCTGGCTTTTTGTTTGCCCTCTCTACTGGAGCCCAATTCATCGAGGCAGGCACATACAAGAAAGTCATCGTGATCGGAGCAGACAAGATGTCCTCTATCATCAATTACAAAGACCGTACAACTTGCATCATATTTGGTGACGGAGGTGGAGCCGTTCTCTTAGAACCCAACGAAGAAGGAAATGGCATACAAGATGCTATCCTAAAAACTGACGGGTCTGGAGCTGAGTATCTGGGTATGAAAGGAGGCGGTAGCCGCATGCCTGCGACACTAGAAAGCGTAGCAGCCGACCAACACTACGCCTTTCAAGAAGGAGCTACAGTATTCAAATTCGCGGTAACCAATATGGCAGATGTCTCTGCCGAAATCATGGAAAGAAACAACCTGACAGGCGAAGACATATCATGGCTCGTGCCGCATCAGGCCAATAAACGCATCATCGATGCGACTGCAAACCGAATGGGAATTGATGACAGCAAAGTCATGATCAATATCCAGAAGTACGGAAACACCACGGCAGGAACACTACCACTATGCCTCTGGGACTATGAAAATCAGCTCAAAAAAGGTGATAACATCATCTTAGCTGCATTTGGTGGAGGCTTCACGTGGGGTTCTCTATATTTAAAATGGGCTTACGACCCGAAGTAACTTGAAATATTAAAATTCGAATTCAGAATGGCTAGTACCGCAGATTTTAAAAACGGAATGTGTATCGAGTACAATCATGGATTGTACTTCATCATCGATTTCCAGCACGTAAAACCTGGAAAAGGACCTGCTTTTGTTAGAACAAAGCTTAAAAATGTCAAGACAGGAAAAGTACTCGACAATACTTTCACCGCTGGACACAAAGTCAACACTGCACGAATAGAGCGTAGAGACTTTCAGTATTTATATAAGGACGACATGGGGTACAACTTCATGAACACCGAAACCTACGATCAGATTTCTCTCGAAGAGACACTGATCGATGCTCCTCAATTTTTAAAAGATGGTGATCCTGCTACGATCATCTTCCATGCTGAAGAAGAATTGATCCTAGGATGTGAACTACCTCAGCATGTTGAGTTAGAGGTCACTTATACTGAACCAGGGCTAAAAGGTGATACCGCTACCAATGCAAGTAAACCAGCTACCCTCGAAACAGGCGCAGAGATTCAGGTACCTTTGTTTGTCAATGAAGGAGACTTGCTAAAAATAGAAAGTAAGACAGGTTCTTACGTAGAAAGAGTAAAGAAGTAATTCCTTACTCTTTTTTATGCCTAGATTTTCCAATTTTATAATTGTAAGATTCTAGTAAATTTGTACAAAACTTCCCCGGAAGGCAGCAGCTCACGGGAAACCAAATAATTAAACATCTATCAAATGAAGGTTAAAGAAATTAGAGATTTGATTGACTTCCTGTCTAACTCCGGTTTGGAAGAAGTAAACATCGAAACGGAAGAGTTCAAGATAAAAGTGAAACGAAGCAACGAAACACAGATCATTGAGAAATCTGTTGCTTCTATGCCAGCAGCCGTCGCTGCACCAGTACCTGTAGCTGCTGCTCCTGCTCCTGCCGCAGCACCAGCAGCCGCTCCTGCACCAGCACCTGCTGCCAACAACTACATCGAAATCAAATCACCTATGATCGGTACATTCTACAGATCAGCTAACCCTGAATCACCAGAGTTCGTCAGCGTGGGTGACAAAGTAGACGTAGGAAATCCTGTGTGTATCATAGAAGCCATGAAACTATTCAACGAAATCGAATCTGAAGTATCAGGCACGATCGTGAAAGTTTTGGTAGAAAATGCACAACCAGTAGAGTATGATCAGCCATTATTCTTGGTAGATCCATCTTAATTTTTCCTTTAAATTAAATACCTCAATAGTGTTTAAGAAAATATTAATTGCAAACAGGGGAGAAATTGCTCTGAGAGTCATCAGGACTTGTAAAGAAATGGGAATCAAAACTGTCGCAGTTTACTCGACAGCTGATGCAGAAAGCTTGCACGTCAGATTTGCTGACGAAGCGGTATGTATAGGCCCGCCTCCGAGCAACCAATCTTACCTCGATATCAAAAAAATCGTATCTGCTGCGGAAATCACCAATGCAGATGCCATACACCCAGGATACGGATTCTTATCTGAAAATGCAGAATTCTCTCGTGTGTGTGAAGAATACAACATCAAATTCATCGGCGCAAGTTCGGAAATGATCAACCGCATGGGAGACAAAGCCACTGCGAAAGAAACGATGAAAAAAGCAGGTGTCCCTACTATCCCTGGGTCTGAAGGACTCCTAGAGTCTGTCGCACAAGGAAAAGAGATCGCTAAACAAATCAAATACCCTGTCATCATCAAAGCAACAGCTGGTGGTGGTGGACGTGGTATGCGTATCATCAAAGACGAAAGCGGATTCCAAAAAGCATGGGATGATGCTAGAACCGAGTCTAAGGCTGCCTTCGGTAACGACGGCATGTACCTAGAAAAATTCGTCGAAGAGCCGCGTCACGTTGAAATTCAAATCATCGGTGATAGCAATGGCAAAGCATGCCACCTATCCGAAAGAGATTGTTCGGTACAGCGTAGACACCAGAAACTAACAGAGGAAACGCCGTGCCCAGCATCGGTAATGACCCAAGAACTCCGAGAAAAAATGGGAGCTGCAGCCATCGCAGGTGCAGAAGCCATCAAGTACGAAGGAGCAGGTACAGTAGAATTCCTGTTGGACAAACACGGTGAATTCTTCTTCATGGAAATGAATACCCGTATCCAAGTGGAGCACCCGATCACAGAAGAAGTAACTGATTTCGATTTAATCAAAGAACAGATCAAAGTAGCCGCAGGGATTCCAATCTCTGGCAAAAATTACTTCCCGCAGCTACATGCTATCGAGTGTAGAATCAATGCTGAGGATCCTACGAAGGACTTTAGACCTTCTCCAGGTAAGATCACCAACCTTCACCTACCTGGTGGACACGGTGTTCGTGTAGATAGCCACGTATATGCAGGCTATACGATCCCTCCTAACTACGATTCGATGATTGCCAAACTCATCATTTCTGCTCAGTCAAGAGAAGAAGCCTTGGTAAGAATGAAACGTGCATTGGAAGAGTTCGTGATCGAAGGTGTCAAAACGACGATCCCATTCCATATTAAATTGATGGAAGACGAGATTTTCAAGTCTGGACAATTCACAACTGCCTTCATGGAATCATTTGACACGTCTGATTTATAATTGGATTTCTGGATTTACAATATTTAATTCGTAACCGAGTATCTTGATGCTCGGTTATTTTTTTGCTTTGAAACAACGACAACTCTATATCATCCTTTTGCTTTTCCTACTCGGAAAACAAGTCACCGCACAAGACATTACAGCAGTGGTGAAAGCAAAAGAAATAGTCATAGGGCTAGGCTCGTCTCACTACAGTGGCGATCTAGGATCAGGATATGGCAGTGGGCAAATAATGGGATCAATTGGCCTTGCAATCAACGAAAACAAGCGACTCAATAGCCACATTATCCTCCAAGCGGGTGCTATACGAGCCAATGAACTCGACTATAGCTACGATGATGGAACTGGCACGAACACTACGCCAAACGAAAGTTTTAACACAGCCTACTTCTCACTCAATTTCGCACTACATCTAAACCTGATAGACAGAGATAAGTTCAAGTTATACCTATCACAAGGCATAGGTTTCATTCGCTACACGCCAAAAGATGAAAATGGGAAAGCACTCTCTGATCAATCCACAACGCGTGCGCTAGGTGAAACATATCGTAACATGAGTATTATGATCCCCTCCCAGTTGGGTTTCAAATACTATCTCCCCAATGGTTATGCTGTCGGCGTACAAACCGGTTTTGCAAATAGCCTCACAGACTACCTTGACAACATTTCACAGTGGGGTAAAAAAGATGGAAACGATAATATTTTCATCACACAGATTCAACTCAATATACCTATCCAGTTTGACGCTCATGAAAACAACTAAAACGCGGGCCACTATCTGTATCGTCACACTTGTGCTAACGGTGATAGGGTCTGCTGCTGGCCAGAACCGGTCCAACTGGGGTATATCCGTAGGTAGTGTTAGCAACAAATTCACTGGAGACGACCCGTCTTCCCTTTCAGAATACCGTTTCAGCATTTATACATCCTATCAAGTGGGTGCTCTTTATGAATACGCGATTAGTTCGGATGTCTACCTGACTAGCACCCCTTCTTACAAGCAAACTGGCGGCACACTATGGCGTGAAAATGATGCTTTCGATCCAAATGATGAAGACAGTGAAAAGCTCATCAAAACTACCAAGTTGAAACTTCATTATCTCTCTATACCTGTATATTTCAAAGTCATAAGTGACAATACCAAATGGCAATACTCCGTAGGTTTGGTGTATGAATACCTAATTCACCATCATGGCAAAAATATTCAGACACAACAGGACATCCAGCTGTCCAACTACATCCATAGCTACAATTTGTCTGCATCCGTGAGTCTTGGGTACAGATTTCACATCAAGCAGCAGCATTTCACCATTGACCTCATCTATGCACAAGGTCTCGTCAACATCACACAGGATTTATCTCAAAACAATAACAACGAACTGCCCCGTTTAAAGACTACTTCCGCAGAAACTAGGTTCACATGGCTATTGCCTCACAAAAACTTGCAACCATGAAATGGCTAACGACCCTTAACCTACTCTTATGCTTGAATTGCAGTCTGTTCGCTCAGGAAGTAGAGACTAAAAAAGTCCCCTATCTCAACGGTCATGTCGTCAATACACTAGAGAGTATGCGTTCTCCGTTTATTCGCACCAATTTCAACTTCAATATGGGACTGGCTAATTCATCCGTTTTCGTGACCGAATCGGTAGCTGTCGGAGATAGCACACTCGTCAATCTCGACAATTCCCTGCTCTACGTAGGGTTAAATATGAACTACGCACAACGAGTCAAAGACTGGGCAAGTTTTTTCGTGCGCCTGGACTACTCCGCGAGACTAGGCACAGGAGTAGAATCTATTTTGACACAGGGAATCAACTCTATTACCACTACAGAGATGGGAGTCAAATTCAGGTTATCAAGTGGCCCAAAACACCGCCTATCGATGTACTACTCCCTCACCAATACTATCGCAAGTTACGTCAACGTAGCAGACTACATCAACGACATCATCAATGACAACCCAACCCCCAGTGTTACTAGCAAAATTCCTTCACTCGTAAGTGGTGGTGGATTGTCATTTTCCTATGCTCCCAATAACTGGTTTGCTTTCAATACGGATGGAAAATTAGCATATGGTGAAACCCTAGAACGGTCACACCCTAAACTACAATATTTCACAGGCGGCAATGTAGACTTCTATTTTGGCGAGCTCATTCATCTCCCAGTATCTCTAGTATTAGGAGGTACAGTCAATACCCTCGTGAACACCTTTTCGACACAGGGAGATGTCACCACTAACCTCTATTTCAAACTAGCCTACTCAGGATCAGATGCCTTTTTCATTTCCCTATCGACCTACTATGGTCGCACGCCGATAGAAAACCGCAACCGCCACGTCGGTGTACGTGGAGTGCAGTTTACTACCTCACTATTCTTTTGATTCTTGTTTACCAGGCCTGGTGAACGAAAGCTTTAATTTGCTCATCATAGACACGAGTAATAGTCTCTAGCTGCTTTGGGGTAAGCTCTGGAGCCGACACTGCAGCCAAATTAGATAACAACTGATCTCGTCTAGAAGCGCCTGGAATGACACAGCTCACCTCTGATCTTCTCAATATCCATTTCAAAGCAGCATGTGTCAGACTAGCGTCTCCAAACTCTGCTTTCAAATCCTCCACTGCATCGAGTCCCTTGTCGTAAGGAATCCCTGCAAAAGTCTCCCCTTTGTCGAACATTGCTCCATCTCGATTGAACTGGCGATGATCGTCCGCCGCAAACTGACTATCTCGACCAAACTTTCCTGTCAATAGTCCACTAGCCAAAGGGACTCGTACGATTACTCCTACATTTCTTTTAGCAGCCTGCTCAAAAAACAACTCCTGTGGACGTTGACGAAACATGTTATAGATGATCTGCACAGTGGTGACATTGTCAAATTCGATGGCTTTCATCGCTTCCTCGACCTTCTCAACACTCACCCCTAGGTTTAGAATTTTACCCTCCTGCTTGAGTTTATCAAATTCTTCAAAAATTTCTGATCGATAAAACACCTGAGTCGGGGGACAGTGCAGTTGGATCAAATCTATACAGTCCAGCTGAAGGCGTTTTAGCGAATCCTCCACATATGTGCGGAGTACCTTAGGCGTATAGCCTTCATTGACATGTGGACTCACCTGACGACCACATTTGGTGGCGACAAATATTCGTTTATTGGCATTTTTGATCGCACGACCTACAGCGATTTCACTTTCACCATCCTCATACACATCTGCTGTATCGATGAAATTGACTCCCTGATCTATGGCCTCCGCCAAAATATTTTGTGCCAATTTATGATCAAAACCAGAACCCCATTTCCCTCCGACTTGCCATGTTCCTAGAGACACTTCTGATATTTCAAACCCCGTTTTACCTAACTTTCTATAATTCATTTTCTCTCTTTTTGAAATTTTAGACGCTGCAATTTAATATTTTCATTCCCTGATGACAGTCGACAATTGAACCATCTTTACTCCTGATATTTCACATTTGACGACAAACAGCAGCCACAAGGCACTATCTTGCGAAGAGTTAAAACCAAGGAAGGAACAATCATGGAAGACGGACAAAAAAAAGGAATACCTGGTGATCAAATCAACAACCCGCTACATGGTGTCAAACTGGCTGAGATACTCGAATTTCTAGTCGATTTGTACGGCTGGGACATGTTGAGCAAACATATTAGCATTAACTGTTTCAAAAACAACCAGACGATCAAATCAAGTCTTAAATTTCTCCGACGCACGCTATGGGCTCGTGAGCAAGTGGAACAACTCTACCTCCGATCACTCAAGAAAAAAGTACCGCACGTCAGTGATCGCCTTTCCAAAAATAAATAAGACGGACTGACACACTTCATCAATCAAGGGTACCAATTGAGCAACATGACTCTCACATTCGTACCAGACTCTTCTACTATTGTTTTAAAGCGCTTGATGGCGCTCAAACCATTTTTGCCGCGGTAGTGGTAAGGAACAACCATCCTAGGCCGAAACGCAATGACCGCATCTGCTGCTCCATCCACATCCATCGTATAGGGTAGGTTCATACAGACAAACGCCAAATCTATCTTTTTTAGCTCCCGCATTTCGTTGATATCTTCAGTATCTCCTGAGATATAAATCCGCTTCTTATCCATCGTCAGTATGTATCCGTTGCCTCGCCCCTTAGGGTGTCTTGAAGTCTCATCATCTGGTAGATTGTACATAGGAATAGCCTCTAAGTTCACACCTTGGACTTCCAGCGCATCACCAATAGCCATCACAGTCACTTCCTTAAAATCCCCTCCAAGTTTCTTCGCTACGGCATCCGGTGCTATGATCGCTATATTCTCTGCGCCGATAGCGCGAAGTGTCTCTATGTTGAAGTGGTCTCCATGAATATCCGTGATCAAAATTAAGCTTGGCTTAGGTAGTCCCTCGAAAGCACCAGCCCCTCCATTAGGATCTGTAAAGATGACCTTGTCTCCATGCTGCAGCATCATCGTGGCATGTTGGATAGGCGTTATGGTGATCTTTCCATTAGCAGACAAAAGATCCAGTGTATTGTCCTGAGCGACTATGATAGTCGAAAAACTCATTAGGCACCAAAAGAAAATGACAGGTAGAGATTTCATGTTTTTTTAGAAAGTTAATCAGATCGGAGCTTTCCTGCTAGAACAAACTCAACTGACTATCTCCTGCACGACGAAACAATGAGCTATCTAACTCTGTACGCTCACGTATCAATCCATACTTTTTCCTTGCTAGAACAAACATCTTGGCAATATGATCAGCATACTCCCCTTCCCCTCGCATTCGTGTTTTGAAGCGACTATCATTTAATTCTCCACCATGGAGATCCTTGATTTGATTAAGCACCTTTTCCTTACGATCAGGATAATGCTCCTCTAGCCACTCTTCGAAAAGTTGGCCAATCACGCCATTGAGGCGAACGATGGTGTGGTTGAGACTCTGCGCACCATTTTCCGCTGCCTTTTCTGCGATCTTCATAATCTCGGCACTATTGATGGCAGGAATCACTGGCGCCATCATTACTGAGACAGGTACACCGCATTCGGACAACCGCCGGACAGCATTGAACCGTAAACCAGACGTAGAGGTACGAGGTTCGAGCTTCTCTCGCAGCTTTTCGTTGAGCGAGGTAATGGAGAGCACCACATGCACCAGATTCATCTCAGCCATCTCTTTTAGGATATCAAGATCACGCAAAATCATGGCATTTTTGGTAATAATCCCGACTGGATTACGGTATTCCAAACAGACTTGTAGTATGCTTCGGGTAATTTCTAGTTTTCGTTCGACTGGCTGATAGCAGTCCGTATTGCCAGACAACAGAATAGGATGTCCTGTCCAACCCTTACTATCAAACTTTTTTCTCAGGAGTGTCGCTGCATTATTTTTAACTAGGATTTTGCTCTCAAAATCACTCCCAGCACTATACCCCCAATACTCGTGAGAATTGCGCGCATAGCAATAGATGCAACCATGCTCACATCCTTGATAAGGGTTCATCGAATAACCAAAAGGCAGGTCTGGACTCGATACTTTATTGACAATGGTTTTGGGCGACACCTTCTGGAAGGTGGTTTTCTTCTTGAGTGTCTCACCACTCAAGTGCAGATGCTCATAGAACTCCACATCGCTTTCTACCTGCTGAGCAGTATATTGATTAGTAGGATTGCTTTGTGCGCCTCTTCCGTGATTTTGATCTAGCATAGCATTTTTGAATCTGGAATTCAAAAATGCTAATTATTTTAGTTTAATCTAAATATTATAGTGTCAATCTTCAGATCTTTCAATTAATTTCTGATCCATCGTCTTGGCTGTCTTTGCTCCTAGCTTTTTCATTTTCTCTGCTCGGCTCACTAGGTTCCCCGTCCCTTCATAGAGTTTCTTAGCAGATTCTTGGTAAACCTTTTGCGTCAGATCTATCTGACGACCGATTCCTTTGATATCCTCCACAAAAGCCACGAATTTATCATAGAGTGCTCCACCCTGACGAGCGATCTCTATAGCGTTTCGGTTCTGGTATTCCTGCTTCCAGATACTAGCGATCGTCCGCAGCGTAGCAATCAACGTCGCTGGACTTACGATCACGATATTCTTGGCATATGCATCGTTGAACAACTCCAGATCATGCTGCACTGCGATCGAAAATGCAGGTTCCACAGGGATGAACATCAGTACAAAATCCAAGCCCTCCACACCATAGAGGTTTTGATAGTTCTTCTCACTCAGGCCTTTGATATGAGCGCGTAGAGAGAGTAAATGCGCTTTGATGTACGACTCGCGCTCTGCTTTGTCATCAGTGTTGGTAAATCGCTCATAGGCAATCAGCGACACCTTAGAGTCTACGATCACACTCTTGGCATCTGGTAAATTGACCACCACATCTGGCTGGTAACGGTTCCCTTCTTCGTCTTTTAGGGAGAGTTGAATAAAATACTCTCGCCCTTTTTCCAACCCTGACTTTTCGAGGATACTTTCGAGGATAAACTCGCCCCAGTTACCTTGCGCTTTGGTATCTCCCTTTAGTGCTTTAACTAGGTTTTCGGCTTCTTTGGTGATCTTCTGGTTCAGCTCTTTGAATCCAGCGATCTGCTCTTTAAGTGCCGAATTGCGTTCGATACTTTCTTTGTTGGTCTGCTCAACCTTACGTTCGAACTCCACGATCTTGTCACCTAGCGGTTTGAGCAATTCACCCACCTGCAGTTTGTTCTGATCGGTAAACTTCTTGCTCTTTTCTTCAAAGATTTCATTGGCCAGGTTTTTAAACTCTGCGGAGAACTTCTCACGAATTTGGTTCAACTCGTCTTTTTGTGTCTTGAGGGTTTCTTGCAAGTTTTTATAATCTGCCCCCAGTCGAGCATACTGATTGTTGAGATGCATGGCCTTGTCTCGTTCGCTACGTAGCTCAGTATTGATGGATATGATGTCTTTGCCCAAGGATACAGAACGCTCTTTCTCAGCAGTGAGCTGATATTCTAGTTCTTTTAACCTGAACTGATCCTTATTATTCTCTTCGGATTGAAACTTGGATTTGGCAAAAAGCCAAGTAATCACACTGCCCAAAAACAAGCCCGTCAATAGATAAATAAAATGATATGCTTCCATGAAACAAATCTAGATCAAGCCATGCACTTTGGTCAAGAGCCCCCAGAGTTTCTTTTGAACGAAATCAACCTACTAAGCCAAAATCAGGCATCATAGTTATCATTCTCGGATAGGTAGTCAACATCTGAATACTTGTCCTCATAGTCATCTCTAATGTCCTCTTTGAGATAGCCATCTTCATCATAGTCACTGTCATCGGCTATGATCTGCTCAGCCTCATGGGCAGACATACGGATGAGGTAGATTTTAGTATCTGTCTCAAAGCGGATCGCACTGGTACGTGCGCCGTCCTTGTTGGTATATTGAAACAAAAACTGGCTGTACCCCTCTGGATATACAAGTTTCATCTGCTCCTTTATCTCCTCACTTAACTTGCTGTAATCTTGCGATACTCTTACTTTTTCGTTGTTTTCCATGGTACCTTCTTTCTATTCCAAGCCCAAATTGAAGTCTGTTTTTCTATTCGAATAAAGATCGAAAAAATCACTTTTTTACCAAGTAATATGAAAAATAATTTCACGCAGAAAAAGAAAAAATATTGAAAGCTACCAGCTAAAATATAGATCGAACTGGAATATGATTTTATCATACCAAATCAAGACCAAAATCTAGACAGTGCTAGTTATTATAAATCTTCTGTAATCCCGCAAAGAGTTCCATGAACCAAGCCAACGCAACATGCAATACGACTCCTCCCCAAATATGGCGTGAATAATAAGCCAATATTCCAATCAAATAGCCTCCGAATGCTGAGCTGACACACTCAGATATAGGCTTACCAAAATGCAAGAACACATACGGCCCGACCATCGCTAATACTGCATAGCCTCCCAAAACACGTGCAAAACCAATAACCAAAAAACCACGAAAGAAAAACTCAACGCCCAAAAAGCTCAATCCATAAACACTCTCATAGATCAGAACTGCTACCCACTCAGCCAGTCTATGGTGTGAGGCAAAATGATCACCTCCTGTCCTAGCATAGCGTGGGTAATAATTCGTCAGATCCCCCATGAAAGAAGCTACCGCAATCCCGACAAAGACGACCAGAATCAGCACCGCATAGGGTCGGAAATCAAAGGGCTTAAAATTCAACCCATACCAACTCCTTTGATCATCCCGGTGACGCTCATACAAATAGTAGAATAGCAGTATTGGCAGGACCGTCAATACAATGGGACGCAGCTTGACCAGTACTCGTCGGATATATTTAGCATCCACATACTGTAAATCCTCGGTCAAATAATCCTGAAGTGTAAAAGAACGCTGACACGAAATCACCAAAAAACCAAAGACAAAAAGCAACCAAAATTCTCCAGAGTACAACCAACTGCGCTGCAACCCAAAAAAGTAGAGCATCGTACACGTCACCAAAAATGGAAAGCCCATCAGCGCAAAGTACATCGGCCAGCGCCAAAACAAACCATAATAGCTATCCACAATCCCATTCTCAAAATTGTAACTATAGTTGACCACAATACAAACCGCTAAAAAAACCGCTATACTCAGATAGACTCTGAGATGAAAATACGCTGCGAGATAACTACGGATATAAAACTGGAGCTGCTTCATAAATACAGGGGCATAAAAAAATCAGCCTCTGTGGGCTGATTCGATTACATAGGAATGAACCTTTTATTCGCTCTTCGAGAAACTAGAAAAAAGCTCAATCGCATCTTCGATCACACCTGCTTTGTCTTCCTCAAATGCCACAAATGCATAAAAATTATTGTCAGAATTGGGGTCGATGAGACCCAATACGATATACATCAATCCATCCTTTTCGCCTGTAATGAAACCACCACTCATTTCTTCAAACTCAATCAACTCCAACTCATCAATCTCACTGAGGTTCAAATCCGTCTCTGCCATCTTCACTACGAACCCCGCTAGGTCGTTAGCCTCCAACTGCTCGTCCTGATACGGATACAGCGCAAAGCGAATCCCCTCACCAGTGGCCTCCAAAGCATCCGAAGTATTGGTCGTCACTTCAAAATCCGAAGGCAACTCAAAATCCAAATTATAATAGGGCCAACTATACTGAACCCATCCTTCTTGGGCTGTAGCAGTCTGATAAAACGCTGATAAAATGAGAGTCAATGACAGCAGTGCAAACCGTTTCATACGATGTAGTTTTGTTTTTTAGCTAATATATGTACAATCCGACCTAGGCGCAATTTTCAATATGATTTAAAATACCTATCTTATCTTCCTAATAATCCGACATTCCCTGTGAGTAGACTTTTAATTAAATGGTTGCTAATTGTGCTCCTGCTACTGGGCTGCTATGCCGCTCCAGCACAGCGCCCTGCTGAATTAGGCCAAATTTTAGACGGTAATCAGTCAATACATACCTACCTAACAGTCTACTCGGACAGCAGCAAAGCTCTCGGTATAGATGACATACTACAGCCTCTCTATCAACAGCAGTTTTCCGTACCGACTCACCTAGCTTATGAGCAAGCCCACTGGGGCAAGATCAGTATCAGAAATGAACACAAAAAGGTAAAATTCTACTTCCTCTATATAGGGCAGAATGATTACATAGACGCCTACTATGTCCGCAATGGAGAAGTTGTAAATCACGTCAAAAGTGGATACCTCTATGCTGGCAATGAGAAATATCTAGAAAAAGGCTCCTATTACATCCCCATAGAGATCGGACCTGAAACCACCCAAGACCTCTACATCAGAATCGAGGAGTCGCTACACCACGACCCTGATTTTGATCTACAGCTATACTCCAGTGATGGGTGGACCAAAAAAATCATCAACAAACAAGTCTCCGACCTTATCTTTCAGGCCATCTTTTGGGTCATGTTACTCTACAACTTGTTTTTGTACTTCAATACACGCATTAGATCCTACCTAGACTACTCCCTTTATTTGTTTACTGTCTCTACTTCCTACCTTTTTTTATCAGGACTGCTTAGAGAGATCGTACTACAAAACACCCCTGAGATGACGCCATATTTCATGCCCATCATCAGCCTGACACTTTTTATGTATTGGCGATTTGTACTTCATTTTCTGGATTTCAAACACAAATTCCCCAACTTCCTAAAGTACCTACAGCCATTCATGAATCTCAACGGTGTACTGGCAATCCTGCTACTGATTTACCTTGCTGTCACCATGGAGCTCAAACTCCCAGTACTGATCATGCGCTATCAGATCATACTGAATGTCATAACAATTTTCGCACTCATCTATCTACTACGAGGTTCCAAGTTCCCACTCAATAAATACTTTATTGTCGGAACTTTTCTACTTATGACTTTTTCTTTAGTAGAAGCCATCACATGGGATCCCAATATCTCCACAGCTATCCTCGTCAAATATGGCATACTCTTCGAGATGATCGTGTTTTCTGTGGGACTATCCCAAAAGAAAAAAATCATAGACGAAGAACGAGCCATCAAACTAAAACAAGAGATACAGCAGTTCAAAAACAACGAAACCCTCGCTCAGTGGCAAAAGGAAGAATTAGAAAAAATCATAGATAGCCGTACCGAAAAACTCAACCAAAAAAACGAAGTACTCAAAGAAGCATTTCGCAGAGCAGAAGAGGCCGCCAATGCCAAATCTGAATTTCTCTCCATCATGAGTCATGAGATTCGCACGCCGATGAATGCCGTAATCGGCACGATTCACCTACTGCTCTCCGAAAATCCAAAAAAATCACAAATGGACAACCTGAAAACGCTCAAGTTCTCCGCCGAAAACCTCCTTATTTTGATCAACGACATATTAGACTATAGCAAAGTTGAAGCTGGAAAAATCAAATTGGAAAGCATACCTTTTGACATCCGTGAACTCACCAAAGGAATAGGCAATGCCCATGAAATCAAAGCTGCGGACAATGGCATCACCTTTAGTATCCTCATCGATCACAAAATCCCATCGTCTCTCCAAGGCGATCCCGCTCGCATCTCCCAAATCCTCAACAACCTGATCGGCAATGCCATCAAATTCACTCCAAAAGGAGAAGTAAGACTCCTAATCAATCTAAAAGAAAGGAAGAGAAACAAAGTCAAACTACAATTTGCCGTAGAAGATACAGGCATCGGAATATCCAAAGACAAGCTAGAGATTATCTTCGAACGATTCACGCAGGCACATGCTGACACAGCTCGTAAATTTGGAGGAACAGGACTAGGCCTAGCGATCACCAAGCGTCTACTCGCTCTATTCGAGAGTCAAATCTATGTCGAAAGCGAGCAGGGACAAGGAACCAAATTCTTCTTCACGCTAGAGCTAGCAGAAGCGACCAGCCCTACAACCATCGTCGACATAGATCCAAAAGACCTCACGCCTTACGTCAAAGACAAACGAGTCCTCATCGTCGACGACAATGAAATCAACCTGCTCATGGCAGAAAAATTCGTCACCAAATGGGGTATGCTATGCACTTCCGTCAGATCTGGTCAGGCAGCTATCGCTGCGTTATTCGACCAAGACTTTGATCTAATCCTACTTGATCTACAGATGCCCGAGATGGATGGCTATGAAACTGCTCGCACCATCCGTGCACTAGAGAATGAAGCGCTCAGCAGCATCCCTATCATCGCTATATCTGCAGACACGATAGACAATGTCCAACAAAGCGTTTTTCAGTCTGGAATAAATGACTTTATATCCAAGCCCTTTAACCCTCCAGACCTACTCTCACGCATCCATCAACACACCTCAGAGATAAAAAAAACTAACAAGGCCTAATTGCACCTATATTCTTCAAATGCCTTTGAAGCTATTTCGAATTAGTTAATTTTATCCATCGACTAAAGTAGCAACCGTGAAGCACAGTATTGAGAACGAAAAATTCAGAGTGGAGGTAAAAGAAGCAGGTGCAGAACTCTGTAGTATCAAGTCGCTGACCAGCGACAAAGAATATATATGGCAAGCAGATCCAGAGATATGGGGCAGTTCGGCTCCCGTACTATTCCCCAATATCGGCGCGCTCAAAGAGGGCTGTTACAAGTTCGAAGGAGAGACCTATCAGCTCCCAAAACATGGCATCATCCGTAACAATCCAAAGGTAAAACTCGCCAACCATACGCCTAGCAGAATGTCTTTTATGCTGACTCATGACGAAGACACTCTGAAACAATATCCATTTGAATTTGAATTCAAAATCAACTTTCTTCTGATGGATAATAAACTACAGGTGTTTCACGAAATCACGAACATAGGCAGGAACCCGATGTACTTTTCCCTAGGAGGACACCCAGCTTTCAACTGTATTTGGGAAGAAGAGGAGACGCTGGCAGACTACTATATAGAGTTCGAAAAGAAAGAAACTGCTGGTATATCGGTTCTCTCCGATCGAGGGTTGTTATTGAAAGAAGAGATTCCATTTTTGGTCAATACCAACAAGATTCCATTGACCAAAAACCTATTTGATAACGACGCTCTTATTTTCACTGATTTGCACTCCTCAGAGGTCAGTCTCAAGTCTAAAAAGAACAAGACGCAGATCAAGATGAACTATCAAGATTTTCCATTTTTAGGAATCTGGTCTAAGCCCAACGCTCCCTATGTGTGCCTAGAGCCATGGAACGGACTGGCAGATTATGAAGACTCTAATCAGGAGTGGCTAGCCAAAATTGGAAATCACAAGCTTATGCCTGGTAACACCTACTATGCGTCATATCAAATTCAAGTTATAGAGCCTAAATAACATCATCATGGGTAAGAATATTCTATTAGCTACACTACTGCTTGTATCTGTGTTTTTTGGTTTTATCTCCAACAGCCGATCCAAAGAAGCCAAACGCCAAGCCGAAACCGCACAAGCCAATCTGGAACTGGCCGAAGCAATGACAAAAAAAGCTCTCGAAGAGGCTAGAACTGCAACTGAAAAGGCGGAGAAAACACTCCTTCTTCTCAAGGAGTGCCAAAACAAATAGTCCAAAAAATCAAGCCAATTGAGCTCTACTACCCAATTTCACAACTTCCAAATTACTGATTTTTCCCTGACTGAGTGTGAACCGCAGGAGGGTTCGTTCCTTGTGAAAGCCATGTCTACCCGCCGCTCCGGGGTTCATAAATAGCACGCCTTTGTGTTTCGGATCGTGCATGACCGTGAGTATGTGTGAGTGACCACAAATAAACAGATCTGGCTTCCATTTCTCAATCAATGGTCGCACACGGGGATTATAGCGAGGTGCTTTGCCTCCGATGTGCGTCATCCAGACCTTCACGCCCTCGCATTCGAATTTTTGATCCTCAGGAAACAACTGACGAACATCCTGACCATCGATATTGCCATATACGCCAAGTATCGGCTTGAAAGCCCCGAGTTCCTCTATCAACGAAGCAGTACCTACATCTCCTGCATGCCAGATCTGATCCACTTCTTTGAAGTAATCAAAGACTTTGGGATCCAAAAAACCATGTGTATCAGATATCAGGCCTATGCGCATATAGTGAAATAGTATTGTGTATTTACTTAATTTCTTTGGAATGGGTCGAGTTGACGAACAACACATCTCCTACGTCCTCAAACCCCATAAATAGCTCCTCACCACGTTGCTTGACAGCCTCGGACCGGAAACCAACTATCGTCAAATCCGCATCTCTCGAATACTCATTGATGGACTCTTTGATACTACGACCTTCTTCGCGCTCGATGATATTGATATTATTGGCAGAGATAGGTAGTCGACCTGACTTGATCAACTCTAGCAATTCGTCTTTTTCCTCCTCCATATCTGACTTGTTCACTATCGTAGAAATTTTAATCTCTGCTTTCTTCCACTGAGGATGCCCCAAAATCACATAACCCAACAAAATCATCAGGTTAGAATTGTTAAAATCCGAAGGCGTAATCCAAATGTGAATTTCAGTTTTCACCTCCAATCCTCTATCACTGCTCGCCAAAATACAAGTATCAAAACCAGAAGTCCGAACCATCGAATAATTCTCCATGATCAAACCCAAGTTGACAGGGTTGGCTTTGGAAAACTCGAATAGAATCATATTATTTTCCTTTCCTGAGACACTAGGCAGCTGTAGACATTGGGCAATCGCCGAGGTGTAAGAGGGCGATACCATCGTATCGACATAGACATTGCTATCAGATATATCCGCTACTCGAATCAGTCGCTCCAGCTCACTCCTAGACTGCTCGGAAGTCTCCTTCGAAAAGTAGCCCTTGATGAAATGCAAATAAGTACCAAACCCGTAACGGTGTGATATCCAGCGCATCAGTTCGAATGCTGCCGGCCGCTCAAAAGCATCTCCTGAGATACAGATCACAGAAGGTCTCCACGTCTGATCGTCCTTGTCAGCCTTCTGGATGAAAACCTGAATCTGACGGATCAACTGAAAAATAACACCTTGAAAAATATTGGCCATCCCCGCCTTCTCTTTGTTGAACCGAGACAATCCCAAATAAATCAGCACCATGATCGCCAGCGAGAAGAACGCATAAGCTGCATCCATTTTGAAGACTAGAAACAAACACATCACTGCCCCGAGCAAAGAGATAAACCATTTAGATCGAAAAGCGGGACGATAAGACGGGTCTGCTGCGAAATGTTGAAAAAACGAGATCGTACAGATCGCGCCATAGGTCACCATGAAAAACATCGAGATCACTTTTGCCACCGAGTTGATATCGCCCATCGCGACGAAGAATAGAGCAATGCCTACAGTCACCAATGTCGAATTGACTGGTTCGTTATTTTTCTTTTTCCCTTTGGACAAAAATGCATTCAAGCCTCCACTGGGGAATATTTTATCCATTGCCAAAGCTTGCAAAGTGCGAGGGGCTACCATGATAGAGCCCAGTGCCGATGATATCGTGGCTGCTGCCAAGCCTATCGGAATGATAGGCCCCCAAAGCGCGATCTTAGACATCACGAGCGAGTCACTGACCAAATCCTCAGGACTGGCATTGGTCGCCAATTTGTATGCGATAAAAAGATAAATCACCATACCTATCAATGTCGCAGACACAGTTCCCAGCGGGATGGCTTTCTTCGGATCTTTGAGGTCCCCCGATAGTCCTACACCAGCAGTCATCCCCGTAAATGCTGGAAATATAATCGCGAATACCATGAAAAAATCATCGTTGGTGGTCACATGTGCGAGCATATCAAACGACTCCCCCTGCATCTGGTAATCTGTACTCCCCATGAAAAACATCACCAAAGACACGAATAAGGTAAACACTACGCCATACAAAGCCTTCATCCCTAGGTCTGCTCCCTTTGTCAGCATTAGGATGCTGAGTAGAAGTATTGCAGGAACACTAATCATGCGCTTGTCCGTAATATAAATTCCGTGGGCATCAGCCAACCATGCTAGCACTGGATCAAATGCCTCTGCAAAAGCAATGACATAAAAAGCCACACTGATCGCCTGAGACAGGTAGAGTGCCACGCCAATCGCTGCACCTATATTGATGCCAAACGAACGTGAAATGATGTAATATTCTCCTCCACCTTCGACCTTTTGATTGGTAGCGATCTCAGCAATAGACATGGAAGTAGGTACTGTCACGAGGTGTCCAATAAAAACAATCGCCAACGTACCCAAAAAACCCACGCTACCTACCGCATAGCCAAACCTTAGGAACATCACTGCCCCCAGAATCGTAGAGACAGCCGTAAAAAAAACAGGAAGTGTACCAAACTTCGACTTAGGTTTTTGCAGTTCGCTCATAGTTACCTTTTTAATCTCAGGCGTTGAAATTGCTGATCCCCGCTCACAAACAGCTCATATTCATTTGTACTCTCGTGGTACAATATCGCCAATTCCTGACCCGTACGAAGCGGCGTGTCGTGCAGAATCCTCCCATCCAAGTGATACATAGATGTCCGTTGTGTATCTGGGTCGATCACGATCACAACGCGGTTGTCTTCACTAAATGTGTAATATTGAAACTGGAGATTTTCGCCTGTAGAGTTAATCTGAAATAGCTTTTCTAATTGCTCATCAAAAAACTCCACACTACCTTGTCGGTTTCGTACGACGATGAAATTTTCTCCATCCATCGAACTCACCAGTTTATAATTCTCCATCGAGTGCTCTTTGCGCAACTGTCCCTTTCGTGTCACTGCTCCTAAAAGATTGAACACGATCAGCTCACCATTGTCAGTCATGGCAACCACCTCGGTGGTTTTAGGACTAGCTCCCTTTTCTATATGTAGCGGGCTAGAGATCGTTCCCTTCAGATCCAACGGAAAACCAGTTTTGGGCTCACCACGTCTGTTCAAACTATAAGCCAAGCCATTGTCCTGCAAGAACATCATATAGTCGTTGACTTTGACACGAAGATGCTCTGCAGGCATTACAGGTTCTCCTGTGAGTTTCAGTGGATTCCAGCCATCTAACTCCTTCCCTGTCTTATCGATCAAGTAGTAGAAGCTCTTTTCGGTTGCGATCATGATACGGTAGTTTCGTGAATTGTCATAGTCGATCAATGATAGAAATTTAACTGGTTCATTTGATTTTACTTCTTTCGGATATCCCGGGATATAGACTCCTGTCCTATCGATCATGTGTACGTGATGTGGAGTAGAGAACAAATACTGCAATTTGCCATTTTTATAATAATCCACTTGATACACAGGACTCGTCAACTGCTCCTCTATGAGTATATCCAAAACAACCTGATTCGTTGCAGAGATCAAATGCAAATTCCCCGTACTATCCTGCACCATCATTTCTAGGGTGCGGTCGTTGTGATTACGCACGGCATAGGGTTTAGAGGTCAGAGGCACTGCAAAATCCATCTCGGCAATCATATCAAATTGCTGTGGTTTTTGATTTTCGATCAGTCTACCAGGATGTTGAAAATGCACATTGGTATAAAACTTATTGTCTACCCCTGTGAACTGTATCGCTGCGTACTCTATCTGCTTCAGTACTGGCTTGTTATCCTCGATATAGCGAGACCAGTCTTCGTTGAGCGTTTGTCCTAATAGCCCCCACAGCCCCGTAGACTTGACGTATATACTGAGATTCGCCCCCTCATTGGTCGATTCCAAAAAGCCATTCGTTTTGATAGATTTCCTCCAAGTGTTCTCCGTATCGATCTCATCGATCATCACCTCCAGCGCGTGCTGACTATTGCCTATGAATACAAAATCACGGTTGACGAAATAGTAGCTCGTCGCAAACCCAGCAAACAAATCACCAAACATACGAGCAGGCAACTCATCTAACAATATCTCACCAATGATGCGATTGGCATACCTTTCATGATAGAATGAGGTATCTGGTCTAGAATCTCTCGCCAGCTCCTCCATATAGTTTTCGGCACGAATTCGGTCTTTGTGTTTGATACAGAAAATCTTTTCTCGATCAAGATTCTTTTTGGATTCTAACACAAAAAAGCCCATTTCATCTCCTATAAAATCGTAAAACTTCTGTACATCGAACTGATACTTGTTCTCTATCTCGCCGATGCGCGTCAACTGACTCGGCTGATGTTTTCTCCAGTAGTTTTTGAGGCCATTGTGCCAGGCATTGACATCCTCAAATGACATGTGCATCACCAATGATGAACGATCTGGGATCACATTTTTCATCTCAAACCCTGTCCCTTTTACTCCAACAAAAGAAGAGAGATAGTTAACATTGGCAGTATCAATATAAGAAAACCCCGAAAAATTGATATCATCTTCACCGATATTCAGATCTAAATAGAGCAGATCCGTCAGCCACTCGATGTTGCTCCCATCTATATCTACAGGATGGACGAAGTGATGAACCAACCGATTAAGTTCCTTCATATTGACATAAAGTCGCCCTTCCCCTACAGCTAACTGTTGGCTGGTCTTCTCCATGTTAAGGTTGCCAGTGTAGGGATTGTGTTTGCCGCTTTCTAGCGTACGTATCGCATCATCCACTAAAAATGGTGAAAAGCTTAGAATCAAATAGTTTCGAAAGAAAATATAGGCCAGTTGTGTCCCTGCTTTTTTAAACTCACTGATGGTGTAGCCCTGGTAGACTCTTTCGCTCTGGACAAATCCTTCCTCTTCGATGAGGTATTTGACCGCTTCCGCTAAAAAATCATGCTGAGACAAGTCTGATACTTCTAAAATATAGAGGTTAGCCAATGAGGCATTGGCTCCCTGATGTACCGAAATCAAAAGATCATTGGCAGCCACGACACGCTCAATATTATAGTCACCACCTATCAATGAATCCAAAGTATCTAACGATGCAGCGGTACGCTGTAGTTCAGGCAAGCTTTTTAGGTTGACCAAGATTTTTCGTTCTTCGTCGCTAGACAGCAGTTTGATCCAGTTGGTAGGCTGAAACACCATGATGGAATGCTGGGGCACAAAAGACCACTTCGTAAGATTGGCATATTGCCAGTGAAAATAAAAGTAAATACCGGATCCTATCAGTACCAGAAAAACAGGAAGGAGGATTAGAGTTTTTTTCACACGCGTTGTTTTCTGCAAATTATCCAGTGTACCATACTTATGCAAAAATGATTTGGGTTTCCCTATCAGTTATTTTCCAAGTAAAACAACAGATGTCCTAGAATGGCGATTTGATACAAATCAACTGCTCTTTCACAAGCACTTACTACGCTGCTTTTCGATTGAAAAGGAATCTCAATTAATCCTTTTTCTTCTTCAGTCTAGACATCACGTCACTCGGCTTATCTTCTTTTGGTTTCTCTGTCGAAAAACGCTGATCACTTGACTCCCTTGGTCTTTCTATCAACTCCTCTTTAGGCCCTTCGACTATAGGTAGTCGTTCCTTTGGTTTCACTTCTCTGGGGGCAGGGCGTTCTTCATCAGGACGTTTACTACCATCATACAGTTCGTACTCTAGCAATCGACAGTCGATCTTCGCATTTTGAAACTCCGTACGGCTTTTGGTTCGTAAGCCAATGGACTTGGCCAAACGAGAGTTCCCCGTAAAGATGTAGCCCATCTTACCCTTGCAGGACTGCTTGAAGAAATCTCCAATGTCGCTGTACACGGACTTGAGCATTTCCTCTTCACCGAGTCGCTCGCCATACTCAGGATTGAGCATCACTAGCCCTGGCCCCTCTGGAACCTGAGATTGCTCAAAAGGCACTTTCTCGAACTCGATCATGTGCTCCACACCTGCCGTTCTGGCATTTTGGCGTGCCGCCTCGATCGCGTCACCATTCCAGTCCGTAGCGACAATCTTTGACTTGATCTTATCCTTCATTTTCACTTTGGCCAGCGCATCTTTCCACAACTGATTGTCATAGCCTAAGATGTGCATGAAACCAAAGTTGCGACGCTTGAGACCCGGAGGCACATCTGCCGCCATCAAAGCTGCCTCGATTGCCAGTGTACCACTTCCGCACATCGGATTGATAAAGCTACCCTTGTCATCATTCCAGTCCGCTGATACGAGACATGCACTCGCTAATGCCTCTATCATCGGTGCTTTGAACGGAATCTTTCGATACCCGTGCTTGGCGATCGTCTCTCCAGATGTATCGATGTAGACATGCACCTTGTCCAAATACCAATAAAGATAAACGACGGTTCTATCTCGTTCCTTACCCGAATCTGGACGCTCACCATTCTCCTCCTGCATACGATCCACGATGGCATCTTTCAGTTTCAGATTGGCAAAACGCACATCTAGTATATAGTCGTTCTTCACAAAAGACTGTATAGACACATAGCCCTTGCCCGGAATGATCTTGTGCCATGGTATCTTCTTCGCCTCCTCATACAGTTTATCCGGGGTGTTCGCGTCGAAAGACTTGATCAACCACAGCACACGCGAGGCGGTGCGCAGGTGCAAATTAAGATCAACGACCTCTTTCCAGCCTCCCTCAACGGTAACACCGCTCTTGTCAGCTCTGAGGATACGATAGCCACGCCCTTCTACTTCCTTTTTGAGAAACGGTGCAATACTCGGCTGACAGTTGATGACTAATTTGGATTGACGCATGAATGCTTGAGTTAAAAATGAGAATGAAGAGAATGAAGAGTTCGAAAGTAAAAAGTGATAAAGTTGAAAGTCGCGAGCAAAAAACTAGTCTGTCCCTCAGTACACTTTGTCACTTTATACTTTCAAGTCCTTTTACTTAGAAAAATACTGATGAAACCAAGCGATCGTTTCGATCCCCTTGTAATAGTTGAATAGACCATAACTCTCGTTTGGAGAGTGGATCGCATCCTCGTCCAAGCCCATACCAAGTAAGACTGTATCAACCTTGAGTACTTCTGAAAAGAGCGCCACGATCGGAATACTGCCTCCATCTCTGGTTGGTATTGGAGTTTTGCCCCAAGCCTTCTCTATCGCTTCGCTCGCTGCTTTGTAGCCTTTGGCATCAGTAGGCGTCACGGCAGGGTTACCTCCGTGATGTGGAGTCACTTTCACTTTGACATAGTCTGGCGCGATGCTTTCGATATGATTTTTGATCAATTCCGTAATCTCGGTGTGCTCTTGATTGGGTACGAGACGCGTAGATATTTTGGCGTAAGCTTTCGAAGGCAAAACCGTCTTGGCTCCTTCTCCTATGTATCCACCCCAAATGCCGTTGACATCCAGTGTCGGGCGAATCCCCACGCGCTCTAGCGTCGTGTACCCATCTTCACCTTTGACCGCTTTGATCCCTAGATCATTCTTGTATGCATCGAGACTAAAAGGCGCTTTGTTCAAATCCTCTCTCTCTGCCTGCGTGAGTTCTACGACCTTGTCATAAAAGCCAGGTATCGTCACCTTGCCCGTTTCGTCCATCAGAGACGAAATCATCGTACAAAGTGTATTGATTGGATTGGCTACTCCTCCTCCATATACTCCAGAGTGGAGGTCACGATTTGGACCCGTCACTTCTACCTCTAGGTAGCTGAGTCCCTTGAGCCCTACAGTGATCGACGGGTGCTCATTGCTGATGATGCTCGTATCGGAGATGAGAATCACATCCGACTTGAGTTTTTCTTTATTGGCCTTGACGAAATCTCCGAGGTTGTCAGAGCCGACCTCTTCCTCTCCCTCGATCATGAACTTGATATTGCATGGGAGTTCGTTACACGCCACCATCGCCTCAAATGCCTTGACATGCATATACATCTGGCCTTTGTCATCGCAAGCTCCCCGCGCATAGATACGCTCGTCCTTGATCACAGGCTCGAAAGGAGGAGAATCCCATAGTTCATACGGATCAGCAGGCTGCACATCGTAGTGGCCATAGACCAGCACTGTAGGTTTGGCTGCATCGATAATTTTCTCTGCATAGACGATTGGGTGACCCGGCGTCTCACAGATTTCGACATTGTCCGCTCCGATCTTCTCAAAATTCGCTTTGAGATACTCCGCTGCTTTACGCACATCGCCTTTGAATTTGGAGTCCGCACTCACGGATGGTATTCTGAGCAAATCAAATAGCTCATCCAAAAACCGCTGCTTATTTTCTTCTAAATATTGTATTGATTTCATATCGGGAATATTTGTTGTTTAATTTCTGTTTGTCTCAATGCTAGACACTAGATACTCTGTACTAATAAAGACATTTCCTGTTGCAGCTTCAGTGCTTCTTCTCTTGCCTTCTCAGCAAAGTCCACACCATTGGATGCGTAGATGATACCGCGAGTAGAGTTAATCAACAATCCACATTGGCTATTCATCCCGTACTTGCAGACCTCTTGCAAGTCTCCACCTTGCGCACCGACTCCAGGCACTAGCAAGAAGTGATCGGGTATCGTCTTTCGAATATCCGTCAGATACTCTGGCCGAGTTGCTCCCACGACATACATCATGTTTTGATCGCTCCCCCATGCTTTGGAAGTCGCCATCACATGCTGATAAAGAGGCTTACCGTCAGCTTCGAGAAACTGAAAATCTTTTCCTCCCTCATTGGAGGTCACTCCGAGCAAAATCACCCATTTGTCCTTGAACTGAAGGAATGGCTTGACCGAATCTGACCCCATGTAGGGCGCGACGGTCACCGAATCAAAATCCATATTCTCAAAAAAGGCTCGCGCGTAGAGCGCCGATGTATTGCCAATATCACCTCGTTTCGCATCCGCAATCGTGAAAATCTCTTTCGGAATATAATCAATTGTCTTTTCGAGGGACTCCCAGCCCTTTGCACCCATTGCTTCATAGAAAGCAATATTAGGCTTGTAGGCTACTGCCAAATCCTTCGTGGCATCTACAATCTGTTTATTGAATTCAAAAATCGGGTCTTCCAACTCCAAAAGGTGAACGGGGATTTTATTGATATCCGTATCCAGCCCTACGCACAAAAACGATTGCTTCTGCTGAATCTGCTCGAAAAGAAATTCTTTGGTCATGCAGCAAAAATAAGAATACCAAAATCAAAAATTAGGGATTCCCTGTTCTAAATAAATCATCCATGGGGCAAACCACGAAGTGTAAACTTTCTAGTCAGCCAATTACTTCATCCCAAGGGCCTAGGAACTCGTCCGCCGTAGCGGAACGCGAAGGAGAATTAAACCCAAAAGGCTATCGCACTGCGATTAAAATAAGTAATTTTGCCCCGATGGATTCGATACTCATACAGCCAAAAGATGAAAATGAGCACAACTACATTCTAGAGTTGCTACAAAACATAGGTGCGCTTCACAAGACCATCAGTGAGGAAGAGACGGAAGAGTTTGAGATGGCCATGATGATGAAGGCATCTATTAGCACTACTGGAATCCTACGAGACGAACAAGAAGCAAGTATCCTGACCAAAGAGCAGATGAACGTCCTCAGAAGGAGTGAGCTAGACATCCAAGAAAAACTCATCATCACCGAATTAAAAATCCAAACCGAAGAAGCAGAATGGTTAAAGGCATAATCTGGACTCTAACCGCCAGACAAGCCCGTCAGGCGATTCTAGAAGATATCTACGCAGCAACAGGCGACAAAAATGAGTGCCGAAAATTCACCCTTCTCCTCAAGGTTCATTTGAAATATATCTCCAAATACAATTTTGCAGGGATAGAGTCCAACTATATCGCCATGCGCGAAACCAACTGTGGTGATTACAAAATCTTCTACAAAATCCGATCTGGCTCTATCAACATCACTGGGTTATTTAAAACCAATCAGGTATAGATAGTGCGCCTCATCCAGCACCCCATACTGTGCAACTACTACGTCACCTACCGCTGCAATGCCAAGTGTGGCTTTTGCGACATCTGGGAGCGACCTTCTCCCTACGTCACCATAGAGCAAGTCGAAACCAACCTTAGATCACTCAAAAAACTAGGGGTCAAAGTCATCGATTTTACCGGAGGCGAGCCACTGCTGCATAGAGATATCGATCATTTTTTCGCATTCGCTAAAAAGCTGGGTTTCATCACCACACTCACCACCAACGGGCTGCTCTACCCCAAACATGCAGAGGGATTAAAAGGCAAAGTCGATATGCTACATTTCAGTCTCGATACGGCTCACAAGGAGAAACATGACACGATGCGCGGAGTAGCCTGCTACGATCACGTCATGGAGTCCATCCAGATCGCCAAATCACTCGGCGAAAGACCCGATATTCTCATGACAGTCTTTGAAGATAATATCGGTGAAATCGAAAAACTGTACACAGACGTGTGTCTCCCCAATGATCTTATCCTAATCCTCAACCCTTCCTTCGAGTACAACGAAGTGGAAACAGGTTCAGGGCTTTCGAATCAATCACTAGAAACTTTGACACGCTGGGGCAAAAAGAAAAATATCTATCTCAATCAAGCATTTATCCAGCTCCGCCGAGACGGTGGCAACCAAACCGAAAAACCCGTCTGCAAAGCTGCTAGCACCACTCTCGTCATCAGCCCAGAAAACGAACTACTACTGCCCTGCTACCACCTAGGTACCAAAGGATTCGCTATAGATGGAGATTTAGAAAAAGTCTACCGCTCAACAGAAGCACAAAAACTAATCAAACTAGAAGGCCGCCTACCCGAGTGTCAAGGCTGCACCATCAACTGCTACATGCAACCCTCTTTTGCTGTAGAGATGAACAAATACTTTTGGCTCGCCCTGCCTAGTACCTTCAAATACAATTGGATCAAAGGCACTTGGAGACAGTTAGTCTAACTACTTCTTGGGCTTCCAAATCCAAATAAATCACCTCATTTGGAACCTTCCATTGTATCCATAGCATCTTCAATACGACCCTCTCATTCTCCATAACGAAGAGAATGTCCTATGAAGACAAAATCATTTACTCGGGAATCCCATTTCACTACTTACTTTTAGGATTTATCTCTTAACTATTCGGTATTAATTCATTTATATTTGTGCCCATAAAAATTGTGACGGAAAATTTAATTTACAAACAATGTCCTTTATCATATTTACTTCAATAGTCGCCTTCACCTTAGTGATTTTGCTATTGGTTTTTGTACTACTTTTTGCCCAATCTAAATTGGTGCAATCAGGTGATGTCAACATCACCATCAATGGTGACACGTCTAACCCTATCGTCACCGCTGCAGGATCTACTCTATTGAGTACGCTTTCTGGACAAAAAATCTTCCTCCCATCTGCATGTGGTGGTGGTGGTACTTGTGCCATGTGTAAGTGTGCCGTACTAGATGGCGGTGGAGACGTACTCCCTACAGAAGTAGGTCACCTCAACCGTACCGAGCAAAAAGAACACGTCAGACTCGCTTGTCAAGTCAAAGTAAAGCAGGACATGAACATCGAGATTCCAGAAGAAATCTTCGGGATCAAAAAATGGGAATGTGAAGTAGTATCCAACTACAACGTAGCTACATTCATCAAAGCCTTTATTGTAAGATTGCCAGAAGGTGAAACACTAAACTTCGAAGCAGGCGGATATATCCAAGTCGATGTACCTAAGTGTGAAGTAGACTTCAGTACTGATATAGACATAGCTCCAGAACCAAATGACCCAGCTGGACCAGACAAGTTCAAAGAAGACTGGGACAAATTCGGTATCTGGGATTTGAAAATGAAAAATGACGAGGAGATCTTTAGAGCTTACTCGATGGCTAACCACCCTGCAGAGGGGAACATCGTCATGCTAACGATCCGTATCGCTACCCCACCATGGGATAGAGCCAAAAATGCATGGATGGATGTAAATCCAGGTATTTGTTCTTCTTATGTATTCTCTAGAAAACCAGGAGACAAAGTAACGATATCTGGACCTTATGGAGAATTCTTCATCAAAGAGACCGAAGCAGAAATGATCTACGTCGGTGGTGGTGCAGGAATGGCACCAATGAGATCTCACCTATTCCACTTGTTCCACACCTTGAAAACAGGTAGAAAAGTAACTTATTGGTATGGTGGACGATCTAAGAGAGAATTATTCTACGAAGAAGATTTCAGACAAATCGAAAAGGAATTCCCTAACTTCCAATTCGAAATCGTACTCTCTGATCCACTACCAGAAGACAACTGGGTAGAGAAAAAAGACATGGATGACACGGAAGGTGACGGTTTCTTGGGATTCGTTCACAATGCAGTAATCGACCAACAGTTGAAAAAGCATGAATCTCCAGAAGATATTGAATTCTACTTCTGCGGACCTCCGATGATGAACCAAGCAGTTCTCAAAATGTGTGACGACTGGGGTGTTCCAGATGAGAATGTATCCTTCGATGATTTCGGTGGGTAAGCTTACCGAATAAAGATTTTCAAAGCCCAGACATTAAGTTGTCTGGGCTTTTTTTGTAGCTTTGATTCGACCATTAACATTATCTAACTCATGGATCTCAAACTCTTTTTCAATCCCATAGACGCTAGCCTCAAATCAGAACAATTCGATAGCGATTCGCTAATACAGTCGATCTATATCAACGAGAGCAAAATCCCGAGTCTGGAATCTATAGATATAGCCATCATAGGCTTGAGCGAGACCAGCGGCAGTGAGAGCATTGCTGACTCGGGACTGAAACACATCCGTCAAAAACTCTATGGATTAAAAAAAGGACAAGGAAGCTGTAACATCGTAGATCTGGGCAATCTAAGAAATGGCACGGAGCTAGAAGAGACCTACAAACGTATTCAAGTAGTGTGTCAACGTCTCATCGAAAAAAGAATACTTCCTATCCTAATCGGAGGATCACATGATTTAGATATCGGGCAATACCTCGCCTATCAAGAGGAAGAAAAAATGGTCAGTGTCCTCAATATTGATTCTCGCTTTGATATTACCAACAAACAAGAGCAAGCGCCCAACCTGAGTCATTTCCATAAGATATTCACACACGAGCCCAATTACCTCTTTAATTTTACACAACTCGGACATCAGTCTTATTTGGTCAATCCCTCTGCAGAACAAGTACTAACCCAACTCGGCTTTCATAGCCTCAGGCTAGGAGCCATGCGGGATGATTTCAGAAGAGTCGAACCTTTGATTAGAGAGGCAGACATGATCTCTTTTGATCTCTCAGCCATACAAAAAATATACTGTCCAGGCGGTGACCAATCGGTCGTATTTGGGTTGACGGGTGAAGAAGCGTGTCAAATCATGTGGTATGCTGGCATGAATGACAAATTGAGTTCAGTGGGCATCTACGAATACAACCACGAAAAAGACACCTCAGATCACCAGTCTGCCATGATCGTTGCTACGATGGTGTGGTATTTCATAGAAGGGTTTAAAAACAGAAAGGGAGAGAAAGGGTTTCAAACCAATGACTATGTCAAGTACGTCGTGGCACTGGATGTCAACCCTGAGACTATCGTGTTCTACAAAAGCAGACTGTCTGACAAATGGTGGATGGAAGTGCCGAACATGAATCATACGGGGGTTTATGACAGAAACTATATCATACCATGTGATCATTCAGATTACGAACTAGCTACCAAGGGAGAAATACCCGAACGCTGGATTCAAATATTCTCTAAGCTATAATGCTGTCTGGAGATTATGATTCTATATCTTCATTTATTTCTGTCTCTACTCCCCCTTTATCCTCTACATCGCTATGCAGTAGCGTAAAACGTTCCAAGCCACTCTTCAGCTCCTGCGAAACATCATTGAGCCAGTTTGATTTAAGAATATAGTTATTCATCCCTGCTGATAGTTCTGTTGCCGAACTGGATATCTCCTCTGTTCCTGCCGCAGTTTGCTCTGCTATGACCACTACTTCCTCCGTGATGTTAACCACTTTATTTATGCTTTCGCTTTGTGAATTCGTAGCTCCCAGAATCATCTCAGAAAAACTCAAAGTCTCTGTTGAGGATAATTCAATCTCTTCGAAAACAGATGCAGCTTTGCCAGAAGCCTCCACACTGGACTTAACGACTCCATTCATAGCCTCTATGACATCCGCCGCCTCTAATGTATCCCGCTGTACATCGGTCACTAGTTTTTCGATTTCACTCGCAGATTTTCTTGACCCCTCGGCTAACTTCCTAATCTCTTCCGCTACGACAGCAAAACCACGACCTGCATCACCAGCCTGAGCTGCTTCGATCGCAGCATTTAACGCAAGTAAATTCGTCTGAGAAGCAATGTCAGTAATCACGCCCAGCACACGAGAGATCTCTTTGGATCGCTCAGTCAACACACGCATCGAATCAGTCGTCTTTCCAGAATAAACAGATATCTCCGTCACACTATCTACGACGTACTTTGCAATCTTAGCCCCCTCTTCACTATTCTTTACACCTTTCTTAGCTGCTTCATTGATAGATTGAGATTTTGATCCCATTTCAGTAGAGTTTTGCATCATAACCTCCACCAAAGTAGAAGACTCATCCACACGCGACACTTGTGTTTGCGCACCATGACTCATTTGCTCAATGGCACTGGCAATTTCACGTGTACTCGAATTCATTTCTTCTCCCGAACTCAGCATTTCATAAGATGAATCCCCTATATCTTGGGCATTTTTTGCAATCTTCACCAAAAACACGTTCAAATTGTCTAAAGCGACATTTAGGTTATTGGTCATTTGCAGAATTTGACCTTTCGCTTCCAGCCTATAGCGCTGAGTCAAATCACCTTCCGCCATAGCATTCACTATTTTGTTGACTTCTAATACCGGTGTCACTATAGAAGACAAGAGTCCATTCACTGACTCACTTAATTCGCGCCATACACCTTGCTTCTCTCCCAAGACAATCTTGGCCTCTAAATTCCCTACTTCTCCTGCCTCTTTTACCACATATTTGGTTTCTGACACTACATTGGTAAGCTTTTCTCTTAACATCAACAGTGAATTACCCAAGCGGTCATTATCACTCAGTGCAGTAAACTTTACCGAAAGGTCTCCATCCCCCATTGCAGATGAAAAATTAGCAGCTTCTTTCAACTTCTCTAAAAAGAGATTAAGAGATTTAAAAAAACCACCTACTTCATCGTTTCTACTAAGGTCACGGGAGTCTATCTCCAAATCTATCTCTCCACTACGCAATTGGTCAAACACCCCATTAATACGAGACATTGGCCGCTCTATACTATTGCGTAAGACCCGAAAAGTTAAAAACACAGATAAAGTACCTATAGGAACACTGTATGTAAGGTGAATTAACCCAAAAGACCCGGTAACATAGGCCTCTGTAACTACGACAAACATCGTAGCGATAATCCATATTCCTGCTTTGTAAATGAATGATTTTCTGAATATCCACCAATTGATTGTGAGCAAAACTGGGAGGACACCTAAATAGATAACACAAAGAAAATAAATTAATTCTTCCATTTGTAAATAGCTTGATTGAAACAAATGTGACCAGTGGCATCACACTCAAAAATCAGTATATATATTAGAAATACAATAAATAATAAGCTTTATTGTATTTCTAATATCATGAATAAAATATTGAATAGTAGTAGCCACCTACATTATTTGTGTATTAAACACCTAATATACCGATAAATAGGGATTGGAACTCAGTGTCTTTATTACCAACTTTAATTTGAGATGAATTACGCTAGCCATAGGTTCTCCCTGTAATGGTTGCGTTATAACCACTTACTTAAAAGTTAATTATTGCACATAACTATAGGGGACAAAAAAACAACATTTATTATACACGTAGCGTTATACGCAATATTTACAGTCACTCCTTTGATTAATTAAAAATAAACCCTAATTTGTACCAAACAACATCAACACAACAACCTAATGTGATTCATACCATTTAAGTACTACAATCAAAATTTAACTACGCAAATCCTAATTGAATGGATTGAAGCGACCAAAGCCAATTTACTTTTTGGTAAAAGACTAACCGATCACCTCCACCTAATAGTGTTCGAACTCGCTCATTGGTCATGATACTGCCAATACTGATTAGAAAGACATTCTACTATTGCTAACAGCTATAGTTAGTACCTACTGATAGAAGACTGACTATAGCACAGATTACTTTCATGAATTTATAACTCTTTATATAAATCAATTAGCTATGAAAAAAACAGATATCGCCATCGTAGGGATTGGGTGTCACGTACCAGGACAAATCCATGGTCCCGATAGTTTTTGGGAGCAATTAACCAACGGCATCAATGGAATCACCGAAGTGCCCAAAGACCGATGGAGTCACGAGGAATTCTATGACCCTAATCCAGACAAGGCAGGAAAAATCAAAACCAACAAAGGTGGTTTTATAGAAGGAATAGATCAGTTTGACAATGAATTTTTTAAGATATTCCCCAAAGAAGCTGAAAGAATAGACCCACAACAGCGTCTACTACTCCAGACCACTTTCGAATCCATAGAGGACTCAGGAGACCGATTGGATCAATTCAAAGGCTCAAACACTGCGGTATTCATGAGTATGTTTACCAATGACTACTGGGATATGCAAGTAGACCAGAAAAGCAGATATGAAATTAGTCCTCACGTACCGATGGGGTCCTCTCTCACTGCGATCGCCAACAGAGTGTCCTATTTCTATGATCTAAAAGGCCCCAGCGTTTCGATCGATACTGCCTGCTCCGGCTCTCTCGTATCTATACATTTAGCATGTCAGGCGATATGGGATCAAACTGCCGACTCAGCTGTAGCTGGAGGTGTCAATATCATCATCAATCCTGAATCAACCATCATGATGTCCAAGGGCAATTTCTTGAGTCCTGATGGTCACTGCAAGTCCTTTGATGAAAAAGCCAATGGATATGTCCGAAGTGAAGGAGTAGGAGTTGTATACCTCAAACCAATAGACCAAGCCATTGCAGACAACAATAAAATATATGGCATAATCAAAAGTACTGCTTGCAACTCTGACGGGCATACTAGCGAAGGTTTCACTGTACCTAGCGAATCCTCGCAAACACGAATGCTTCGCAATGCATACGCTCTAGCAGGTGTAGACGTGGACAAACTCCAATATATAGAAGCGCACGGCACAGGCACCCCTGTAGGAGATCCTATCGAGACCAAGTCATTTGCCAATGTATTCAGTAAAAGAAGCGCAGAGCACCCGCTGATGATTGGATCTGTCAAAACGAACATCGGTCACTTAGAAGGCGCCGCAGGAGTAGCTGGTTTGATTAAGCTTGCACTTTCGATCAAAAACAAAAAAATACCTGGCAATCTCCATTTCAATAAAATCAATCCAAAAATAGATTTACAGAATTGGAAGCTTAAAGTCGTTAGTAAAAACACGGATTGGCCTGCACAACCCGATGGTAGCCCTCGCATAGGGGGAGTCAACTCATTTGGAGCAGGAGGCACTAATGCGCATTTGGTCCTTCAAGAATACATCCCATCGGATGATTCCCTAACTCAAACCAATATTGACACAGAAGAGAATCAATACCTCTTCCACACCAGTGCCGAAACGACCCTTTCATTGAACAACCTCCTACGTGAGTACAAAGACTACCTCTCAACGTCTAAAAACAGCCTGAGAGACATCTGCTACAACATAGGAAAACACCGGTCTGACCTCAAGCACCGCATCGCGATAGCGGGTAGTGACAAGGGTGATATCATCACCAAAATCGATGCGTACCTAGATGGAAACACACTCGCTGGTGTCGTAGTAGATGAAGTAGACACTCCTGCCCAAAAAATCGCATTCGTGTTCACTGGACAAGGTCCACAGTGGTATGCAATGGGACAAGAACTTATCGCTAACGAACCCCTTTTCAAATCCGTCATTCAAAAGATCGAAACCTATTTTCTAGAAATAGCAGGTTGGTCTTTGTTAGAGGAAATGAACAAGGATGAAGAAAACTCCAGAGTCAATGACACCCGAATCGCACAACCAGCCATCATGGCGATACAAATCGCACTGGTAGAACTTTGGAAAAAACATGGTGTCATACCAGAAGCAGTCGTAGGACACTCGATTGGCGAAGTAGCGGCAGCTTACACTGCTGGCTCACTAACCTTAGAGCAAGCGGTACAAGTGATCTTTCATCGAAGTAGAGGCCAACACGCCGCTACGGGCAAAGGGAAAATGCTAGCGGTCAGCCTCACGCAAAAAGAAGCCGAAGATGCCATTAAAAGTGTATCAGATGTAGTATCTATCGGAGCGGTCAACGGCCCAGCCATGACGGTGCTATCTGGAGATGAAGCACCACTGATCAAAATCGCCGAAGAGCTTGAGAAAAAGGATATTTTCAACAAGTTTCTAAGAGTAACAGTACCGTTTCATTCCCATCACATGGAGCCGCTCAAAGACGAACTCATCAGTTCTCTCGCCTCACTGAAACCGAGTCTATCCAAAACAGCACTTTATTCAACAGTGACAGGCCAAAAAGAAGATGGGTCACACCTAGTCAGCAAATACTGGTATGACAATGTTCGAGAACCTGTCTACTTCTCCAATGCACTAAGTGCTATGGTAGATGATGGATACGACCTATTTATCGAAATAGGTCCTCACCCCGCTCTGTCAGGCGGAGCTGAAGAACTATTTGAATCCAAAAACATCACCGCCTCTATCTTCCCTTCTATCAAAAGAAAGGAAAATGAGAAACTAAGGTTTCTTCAAACCTTAGGATCACTATATACCAAAGGCTTTGCTCTCAATTGGGATATGATATACCCTGAGTCAAAACAGGTTTTAGATCTCCCAAGATACCAATGGGACATGAAATCATTCTGGTATGAAAACCTAGAACACAAGGCCAGAAGAATAGGAAAAAAAACGCACCCTTTGTTGAATGGAAGTATACAGTCCGGAGCGCAAAAAGATCTTTTCAGCTTCGACTTGCTCCTAGACAGACGAGTAGATCCATACATCGATGATCATCGGGTGGATGATGTCATTATCTTCCCCGCGACGGGTCATTTGGAGATGGCTACTGCTGCTGCCAAAGAAGCCTTTGGTAGTGACTTTGGATTCCTAGAGGACGTGAATTTCGAAAACGCACTATTCCTGCCTGAGGATGGACATTTTCAAGAAGTCAAAATTGAAATGTACTCTGATGAAGAAAAATACTGGATACTCAGTCGGGATCGAAACAACCCCGACGCTGAATGGATCAAGCACTCTAACGGAAAAATGAACACCCTCGGAGATACTTTTAACTCCATGCCTGTAGATTTAGAAGCGATCAAAGAGAGAGTAAATGACCGACTCCCGGTACAACCCATGTATTTGGAATTGAAAAAAAGTGGGTTATTCTACGGCCCTACGTTCAAAGCCATCAAAAACATGTGGGTGATCGAGGGGGAGATTCTGAGTAAAGTAGAACTGCACGAGTCACTCAGCTACGGGATCGAGGACTACTACCTACATCCTTCTATTTTGGACGCATGTCTCCACACGATTTTCGCAGCGAAGATGAGTAATGATGACGAAGAACGTGGTGTCTACTTACCAGTACATATAGACAGATATAAACTCCACTCCAAGCCAACTACTCAAACGGTATTCAGCTATGTAAAAGTACATGAAAGCAGCTCCGAGTATCTCAAAGGTGATTTTTGGATCATTGATGAAGCAGGCGTTTTAATCGCTGAAATCCAAGGGTTAGATTGTAAATACATCGAAGGGTCAAGAAGCCAAGAAGGAGAAGTAGCTTATACGGGGTGCTACGAGTACGAGTGGATTCCAGTACCAGATACCCAATACAAATCAGCTAACAACGAGGTGCTATTCGTAGGGGAAGCCGACTGTAACACAAAAGCACTCGAAGAGCAGTTAGTGCAAAATGGATCAAAAATCACCCATGCGCCGATCAAGGATTTTTCTAATCGAGAAGAACTAAAAGCGGTCATGGTGCAAATCAAAAAAGACCATCCTACGCTAAATAGAATAGTGGTCACACTACCTCTATCTGCTAAAGGTCAAGCACTGGAGACAGGCATGAAAGACATGAGTTGGAAAACGCTCAATGTATTCAATGCCATCATAGAAGCAGAAATGCAATTATCTATATGGCTGCTCAACCAACAGGCAGATCTGGTAATCGCTTCAGATACAGAGATAGATTTATCTCAAGCCCCTTCTTATGGGCTGGGTCGGGTCATGTTCAACGAATACCCATTGGTGACGGTCAAAATCGCTGATCTGTCGAGCTTAGAGAACGAAAACGAAATAGCACATTTGGCAAAAATCATCTCCTCTACCTCCAACGGCGGTGAAGAGACTGATTATGCATTTCGTGATCAAGAAGTCCTAGTCAAAAGGCTACTCGCAATCGATAAATCCAAAGCACAGGAAGACGCCTCTATCAATCTACTCGCTTCTGGATCATACTATCAGACGATCTTGAGAGAAAAAGGCATCCTAGACTCTATTGGATTCAGACAAATAGCTCCGTTCCAATTGGGTGCTCATGATGTAGAAATCGATGTGAAAGCATCAGGGCTTAACTTTAAAGATGTCCTAAATCTAAACGGTCTACTGACTGAGGAAAGTGTAGCAGGTGGGCTAGTCGGGGCACAGCTCGGGCTAGAGTGTAGTGGTGTAGTTGCCCGTGTAGGCAAGTCCGTAACTCACCTCAAAATTGGAGACCCTGTATTGGCTTTTGCGCCAAATACATTCGCAGGAAAAGTCATCGCACCAGATCACTGTGTAGTTCCTAAACCCGAACACATTTCGTTCGAAGAGGCCGCTACGATCACTTTAGTATATTTGACAGCCTATCACTGTATGTTTAACCTCGGACAAATGGACGAAGGGGAACGTCTACTGATCCACTCGGCAACAGGTGGTGTAGGTATGGCAGCAGTAGCGCTGGCTCAGCACTTCGGTATAGAGATCTATGCAACCGCTGGCACCGAAGAAAAAAGAACGCTACTTCGTGAGATGGGCGTAACACACATCTACAACAGTCGTAGCACGGCATTTCACGATGAGATCATGCAAGACACCCACGGAGAAGGAGTCGATCTGGTACTGAACTCACTCAGTGGGAAAGCCATCATACAAAGTATCAAATGCCTACGTCCATTTGGACGATTTGTAGAGATCGGCAAAACGGACATCTACAACGACATGAGTTTGCATCTCAAAAGATTTGGTGACAACCTCAGTTACTTCGCAGTGGATATCGATCGCCTCATGGGACAAAAGCCTAAAAAGGCGAGTAAACTATTCGGGGATGTCATTCGACTGTTCGAAGACAAAGTACTGAAGCCACATCCATACAAGCAGTTTTCGATCAACGAAATCGGTGAAGCCATTGACTTCATAGCCAAAGGCAAACACATCGGCAAAGTCATCGTCTCTATGGACGGAGAGCATGTCAATGCCTTGCCCGCCGAAACACTGACCTTATCCGCTGACCACAGTTATTTGATCACTGGGGGTGCAAGTGGCTTTGGGCTAGAGTTGGCTAAATGGTTAGCCAACAAAGGCGCTAGGCATCTCGCGCTAGTGAGTCGAAGTGGACCAAAATCCGAATATGATCACAGCTGGATAGAAAAGCTCAGAGGAGATGGGATTAATATCATGATCGAAAATGTAAATCTATCATCTACCAACCAAGTAAATGATATGGTCTCAAGAGTGAACCAAACCGCACCACTAGCCGGTATCATACATGGTGCTGCAGTACTACAGGATTCGACGATTCAGCGAATGGATCAAGAGATATTCGACAGGGTATTTACCCCCAAAGCTATGGGAGCTTGGAACCTCCATCTCGCTACGACAAAAATGCAATTGGACTTCTTCTTGTCATTGTCGTCCATCTCTGCGGTATTTGGTCTACCGGGACAAGCCAACTATTCGTCTGCCAACAACTTCTTAGACAAATTAGTCAACTACCGAAAATCATTAGGCCTGCACGCGCAAAGCGTCAACCTAGGAGTACTCGGTCAGTATGCAGGGATGTCCAAAGAAGGTGGAAACGTCCTCAACGTATTGGAGAATCAAGGCTGGCTACCACTAACCATGAATCAGGTCACTAGCAAAATCGAACGGATATTACTCGAAGGTGATATCGTACGAATGGCCGCCAATATCGATTGGTTGAGATTCAGAGAGTTTTTCAGTCACTTGAGAAATGATGCCAAATTTAAGGATCTCCTTTCAGACGACACGTTGAAAGTAGGTTCGGCCAAAGCCGGCAATGACAGCTTGCGTGACAAGCTCATCCAAGCCAACGGAGAAGGAATCACACTGCTCACTGGGCACCTCAAAGAAGCACTTGCTAGAATACTCGGCACGACTCCTGACAAGCTGGACGAAAGCAAATCTGTATCAGCTATCGGTCTAGACTCTCTCATGATGAATCAACTGAGAAACTGGATTCTACAAAAACTAGAGTTCAACTATCCGCTCATGAAGCTATCCAAAGGGCCTAGTATCGTAGAAATATCCGCTCATATTTTGGAGAGTATCAAAACAGCTACTAGCGAAGTAGAACAAGATGAGTCGGGTATCACTTCAGAAAGCGATATTGAAGTGATCAACGAGTGGTTCGTGCACAAAAAGTCTGATGACAATGAGTCCCTTGGCAAAACCAAACTCTTCATGTTTCACTCCATGGGAGCTGGCGCATCGATGTTCAACGACTTCCTCTACGAGGCACCAGAAGGCACTGATGTCTACGCAGTACAACTACCAGGGCGCGAAAACAGAAAAGACGAACCGATCTATTCTGACTTTAGTCAGCTACTGTTAGATATAGAGACAGCTATGCTACCCCTGCTGGATGGATCGTTTGTAATCTACGGACACAGTTTTGGAGGAATAGTAGCCTTCGAGTTGACTCGTGCACTGCGCAACAAGCATGGCAAAGAGCCGCTGCACTTCTTTAGTTCAGCGACCATGGCACCACAGATGACCACCACTTGGAAAAATCGTGATGTCCTAAAACAATCAGCCATCTCCGCTAACTCGGAGCAAAAACTGATAGGACTGATGACCTACATCGATGATTTAGACTATGTCAAAAAGATCCTTCCGATTTTGAGGCTTGACATGGCTCTACTCGTGGACTATGACTATGCCGATGATGCGAAGTTCAACTGTCCGATCACTGTTTTCTCAGCGATTGAAGATGAAGTCACCTTGCCTGAGGAGATGGCTCCTTGGGAGGAGCATACGGCATCTGAGTTTAGACAAGAGCTCGTACATGGTGATCACTGGTTTGTGAGTCGAAACAAAGACTTCATTCGCCAGCAAATCACGCAGGACTTGAGTCTTTCATTGCAAGAGTAACAAAAAGAAGCCTGCACATTTCATCCGAAACCGTGCAGGCTATACTGTAAACCACTTCCTTCCCTCTATGACAGGAGAGAAGGAAGTTTTCAATCACATTAATCTGTCCTAGGGCTCTTTCTAATAATACATTAGAACAGAGCCCTTTTTACCAGCTATCTTTTTCATGATCAACCTCTCTCTACCAGAAGGTGTACATTCCTCATTTTCTGATTTATCACATACAACAGATGTACTATTCGAATCAGAAAAACATATTACTCAAGACTATGACCCCAAAAGACTTCAGGAATTTTGTAGCGGTAGGTATTGTGCACATCAGTGTCTAGACCGTTTAGACACCCGAAAACCAATACTAAAAACAAAAGAGGGAGTTCCTATCTGGCCCAAAGCAGTCACAGGCTCTATCAGTCACTCAACAAAGCTATCAGGTGCCATAGCTTCGTCTACCAAAACGATAGGTGGTATTGGCCTAGACATAGAAACCATAGGACGTATCTCCCCAGACATGTGGGCAATACTTTATACCAATAATGAAATTGATTTACTCAAGCGTACAGCTATGCCCGAAGTTGATTTTTTAAGCACGCTAATATTCTCTATGAAAGAAGCATTCTACAAAATGCAATTTCCGATCAGCGGACTCTTCATGGATTTTCAAGATTGCGAGATAACACTCCTAAACGAAAAATGTCATATCCAACCTCTCCTCAGTTTGTGTTCTCCACTCACTGACCCAGCTCAATATGACATTGGATACCTTAGACTAGAAACAGAGGTAATAACCTACGTACTGCTCCGCCCACTCGAAGAAATTAGGATCTCATAAAAAAGGTGTTGGTTCAAAATGTTTGCTATCAAGGCATACGAAAGGGAAAAAGCGGAGTTTCCTTTCGGAAATGAGCATCCTTCCGATCAACATGACGCTAAAAGCGGACAGTATGGACGAGACCCAATTAATCCGGCATGATGAACCAAAGCACTAGATATACTATCACCCCAGGAAACCCTATGGACATGATAGAAAGTAAAACATATGCTAATCTGACCAAGGTATGATCCCATCCTAAGTAGTCTGCTACTCCACCTAATACGCCTCCTAATACTCTATCGCTTGATTTTTTCAAAATACGTGTCATTTTGTAAGTGTTTTTAAAGTTAATAATGAATTGGCTGAGTAGCCCATGATATGACTGGCTAAATTCGAACTGCTACTTAACGAACGAGAAGGCGGCACTAACTTACCTGAACTATACTCCTCCAAACCTGTCCCTGTCGCATTGTATCCGATCACTACTGCTGCTAGGATGCCTAGCAGGATCAACAGGACTCGGTTTTTACGGATGTTAAGTTTGGTTATCATGGTCTCAGTGTTTATTTATTTTGAGTTTTGACCTTGATACTAAATTGACAAAGGTTATGCCAAAACACATAAAACACTGATAACCTAACAGTTACGCAAAAACCACTTTAACAACATGTCCAATAATGTACACTCCCCCCTCTAAAAGTGTCCGCTTTGATCAACCTGCGATTTCGGATAGCTCTAGCCAGCGCATCTCCTTTTCGTCGACCGTATCATTGATCGTCTGAATCTCCGAAGACCACTCAGTTAAGATCACATGATCGGACTCTCCAGAGTTCAAGAGTTCTTCCAGCTCAGCCTTTCTAGCATTTAGCTTGGCGATATCCTTCTCCAGCAGGCCAAACTCCTCTTTTTCGCTATAGGTCAACTTCCGCTTACCTTCTTGCTTTTGCGTGTTAGCAGGTTCAGGTGATGGAGTAATCGACGGCACTTTCTTGGCCGATTTCCCTGATTTTTTCTCATCCTGAATCTCCCTAAAGTCCGTATAGTTGCCCGGATAGTCCTGAATCTCATCCGTCTGATCAAACACAAACAAATGATCCACTAACCTATCCATGAAATAGCGATCATGCGACACCACCAACAGACAGCCAGGGAAGTTATCCAAATAATCCTCCAGTACGTTGAGCGTGACAATATCCAGATCATTGGTAGGCTCATCGAGGATCAAGAAGTTAGGATTGGCCATCAGTACCTTTAGCAACTGTAGGCGGCGCTTCTCCCCCCCACTCAGCTTCGACACCTGCGAGTATTGCGTTTTAGGAGGAAACAAAAATTGATTGAGTAGCTGAGAAGCGGTGATCTGACTCCCGTCATCTAGTTCTATCGCATCGGCGATCTCAGAGATCACATCGATGACCTTTTTGCCAGGGTCTTCTTCTATGGTATGCTGATGATAGTACCCAAAAGCGGTATTAAGCCCCTGATCAATCTCTCCAGTGTCTGGCGCTATTTCACCAGTAAGTACGTTTAGGAATGTAGATTTTCCAGTACCATTCTGACCAACGACCCCTATTTTTTCTCCACGGGCAAACACATGCGAAAACTTAGTAAAGATCGCTTCTCCTCCCCATGACTTTGAGATATTCTTTAGCTCCAGAATCTTCTTGCCCTGTCTACGTCCAGCCAATTTGATCTCCATATTAGCCTTACTCAAATCGACTTTTGCCTTCTTCTCCGTTTCGTAGAATGCATCCACGCGATACTTCGCTTTCGTCCCCCTTGCCTTAGGTTGTCGCCTCATCCAATCCAGCTCTTTGCTCAGGAGGTTCTTAGCCTTTGCTTTCTCAGCATGCTGGATTTCTTCCTGTTCGGATTTTTTCTCTAGGTAGTAGGCATAGTTCCCTTTATACTTGAATATCTGTCCACGGTCGATTTCGATGATCTCATTGCAGACACGATCGAGAAAGTACCTGTCGTGCGTCACCATCAGGATTGATAGATTTTGCGAAGCGAGGTACTCTTCGAGCCATTCGATGATATCTAGATCGAGGTGGTTAGTTGGCTCATCTAGGATGAGAAACTCAGGCTCGTCGAGCAGTGCCTTTGCTAGTGCGATACGCTTTTGCTGTCCTCCAGACATACTGGAGATGGTCTGGTTGAGGTCATTGATTCCTAGTTTGCCTAAAATCTCTTTGAGCTTATACTCATAGTCCCACGCATTCCTCTCATCTATCGCTGAGACGAGATCTTGCACCCGTAGCTGATCATCCATCGTAGGGTCTTCTTTCTCTACCAGATCCCAGTATTCTCCCAGCAGTCTGGATTCAGGATGTGTGGGATCAAAAATAGAATCCAATACAGTCTCAAAACCGCTCAAGTCGGGCGACTGAGCAAGATAGGATACTTTGATATCCTTTTGGAATGAAACGCGGCCTTCGTCTTGCTGATCCTTGCCCGCGATGATATTGAGCAACGTGGATTTACCACAGCCATTGACACCTACGAGCGCCACTTTCTGACCTTGGTCTATTCCGAAAGTGATCTCTTCGAATAGTTGCTTTTCGTTAAAACTCCGGGTTAATTTCTCTACGGATACGGCAATTGGAGGCATAGCTTACTTTTTAGAACTGTGATATGACCCCAACGAAGGCTCGTTGGGGAGGCAAATGTATGCTAAGTTCCGAACAGCACAACGTGTACTCCTGACTATATAGAGGGTAGATTTATCCTTTTTTCTTGAAGGCAGCCTCTGCAGCCAACTTGATTTCGTCTGCAGCACTAGAAAGATGGTTTTTGATCTCCACCCACTTGCCTTCGTTCTTTTCTTTAAACTCCGAATACTCTGTCTCTAAGTTCTCCTTTTTACTCTTCAGGTCGCGAATTTTATCTTCCACCTCATCTCGGATCTCATCTTTGGCTCCTCTAGCCTCTACGATCAAATCATCGATTCTTTTTCCCAGTTCCTTTAAAATTTTTTCTACTTGACCTTGGTGTTCTGCGCTCATAATACGGTTTTTAGATATTTTGATTAAATATAAAGACTAAGAAGGAGTTAATATAGTGAACTGGGATAGCATTCTCGGATTAGAAAGTTAATTTTGCGATTTCAAAATCAAAATCTCTTGTGATTTGAAGATTTCAAACAACACCCCATACATTATCGGCATCTGCGGCGGCAGTGCATCTGGCAAGACCAAGTTCCTCTGCGACCTTAGAAACTCATTTAGCGATGAGCAAATAAGTGTCCTGTCATTAGACAACTATTACCGTCCCTATGAAGAACAGTTCATCGACGAGAATGGCGTGGAAAATTTTGATATCCCTAGCTCGATTGACCTGATCGCGTTTGCCAAAGATTTGGAAAAGCTCAGAAACGGCGAAACCATCTCCAAACCAGAGTACACTTTCAACAATCCTAACATCATCCCAAAAGAGATCATCACCAAACCTGCGCCGATCATCTTGGTAGAGGGGATTTTCATTTTCCATCAAAAAGAAATCACTGATCAGCTAGACCTACGCATCTTCGTAGAAGCCAAGGCACATTTGATGATCAAGCGCCGGATCAAACGAGATGCTATCGAACGCAACTACGACATGGATGATGTGCTCTACCGATTCGAATATCACGTGATGCCTGCCTACGAAAAGTATATCCTGCCCCATCGGGACACCTCGGACATCGTCATCCCTAACAACGGCACCACCTTCGAAAAAGGACTAGCAGTCGTCAAAGCCCACTGTAAAAACACGCTCCCCTCTATCAACTAAACCTCGGCCAGAAGAAAATGAGGCAGCCGACAAGAAAAGGACAGCCTCTCGCCAAAAAACGTATGATAAAACTGATGCGATGAGCCGCTGCAACTTGCAGGAAGCTTTCGCACCCATGCGATGAGCCGCTGCAACCTGCAGGAAGCCGTCGCACCCATGCGATGAGTCACTGCAACCTGCAGGAAGCCATCGCGCCCATGCGATGAGTCCCAGCAATCTGCGGGAAGCTTTCGCACCGATACGGTGGCTCGCAGCAAATAGCCTGAAACAACTACAACGCTACTATTTCTTAAACAAAGGTCTACCGTATAGATCGAATGGCTCTGCATCTGTGATCTCCACATCCACAAAGTCACCAATGCGTAGATAGTTTTCGTCTGCCTGCACGAGGACTTCATTGTCCACATCTGGAGAGTCGTACTGGGTACGCCCGATGAAGTAGTCCCCATCCTTTCGGTCGATCAGTGTCTTGTGAACTTGTCCGATTTTCTTGAGATTCTTCTCTAGAGAGATTCCTTCTTGGAGCTCCATCAGCATGTCTACACGCTCGTTTTTGACCTCCTCAGGCACATCGTCATTCATCGTACCTGAGTGTGTGTCCTCCTCGTGCGAGTAAGCAAACACCCCAAGACGGTCAAACTGACTCCTCTCGACGAAGCGCATCATCTCTTCGAAATCCTCCTCGGTCTCACCCGGGTGTCCCGCGATCAGTGTCGTACGAATCGCAATATCTGGAATCTTGCTACGGACATCGTCTAGCAGTTTTTGTGTCTTTTCTCTATCCGTACCACGACGCATCAGTTTCAGAATCTTAGTCGAACCATGCTGTAGTGGGATATCGAGGTAGTTGCAGATGTTAGGCTTGGCCTTCATCACATCGAGTACATCCATCGGAAACCCCGTAGGGAAGGCATAATGCAGACGTATCCACTCCAGTCCCTCGACATCAGAGAGTCGCTCCATCAGTTCTGCCAGATTTCTTTTCTTATACAGATCCAAACCGTAATAGGTCGAATCTTGTGCAATCAACAAAATTTCCTTTGCGCCTTTACTCACGAGATTTTTGGCCTCCACGACCAGTTCCTCCATCGGTCGTGAGACGTGTTTGCCACGCATGATAGGGATGGCACAAAACGAGCACGGTCTATCACATCCTTCGGCGATTTTGAGGTGCGCATAGTGCGTATCAGAGGTCGAAATACGCTCGCCCAGCAGCTCGTGCTTATAGTCCGCCTTGAACTTGGCCAGCAGCCCCTTGAGATCCGTCGTCCCAAAATACTCATCTACATTAGGGATCTCTTTGCGCAGGTCGTCCTTGTAGCGGTGCGAGAGGCAACCCGTCACGAAGACCTTCTCGATATGCCCCTGCTCCTTTGCATCCACAAAATTGAGGATCGTCTCGATAGACTCTTGCTTGGCATTCTCGATGAACCCGCAGGTATTGATGATCACAGTCGTCGCATCATTCTTCTTCGACTCATGCACCGCATCGATATCATTGCCCTTCAACTGCGTCAAAATCACTTCCGAATCCACGATATTTTTCGCGCAACCGAGCGTCACGATATTGACCTTTTCTTTTCTTCTGCCTTTTGTTTTCAAAGTATCCCTCTTAGATGAACCGCAAAGTTAGCGCATCAGGCCATCAAAGTAGAATGGAGTGGTTTAAAGTTTGGGTATACCTTACCAACCCGTCATTCGCTGAAGCGACGGAGGAGCTATCAGCGAATGACTCACGGTATGCACTACACTAGCCAGCCCTACATCCTGCCAGACGAGGGGGATACCCCGATCTCACGTCGGGGTATGACGAAAGGGGGGGGGAGAGCGGGGTATGACGAAGGGGGGAAAGGGCGGGGCATGACGGATGGGAGAAGGGCCGGGCATGACGGATGGGAGAAGAGCGGGGTATGACGAAAAATGGAAAACCTGTCAGTTTTTAAGGAATCAAAACATAGAATTCTCTTCTCTCCCCCTCCACTATTAGCCAAAAGCTATCGTCAATCAGAAAATCGGTACTATTTTTGGAATGATTGCTTCAATCTATGAGAAACATCATCCTTACACTTACTATGCTATTGGTTTCCCTAGCGGGAAAATCACAGGTTGCGGATAGTCTACCCGCACTGCTCACCGATATGAACGTACAGATCGAGTCTACCGAAGGGATCAACTCGATGTACAATTTTGATTTCAAACGCGCCGATAGTCAGTTTCGCTGGATCAAAAGCAAGTACCCTTGGCATCCACTCCCGGATTTTCTACTCGGCCTCAGTCAGTGGTGGCGCATCATGCCCAACGTCCTCAACGAACAATATGACGAAGAATTCCTGTTTCACATGGATAGCGCCATCGTCAAGGCAGAGCAAATCTATGAGCGAGGTAGTATCATCGAAGGGTCGTTTATCCTGGCAGCCGCCTATGCCTTCAAGGGGCGACTCTATGCTGAGCGCAAAGACTGGGGCAAAGCAGCATCAGCAGCCAGTAGTGCCATGGGCTACCTCGAAGAGTGCCGTGGCAAAGAAGAATTCAGTCCCGAAATCCTATTCGGTGACGGCCTATACAACTACTACATCGAGTGGATTCCCGAGAACTACCCCATGCTGAAGCCCATCATTATGTTCTTCGAAGATGGAGACAAAAAACTAGGCATACAGCAGCTCAAAGACGCAGCAAACAACGCCTTCTACACACGCACCGAGGCACAGTACTTCCTCATGCGTATCCAAGCCAACGAGCTAAAGGATCAGCAAGCAGCTCTGTTCACCGCAGACTATCTACACAAAACCTATCCCAACAATGCCTACTTTGAGCGCTACTACGCCCGCATCCTGTACTCCAACGGTCAGTACCGTAGATGCCAACAAGTAGCCCACGACATCCTCCACAAAATCGACAGTGCATATCTAGGCTATGAAGCCAATAGCGGTCGCTATGCTGCTTTCTTTCTCGGAGAAGTATATAGTGCCAAAGGCGATTATGAGACTGCCAAAAAGTATTTTGAACTGAGTATAAAATATGGTGATGAAATCGGTGCGCAAGAAATGGGCTATTACATCTACTCCGTCCTCAACCTAGGCGAAATCGCCATGAAAGAAGGCAATGAGGATGAGGCCAAAGACTATTTTAAGCGAGTCAAAAAGCTATCCGACCGAGGTGACCGCTCCAACAAGCTCGCCAAGCGGTATCTTAAAGAGATGTAACCTTATTGATTTTAGATCCTAGATTTTAGACTCTAGAACCTAGACAAAACAAATGTCCTACCAACCTTCATTCTCTGAAGCGACGCAGGAGCTATCAGGGAATCTCCAGCGGTAAGTGCTGCGCAACTCATACAACCTGCTAGACGAAGGAGATACCCCGATCAAGTCGGGGAATGACGGTGACGGTGACAGTGGGACTAAACATCAAACAAAGACAGGAAATTAGCGGTATTGGATGCTACAGAGAACTGCTCTACGACGGTCTTTCTACCCTGAACGCCCATGTCTCGGCGTATTGACTCATTGAGTAGCAAGTCTCGTAAATATATCTCCCAGTCTGCCAATGTTTCACAATGATAGCCAGAAATGCCGTGTGCCACGATCTCTGCATTGACACCCACGGGAGTTACCAACACAGCCTTTTCGAGCGACATAAACTGCAGTGCTTTGAACCCGCACTTGCCCTTGGCCCACTCATCGACCTCTAGCGGCATCACACCTATATCGATGCGGTTGAGGTCTTGGATTTCCGTCTGGTCATTCCATGGGAGGAAAATAAAGTCCTCAATCTCAGAGACTGGCTTTTGATCCGCTATCACAACAAAGTCAAAGGCGATTTCTTGCCTTAGGCTATTGATGACCGGGGCGATAAGCTCCAGATACTTGAGTGTCGAATGCGTCCCTGTCCAACCGATCACAGGTCTGTCAGTAGACTTTTGCGGAGCGGGTACATGCCGACGCCCCGTATCCAGTGTCGTCGGGTTCACGACTACTCTATCACTGTACTGGCGGGCATAGCTAGCGAGGAACTCGTTACCCGCACTCACACGGTGGCTCCATCGACAGATTGTAGCAACTTTACTAGCCCACTTGAGCCTAGCAATGAGGCCATTGGCATCAGTGGTATTTTCCTTCCAGATCGCATCATCAAAATCGTAAATCACCTTCTTCTTCAGCACCCTTGCTAGTACCCATTCGAACACGGGAGGTCCCAAAGGAGCGGCTTCTCTGTGGATAAAAATAAAATCATAGCGACTCGCCTTGAGCAACATCCACTTTCGTCTAACAAAGCCCTTGACGATTCCTAGTATCTTTTGGAGTCCGTGACCGGGTAGATATAACACAGCCCAGGTCTTGTCATCGATAAAACTCTGACGATCTACCTGCACACCTTTTGCTTCCAAGAAAGGAATGTACTGCTCAAAGCGAAAACGCTGCGATCCAGCCGTGTCTTGCGGGTAGGGTGTAATGAAAAGGACTTTTTTGGTCATGAAGGGTCTTTGATCCAGTTGGGAGGCAAATTCTTATATATTTCGATCTCATCAAACTTTTGGCTAGATTTCACACCTTCTTTTTTTGCCCATTGTGCCATAGCGGCGATCCCCTCCGCGAGAGGCGTAGCTGTTGGCAGTTGATAGTAGCGAGCCAATTTGTCATGGCTACAGTGGGCATGTTTGACCTCCTTTCGTGCCTCTAAGAACCGAATCTCCTCTGACGACCCGAAAGCAGCCTGTATCTTCTCTGCCAACTCTAGTACGGTACAGGTCTCATCTGCCCCGATATTGAATACCTCCCCATACATATTGGTACGATGTGCTGCCTCGGCAATCACGGGAGCAACATCATCCACATGACTAAAAGCACGTGTCTGGCTGCCATCTCCATAGATCGTCAGTGGCTTCCTCTCCATGATTTGCTTCATAAAGATTCCGAGGACATTGCGGTAGGGATCGCCTAGATTCTGGCGTTCGCCATATACATTGTGCGGACGAAAGATCACATAGTCCTGCCCAAACATCTCCTTCGACACCTTCAGTTCCATCTCAAAGGCATATTTGGCTATCCCATAAGGATCCTCGGGACTAGGCACCAACTCCTCAGTCATTGGAGTAGGCTGTGTGCCATAAACCGCTATCGAAGAAGCGAAGACGAAGCACTTGACCTCATGTTTGATGGACTCGTTGAGGAGATTGACACTGCCTGTCAAGTTGTTTTGGTAATTGAATCGCTTGATGAAATGACTCAGTCCCTCCGCAGCATAAGCCGCCAAATGATAGACATAGTCAAAGTGATATGTATCAAAAAGGTCCGCCAACAAGACGTGATCCAAAATAGACCCCTGCACAAAGGTCGCCTGCCTAGGGACATTCGCCACGAAACCACCACTCAAGTCATCCAATACCACGACCTCATGCCCCATATCTATCAGCTGCTCGCTCACATGACTCCCAATAAACCCGGCTCCTCCGGTCACTAAACTCTTTGGCATACTTTTTTAAACATTTAGCACTTCCAATTCAGAATAAAGGCTATTAAAAAATTTCATCCCTCTTTTTTCAAAGCAAAACCCTGAGTTCAATTTCAACTTTCATTAAAATATTGTCTGAAATGCATCCTCCACACTTTGTCTTCAAGCCAGGCCTATCTGCGGGATGGTATAATAGACCTGCACGATTTATTACGGTCTCAGTTTCTAGCAAAAAACGCTTTGATTTTCGTGCAAATATAATCGACCTCCTCGTTTTCCAGTTCAGGAAAGATAGGGAGAGACAAAATCTCTTGACTCCATCGATGCGCCACGGAAAAGTCATCAGCGCTGTAATTACACGCTTGAAAAACAGGCAAAAAAGGCAGTGCCACGGGATAGTGAATATCGGTCTCTACACCCTGCTCCCGTAGATAGTCAGCCAAAGCATCACGTTTTTTACACCGGATCACATACTGATGATAGACGTGGTAGTTACCTACGCGCTCATGCGGCAGAGCCAGTCCACCTAGAGTACTCAACTGGTGACTGTATGTAGCAGCTATGGCTCTTCTCCGCTGATTCCAATGCTTAAGATGAGGCATTTTCGCTAAGAGAATCGCGGCTTGCAGTTCATCCATTCGGCTAGTCATCCCCGCCACCGTATGCTCGTGACGCTGAAGACCTCCTTGATTCGCTACCCGTCTACAACCCTCCGCCAGTTTAGCGTCACGGGTCAAGATCATCCCTGCATCTCCTAATGCACCTAAATTCTTCGTGGGATAGAAACTATAAACCACCGCATCCGAAAAAGTACCTGGAGCTTCCTGCTGTTGCAGTGCACCATGTGCCTGTGCAGCATCCTCCACGATCGCCACCCCCCTATCTTTACACAACTGACTCAGGGCAACCATATCTACCATCTGCCCATAGAGATGCACTGGCACCACAGCTTTGGTACCTGCAGTTATTTTGGCTTCTACCTTTTCCAAATTCATCAGATAATCGCTATCCACATCCACAAAAACAGGCTTAGCGCCCAATCGAGTCACACAGCTAGCCGTCGAGACCCACGACATGGCAGGGATCACCACTTCGTCACCAGCGGTCACACCCAGTGCCATCAATGCCACCGTTAGTGCATCCGTTCCATTACCGACTGCTATCCCGTGAGTCTGAGCATTCAACGCTCCCCAATCTTGCTCCAAAGCGCTGACCTTGTCCCCGTGCAAGAAGCGTCCTGACTGGATGACTTCTTGTATCGCTACATTGAGCTCGTCTGCTAGTGCGGTATTTTGTCGAGTCAGATCAAAAAAAGGAATATGCATGGTGTAAGGGTTAGTAGTGGTTTGGGATTTAATGCCGTTTAGTTAAGCCATTTTTAATCTGCCTAGGTTCGTGTCTCCACAAATCCCATCTGTATGATCGTGAGAACACGATCACGGGTGGCTATATTTGGTCTCTTCAAGCTTAACTAAATGGCATTGATAAAAGAGGTCAAAATTAAAACAATAGTTTGAAAGCTGTGGTCGCGGATATCTTTTCATCCGACACGGTTTCCATCAAAACACTATCCCAGAGGAACAAACCCAATGGCAAAGGTATTTAACCTCTCGCCTGACAGGATGCAAGGGCAGCACAGTGCTTACCGCCGGGGGATTCCCTGATAGCTCCTCCGTCGCTTCAGAGAATGGCGGATGAAGGGAGCGACGAGCAGGGTTTTAACCTACTTACTGATTTCCTCAATAATGACCAACTTAATTAAAGGGATCTGGTTTAAATGCGTTTGCCATGAAACAAACACTTCCAAATCCTCAGAAATCAAAGTAACTTCGACCCTCAGAAAACAAACAAAAACACCCTAGTAAGATAGCCAAACCTTGACGTTTCAGGATTTTTTCATAACGCCCCTATACCTCATCCTATTCCTCATAGGTGCCTACGTCATTCGTCCCTATGCAACCAACGCACAGACCAGTCCCTATTTCATTCCGGGGTTAGCCATCAAATTTGTAGGTGCCATAGCACTCGGCATGATCTATCAGTTCTACTATGGTGGCGGGGACACCTTTACCTACCACAGCCATGGCAGTCGCTGGATCTGGCAGGCATTCATGGATGATCCTGCCGTTGGGCTTGACCTATTGTTCCAAAAAGCAGGAGACTACAATGGCAAAACTTACCCTTACACCAGTAAAATGTGGATGTTTAGAGATGCTGCCTCTATGTTTATCATTCGTATGACTGCTGTCATTGACCTGTTTACGTTCCAGACCTACAGCGCAACAGCTCTCTTCTTTGCTGCTTTTGCTTTTAGTGGACATTGGGTCTTATTTAGCCTATTCCAAAAACTCTCTCCAGCACAAACGAAACAACTAGCGTATGCTACTTTATTTATCCCCTCTGTCGTTTTCTGGGGTTCGGGTATCCTCAAAGACAGCATTACCCTCGCAGCACTCTGCTGGATGACTTACATCGTACTTAGGATTAGCATCTTCAACCGGCTATCCTTGAGCAATATCTTGTTGTTTCTGCTCATGGGATGGGTCATCTATTCTATCAAAATCTATATTCTCCTCTGCTTTTTGGTCGGCGTATCGATCTTCCTCTATCTCCAGTACATCTCCAAGGTGCGTAGTTTTGTGGTGAAGCTGATGATCGCTCCTGTACTCATCACGGTGTTTATAGGAGGTGGCTACTTTGCCATGCAAAAAATCAGTGAGGATGACTCTCGCTACGCGCTCGACAAAATCGGAGAAACTGCCATGATCACGGCCTATGACATCCGCTATGGCTGGGGCGCTCGTCAGGGAGACAACTCTGGTTACACCCTCGGAGAACTAGATGGCAGCATAGGCAGCCTCATCAAACTCGCCCCTCAAGGCGTCATCGTGACGCTATTTCGTCCCTGGCCATGGGAAGTAAAAAACCCACTCATGTTATTATCAGCCATGGAGAGTTTAGGTTTTCTAATCCTGACCATTCGGCTGTTCTCCACTCAAAAATGGAGTATAATAATAAAGAAGCTAAACACCCCCATTATCCTTTTCTGTCTTAGTTTTGCCCTTATGTTTGCCTTTGCCGTAGGCGTAAGTACTTTTAATTTTGGCACTTTAATGAGATACAAAATCCCTGTAATGCCTTTTTATGGGCTGTTTTTGGTTTTATGTATTAAAAGACCGAATCATTTAACACCATAAGCAGAAACCCTGACAAAAAAACCATAATACTACCTACTCACAAAAAAGTCACTATTTTTAGGAGTAGCCTACTTAATCTTGTTATCTAACTTATGAAACAAAAAACAAGAACCCTTTTATCTAAAATTCTATTCAAACTACGATTTATTTTATTAGAAGTAATTCAGCACGCAGAAAAAGAACAAATAGCAACTAAGAATGAAATTCTTCTTTCTAAAATCCTCACAAAAGGCAAGGGTATTAGATTTAACGGAAGTATTACAATTACACACCCCCGACTAATCACTTTAGGGTCAAATGTCCATATTGGCAATAATGCCTATATACATTCAGATGGTGGAGTTATCATTGGAGACAATACACATATCAGCAGAAATTTCGTGCTCTATTCTAGCAACCATCAATATGAAGGAGAAGCTCTTCCTTACGATAATAAAAGGGTGTATAAACCTGTCCACATCGAAAAAAATGTCTGGATAGGCATGAATGTCTGTATTATACCAGGTGTTACAATTGGGGAAGGCGCTATCATTGGGTTAGGCACTGTTGTCACACGTGACGTTCCACGACTCTCTATTATTGGGAATCCTCCAGAACGAATACTAAAATCAAGAAATGAGACTCTATATTCTAATCTTGAAAACAAAAAAAAATACGGGGGTATAAATGGAGATTTATACAATCAGTCTGGCCGTACAGTTATGGAGATGGAAGACAACCTCTTCTTTATAGTAGGTACTGGAAGGTCTGGGAGTGAAGCAATAGCAAAAACGCTCAATGAGCATCCAGACATCACTTGCGCCCATGAACCAAAAGGCGAATTGATAAAACTTTCCACTGATTATGCGCATAAATTAATCAGCAAAGACGAAGTTAAAAGTAGAATCATTGCACTATATAAATCCTCGTCTAATATCTATACCAAAATTTATGGTGAATCGGATCAAAAAATTTCTAACCTAGTAGAAATCTATGCTGAGATTTTCCCAAAAGCCAAGTTTATTTGGTCTATAAGAGAGTCCAAAAAATTTATCATGTCTGCCTATGGACGTGGATGGTTTGATGATAGAGAATTTGAATACCCATTTAGGGAAAAACTTTCTGTCCCATCTTTGTTTGCTTTACCTATTTACCGCGAAAACAGAATAAATGGTGGTATATGCGACCCTCGGATAGACATAGAAATCTGGAAAAAAATGTCTCCATTTGAGCGCAATTGCTGGTATTGGGAATACTGGAATAGTTTAATTGAACAACAACTAGAAACCATCTCAAATGAGAGCATCTCCATTAAACTAGAGTCATTCAACACAAATGTTTTGGATATACTAACGTTTTTAGATGCGAATGACATTAGACTAAAACCAAAAACAACAAATATTGCAGCGTACCCTATACAACAAAACTTAACCCTAGAAGAAGAAGCTCATCATAACAAGTGGTGTCTCAAAAAAATGAACAAATGGTATGGAATCAAATAACCCATTAGTATCAGTCATCATCCCTTCCTATAACCGGGAGGCACTCATAGCAGAAACACTGCAGTCTGTACTGAGTCAGACCTATCCAAACTGGGAGTGTATCATCGTGGATGATGGATCAACTGATAACACCAAGGGTGTCGTTCAACAGTTCATAAAAAAAGACAAGCGGTTCAAACTGTTTGACCGTCATCGAGAGCCAAAAGGAGCACCTACTTGTCGAAATATAGGAGCGACGAAATCCAAAGGAGAATACTTGATTTTTTTTGATTCCGATGACATCATGCTTTCAGACATGATTAAAATAAGGGCAAACTGTATTGATGCAAATAGTAAATTTGACCTCTGGATAAGTGCCGTTGGCGTATTGAAACAAAACGACACTTCACCAAGGGTACAAAAAAAAACACTTCCCATCTCCGACAAGATAACCTTAGAGGAGTTTATGCTTCCTTGTCCTCGAACTCCTAAATGGAATACTCCAGCGGTTATTTGGCGTAAAGCTTCATTTTTAAAGTTACTCTGGAATGAGTCTATTCCCATATGGCAAGATATTGATTTACATATTCGTGCAATTGATCAATCCTTCAAAGTGTACTCTACACAGTACCTAGACTGTCTTATCAGAATCGACAATAATGACACAAACAGAATATCAAATCATAGGTACAGCTTTACCAAACTTGAAGCAAAAAGAAATATTGCACTGGCTTTGACAGAAGTCCTCAACAAAGAGAACATACCTTGGATGAAGAAAATTTTAGCACTTGAAATTTTTCAAGGTATTGAAGATTCAATTGTAACTGGTCAAATGAAAAAACACACATTAACTAATTACATACGGCTGTTTGAAAACATACTTCCCTCCAATACATTGTTTAACTTGGTTCAAGGTTACTTCTTTGTACTAAATGTTCTTAGACAGACCAACCTGCCATATGTAAAAGGTATCCTCATACGATTACAACATGACGCACTAATAAATAAAATTCTAAAATGAACGGTTTTTTATACATAGCAACGGGCAAAAAATATATCGATGAGGCTGAGCAATCTGCACTATCTCTACTAAAAGTGATACCCAACGCTCATATTTCCTTGGTCACTGACACAGAATATAAATCAGACGTTTTCACAAATGTAATTATTGAAAAAATAGACCTAGAAACAAAGGATTGGAAAGACGGACTCTTATACAAGATAAGAGGATTCTCTCTAAGCCCGTATGAAAACACTTTTTTCGTAGATTCGGACACCTACTTTTGCGAAGACATTTCTTCCACTTTTGACCTTTTAGATCACTTTGATCTTTTAGTCTGCAAAGACTATTATGACAAAGAAGAAATACAAATAAATGAAAAGTGTCTCGTTGGCTACTTCCCATATAACACAGGTGTTGTCGGGTTTAACAGTAGACCAAGAACGAATCGATTCATTAGCAACTGGCATAGCTCTTTTCTAGAAAATAAAACCACCATGTGGAGTGATCAGCCTGCCTTCATGAAAGCACTAGCAATATCAGACATCAAACTTCACTGCCTAGACTCAACATACAATTTTCGATTCTTAAACAACGTAGCATTCCCTGACAAAGAAGCTATAAAAATAATTCATGGTCGCTGCTCTCAAGATGAATTCAAAGGGATAGAAAAAAAAGTAAACACTCACCTGTCTCAAAGAGTTTGGGTTGCATCCAGAAGGAAATGCTATTCGTGGGAAGAAAAAAATTTCCCTCTTAAATTGTCTTATAAAATTTACTCGTTTCTACGAAAACTATTAAAATGAAAACAGTAATATTCGCAGGAGGACTTGGCTCACGCATTTCAGAAGAGTCGCACCTTAAACCCAAGCCAATGATCGAGATCGGTGGCAAACCGATCCTTTGGCACATCATGAAAAGCTACGCGCACTACGGCTTCAATGAGTTCATTATTTGTTTGGGGTACAAGGGGTATGTGATCAAAGAATACTTCATGAACTACTTTATTCACAATGCGGACATTACCGTAGATTTAGCCGACAACTCCACAACTATACACAAGGATCATTCTGAAGATTTCAAAATTACTATGATTGACACGGGACATGACACCAAGACGGCAGGTCGACTAAAAAAAGTCGCTCCATATATCCAAGATGAGCAATTCATGCTAACCTACGGAGATGGCGTCAGTAATATTAATATCAAGGAATTGGTTGAATTTCATCAAGAACATAATAAAATCGCCACCGTCTCCACCGTACAACCTGCAGGGAAATTCGGTGTGATAGACATGGCAAATGATGGATCCGTCAATGGATTCATCGAAAAACCGAAAAGTGGAGGATCATGGATCAATGGAGGTTTTTTTGTGCTCAATAAAGAGGTATTCAATTACCTAGACGGAGATATGAATCAAGTCATGTGGGAAGAGGATCCTATGAAAAAATTAGTGGCCGACCATGAGCTAGTAGGCAAACAGCACCACGGTTTCTGGAAATCCATGGATATCCTAAGAGATAAAGTAGAATTAGAAGCTATGTGGAAAAATGAACCAAAATGGAAAACTTGGAAATAAGTCTAATTAACCAATTCAGAGGAAAAAAAATATTCTTAACTGGCCATACAGGCTTCAAGGGTAGCTGGATGCTCTGCTTACTTCAACATACAGGCGCTAAGGTAAAGGGCTATGCACTAGAAGCCGACAATCAGAGTCTCTATAATCAAATTGAAGGAAATAAACTTTGTGATTCTTTCATTGGTGATATCAGAGATGCTGCTCTATTAAAAACCGAAATCGATAGTTTCCGTCCTGATTACATCTTTCATTTTGCTGCACAGCCATTGGTTATAGCATCTTATGATGATCCCAAGTACACCTTTGACGTCAACGTGGGTGGCTCTATCAATGTCATGGAGGCTTTTCGCTCTTTAGATTACACTTGTACACTCTTGGCGATCACGACTGACAAGGTCTATAAAAACAAAGAGTCCGAAACGCCTTATCGAGAGGCAGACGAACTGGGAGGGCACGACCCATACAGCAGCAGTAAAGCAGCTATGGAACTAGTACTACAATCCTACGTTTCTAGCTTTGGCTTAAATGAACATACCAAACGAGTAGTCATAGGTCGAGCAGGCAATGTTATCGGCGGGGGTGACTGGGCCGAAAACCGAATTCTTCCCGATATAGCTCGTTCCTTGCTGAACGGCGATACCCTCCAACTCCGCAACCCAAATTCAATCCGTCCATGGCAACATGTATTAGATGCTCTCGTGGGATATTTGAAAGCTGTCGTTTATATAGAGCAACCTACAAATGCTACCTCCCCTTATATCTTCAACTTCGGTCCTGACGTGCAAGAAAAAATCACGGTGGAAGAACTATCCCAAATCGCAATAAGCATCATTGGGAAAGGGAAATACGAAATAAGTCCAGTAAAAGAAGCACACGTAGAAACCACTCAGCTCCTTCTGGATAGCAGCAGAGCTAACCAAATCCTAGGCTGGCACCCTAGATGGAATGGAAAACAAGCCATTCAAAAATCCATTGCATGGTATCAACAACACAGCAGAGCCAGCAATAACCTCCAGTTATGCCAGTCAGATATCAAAGATTACTTTCAACGCTAAGCCCTTCTTCATGTCCAACATTGCCATCATAGGAGCTACTTCTTTTTTAGCCAAATCCATCATTCAACAACTTGTATCACAAGAAAAACACTTTATTGGCTTTGATCAGCAGTCCTACTCTTTTCCAGAAAAGAGTTTTTCATCTGAGTTCCCTTTAGCAGACTTGCTCGAAATGAACGTCATCTATTATTGCGCTGGCCTTGGCATCCAGCCCAAAAACAAAGACCCTGAAAATCTGATCTATGAACTGAACGCCTTTGAACCCATTCGCCTTATCTCCTATTTACTCAACTTTGGATTCAAAGGAAAAATAGTAACTTTCGGCTCTTATTTTGAATATGGAGATGCTACGAATCCTACTCCGTTCAGCGAGGCACAACTAGTCAAAAACACTAACCCTAAACCGAACACCTATTGTCATTCAAAGGCTTTGTTAACAGCCTTTGTCCAAGATCAAATCAATAGCAGACATGATCAGCTTCTCCATTTTATTCTCCCCAATATCTACGGTGCAGGAGAAAATGAACATCGACTATTCCCGTATATAGCGAAATCTGTAAAAAATGGAAAAACCATGACTTTCACCGCAGGTACACAACTGAGGCAATTCGTCCATGTGGATGATGTAACGACTCTCGTTACTTCTCAGGTACTTCAAAACCACTCGGGCATCTATCAATTGGGAACGAATGCTCAAACAGTACGAGAAGCCATAGAAGAGGCCCTCGCGGGGTTAACTGCAGTCAAAGAAAACGTCCGTTTTGAATTCACTGCCATGGAGAGAAAAGACACCTCAATGGAATATCTCGTCATGGACGACAGTAAAGCCCGTCATACGTTTGGCTGGAATCCCAAAAAGAAAATTGGCATGGAAATTTTAAAATACACATGAAAACTATTCAAACCCTAACAGGAGGTTGCCTGCTTCTTGGCTCTCCGCATTTTGAAGACGACCGAGGTAGCTTTATCAAGTTTTTCAATCACGATTCCCCTTTAGAAAACTATCAAATTGCCCAGGTCAACTTCGTACAAAACAAACAAATAGGCATACTCCGAGGACTACACTACCAGCAAGGGTCTCATACCGAGTCTAAATTTTTTCGAGCGACCCAGGGCAAAATTAATCTCGTATTCCTAGACCTAAGACCTGACAGCTCTACCTATCAACAGGCCGATTCCGTCATATTGGATAAATCAGATGTAGGTTTGTGGATCCCTACGGGATTTGCGACAGGCTATGAAGTCCTAGCTATAAATACGGATATCCTATACTTTTCGAATCAAGCCTATATTCCCGAATCAGAAAACGGCATCAACTGGCAGGACCCTATGGTACATGAGCATTGGCATACGCCAAACCCTATCGTATCAGACAAAGACCAAAACTGGCCTCTATGGAAACCCTAATAGACATCCTAATCCCTACCTACAACCGTTGTGCTGATTTAGTCAAGAATATAAAGGGCTTGACCAAGCAAATTAAAGAAGAGCACCTTGCAGACAAAGTAACCATTATCATATCGGACAATTGTTCGCCTGACGATACGAAAATTCAGGTCGAAGACCTCATGACTGCCCACCCTGAGCTATCCATTACATATTTTTGTCAAGCAAAAAACATAGGTCTCGAACCTAATGTCGTAGACCTCATGGGTAGGGCGACTAGTCCCTATGTCATGTGGATAGGTGACGATGATTATATCGTGTCAGGCTATTTGACATTTTGTATCCAACAAATCGAAGAAAAACAAATAGGCTGTATAATCCCTGGTCTCAGCAACCTCTATGAAGATGGTACCATCATAGAGAGTCGGCTAGAAAATTTCGAATATCAAGCCTACCCCGCTGGCTACAATTCACTGTTTGAAGTTTCGCACCTGGCACATCAAATGTCTGGATTATTACTCAACAGAGAAGGGCTAATAGACCGATACCTCCGAGATCCCGAATTTCGAAACCCTTATTTATTTATATTCTGGACAGCAGACTGCCTCTATAGAAAGGGAGGCATATATGCACCTCATTTCAAGACACTCGTTAGCGTTTTTAATGTAAAAGATTGGGGATATAATGAAGTAGGTCTTTTGGATGACGTCTTCAAATCATACTACTTTTTCAAAAGAGACCTGACACCAATACAACTTAGAGAGTTGCTCCTTCGTTTCTCGAAAATGCACTCCTACCGCTACAACATCAAAAAAAATGAGCCCTTTAAGCTTCTAAAAAAATATAATATTCTCAGTACCAAACCACCAATGAGTTTGCCTGGTTTTAAATACCAATTGGCTATGCATTTGATCAAGGATTATATCAAAAGTTACAGGTAAACTGTATCAGTGTATTGTAGCCCCAAACGCAAAACGGCCTCACATCGTGAGACCGTTTCATTGTGTAGTATTCAACATTGCATTTGCTTTTTATGACTTATACTTTGTGAGTATTTATTCGGCTACATCGGAGGATGTACTGGCCTTTTCAAACTCCAGATTTTTCACCGTCTTTTTGAGTTTAGCACCTGGACGAAACCTGATTCTACCAGCTATAATGTTCGCAGTACGAAAATCCTCCTCGGTATCTGCACCTTTGCTACTCAGTGTCAAAAAGAGAGTACCTAGATTGCTAAGTCTCACCTGTCTACCGTGGATGAGTTGCATCTCGATCACCTCTATCAAGGTGGCCAATGTTCCTACTACAGAACCATAGTTGAGATTGGACACCTTGCTGATAATCCCAGCCAACTCATCAAAACTCACATCGTCCCCATTGACGATTCTTGCATAGTACTTTTTTGGGAGCGACAAATCCCTTGGATCTACGCGCTCAGTTACTTTATATGTTACAGACATAATTGATAAAATTTAAAAAATTAAACATTTATTGATTTGAAATCCTAACCGAGCGCTCTGTGGGATTTGGCTTGTACAAAGCCATTATAATGCCAAATAGGCGACATTAAATACTAAAAAACGTTAAAAAACACACCGTATTGAAGAAGTCTTGAAGAGGTTGAGCAACCAAAGGGTAAAGGGTGTACGACAAACCCTCCGAGGTTGCGCAACCAAAGGGCAAACCATGTACACCCTTTGACTAAAGGTTGTACACCCTTTTTGAAATTGTACCGTTTTTCACAATCATCATTGCCTGACAAGGTCTATCTCCTACTAATCGCAGAAAGACAAAAGAGCCAACACCTGAACTCGCCGATAGAGATAGCCTGATCTCACGTCGGGCTATGACGAGAAGAAAAATGGGTAATGACAAAAACAACCAAGGCTAATTTTCCCAAAGTTTGGAACTTTTGTAAAGTTTGAATCACCAAGTAATATTTATCTTGCAGCTTGATGAAACTCAGAGACCAAAACATCCTACTGATCTCTCCCGAACCTTGGGATCATATCTTCGTGTCGAAGCATCATTATGCACGACACCTCGCGGAGCGGGGCAACCGAGTAGTGTTTGCCAACCCGGCCGGGGACCGCTGGCAGTTGAAGGACTCTGGTGTTGCAGGCTTACAGGTGTTGGATTATCCCAAATTCGTCAAGGGACTGAGAATACTCCCGGCTTGGGTGAGTCAGCGACTCATTCGTCACAAGTTGAAACAAATCGAAAAACACTGTGACCTGACATTTGATCTCATCTGGTCTTTTGACAATTCGGTATTCTTTGACTTTACCCTGCTAGACACCTACAACATTTCGCATATCGTCGATTTGAATCAGGATTTCGAAACCGCCAAAGCCGCTCGTACTGCTGATATATGTTTCTACACCACCCAACATATCGGTGACCGCCTTTCGCAGTTCAATCCCAACACTCACTTCATCAACCATGGCTACAATGCCAAGACCTCACCCAGTCCCAAAACGCTACCAGGTGCGCACGCCACCAAGGTGCTCTATGCAGGCAATCTCAACATGCCCTATTTGGATTGGCAACACATGTATGAGGCTATCATCCAAAACTCCCAAGCAGACTTCATCTTCCTAGGCCCCTTGGTCAAAGAACAATCCAACCAAAATCCAACCTGGAAATACCTGACTGACCTACTCCACCACGAAAGAACATACTTTTTGGGCAAAGTCCCTGCTGACGAACTCCCCGCCTACTATGCCGCAGCAGACATCCTAACCATCTGCTACCAAGAAAAGCATCACGATGATCAAGCCAATCCCCACAAAATGATGGAGTATCTCGGCACAGGAAAGATAATAGCTGCCACACAGACCGCCACCTTTGCGGAGTATCAAGTACCATTGATTTCCATGAGTAAAAGTAATACGGCGTTTGCAAAAAAAATAAGTGACTGCATCCGTCACGCCAAAAAATGGAACAATGACATGTGGCAAGAAAAACGCAAAGCCATCGCGAGAGACAACACTTATGAGAAGCAAATCGAAAGAATAGAAATTATTATAGCAAATGTATAAATCTTGTATAATCACACACCGTCAAGGATTTTGGGCATACGACACTTTACTAGCGTGTCCAAAACTCGATTTTTTCGGATTTCATGATACAGCAAATCTATTCTCTTCGGGTGTCAACCCTTACCAACTCGAGCCAGCAGAGGATTTTGATATTATTTTTATCGGCAGCCATCCTTTACGATATTTAGTTCCTAATGGAAAAGAAAAAGAGGTTATAAAAGCATTAGAAAAAAAATGCAAAAAGCTAGTACTCATTGACGGGTGGGATTCTTTTGACCTAAGCGTACCTCCATCAATAGTCGATCTATTTGAGACTGTACTAAAGGTAAATGGTGTATATAAGGATAAAGATCTGTATAACTGGAAAGTCGGCTGTGACTACCCTGGGGTCAACTGGACGAATAAAGAAACAAAGAAAAATCACATATACACCCACGAGCAATTAGACAAAATAAAGCTTAGTTTCCCCTGTCAAGTTGGAATCGTACCAGAAGTAAAAAGGCGCTTAAGAAAACATAATCCTACTTTAGGGTATTGGACTACACAAAGCAGAAACATAGTCGACCAGATGTTTAAACAGGCATCTGTACTAATGAAATATCGCTTTGCTAATCAACTCACCTCATTTTTAGGTGATCTTGGACATATTCAACGACTGGAACTATTACATCTTCTACACGACAACCACATTGACGGAGATTACGGTGTATTTAGAGTACTTGAAAGCATGGCTGGGTTAGAACAGAGCCTGTGCCCAGAGCAAGTTAAGAAACATAAGGAAGAGCTTGAAGCCCACAAACTCTTAAAAAAGAAGAAAAATAGAATCCAATATTTATATGATTTCAGCAAATTCAAATCTATCATCTCTCCTGTAGGCTATGGCGAAATGTGTTTTAGAGATTTAGAAATCATGCAAATGGGCAGATGTGGTATTAAGCAAGACATTAGTCATGTAGACCATCTTGCTCCTTTCGTCCCAAATGAAAATATCATCTTTTGCAAACCTAATTTTTCCGATCTAGTCGAAATATTGCATAATGTAGATCGCCGAGAGATAGATTATAAACAAATAGGAAAAAATGCCTACAAAGCGGCTCGATCATGGGAACAAAACATTGATCAAGTATTAGAGACCTCCATAATTACTCCCCTCTTTCCTCATGCCTAGTCTAATCTCGATCATTACTCCGGTACACAATGCTGAGTCCTATATAGCCGAAACTATCCAATCTGTACTTAATCAAAGTTATAGCCATTGGGAGCTTTTGGTTATTAACAACGCCAGTACTGATGGCTCTGAAACAGAAATACTGAAAGCCAAAGATCCTAGAATCAAGTACTTTTATGAAGGCAAGAAAGGTGTTGGATTTGCGAGGAACAAGGGATTAGAAGAAGTTAAGGGCGAATTCTTATGCTTTTTAGATGCTGACGATATTATGCCAAAAAACTCTCTGAGCTCACGTCTCCAAATATTTAACAACAACCCTCAATTGCAATTTGTAGACGGGGCAGTTCAGTATGTTGATCAAAACCTAAAAATGATTGATAAAAAATATAGTCCTTCTTTTAAAGGATACCCCTATAACGAGTTGCTAAGACTCAATGCAGAGTGTTTATTTGGCAATACTTGGATGATAAAGTTACAACCAAACCGAATATATAGATTTGACACACAGATGACCCATGCAGAAGATCTCTATTTCTATTTGACTATTTGTGAAGGAGGTCTATACAGCTATACCAATGAAACAATTTTACTTTACCGCCAAAGGCCAGGTTCAGCCATGAAGAATCTCAAAGGTCTTGAAAAAGGATACATCAAATTGATACAAAAAATAAATAGATCCTTAAAAATTAAGAATTGGAGGCTATCCTTTCTAAAATTGAAAATTGCAAAGATAATGTTCCTATCACATACATTCGATGGCCGTGACTTTATCAGTGGTTTTATGAGTATCTTTAAAATATTAGCTGCTAAATGAAAAAGCCCACCCACATATTGATCTTCATTTATAATAGCTACAAAGACCCGTTATTTCAAAACCTACTGCTGTCCTATGTCAAAACACTGAAGCAAAAGGGCAACTATAGATTTGACTTAGTTACTTTTGAACAATCAGAGTACCATTTATCACCTCTGGAAACGGAAGAGGAGCAGCAACTATTACTACAACACAACATCCATTGGCATCCTCAAAAATTTCATACTGGCAAATGGCTACTGCTAAAAAAAGCCGTTGATGCGGTTCAAACTATTCTGGTAGTTTCTAAAATCAAGATCACTCATCGCCCAACATACATATTTGCCTTTGCCAATGTAGCAGCTGCATACTCTATTATGTTATCAAAATTACTCCATATGAAGTTGGTTGTTTATTCTTACGAGCCTCACAGTGAATTCATGAAGGAACTTGGACTATGGAAAGAAAAAGACTTGAAATACAAAGTTCTCAGTTGGCTAGAAAAACAAGCTGGCATTTATGCTCATGTAGTACTAACAGGAACAAAACATGGCGTTAATTTGCTAAAAGAGTATAAATCTAAAGCCACATTACACAGAGCTCCTACGGCGGTAGATCCAGATAAATTCTTCTTCAGAGAAGACGGGCGTAGCAAAATCCGAACTCTATATGATATTGAAAACAAAGTCGTATTTTTGTATCTAGGTAAATTTGGCGGGTTATACTATCAAGAAGAATTATTCGAGGTGTTTTCTGAAATTTTAAACCACAATCAGAATGCCTTTTTATTAGTGGTTAGTTCGTTCGATCATGAATTGCTTAAATTATGGGCTGACAAATACGGCATCCCTATGGCCAACTACTCCATTACATCACGCTTGACTGATGAAGAAGTAAAAGAATACATCTCAGCAGCCGACATAGGTATTAGTGCCGTCCCCCCCTCTCCTTCACAAAAATTCAGATCTCCTACCAAAGTCGCAGAGTACCTACTATGTGGCTTACCATACATCACCTGTCAGGGGGTTTCCGAAGATGATGATTATGCTAGAGATCATGGAGTCGGTGTAGTTCTTGATCATTTTTCTCGCGATGAAATCCGCAAAGCACACCCTAGAATTAATCAAATTTTAACATCCAATAAAGGTTCGCTTAGAGAAAAATGTAGACAAATAGGGCTGGATTATAGATCTAAAGAAAGAGTAGATCGCCTATTACTAACTACCTTCAAATAAGCCTGATGACTAATCCATGAAAAAAATAATCATATTTTCCTATCATGCCTTACCCTTTAATGTCATCGCCTCCTATCGAGCCAATGCTTATTTAAAACATTTTCACAAATTCGGCATAGAACCAACTCTGGTTACACATGACTGGGGAGCTCCTGAAAGTAAAGAAATAAGAAATGAAAAGCACGCCTACGGCCAAGTCATTAGAGTCCCTAAAGGGTTAGAATTAACCCCAAAATGGAGAATCCAAATTGAAAAAACACCTATCTTAAATAAAATAGGAATCCTTCTTAAATGGGCTAATGGATATCTAGATAATAATCCTAGAATGATAGGGAATTACAAATCCTATTTGAAACACTGCAATGAGATCATGTCAAACAATCACTTTGACTATATGATGGGAATTTTCTCACCTCATCACCATCTAATGCTATGCCATACGTTACATGAAAAATTCAAAACCCCATACATCTTAGATTTTAGAGACCTATGGCACAATCGTATCATTCACAAAAACTACCAACCCAACCTCACTGAAAGGATACAGGACATGATCACCAAATTCTATTGGAAAAAATGGCTATCCAAAGCTTCTTTTTTCTCTATCACGAGTGAAGATTGGAAAAATAAACTCAACGAACTCACTTCTACAAAGGGAGTAGTCATCCACAATGGGTTTGATCCCGAACTGTTCGAAGGTCTTCCCACTATCAAGAACAGAGACGAATTTACAATCATCCACGGGGGATCATTATATGAGCATCAAAAACTAGACATCTTCCTAGATGGTTGTAAGCAATTCATCGAACAAGAAAAACCTTCGAATTTCAAGGTGAAGTTCATAGGAGGAGACAGAGATCACGCATTGCCCAATCAAATCAGTGGCTTTATGTTCCAAGCAAAAGAAAGAATACATTCCATATTATCTACTGAGTACTGTGAGGTAACCCAAAGGATACCTAAAACCTCACTGGCCCTAGAAATCGCACAATGTCAATTACTACTATTCCCTGGTCTTCCTGACTCCCCTGGCACACACTTGGGGAAAATATTTGACTACATCGGCAGTAAGAAAAACATCCTCATGACTCCAGACGATCATAGTGTAGTTGGAGAGATGATGAGAGAGACTAAGACAGGTTATATTTGTAATTCTTCAGAGGAAGTTTGTAACCTACTCATGACTACCTACAAAGAATGGAAAAAAAATGGAAAGCTGAACTACAATGGTAATCAAAAGACCATCGATCAATATTCTAGAGAAAGTCAGGTAAAGAAGATGGCTGAGCATATTATGAACTCCTTACTACATGAATAGAGTAACATAGTCTTGAGCTAAATTTACTTCTCCTATAATGTACTACCTCTGTCTCATTCGCAAAATAAATTAGCATAGCTTGACATCAATCAAATCAGTCGCTCTCTCAGGCATCAAATGGACCTTTGGTAGCCAAATCCTACTACAGTTGGTTGATCTTATCGTGACTGCCATACTGAGTCGTCTCTTGGCACCCGATGATTTTGGGTTGTTTGCAGTCGTATTTACTACACTCAACCTATTCAATAGCTTAAAGAATATGGGTTTTGGTTCGGCGCTCATTCATAAAAAAAAACCGAGCCCTCTTGCAATCACATCTTTATTTTGGCTCACTGCAGGTATCGGTCTTGTATTTTCATTGACACTATACATCAGTAGTGGCTATATCGGTACTTTTTTCAACAAAGAGAGTCTGCCTTATCTACTTCGCTTGGTCTCTGTGGTGTATCTCATACAAGGTGTTAGTTCCATCCCAAGTACCTTGATTCAAAAGGAACTACAATTCAGAGCTATTTTCAAAATGAATACAATCTCCATGGTTCTCTCCAATGGAGTTGCGATATTCGCCGCATATCAAGGCTATGGAGTATTGGCTCTCGCCTTCAAAATGATCACTAGCTCATTGGTTGGGTTAGGACTCAGTTGGTATGTATCACGATACAAACTATCTTTTGCATTCAATTGGTCAGTACTCAAGCCTTTCTTTAGTTTTGGCTGGCCTATATTCTTAGACGGAATTCTGGGGTATGGACTTAGAAACCTCGACAACATCTTAATTGGTAAATATTTCAACGCTTCTACCTTGGGGTATTACAACAAATCTTATCAACTCATGGTATTGCCCATGAGCAACATAACCAAAGTACTCTCTAGGGTTATGTTCCCTACTCTGTCTAAAGTCAACGATGATGCTATTCTAAAAAGAACTTATCTAAAATCTATCTCGCTGGTGTCGGCTATTACATTTCCAGCCATGTTTGGTCTATCTGTGTTAGCCGAGGAGGCAATCATGATCGTATATGGCGATCAGTGGCGTCCAGCGATCCCCTATCTACAGATACTCTGTATTACAGGTGCTTTCCAACCCATGGCCTCACTAGCAGGTAACTACTATTTGATCAAAGGGAAAACTTTCCTATCGCTCAAAGTTTCTGTTTTGTCTAGGCTGTTTATGATTGGCTCCATAATTCTTGGTCTTCAATATGGTCCACTGGGAATCGCAATTAGCTATACAATCTCGAGTTTGATTGCTTTTATGCCAGAACTGTACTTTACGAGCCGATTGGTGGGTCTACACTTTTTTGAACCCATTAAAGCTTTCAGTCTCAATCTATTGATCACACTTGTGATGGTTTCGACTGTCTTTGTGATAAAAAACCACACCATAGACCTAGGAGACCAACTGCTCATTAGAAGCCTTTCTCTCCCTCTCATAGGGATATTCACTTACTTAACACTCTCCTTCCTGTTCAATAAAAAAATATGGAAAGAATATGTCTCTATATTTAAAAGTATAAGTCATGGACAATAAAACTGTGCTCCACTTAGGGTCAGATTCACACAACTATGACTATGTAGTTTCCTCATTGAATCGGTTAGGGGTAAAGAATCAATATTATTTGGTAGACGTAGGAGAAGACAGGCTGACACCAAAAAAAATCAAATCCAAACAAATCATTGGCTTCAAGCCTAACTCGATCCAATTTCGAGCCTTTGTAGAAGAATTACCCTCGCTCCAAAAAGTGATCATCCACTACTACACTGCTGCATGGGCCAAATTCATATTGACGCTTCCTCCATCCGTAGAGGTCACTTGGGTGTTCTGGGGTAATGACGGCTACCTACTTCCCAAAATGAGAAGCTCCATCCATTCGGCAAAAACAAAAGAACTACTTCAACCTTCTTCTAGCCACCCTATAACTCGAAAGCTAAAAAAGTTAAAAAGATGGCTAACTAGAGAAAAAACAGATCGTCAATACTTAGAACTTGGGCTTCCCCGTATCAACACCTGTGCAACTTGGGTAGAAAACGATTGGCTTAAGATTAAAAAAGCATACACAATAAATCCACAATACTGCTATTTTGCCTACTACTCCATAGATATGCTCATAGACACCAACCTAAGGAAGAAAGAAAACGCAAAGTCAATCTTGGTCGGTCATAGTGGAGATCCGGCCAACAATCACTTGGATGCGTTTGATTACATTATCAAAAACAAATTAGAGTATGACAGGATTGTATGCCCTATGACTTATGGCTTTAGACCAGACTATGGAAATACTGTGTTGCAAAAAGGTCAAGAGCTATTTGGTGACCAGTTTTACCCTTTGCTAACTCACCTCCCAATCGAAGAGTACAACGAACTACTTACCTCCGTACATATAGGTTTGGCTCTACACAATTATCAAAAAGGAGCTGGCAATACGCTTAGTCTGCTATGGACGGGAGCAAAAGTCATCATGCGAGAATCTAACACGCTATACCAGACCTACAAGTCATGGGGGATCGATGTGTTTTTAGAAGAAGAAGTCGATCAAATGTATCAACCTAATTGTTTCAAAAATCAAGAGATACTAGGTACACAAATGAGCCAATCAAAAATAGATGCAGGGTATCTATCTTTGGTTCAATAGGACTATTGAAAATAACTACGAATCATCTCGCATATATAGTCTACCTCCGAATCCTTCAGTTCGTAGAATAACGGGAGCCTGACCAGTCTATCTTCAAAACCAACAGCATTCGGCAGATTTACCAACAGGTGCTCTTTTAAATAAAATTCGCTTTTGTGTAAACATAAGTAATGAAATACAGCATGTACTTCTTTTGATCTGAGGAAAGCAATAAGTTCATCCCTTTCTACTACAGACTTGGTCAATAAATAAAAAACATGTGCATTGTTGCTTGAACCATGCGGTACTTTTGGCAGCAAAATCTCCCCACTATCCTCCAATGGCTCAAGTTGCTCTTGATAGGTTGTCCATATTTCAAGCCTTCTACGTTGAATATCTTTGAGATTCTCTAACTGCGCATATAAAAATGCCGCCGTAACCTCCGAGGGCAAAAATGATGACCCTACATCTACCCACCCATACTTATTAATCTCGCCACGACTAAAGGCAGACCGATTGGTTCCCTTCTCCCAAATAATTTCTGCTCTATCAGCCAGCTCTGGATTATTTACAACTAACAGCCCCCCTTCACCAGCAATAATATTCTTGGTTTCATGAAAACTAAAAGTAGACAAATCACCAAAGGAACCTAAAGGTTTGCCCTTGTAAGTGGCGTCAATGGCTTGCGCAGCATCCTCTATTAGATACAAACCATGCTTCTCACAAATTGCTAAGATCGCCTCAATATCACAGGCCATCCCTGCATAATGTACAATCACAATGGCTTTGGTTCTCTCTGTAATCAAACGCTCGATTGATTTAGGGTCAATATTGGGATGATCCTTACCCGAATCTGCAAACTTGACCTCTGCTCCTCTGAGGATAAAAGCATTGGCAGTAGAGACGAAAGTATAAGTAGGCATGATAACCTCATCCCCTAATTGAATCCCCACCAATAGCGCACTCATCTCCAGTGCATCGGTACAACTGCTCGTTAGCAAGCACTTTCCAAAACCATAAGTATCCTGAAAAAAAGTGTGACACTTTTTAGTATAAAGTCCATTGCCTGATATTTTTTTTGACGCAACTGCTTTTATCAAATATTCAGTTTCTTTGCCTGTGAGATAAGGTTGATTGAATGGAATCATAATAGGATTAAGCCTCAAAATAAAATGAAAATATTAATAACTGGTGCAAATGGCTTTTTAGGGTCTCACTTGCTTCGCAGACTAAAAAGTAAAGGTAAAAATGTTTCTGCGCTGATTCACCAGAATCAAGACAATATACCTACAGATACTCCTCTATACAACTATGAATCGATACAAAAATGTTCAATTGACTTTGATGTAATTTTTCACCTAGGCGCTTTTATACCTGCCTTGCCAACAAATGATTCTCAATCCTCGACTAACGTCGAAACAACAAGAAAGCTCATCTCATTATACCCAAATACTCACTGGATATATAGCTCGTCTGTCAGCGTTTATGAAAACTGTATCGAGCTCATATCCGAAAGTACTGCTGCTAACTTCACTTCCGAATATGCCAAATCTAAATTTCAAACCGAAGAGCTAGTTACGAAATTAAATCAATTCAAAATCATACGTTTTTCTTCTCTCTATGGCACAGGTATGCGACCAAATTCAATCATTCCAAGATACATAGCACAATCTCTCCAAGGAAATGTCATCTCTGTCTATGGGGAAGGGGAGAGGCTTCAGGACTACCTATATATTGAAGATGCGCTTGACTACCTAGAATCTCTATTAGATGCCCCCAATGGGATTTATCTAGGTGTCAATGGAACACCCGTTTCGAACAAATCACTCGCTCATATTACAGCACGCCTGTTCGGTTCGAATATCGATTTCCTCAAGCATAAAAATGAAGGCACTTCCTACACTTATAATAACCATAAGACGAAATCAATCTTAAAAATAAATAAATTGGTCTCCATTGAAGAAGGAATAGCCGAAATGAACAAGAATCAAAGCGCGTGAAAAAAATATTAATAACAGGCATAGGAGGTAATGTCGGGCAGGGAGTATTGATGAATACGACTAATCTCCATCAGAATTTAATAATAATCGGTGCTGACATCAATCAAAATACGGCGGGTAATCACCTATGTAACAAAGTGTACAAAGTCCCATACGCTTATACTAAAGATTACATCCCTTCTATTAAGGCTATATGTTTGGGTGAAAAAATTGACTTAATAATACCCACCACAGATTTTGAAGTCTACCATTTGGCCGAATTTGCCAAAGACTTGCCGACTATACTTGGTAACCCTTTTGATACAGCTAGAACCTTCTTGGACAAATACTTGACTTGGGAAAAATTTAAAACTCTAGGTATTCCGTTTGCAAACAGTTGGACGCCAGAAACTTTCGAAACAAGCTATACCAATGACATCATCGCAAAACCAAGGAAAGGAAGAGGTTCAAGAGGGATTGTTGTTAATCCAAAAAAACCAAAAAATCTTGGTCAAGACTATATGATCCAAGAGTACATTCAAGGTATAGAGCTAACCTCTGCAATCTATGTCACCAAGGATAAAAAAATTATCGGCCCTCTTACATTCGAACGGGTATTAGAATCTGGAGCCACCCAAAAATGCTGGGTAAACCACCAATATGACGATCAAATTTCATCCATTTGTCATCAAATTAATTCTGCTATAGCACTAGTCGGGCCGCTTAACATTCAATCCAGAGTCACTTCTGAGGGGAGAATAGTTCCCTTCGAGATTAATGGCAGATACTCTGGAACCAACTCTATTCGTTCACAATTAGGGTTCAATGATGTCGAGATGGGGATAAATGAGCACTTGTTTGGAATCAGTCCTGTTAACCAAAAGAAAATAACCAAAGGAGTGGCGGTTCGCTTAATCAAAGATGTCGTATACCCTGACTTTTCATCTATTGATGAGATCAATAACAACACCGATCATTTCTACCAAAACTAGATATGCAGATAAAGTTCATCTACTTTGACGTGGCAAACACGTTGCTACACAAACCACAGCTTTGGAACAATATCCAACAAGTTTTACGAACGCACCACTACTCCGTCGACAAAAATCTACTGCAACAACGCCACAAACTACTAAGTGAAATCATCGACTTCCCCATTAAAACATCGCGGGAATTCTATGATGATTTTAACCACAAACTACTACTATCTCTTGGGATCCCTTCAAGCTCAAGCCTACTAGAAGAAATACACGATGCATGTGTAGGACTTAAATGGGAAACATTCCCTGATGTAGACATCCTCAACCAATTAAATATCCCTGTAGGTATCCTATCCAACTGGGACACTTCTCTGAAATCCAAATTGGCTTCTTTTTTTGACGTGCAATTTGACCAAAAAATCGTGTCTGGTGATTATAATATTTCTAAACCAAACCCTAAGATTTTCGACATAGCTTGTGACAACCTTCCTCAATATACTCGTAAAGAAATAGCATTTGTCGGTGACTCTATTAAACTAGACACCCTACCAGGAGCTAACGCAGGCATGACTACTATACTCTTAGATAGAGATGATACGTACCCAAGCTATCCTAAACGGAGAATAAAAACCCTTTCCGAATTAATCAACATAACCACATGAAGAAAATAGCGATTATAGGAGCAGGGGACTTAGGCCAGCTCATTGCCAAAAACATAGTATGTACTAACGAAACCATAGCTGGTTACTATGATGATTTTGCTCAATTGGGCTCTCAATCAACAGATTATCCTATCCTAGGGAGGACGGACAGTATTCTAGACGACTACAATAAGGGAGGGTTTACGCATTTAGTGATTGCAGTAGGCTACAAACACATGAATTTTAGAGCAAACTTATTTCAGAAATTCCGCAATGACATCCCTTTTCACAATGTTATTCATCCTTCTGTGTACATAGACAAAACCGTAACACTCGGACAAGGAATTGTCATTTTCGCCAATTGCACTATAGATTTTGGGTCAAGTATTGGAGACAATGTACTACTCAACACATCAGTCAACATCTCTCATGATTCTATGGTGGGAGACCATAGCTTTTTAGGTCCTTGCGTTGCGATGGCTGGTTTTGTCACTGTGGGACGGAAATGTTTCATCGGGATTAACACTACAATCATCGACAACCTAACCCTCTGTAATCAAACTCAAACTGGTGGAGGAACCGTACTTATCGAATCAACCGAAGTATCAGGACTATATGTAGGAAATCCTGCCCGCCGAGTAGAGCACCGTTAGATTGATTCAATATCATCTAGCTCAACTGTCATCGCCCCATTGTCATAAAAAACCTCTCCCGCTTTGATCCATGGGGAATTCATTTGTTTATGAAGAAATCCCTTTTCCCATCCTTTTGGGGCATCTATTTTCTTCACCACTATGTCCAAATTCAAAGTCAATTTAGACATACCTTCAGAGTGTATCCAAAACATCACATATCTAACAATTGAAGATTTCAATTTATAATCCTTTACTTGAGCCCCGCACGCTCGAAATGTCCAGTTAACCCAGATGTTCCCATTCAGGTAATCTCCTGGCATTCCCGCTTCAGTTATTATAGGCAAAAATGTATTTGATTCAGTATCTCTAATTGCCACCACATGCTGATACTGGTTAAAATGGCTATCCATAAAAACGCCATGATTTGTAATCCCAAAAAATGGCCGTGAGTAACCTTCTACCAATGATGTCCCCCACTTAAGCACGTCGCTTTTGACAAGTCCTCTTTGAATAAAAGAATTTATTGTTACTACTAATTGAGACACCAACAGTACACTAACAATGGGCTTCCAAATAATCGAAATCATCTTCGGATCAAAAACCTCATACTTAATAAATGACACTCTCACAGAGCTATTCCAAAGTTTTGAAAGGTTACTCCAAAAGCTCAATGGAACAAGCAGTAAATAAAAGGCAACTGCACCCATGGCGAAATAGGGAATTGGAAAAGCAAAAAGTATCCCCAGATGAAGTACTACACCAAAAATCAATGTAATTAATCGCAGCTTTTTTCTCCAAAAAATAAAGCAGAAAACAAATTCAAAGAATATTGTAAACCACCCAAGAAACTTCACTAATAATTCATGATCTAGTAAGCCTGAAAAATCAGTACTTGCTACAAAAGGTAAAGATGAGGGAAGCCAAACGCCCAAACCACTTAACCACATTGGGCTCGTAAGCTTGTAAACTACAGAATCTATATACACCACACCTAGTCCAAAAAATATCAATACAAAATAATGCCATTTAAGTGCTCTATTTCTTGGCAAACTCATCAGTGAATCAATAGAAAAGCTATTAGACATGGGGAATAATACTTGCAAAAAACTCATTCCAACAAATGCATAATGCATATGATATTCAAAATCCTTCAACGAAGAAAAAAAGACTAAGGCAAAAACATAGTTCAACAAAGAACTCAACTTACTCTGAAAGCCAACCATTAAGCATACAACCACAACGATCCAAACTAGCAGTGCTGGTAAAAAATCAACCCCAAAGCTCATATATGGGATTTCATCAAAAATCAGATGCCGAAATCGCAACAAATGAATTACCTCAAAAAGTAACACCATATTAAAAAAAAACCGGAACACACCCAACCCATCCCCACTTACAGGTTTTAATAAGTCTTCAATAATTTTCTTCATCATTTAGCGTTACTTTTGTCAGTACTTTTTTTATATGAAATATATCTTTCTAGTCTGTATAAATCTAATACCCATTCTGTTCTCTTATGGGCAGTGTCCAGTATCAGAATTTAGCCTTGATCCTCTTCGTTGTAAAAATAACTCTGTTTCCTTATCGAACAACTCTACAGATGCAATTACTTATCACTGGGACTTTGACGCAGGAGACTTATCCAATACCCCTCTTGTATATTCGGTCATAGATAATATTGGCAGCTCTACTCCTACGAATATAGAAATAGCGTCAGATGGGGGCAACTGGTACGGTTTCGTCAGTAGTAGGGGGAACAGCAAAATAATAAGGCTTGATTTTGGAACAGACCTCTCTTCTACCCCCACAGTTAGTGCACTTACCATCACTGGACTAAGCACACCAGAGGGCTTTCAATTATACCAAGAGGCAGGCAACTGGTATGCATTAGTACTAAACAGTGGTAGCTCTACCCTCTCTAGAATTGATTTTGGTTCGTCATTAGCCTCGGATAACCTCACAGCTACTGGCCTAGTCACTGCAGGGGCTATCAATAGCACCATGAACCTCGTTCAATCTTCAGATAGTTTGATTGTGACTTTAACAAATTTCTCTAGTGAAACGATCTCATTTATCCCTTTTGGCAATAGCATAACCAATACGCCTACTTCCGATGAAATCTTCACAACTACAGCGATCAGTGGATTAACTGACATTATTGGTTTAGACGTTTTTTATGAATGCGGAAATTGGCACGGAATAGTCAATGGTTTTACAAACAAGGCAGTATTGAAACTAGACTTTGGTCCAGATCTATTTTCTAACCCGACAACAAGCGTCCTCGCTAACAGTACGCTCCTAGGAGGGAGCAATCCAATCCGAACCAACATAGAACGAGAAGGAGGAAAATACATAGCCATCGTTTCATCACGAAATGGCCACATCTACCGATTCGATTTAGGTACTGAAAACAACATTAGCTTAGTTGACTCAGAAGACTTGGGTAGTTATTCCACGCTAGACAGACTCCATGCTTTTACATTAATCGAGGATGAATCGAAATGGTATGCTTTTGGAGTAAATACAGCCACAAATGCACTCTACCGCATTGATTTCCCTAATCAATCCTCCCAATCCAGTCTAACATCAACGCTAACCACCCCTACTTTTTCTTATGAAGAAGAGGGGGGATACACTGTCCAACTAAAATCTATTGATGCAAATGGACAAATCTCTTTTAGCTCCAAGACTATCACTATAGATGACGGGCCTACGGTAGAATTCAATAGTACGGGGCACTGTGTCAATTCCTCAATCTCTTTTGCAGGTAGCTCTAGCAATACGATTACAAATTGGAGTTGGAATTTTGGAGACGGCTCACCACTATCAACAGGGGCTACTACAGATCATACTTATACTACTGCGGGGGACTACTCTGTCACCTTGACAGCCACACGAGAAGACGGCTGCAGCAGCGAACTAATCAAAACAGTTAGGGTTGTAGACGATACGCCAACTGCAAACTACAATTACAGTTCCTCCGATAATTGTAGTTTTACAGACTTCACGTTCACCAATGATACCAATGACACAGGAATAGAAGACATTGTCTCCTACCTATGGGATTTTAATGGAGAGGCTACCTCTACAAACAAAAACCCAACCTATGCTTTCGCTACTCCTGGTGATAAAACCATTACACTAACAGCCACAATACCGGGGTGTAGCACCGATACATATTCTGAAAATATCACCATTAGCGAAGGACCGAATGTAAGCTTCGACTATACCAACAACTGCTTTGGCAAAGACATACAATTCACAGACCAAACAACGGGCAATAACATCACGAGCTACTCTTGGAATTTTGGAGACGGAACCCCTACCAGCACTGACCAAAACCCTACTCACCTCTATGCTGCTACTGGAGAATATGACATTACATTAACGGTCGCTAATGATGGGGGGTGCCAAAACGCCAGCTTGCAATCCATCACAGTCTCCGATG
>NZ_MIER01000018.1:0-71727 GCF_003590315.1 Reichenbachiella sp. MSK19-1 | reverse complement strand
GTCGGGAGATTTGGTGCAATCCAATGATACGTTGCGTGCTAATACGGCTAAGCAATCGGTTTACAGTGCTGGATTGCCTTATTTTGAAGATTTTGAAGTCACAACAGATACGGTATATGTTGGTTCTCAAGGGGGACTTGAAGGTCTCTCGGGTTGGAGTTTTGTACCAGACACTGATAACGGGAATCTATCTATTGGGACATATTCAGGTAATGAAACTCGGGCAATGAAGCTTGCTCGAGAAGAGTCTATTTATGAGTTTACGGTCAATTTAGCGGTACTCACTTTGGACTTGAGTGACAAATCTGTTGCCACGGATGATCTTTTACTTGACTTTGATTTTTCTCAGAATAGTGCTTACCCTTATGCTGAGAATAAAGTTTATGTGAGAGGGAGTACGTCTGATGATTGGATAATTCTTTATGACTGGTATGCCAATGCTGGTAATAATTATGAATGGATAGTTGTTAACTCTTTAGCGGTTAGTGATACACTTGCCGCCAATGATCAGGATTTTTCAGCGACTTTTCAGTTGCGTTTTGGGGAAAAGGAAGATTATGCATCAGACGCCTTTTTGTTGGATAATGTTCATGTTTACGAACGTCCTGCTCATGAGTTAGCAGTAGTCGATTTGGAGGTTCCTGCATCATCACCGTTACTCGGTGTAGCAGAACAAATTACTGTACAGTATGTGAATCAAGGAGTAAGTACGGAGACCAGTGTGCCGTTGACGGTTTGGATCGATGGCCCTAGTGGTAGACAAGAGGTGAGTGAAACAGCAGCGATATCATTGGCTACAGGAGATACTTTGATCTATACTTTTACAGCTGACATGGGTTTTTCTGAAGCAGGAAATTATGAAGTGACGGTAATTAGTGAACTGTCTGGAGATTTGGTGCAATCCAATGATACGTTACGTGCTAATACGGCTAAGCAATCGATTTACAGTGCTGGTCTACCTTATTTCGAAGATTTTGAAGCCACAACAGATACGGTGTATGTTGGTTCTCAGGGGGAGCTTGTAGGTCTCGCTGGCTGGAGTTACAGCTCCAATGCGGACAATGGTAGATTGACACTGGGAGCGTCTACCAACAGCTCAGGAGTGGCGATGGCTTTAGGCAGGTCTAGTAGCTATGGCAATGCTATCAACCACGCTATATTGACTATAGACATGAATGAATATAGTGCTGTGGATGATGATATTTTGATCGACTTTAGGTTTTCACAAAGGTATGAGTCTTCTTATACAGAAGACAGGGTTCATATCAGAGGATCAGCATCTGATGAATGGATAATGCTCTATGATTGGTCTGCTAACAAAGGAGCTACCAATGAATGGATTACTGTCAATGCCTATTCATTGGCAGATAGTTTATCAGCGCATGATCAAGACTTTTCATCTACGTTCCAGATTCGTTTTGGAGAGCGGGAGTATGGCACTGATGCCTTTTACCTAGATGATATAAAGGTGTATCAGCGTTACGCTCATGACATGACTGCAACAGGCTTAACTGTGCCTGAGGCTTCCGTTCAGCTCACTGCTACCGAAAGCATTACAGTGGAGTTGGTCAACGATGGGTCTAGCACAGAGACGAGTGTGCCTTTGGTGGCATGGATCGATGGACCAAACGGAAGACAGGAGGTTGCAGAAACAGCGAGTGTAAGTATGGCCTATGACGGTACGACGAGCTATACTTTTGAGAGTCTGGTAGATTTATCAGCACCAGGCAACTATAGTTTTACAGTGTTTAGTAAACTGACTGGTGAGGCTAATGTAATGAATGATACAATCAGATCATCTACAGAGCACTATTCTGTATATACAGGAGAGCTACCATATCTTGCCGATTTTGAGAGTGTGGAAGAGGCTATTTATACCACCAATCAAGGAGAATTGTCAGGATTGTCAGGCTGGAGTTACACTATTGATAATGGTAGTGGATTATTGTCTATTGGTAGTCATGATGCGAACGATACCAGAAGTCTACAGTTGACAGGTAGTGAAGACGCACTTAACCAAGCACGTTTTACGATAAATCTCAGTCAATATGACGTAGCGAATGATGAAATTTTATTCGATATAGATTTTGCCATGGGAGCGGATGTTAGTGCTTCGCAAAACAAGATTTTCATCAGAGGAAGTGAGGATGATGAATGGATAGTGTTTTATGATTGGGGGCTGAATGGGACGGCTGGCGAATTTGTTGAAGTACGTGGGCTACCTATCGCGCAGTTACTGGCTGATAATGATCAGAATTTCAGTGCTACGTTTCAGTTCCGCTTGGATCAGATGAGTACATCTAATGAATTTAATCTCACGGTCGATAACATGAGTATCTATGAGCTGCCAGGTCTCAATGCAAGAGCAGCTGCGGTAGTAGCATCTACGGGTACAGAGGCTTACATCGGCTTAGGATCTAACGGGACTAAATTCTTCAATGATTTTTGGAAAACGGATGCAGAAAATGAGTTCTCCATTCAATTAGCCGAATACCCAGGAGTGGCACGTGACAATGCGGTGAGCTTTATGATCGGAGATCTACTATATGTGGGTACAGGTTCGGGAGAAGACGATAAGGAGCTGTCAGATTTTTATGTTTACGATCCTGCTGTGGATACTTGGTCTACGATAGCTGACTTTGGTGGAGGAGCTAGAACCAATGCTGTGGGCTTTGCTCTAGATGGATATGGCTATGTAGGTACAGGATATGGTTCGGGAGATGAACAATCTGATTTTTGGAAGTATGATCCAGTCACAGATACATGGATAGAGGTAGCTGGACTGGGAGTAGACAAACGCCAAAGCGCATTTGCTTTCGTGATAGATGGCAAAGCCTATGTCGGTGGAGGGCTGTTCTATGATGACTACAGCGTACAGCTGAGTGATATCAAAGCTTATGATCCATCAACAGATGTTTGGATAGAAAAAATAGATGCAGATGGGATCAACTTGAGTGTCAATAATGCAGCGACTTTCACGGCCTATGGCAAAGGCTACATCACCTATGGTAATAAGGAAAAGATAGTATCCTATGACCCAGTCACCAATGAGGTGGAAAACCTGGGAGACTTTTTAGAGCTTGGTGAAACGAGGGTCGATCCAGTCGCCTTTATGTTGGGTGATCAGCCTTATTTTGGTTTGGGGTATTATGGGTTTTTCGAGACGGTGTATAGTGACGAGGTAGTGCCGTTGACAGGCTTTAATTTTGCACCTGTGGACATCTTCTTGTCAGCAGAGTCTATGAGTGAAAATAATGCTATAGATGCCTTAATAGGTACTTTGACAGTAGAGGATCCGTCGGATGAAAATAGCCACACATACTCGCTCGTGTCTGACGGTGTTCATGACTCAAACAATGATCAGGTCTATATCCTAGGTAGCAATTTATATGCTGAGAATAGTTTTGATTACGAAACACAACCTGTCATTCAGTTTTACTTAAAGGTAACAGATAGCCATGGAGCAAGCTTCGCAAAGGCTTTTGAGCTCAATGTCCTTGATGAAAATGAACAACCGTCATCAATTCAAATCTCGAGTGCCGTGGTAGAAGAGTCTCCGACAGGAGAGAGCTTGTTTGTTGGGGTGTTTACGGTTTTAGATGATGATGTGAGCGATACGCATGTCTATTCTATATTGACTGGGGATACACCATTTACTGTCAAAGACGATAGCTTATTTGTGACGGCACCTGATTTCGAAACACAGACTTCTTATGAACTATCGATTCAGGCAACCGATGCAGGAGACCTAACAGTCAATGCGCAGTTTGAAATTACTATTTTGGATGTCAATGAAGCAATGACCGAAGTGGAATTTGATTCAGACAGTTTCGCTGAGGATCTGTTGGTTAATGATTACGTTGGTTCGTTTACTGTGGTAGACCCTGATGCCAATGAGACCTTTACCTATTCATTCGTAGAAGATAGTGAATTAGGAGCCGACAATGATTCATTTTATATTAATACGGATGATTTATTCCTTAGTAGTAGGTTCAATTTTGAGGAGCAATCAGAGGCGAATATCCTTGTACGTGTTACGGACAATGGAGGGCACTTTGTGGATCTGGCAATAGTACTGACGGTAACAGATGCGAATGATTTGATTACTGATATTGTTTTTATTCAGACCTATACACCTATCAGTACGATAATTCCTGGTCAGACGGAGTTGGGGCATGTGGAGTTCTCGGATGAGGATTTGGAGGATAGCTATTCTTACCAGATAATTAGTGCAAATAGGGATTTAAGTATTAATGCAGAAGGGGGTGTAGCGGCTAATAGTAATTTTTCCATTTTCTCTGGAGAGTCAATGACATTTACGGTGGAAGTTACAGATGCTAGTGGGGAGTTGTTTCAGCAGGAGTTTTCGATAGCTTCAGGCGATTTAGTCTTGGGTACTGGGACGAAGAATCTACTGATAGAGATGTACCCTAATCCCGTGTTGTCACAGTTGACCATCTCTGCACCAGAAGCGGATAGACTAGAAGTCTACACATTGACTGGTGTACTGGTGAGAGATGAGCAGATTGGCGGTCAGACAGTACAGTTAGATTGTTCAGCCTTGCAGGCGGGAGTTTATCTGGTTAGACTGTATGACGGTAATCAATACAGCACGTATAGGCTGATAAAGGAATAATTTGTCAGTGGAAAAGGACATGAAAAGAAGCCCAGATATTATTTAATATCTGGGCTTCTTTTTGTTAGACATGCTGAGTATTGTTTGATCACTAAGGCTTTGAGTAAATTAAATGATGTTATTCTTATTTTTAATTGTGTTTATTGAAGAGTTGTGCTTATTATTGTAATAACCACGTCCATCTGTTAAAAGACTAATTAAAGTGGATACTTCACTGCGTTTTTAAACGTGAGTTTTTTGTATTAGAAAATTCTCAAAGCGTTAGAAGTTACAGATAGATAATTTAACCAACCAATGCTAGCTATACTTAGGTGCTTTATTGTTTTATATGTTTTGTTTCTTCCATGTTACGCGTGGGCAGATTCTGATGTAGAAGAAAAGACGACAAGCAAGTATAGCGTTTCTTCAAAAAGGTCTTTTGCTGATCTTTCCCCTTTTGAAACCATATCTGCAGACCCTGCTAGCTTTTACCATGATTCTTATGTGATCAAAGAATCCGATAATGATGATTTGGTTAGATCTGAGATAGAAGCGGTGTATGACGAAGTGTTAGCTTCTAACCGTTTTGTGAAATTTCTGGATAAAAATGCATTGATGGAACTCCCTGTTGGGATAAAAAAGACCATTGGTGCACTTGATTATACCATTCTCATCGAAAAGGTGGAGGCTTATCCCGAATATTCTCTACTCTATGCAAGCATGTGTTTTGAATCCCCTAAAATGGGTAAAATTCATTTTAGAGGTGAGGGTATCAAGTTTTCTAAGAAAGGGGGAATAGTTGGAGATGGGACGCTCTATTTGGTAGGGGATTATTCTACACTTTCCAAAGAGAGTATGGATCGGGCGGACAAGACCCAGTTCATTATCAAAGGGACAAATGATAAAACCTATGTTGAGTTTGACTGTGATGGATTCAAATCATTTAGTCTAGATGCGAGTATGGTTTTCTCTAATGAAATCTTGCAGCCAGAGGATGCGAATGGTGAGATCATTGAGAGTGAGAATGCAAAGGCCGATTTTACGACTACAGTCACGGATTGGAATGATTTGTTGGTAGAGGTAAGTGTGACACCGTTTCAGGTCAAAGGATTAAAAGATGTATCGTTCTCTATCTCTAGAGCAGTACTTGATTTTAGTGATACGAGAAATATGCCTGGAGTCACTTTCCCTGCTGATTATGTCCAGCAATCTTCTTATCATCAATCAGGAACTCCAGAGTTATGGAGGGGTGTTTATATCCAAAATTTGACCATAGCCCTACCACACCAGTTCGATACGGCTCGTGCTGATGGCAAAACGGGAAAGAGGATTAAATTGATGGGTAACAACATGTTGATCGACGACATGGGGTTTACAGGCATGATTTCTGGCAAGAATTTGATTCCACTGGAACGTGGAAAAATGGGCAAGTGGAATTTTTCGTTAGACGAGATTAGTGTCACACTTGTAGCGAACGAGTTGACCGAGGGGAGTTTAGCGGGTAAGATTGATATTCCTATAAACAATAAGAATGATCAAGAAGGTGCTGAGGCAAATGATAAAAAGTTGTTTGCATACTCAGCAATGGTCAAAACGGGAAATGAGTATGTATTTAATGTCACTACAGCAGAAGAGATCAACTTTGACCTTTGGAAAGCTGCGAGTGTCACGCTACTACCTTCTTCGAATGTAGAAGTACAAGTGATCGACGATCGGTTTTCGCCTAGTGCTAATCTGCATGGCAAAATGGATATAACACTGGGGCTGAACTCAAAGGATGGTGAAGCAAGTGATAAAGGGGACAAGAACGTTAGTCTAGCACAAATTAGCTTTCAAGATTTACGGATTCAGTCTGAAAAACCCTATGTGAAAGTCGGTACTTTTTCACTAGGTGTATCCTCCTCTGGAATGGGCGGTTTCCCTATTCAAATCAATAACATTTCTGGTGGGCAGTCTGATGATGAACTATTTCTCGGTCTAGATATTCTCCTTAAACTTACGGGGGACGATGGAGGTAGTTTTGGGGCAGTAGGAGGTTTCAGAATTGTTTCTAATGTTACCGAATCTGGGGGGAAGGTCAAATATCAATACGATAGGATTGAGATTAACAAACTAGGAATTGACATCTCGCAGGGTGATAGTTTTAGTTTCAAAGGGCAGCTTATTTTCTTCAAAAATGATCCTGTTTATGGAAATGGAATTAATGGAATAGTGGAAGCTAAATTCTCTAGCATTGGACTTCAGGCCAGTGCTGTATTCGGTACAGTCGAGGGGATGAAGTATTGGTATGTAGATGCGATAGCAGATTTGGGCACAGGGATTCCCATTTTTACGGGATTTTTCATCACGCGGTTCGGGGGTGGTGCCTACTATCACATGTCATTGGATAGTAAAGGGGTTGGCTCAGAGTTAGGGCGAACTAGCTCGGGAATTACATATGTGCCAGATAAGTCTGTTAGCCTTGGGATTAAAGCTATCGTCGGTGTTACAGCTGCCAATGAAAAAATGATGTTCGCAGAGGTGACTTTTGAGATGGCTTTTAATTCTGGAATGGGATTAAAATACATACGTTTTATGGGCAATGCGAAAATGCTGTCTTTACCAGTGGATATTCCTGTTGAACAGCTAGCAGGTCAAGCCAAGAGTATGGCAGGTAGCGTGGGTAAGAAGGCAGAGATGAGCAACAATCCTAATGTGTCTGATGAAGTGTTTGGGAGTGACCCTGGAGATGCTTCTATTTTTGGCTCAGTATTGATTGAGTATAATTTTGATGAGAAATCTCTGCACGCCAATTTATCGCTTAAGGTCAACGTAGCAGGAGTCATCACTGGAGGCGGGTCTTCTGTCATGCACTTCGACACCAAAGATTGGTACATCTACATCGGTCGGCCAGAGAGAGAGAATAGATTTAATCTTACCATTATGAGTGTGCTCAGAACGGACTCTTATTTTGTAATGGGTTCTGTAGTGCCAGATACTCCACCTCCGCCCGAAGAGGTGTCTGAGATACTCGGAGGGATAGATTTGGACTATATGAGTGATCTCAATGCACTAGCTGATGGTGCTGGAATTGGGTTTGGAGCGAGCCTGACGCTAGATACAGGAGATAAGACTTTTCTGATCTTTTATGGGCATTTCAAAGTAGGGATGGGTTTTGATATCATGCTAAAAGACTATGGTAATGTAAGGTGTGCAGGTAGTGGTCAGCTAGGGATAGATGGCTGGTATGCAAATGGGCAGTCTTATGCCTATTTCGATGGGTTGATCGGGATCAAGGTCAAGCTGTTTGGCAAGAAAAAGAAAATCGATATTATCAATATTGCAGCTGCTGTAGTCATGCAAGCTAAACTGCCCAACCCTGTATGGATGAAGGGCGTCGTTGGGGGTAGATACAGTGTTCTAGGAGGAGCTGTCAAAGGTGAGTGTAAATTCGAAGTAGAGATCGGGGAAGAGTGCGACATGATTACGCGATCTGCTGGAGATGTGCTAGAAGGTATGGAGGTTATTGCTCAACTGACACCTTCTGATAATTCTACGAATGTGGAAGTGTTTACGCTCCCGCAGATTGTGTTCAACTATGAGATCAACAAGTCTTACAAATTGGAGGAGGAGGATATGACGGTACAGTTTAGAATCTCTGCCAAGGACATGAAGTTGATGCAGGGCTCTCATGAGATAGAGGCAGAAATCCAATGGTCAGATGATAAAATGACCGCTGTGATTTATCCAAGAGATATTTTGCCTCCTCAGACAAAACTGAAATTGACTGCATCAGCCACCTTTGAAGAATACAAAAATGGCAGGTGGCAAGAGGCCAAGGTCGATGGCGAAGTAGTAAAGCAGACCGAAGAGTTAAGCTTTACAACTGGAGATGCGCCAAGCTATATACCCGAACAAGCTGTAACCTATCGATATCCGCTCAAGGATATGGTCAATTACTACTCTGAAGAGTATCCGAATGGCTTTATTCAGCTCAATCAAGGGGGATATGGCCACTTGTTCAACAGCGAGGATTTTACTGTAGAAGTTAGGTTTATTACCAATGGTGATGAAAAGATGAGGAAGCAAGTTTCTTATTCCAATTCGAAGAAGGAAGTGACTTTCCCTGTACCAACGGATCTGATGGGAGATAAGGTTTACGCAATTAATTTGATACAGGTACCCAAGCAAACAACGAATATAGAGGCCAATGTAAAAGAAGATTCTACTGCAGTAGACCTTGGCGATGGAGGTGTTACTCAAGTAAGAAGCAGAAGTGCAGAGGGAAGTGTAGAGAAGCATGAGGAAGAGCAAATCTATGGTTCCTATTTCAGGGTAAGCAGATTTGCTACTTTCCCCGAGAAGGCAGCGGCGACCTTAGGAACAGGTGGATGGTTCGATCCGATAGAAGTAGGGGTTCATCGGATTGGCACTAATATTTCAGGCACCGAACCTTTTGCCTATCGTGAACTGAAGAAAGTTGGTGGAGAAGAGCCATTGATTAGTTTTGAGGCAGATTTGGAAGGAAATTCTTGGTACGAAAAGAAAATCTACCCATTGATTTATAGTGGCTATCCCTTCTTTGGGACAATTCGTTTGAGTGAAAGTAACAGAAGTCCATCTGAATATGGTGTCGTACCAAAGAAAGCTGTACATATATGGCAGTACCCTTATTCGATTACTATGCCTGAAAGCGCTCATATAACTGGGGCGATGAATCTGAGTTCGCCTGAAGGGACGCTGAGTTATATGCTGGCTTATTATATGTACTATGACTTTCTGGATTTGTCTAATCAAGTTGCAAGTAAGTCAGCTGGGAAAGGAGAGCTTTCGGAGAGGTATAAAAAAATGCTATCTGAGCAGTTTCCAACTATTGAAAAAGGGGATTATTGGTCAATAGGAAAGTACACGATTCCAGGTAGAAACATAGTGAGTTCGACCTATAGGCACAAAATAAATAATCCACGTGATTAGAATGAAGTACTATATCGTCCTTTTATTGGTGCTGTATGGCGGAGAGCTGACTGTGTCTGCACAGGAAGTTGACGCGCTTTCACTGGCGATACAAGGAAAGGTTCATGAAGGACAGGTCTATCTACGGTGGGCACCTAAAGACCCATTGACGTGGAGATATGCGAATCAAAACGGATATTGGTTGGAGAAAGTTAAGATTTTGGCGGGAGGGGAGTTTGTGGACGACCCTCAAACGACAAGATTGCTACAGTACCCACTTAAACCAGAAACACTGGATCAGTGGGAGGTATTCAGTGATGATGATTATGTTTTGGTCGGGGCTCAGGCTATTTTTGGTGAATCCTTTGATGTCGATCCAGGCAATACCTCTGATATAACTACCATTATCAATGCCTCCAGAGAGTTAGAAAATCGCTTCTCTTTTGCATTGTATGCTGCAGACATGTCACCTAAAGCGGCAGAACTGTCAGGTTTGTTTTATGTGGATGAAGAGGTCAGTATTGGAGACAAGTACCTGTATCGGGTGTACCCTAATGTACCTATGGGTGGATATGCCGTAGATACGGCTACTGTGTTTATTGGACTGGCAGATGAGCGACCTCTTCCCAAACCGATGGAGGTCACCGTAGAATTCGCCGATCAAGTGGCAATGATCAGTTGGAATGCGCGTATTCATGAGCATACCTATACTACGTATTGGGTAGAGCGGTCTGCTGATGGACGTCATTTTGAGTCTATCACCAAGGTGCCCATTGTCAGTACATTTCACAAAAATCCAAGCGAACGCATATTCAAAGGAGACAGTCTAGCTACGAATGGGACTACTTATTATTATCGGGTGATTGGTGTGGATGCATTTGGTTTTAAAGGGCCACCTTCGGATGTAATGGATGGGACAGGACTGCCAGCTTTTCGGGTGGCACCTACCATAGCCAGTCACGAGATTTCGGATGATCAACAGGTCACACTCTTTTGGCGCGTGCCAGAGATGGATTTAAGTTTATTAAACACCTTTAGCATTAGTAGAAAAAGCGGTCGGACAGGTTTTACCGCTCCTATTGCTGCTGAGCTGTCCAAGCAAACCAGACAATTTACGGATAGTCTCCCCAACAGCTCGAACTACTATACTGTATCGGCTCACGATGCACATGGTAGAAAAATAGGATCGTTTCCCTATATGGTGCAACTGGAGGATAGCATCCCACCAGCCATGCCTCTTGGGCTAAAAGGTAAAGTTTCTGAAAAAGGAATTGTGAGTTTGACCTGGGAGGAAAACACAGAAGAGGATATGAGGGGCTACAAAGTCTATAAATCAAACTATGCCAATGACGGGTTTATAGAACTCCCTGGTGAAATGACGGAGCAGGCTATGCTGCAAGACAGTATAGCACTCAATAACTTGACCGAGACTATTTATTACAGAGTGAAGGCCTTTGATATAAGAATGAATCCTTCAGGATTTTCAGAGATACTAGAGCTTAAAAAACCAGATTTGATACCACCCGTGGCGCCAGTGTTTACCAATATAAAAAATGACTCGCTAGGGATTTTGGTCCAGTGGGAACAAAGTCCAAGCGAAGATGTCGAAATGCATCTACTGTACCGCAAAGGAATCGAAGAGTTAGACTGGAGCTTGGTTTATACACAGGAAAAGGGATTGACATTCTACCTTGACAAACAGGCAGCACACAATATGCGCTATGCATATACACTGATCGCTGTGGATGATGATGGACTGGAATCAGTCCCTGCAAAGCCAATAACGATGCGAAGAAAGTCTTCTCAACTTTACCCACCAGTAAGCAACCTAGTTTACAAAAAGAACATCGATACGAAAGAAATTACTATCAGTTGGACATACGATCATGATGAGGCTGTAGCATGTCGAGTCTATAAACGACAAGGAGAAGGGACACAATGGCAACTCTACAAGGTAGTAAAGGAAAATGCTCAAGCAAACTATGAGCTGGTGGATAGGTACAGCGGTGATCAAGCTATCCAGTATCGTGTACAGGTAGAGTTTGTGTCGGGAGAGAAATCTCAGATGTCTCAAGAAGTTAGAATTGAACTGTGATGAGAAATAGCCATAGAATAATCTTACTGATCGTGCTTACAGCTGTATTTTCATTGGACTTTATAAGTCCAGTTGTAAGCCAGTCAAGCGTATGCCCATATTCATCATTTGCATTAAATATAAGAGCTGCTTTTGACGGTGAACAAATAGATGACCCCATTTCAGTAATATTAACTAATGCAATTTTTATTAGCCCAGAACCAAATGTGAATGGGACTGTAGAAATTCCCAATGATAGTTATATGGTTACTGTGGCTTTTGAGGATCCCTCAAAGCCCATTATAGGAAAGCTTCAGTCTGTAAATGATAGAGGCTTTAGAACAATAGCGGAAGTTAAAATTAATCGTAATGTGAATTTATGTAATAAAAGTGTGCTTATAACACTCCCTCCAGATGGAACTATTCCTCCTCCTTTAGGACCTGTTTGCGAATCAATGACAATACCGTTTGCTGTTAGTACTTCCTATTCCAATGATAATATTGTTTGGAAGTTGGGAGTTGGAGGTGAAACCTTTGATTTGAAACAAACAGGTCGAACTTTTGAATTGAAGTATGATAGTACTTATATAGGCCAAAATGGGGAAAGGATTAAAATTGCATTTGGTGAAAATTATAGAATCTCTTTTTGCCCTTCTGCGAATGATTGTTTTAAGTTTCCAGAATATAGAGGCCCCTACACTTTCTATCCCTCCCCGCCCGAGATAGATACTGTAATTGTATCACCACCAACATGTATTGATGGAGGTGATGCATCAGTGAAAATTAATCACTTGAATACGGTTACGGAGTACGATGGTGTCAGGTATTATTACACCTTAATAAAGGCTGTTGAAAGGACAGAAGGTGGGTGTAATGCTGATTATGGAGTTGAGGAAGAATTTTCAGATGGGATAATCTACTGTACGGATGGGGCAGCTGTATACAGTGTTGTAAATGATAAGGGCTTGGATGAATTTGATATTAGTACTAAAAAGTTTGCAAATACCGATGGAGATTCTGTAAAAGTGAATTTTTCAAAGGGTGCGTACCAATTGAAAATTGAAACTCAGTATTACTCTGAAGATGAAAACAAGTTTGTTACGACATGTGAGAATCATGAAAAGGTGTTTTTTGTAGAGGATCCTACAGATTACACACCTCTAACTGCCGAGAATATCAAGCTTACACCTAGTCCACCTAGTTGTTTAGGAAAATCAGATGGTGAAATTAAGGTTGAGCTAATAGTCGAGAATGTAGGAAAGGGGACTTTGCAATGGAGAAAAAATGGGGGAAACGATTCGTTCATTTCTTCGGGAAATCTGACAGGATATTTAGGGGGGGTGAACTATACAGTAGAAGTAAAAGATGATTGTGATAAAGTTTATCCAAAGATTGATTTACCATCAGGCACCCAACTGGAATTGGAAATAATGACAGATGATGAGGATGCTGAATTAATAACCCCACTAACCTGTGCATCTAACTCTGATGGTGAGGTAGATGTAAAGGCAAATATTCCAGGTCTGGCATCATACACCTACTATGCGATCGATAGCAATTCAGACTCACTTTCTTTCACAAGTCTTGATTCCCTCTATGCTATTTCTGGCTTATCTAACGATACATATTCACTCCACGTAACGTCTCAAGATTGTAGCACTGCTGAAAGTTCCACTTGGCAATCAAGGGATTTTACTGTAATGCCTACTTCAATAACAATAGACACTGTCGGAGCTAGTTGTTATGGAGTAGATGGACAGATTCAATTCACCGGACTAGAAAAAGGTGATGAGACCTCGGCAGATCTTAATTTGGAGTACTTTGTTAAGAATGTGGCAAACGATACAGTATCATGGGACACTATTCAGTCTTATGCGGATGTTGGTATAGATTTAGGTGCGGGCTTCTATGAGTTAAGCTTTGTTGACTTGTGTAGTGCCAGCTCTGTGACTACAACGTCTGATTTTGAATTAAACAATATCCAAATCACAGAACCTAGTGAGGTAACGACAAATATAACAAGCTCGGATACCGCTTTTGTCAACTGTGCAGATGCTATGGATGGCTCATTGGCTTTTACGATCTCGAATGGTACAGCTCGATTTGATGTTTCTATTCTAGACAGTAGCGATTCGTCATGGTTTTCAAGCAATAGTACTGAAACAAGGGTTTTTAATAGTTCTAACTTGCCTCAGTTGGCTGTAGGAAGTTATTCTATTCAGGTTTCGGAAGTCGGTACTTGTAGTAATTCGGCAGAGGATACCACTTTTGTCGTAGCACTAAATAATGCTGATGAGGTGGATGGCCCGATTGAATATATCGCGGTTATTGCAGATTCGGCTACTCACGAAAGCTACCACCTAAAATGCAGAGATGATTTCACCAATGCCACCCTAAAAGTATATGGAGGGCTTCCAAAGTCGGTGGGTTTATCTTATGATGTTTTTTTGTACAAAGAGAATGATGGAGAAGATCCGACCTTGATTTATAATACCTCCAATGACCTGAGCGAGGAGGAATTTGAGTCGAGTACGGATGGTGATACTACTTTTTACACATTCAAGAACTTGACAGTCGGTACATACTACCCCCAGATCACAGATGATAATGGCTGTACAAAAACATTAAGCAACAATACCTTCGAAATTACCGCACCAGCAGAAAATCTAACATTGAGCTCTATTGGCCTGGATGACTTTGATGGCACTGATGTAAAACTTCGAGATAGCAACTTCTATGTAATGTGTCATGATACAGCGTTTACATTTAAACCTGCAAATTCCATTGCACAGGGGGGTGTCGGATTCTATACCTTCAAAATGGACGGGACGGAATTTCCCCAAACTGATGGATATTCCTATACATGGGATAGTGATGAAACGCAGTTCGACCAGACTTTTACCGTTACCGATGATAATGGCTGTGTTCGTACTACACCGTTTACCATTAATAACCCCCCTAGATTAGAGTTATCTCTTACCGATAATGATGAAACCGACTATTATCATGGCAAAAATGTGGCATGTAATAATTCACAAGGTCAAATTCTTGCAACTGCAAGTGGTGGTATTTCTTCCTATGCTTATTCTAAAACAGGGTTCACAAATGATACACTTGCTGGAAGTAAGACCTACGCTAGTTTAGCATTCCCAGATGGAGAAAATTCAAAATCACACTCTGTATCTATTACAGATTCGCTGGGGTGTCCAGTGACTAATACCATCATACTACACAGACCTGCTCCACTCACGATAGGTGCCCCGTCATACCAGACCCTTAGTAATGGGCAGAACATAACATGCAAAGATGGTACTGTGGATGTTTCGTTTTCGATTTCGAGTGAAGAAGGTGCGGGATTAGTCATCTCAGATGGAGCATCCTCCCTGTCACCTACCACTAATGACAGCATTAAGTATCATGTGCTATTAGGAGTAGGTGATCATGTAATAACTGTAACAGATAAACTGTCCTGTTATACTTCTACTTCCTCTTTTAATCTATCAGAACCTACTTCTCACCTAACCTTCACCGATAATACTATCATGACCACCAGCCCAGCATGCATAGCAGACTCAGATGGTAATAATGATTTAGGCACAATTACAGCCAGCGCGAGTGGGGGGACAGGGCCAAGTATAGCCTATCCTTACACTTTTACCCTAACGGATGATTTAGGAATGCTTGAAAACCAAGAGTTGTCGTCAACAGATGGAACCACTGCTTTTTCTGCACTAGCTAAGGGCATCAACTCAAGGAATTATACCCTTAGTGTGACTGATATATATGGTTGTTCTGCCCTTGCCCAATCGGTAACAATGCTGCCTGATCAAACACCATTGACAATTACTCAAATTCCTATTCCTCCTTCTTGTCATGAAGGAGGTAACGGAAGTATCGAAATAACAATTTCGGAAAACTCTATTCCAAATAGTGAAGGGCTATACACCTTTGAGCTTTCGGGTGGAGATAGTGATGTTACGCTTACTCGTCAAGCAAATACAAGGTCTTTTACATTTGAAGATTTAGTAGATACTGATATGGATGGCGTGTCGCCTTACAAAGTATTTGTTATAGATGGTAAAGGATGTACCGATGATGGGAACTATAATTCTATAGATGGTATTGCTCTTGAAGCTCCAGAAAAATTAACTTTATCACCTATCGCCAACCTAAAACCCTCATTTGCTTCTCAATCTGACGGAATGTATGCAGTAGGTGCTGGAGGAGGTGTTGGTGGTTATTCATTTTCTACAGATGGCACAGATTTTAGTGCCCCTACATTCTACTCTGCTAAATTTATTCAGGAGGACGTTAGTTCGGGTAATTATACGGTTTATCTCAGAGATGCCAATTATGTAGAGACGCAGCATGGTGTATGCCAGGTTTCGGAACCTATAGTAGTAGATAGGGGTAGAGTTCTATCTCTTGAGTCTAGCACTGCCACGGATGTCACTTGTGTAGGTAGTAGTGATGGGAGCATTACCCCTGTAGTAGAGGTAAACAATCGCTACCCTAGTGAAGAAATTGACTATACCAATCTCAGTTTGAAGTGGGAAGAACAAAAGTCAGGAAGCCTAACAGCCATCGATGTTTCTGGGGGTAGTGTAGGGGTGATACCCGATCTAGCCTCAGGTAGTTATACTCTGAAGGCTAACTATAGCTTTGACTATACCTATGTAGATGAGGGTAAATTGCCAGGTTACAATTATCGACAAAACAAGACTAGAGAGGCATACAAGGAATTAGAAATTGCAGAGCCTAACTCGTTGGTAGTGTCGATGACGACCTATGCTGCACCCTGTGGTCTAGCGTCTAATGGGACGATGCGTATAGAAGTTTCTGATAGTTTTGATCCCAATGACCTGCAGTATAAAATAAATGAAGAAGCATGGCGCGCGTATGGTAGCAGTCGAAATAAGACCATAGAAGGCTTAGCAGAAGGGAGCGGTATCTTGTACGTGTCCAAAAATGATGGCTCTTGTCAAAGCATTATTCCCTTCACTATTGATCGAGAGGTTCTTTTGGTCAGTATTGAAGAGCCGAAGAATCCTACTTGTTCGGGAGCGGATAACGGCGAGGTTCGTTTAAGTGCTTATTTTGAGACGAGAGCGGCAGAAGGGTTTGTATTCACTCGTGTTGCTGGTTCTACACTGGAGACTTCATCAAACGGATTCTTCCAGTCCCTCGGGGACGGGGAACACAAATTCGTAGTGGCAGAAGTGGGGGAAGCATCTTGTCAATCAGATACTGTCAGAGTAACCTTGACTCAGCCAGACCCACTAACTGCCTCTGTCGAGACGACAGAAGTCTCATGTGACATTTTCTCAGCGAGGAGTAGTATAGAGGGGGGGACGTCTGGTTATACGATACGTTTCGAATCAACCGATGAACTTGTTGCGGATTCTACAGCGTTGGGTACTGGGGATTACAGGCTGTTTGTCAAAGATGCATTAGGATGTGAAACAACCGTAAAGTTTTCTGTTGGGCCAAGTACAGCACTTGAGTATGAGAATCTGGTGACAACAGCAGCGGACTGTAGCTATCCTAATGGTACTGCTAGTTTTACGGTGACGGGTGGTGTCGCACCCTACGAGATCGGAGATATTACTTTTTCGGAGGCAACCATTAGGCTGACGTCTCTCTACGCAGGAGATACATCAGTTAACGTAGTAGATAGCAGAGGCTGTACTATGTCAGTCCCTATTGGTATAGAACAAGTTCAGTCGTTTACTGAGTTTTCTATCACGAGTTACCCCACTACCTGTAGTGAATTAAATGGAGCACTGACCTTAGAGATATCAGAAGGAACTGCTCCCTATACTATAGAATGGTTGAACATAGTCAGTACGCTAGACTCTATCGGAGGACTAGGTGTCGGGAGGTATACGGTTCGAGTCACAGACAGTTACGGCTGTTCTGTAGAGAAAGAAGGAGTAGTATCGAGTGAAACGGGTATTCAGCCCGTAGCATCGAGGACAAGTGCTAGTCCATATTGTGGGTTGAGCAATGGAGCACTGACTATATACGATATTGAGGGAGGAGTTGCCCCTTATGATATATACCAGCTAAAAGGGACAGAGGAGACATGGTTGGCTACTTTATCAACTGGGGAAGATTTGGTAGTCGATGAATTGTCAGCGGATATTTATTCTTTTTTGGTGAGGGACGACAATGGCTGTATGTACACCGTAAATGGTATTAGTCTCGATGAAGATCCATCACTGCTTCCTGATTATGATTGGGAAGTAGTAGAGACGAGTAGCTGCGGTCAAAGCAATGGGACGTTAGAAGTCCTGCCCGAGCAGGAAGGAATCTTCACCTATGAATGGTATGATCAAAACGGGACTAATTTAAATATACAGCGTGCTAGCGCCAGTGGATTAGAGGCAGGTAACTATACTGTACAGGTCACCAGTGAAGACAATTGTCAGCAGGAGCTTTCACTGACACTGGAAGACAAAGCTCTACCACTACTCACGCTAATAGAGAAAACGACTTCTCCTGCTGGAGCGAATAACGGTCAGATAACAGTTCAAATGTCTGGAGGAGCTGGGGCACCCTATTTGTATCAAATAGGAAATAACACCCCTCAGAGTAGCCCAGTGTTTAGTGGTCTGGCGCCAGATACTTATCAGGTCACAGGTATGGATGCACATGGTTGTGTGGCTAATGTAATCAGCATAGAAATCATTGCGACACCTGAGCTGGCACTGCGACATCTGAGCTCAAGCGCTGCAACTTGCGCTGTATCACAGAATGGAGGAGCTAGTATTATCGCAGGTGGAGGGATAAGCCCTTATTCTTATTTTGTGTCTGGAGAGGAAGTAGCTGCTGAGATTCAGAATCTCGGCGTAGGGAGCTACTCAGCTACCGTGGAGGATGCTATCGGTTCTACTGCATTGGTAGAATTTGAGATCACGGCATTGCCAGCTATTGATGTGGAGGTTAGCTCTACTTTAGTGTCTTGTGCGGAGGGCTGCAATGGCACCATTTATCTAACGCTAACTGGCGGATCGGGGAGGTATACTGTATCATGGATGGATGGAAGCGCAGGTGTTTCGAGAGAAAACTTGTGTACTGACACGTATTCTTATGAGGTCTATGATCAGTCAGACGCCAGCTGTGTCGTGACAGGATCAGTAACAATCGAGGAAGAGCCTGCACTCACAGTCTCTTTGGTGAGTAGTAGCGCACCAACCTGTAAAGACGGTGTGGATGGAGAGTTGAAAATTCTAGCGAGTGGAGGCTCAGATGCTTATAGCTACCTGTGGTCTACAGGTGCTACATCTGCAACCTTGCGCGCATCAGCGGGTACCTATTCCGTCACTGTGACCGATAGGCGTTTGGGGTGTCAGGTAGAGGCTAGTTATATTATTGACCATACAGAAGAGGTGATTCCTTTGTCCACTATCATTGAAGCACCGCGATGCTATGGCACGGCGACTGGTTCGGCTCGTTTGGTTTTGGATGAAGGCGTTTCCGCTTTGGTAGAGTGGTCGGATGGTCAGGTAGGAACGCTAGCGACGGGATTGGCAGAAGGGAAGTACACGTATCAAATCGAAACTTTTCTGGGTTGTGTTTCTTCAGGTGAAATCTCTATCGTAGAGAGACCAGCGTTATCCGCAACTACTACACAAACAAATATTACATGCAGTGGCCAATGTGCTGGAGAGATCACATTGGCAATCAGCGGTGGTGTTAGTCCTTATCGAATACGATGGAGTCATGGGAGTCAATCTACTAACCCAAAATCACTTTGTGCAGATCAATATACCTATACGGTCAATGATGCGAACAACTGCCAAGTCACTGGAGTAGTGGATATTTTAGAACCTGACCCTTTAGAGATTCTTACTACGGAGTTGTCTGATTTGTCTTGTAATGCGGCAGGAGATGGACAGGTTTCCGTTGAGGTGACAGGAGGCACTGGAGCCTATACTTATAGCTGGTCCAATGGCAGCACGAGTAATACGTTGTCTGGGCTGTCGGCGGGAGACTATGTACTTGAGGTTCACGATGAGAATGGATGTAGAGCATTCAGTTCATTTAATATCACTCAACCTACTCCACTCGGTGTTTTGCGCACCGATAAAATTAACCCTTCATGTTATGGTTATGAGGATGGGAGTATTGAGATAGTCCCTTTTGGGGGAACCGCACCATATACGGTACTGTGGAATGATAATTTAGCGGGAAATACGATAGAAGACATTGGCTCTGGCTCGCATACCGCTGTGATTACTGATGATCAGGGGTGTACGATTGAGCGAACCGTTAGGTTATCTGATCCGCCAGGGATGCAGTTTAGTAATGTATCCTTTGATGACCCCACATGTTACAATGGTGAAGATGGTCGTATCTATTTTGACGTCATCGGTGGTACTACTCCCTATCAATTCCAATGGGAGGAGTTTGATGCTGAAAATGCCCTAAGTGGCATTGCATCGGGGACTTATGTCGTAGAGGCATTGGATGATCAGAATTGCACCATTAGCCAGACTTTTACCCTTGTCAATCCTGACGAATTAGATGTCAGCGGCATGGAAGATTATTACATACTTTGTACAGGTGGAGAGCTACAGCTGTCTACTGATGCGAGCTACGCGAGTTATCTCTGGGAGGGACCAGAGGATGTTAGCAGTGAGGAGAGCACATTACTCGTTACTGCCGAGGGAGAATATGATTTGACCGTCATGGATCAAGATGAATGTGTAGGCTATGCGGGTACATACGTAGAGATTTCGGACAATCCATTGGATGCGGATTTTATTCGCATTAGTGAAGCAGTTACCTACGAACCAGTCGTTTTTGTGGATTTGACTATCCCAGTCCCTGATGATGTGAGATGGATTTTGCCTGAGGACGAATCCATTCTGATCAGTGAATCAGACGATGTTTATTTGGAATTGATTTTTACCGAACCCGGTCAGTATGAAGTTGGAGTAGAAGTTAGTTTGAGTAATTGTAAGGCAGAGTCTTACAAGACCTTACTGGTGGAGATTGCAGAATCAACTGAGCAGAATAGCCAGGCGAGACAAAAGCCATCCATACAGGTGGAGATCTCTCCAAATCCTACCGCGGATCAAATCCAATTGGTGTTTCATGCGCCTGATGAAAATATTTTGGAGGTACAGTTAATTGGTTCTGATCAAAAGTTAGTTCGGTCTCAGTCATTGGAAGGAAGCAAAGATTACCTAGTTAACTGGAACCTATCTGACACGCCAACAGGTGTTTATTTCCTTATTTACAAACAAGGAGGACGTGTTCAATCTAAACGAATACTGGTATTGCAATGATGACGGGAGTGAAGCGATTGGTATTTATTGGGTTGTGCATGACTATCTATACGTCATCAGCTGCTCAGACTTTCACGGAGTTGGAAATTACAGCTTTCGAACCTATGACTGATGCAAAAGCAGAATGGGCTGATTTCGATGCGGATGGCGCGCCAGATTTGTTTGTAGCAGGGACTAATTCTGGGGGGAGCTCAAAAGCCATGGTTTATCTCAACAATGGTGATGATACCTTTAATTCTACATTGATCGCTAATTGGAAGAAGGTGGATTATGCTTTTGGAGATTACAATCGTGATGGTTATTTGGATATACTCATGTCTGGAGAAGATGGTAGCGGAGACAAACATCTGACGGTTTTTAAAAACAACAGTGGGGCATCATTTTCCGAACAGTCATTGTCCTTGACACCTATGTCCAGGGGGGGGGTTCAATGGCTAGATTTTGATCATGATGGAGACCTTGATATAGCAGCAGGAGGGTTGAACAGTGCGGTTGAAGAAGTTTTTGAACTTTATGAATGGAAGGATGGAATGTATGAGTCATTAGCTCATAGTATTATTCCTCTTACTTTAGGGACATTAAAAGTCTTTGATGCCAACAATGATGGATATCATGAGCTTCTCCTTACAGGATTCGATGCTAGAGGAGAGGCACATAGTAGAGTTTACACCGTTAATGTTGACGGGTCGACAACCTTATATACGGAGTTGTCAAAAGGGTACACACGGAATGCTACCGCAATTTCTGATTTTAATGAGGATGGTTTTTTAGATATAGCTTTTGCGGGTCCCTCAGACTCTGACTCAGAGTCGGGAGATTTATATATCAATAATGGAGTTTCTTTCACACAAGTATCTCCATTTCTACAAGCCTTGACGGGAGCTTCAGCCAATTTTTCGGACTTGAATAATGATGGTCAAATGGATTTGTTGTTAACTGGGATCAACGGGTCTGATTCCTATGCTATTAATTATCAAAACAATGGTTCTCCTACCTTTTCATTTACTTCTACAGCGCACACCATGGAGGAGATGTACAATGGACAGATTGCGACTGTTGATTATGAGGGAGATGGTGACCTAGACGTTTTCCAAGTCGGGAATACTGGGTTTGGTTATTTGGCTACTTTGTATTTGTCAGATGCATCGGATCTGGTAGTTGATGAAGTACCTGAGATACCGATACTGGAGACAGATTTATTTACTCAGGCAGACTCTGTCATCTTGGAGTGGAACGGTGTAGTGGATGATCTGACCAATCAAAATAGTATATCCTATAACTTATATATCAGAAGCAGTGCGGGGGGAAGCGACTGGATCGTACCTCCACTATCAAATGAGTCCACTGGGTATAGGTTTCAAAATAGTATTGGGAACGCAGGGATTTCTACGTCATACACTCTTCGCTCATTGGATGAGGGCGTGTATTACTGGAGTGCTCAGGCGGTGGATGGAAGCCTGAAAGGCTCTGTTTTTGCTGCGCAAGAGTCATTTTCTATTTGCTATGATGTCAGTATTGGGAATGACACCACCATTTGTAGATATGAAGCATTGCCTTTATTGATTAGTGATGCGGCTGCTACTGAAGTGAACTGGTATTCAAAGACAGATGGTCTGCTACAGGCAGATGCATTTAGTTACACACACACAGTTGACAAAAAAGACACCTTAATAGCCGAAGTAACTAAATCTTACGGCTGTGTTCGCTATGACACTTTAATTGTAAGTGTCTATGACTTACCTGTATTTGATATTGGATCAGATACGACGATCTGCTATGGTGAGTACTTTGCTTTGTATGTGTCTGACTTGGGCATTGCAGGCTTGGACAGTACGAACTGGTATTCTACGAATCAGGGGGCGCTGTTGCTCAACAGCGAAACGCTATCCTTTGAGGTGCTGGAGAAAGACACTTTGATCGCAGAGGTTTTCAATATGAACGGCTGTGTGCACTACGATAGTTTGGTAGTATCGATGTATGATTTGCCAGCATTCAATCTAGGAGCAGATACGACGATCGTGTGCACTATGATAGTTTGATAGTATCGATGTATGATTTACCGGCATTTAATCTAGGATCAGATACGACGATTTGCTATGGCGAGTATTTTGACTTGTCTGTCGCTGACTTGGGTATTGCAGGCTTGGATAGTACGAACTGGTATTCTACGAATCAGGGGGCGCTGTTGCTCAACAGCGAAACGCTATCCTTTGAGGTGCTGGAGAAAGATACTTTGATCGCGGAGGTTTTCAATATGAACGGCTGTGTGAACTACGATAGTTTGATAGTATCGATGTATGATTTGCCAGCATTCAATCTAGGAGCAGATACAACGATCTGCTATGGCGAATACTTTGCATTGTCTGTGTCTGACTTGGGTATTGCAGGCTTGGATAGTACGAACTGGTATTCTACGACTCAGGGGGAGTTGTTACTCAACAGCGAAACTTTATCCTTCGAGGTGCTGGAGAAAGATACTTTGATCGCAGAGGTTTTCAATGCCAACGGCTGTGTGAACTATGATAGTTTGATAGTATCGATGTATGATTTGCCAGCATTCAATCTAGGATCAGATACGACGATCTGCTATGGCGAGTACTTTGCTTTGTCTGTGTCTGATTTGGGCATTGCAGGCTTGGATAGTACGAACTGGTATTCTACGAATCAGGGGGCGCTGTTGCTTAATAGCGAAACGTTATCCTTCGAGGTGCTGGAGAAAGACACTTTGATCGCAGAGGTTTTCAATATGAACGGCTGTGTGCACTACGATAGTTTGATAGTATCGATGTATGATTTACCGGCATTCAATCTAGGATCAGATACGACGATCTGCTATGGCGAGTACTTTGCTTTGTCTGTGTCTGACTTGGGCATTGCAGGCTTGGATAGTACGAACTGGTATTCTACGAATCAGGGGGCGCTGTTACTCAACAGCGAAACGCTATCCTTTGAGGTCTTGGAGAAAGACACTTTGATCGCAGAGGTTTTCAATATGAACGGCTGTGTGCACTACGATAGTTTGATAGTATCGATGTATGATTTACCGGCATTTAATCTAGGATCAGATACGACGATTTGCTATGGCGAGTACTTTGACTTGTCTGTGTCTGACTTGGGCATTGCAGGCTTGGATAGTACGAACTGGTATTCTACGAATCAGGGGGTGCTGTTGCTTAATAGCGAAACGCTATCCTTTGAGGTCTTGGAGAAAGACACTTTGATCGCAGAGGTTTTCAATATGAACGGCTGTGTGCACTACGATAGTTTGATAGTATCGATGTATGATTTGCCAGCATTCAATCTAGGATCAGATACAACGATCTGCTATGGTGAGTACTTTGCTTTGTCTGTGTCTGACTTGGGCATTGAAGGCTTGGATAGTACGAATTGGTATTCTACGAATCAGGGGGCGCTGTTGCTCAACAGCGAAACGCTATCCTTTGAGGTCTTGGAGAAAGACACTTTGATCGCGGAGGTTTTCAATATGAACGGCTGTGTGCACTACGATAGTTTGATAGTATCGATGTATGATTTGCTTGTGTTTAATATTGGTTCGGATACCTCCATTTGTTATGGATCTTCGATACTACTAAAGACGGGGTTTGGCTTTGATGAGGTCAATTGGTACAGCGAGGACGGAACGGTATTAGAGGAGGACAGTTGGTTTTATAATTATACGGTGGATGTATCAGATGTCTTGGTGGCAGAGGTGTATGATGTCAATCGTTGTTTGAATTACGATACGCTACAGGTAGACATGGATCCTTTGCCAGATTATACGATAGGGGAGGATTTGGCTATATGTTATGGTGATTCGGCTTCACTTTCTATCACAGGTAGTTGGACTGATGTGAGTTGGTATACAGTTGGCAATCAATTGCTCCATGATCATTCAACAGAGTATAAATATAAAGTAGAGGAAACTTTAGAAATTTGGACGGAAGTCTATTCAGACAAAAGCTGTCTTCAAAGAGATACCATAGAAGTGACCTCACTTGACTTACCTGAATTTGATTTGTCAGGAGAAGCGATCTATTGCTATAGTGAGAGTATCAATTTGGAAGTCGCCGTAGGTGAAGTTTTTGAATGGAGAGGCCAAGACGGTACGTTGTTATCGTCTAGCGCGAAGTGGCAAGCCCTTGCGGAAAGTTCGGGTGAAATATCTCTCTATGTAGAGGACGCGAATGCGTGTCATTATTCGGATACGTTGACACTGACTGTGCATGCGCTACCTGATTTTACCATTGAGGGAGAAAGTGAAATCTGCTATGGAGACTCTACGGATGTAGAAGTGAACTATGCACTCATGGATTCTATCTCTTGGTACGATGAGACGATGCGTGTGGGAGACGATGATGCACAACTTCGTTTTTCTGCTTCGGTAGACACATGGCTCTATGCTGATCTGACGGATGTCAATCAATGCCTCAATACAGACTCGCTCCTCATCGTGGTGCATGATAGACCTGTGGCAGCTGCAGGGCCTGATTCACTGATGTGTTTTGGAACACAGATTTCTTTGGGAACGGTACAGACCGAGCCAGATTGGGCGTATACTTGGCGTCCTTCCTTGACGCTTAGTGACCCGAGTGCAGCACAGCCTTTGGCTTTTCCCGAAGAAGATACGGAGTATACGCTAGAGATAGTCAATGGCGAAGGCTGTAATGCCAGAGATACGGTTATGATCCACGTCAATCCAGAGATCGTAGTAGATGCTGGAGTTGATGAGGCTATTTGTCTTGGAGAGATGGTGTCCTTGGGGACATCAACCACCGCTAGCGGGAGTCAGTTTGACTATAGCTACGAATGGACGAGTGCCAATTTGAATGCGTCTTTGACGGATAGTAACCCCAAGGTTAGCCCAGATACCACCAGTACTTACTATTTAAATGTAAGCTCAGGGTACTGCCCTGAGGAGAAAGATACCATCACCATAGTGGTCAATTATGCACCAGAGATCACAGTCAGTCCGCAGCAAAGTGTAGGGGCAGACGAATCGGTAACGATCGAGGCAACAGGAGGAGTCGAGTACCTATGGTATCCGGAAGTCTCTTTGGATGATCCCACTCTCGCTGCACCCGAAGCATCTCCTTTAGAGACGGTCACTTACTCGGTAGTAGTGACTGATGTCAACGGATGTGAAAGCACTGGAGAGGTCACGGTACTAGTGCAAAATGTCATTTTTATTCCTAACCTTTTTACACCAAATGGTGACCAAAACAATGATCAGTTCATGGTCTATGGGTCGGGGATTGCGGCATTGGAGTTTCAGGTTTTTGACCTAAACGGAAATGAGGTGTATCACACTTCGGATATAGAGGAAGCGACGACTGTCGGGTGGAATGGTAGTTATAGAGGAGAACCTCTGCCCAATGGAATGTATATCTGGACAATCAGAGGATCATTTCATGATGGGAGGTCACTCAAATTCGAAGGAAATACGAAGGGAGCAATTAGACTGTTGAGATGAGAAAGCATTTTATTTTGATATCGGTACTGGTCGTGATCGTAGGGCCTCTATGGGCTCAGCAGTCGGTGTACACGATCAATCAGTTTACACCGCTACTGATCAACCCTGCGTATGCTACGATGAATTACGATGCAGACCTGTCTTTTTTTAGAGAAGAACTGACCATCGGGCAGGGTGAGTTTTTTAATACGAATAGCCTCAATGCTGATTATGTCTTTGTCGAGAAGGAAAGTGGAAGACGACTGCTTGGACTGGGATTCAATGGCCTCAGTAAAGATACGGGGACATCTGATCTACTGAAGACTTATCGAGCAGGACTCTCAGTAGCGGTACCTATCGAGCTGACCGAGGGACAGTTTTTACACTTTGGTCTCAATGCCACCTATGTCAATATCCGTACCTCTATGGATCAGTTGAGTACGGGGTCTCAGTGGATTGCATCCGAGTTTAGGTACGATCCTTCGTCTGGATTGGGCGAGAGTTTTGAGGTGCAGCAGTTGAGTTATGTCTCGCTCAGTGGAGGGCTGATTTGGGATATCCAAAAAGAAAATCGACCATTTGCGACGCTCGGTGTGAGTGTCTGGGAGTTGAATAAACCAGAAGCATCGTTTTTTGATGAAGAGGTTCGTACGCCGATGACTTTCTGCTTTCATGGTGAGAGTGTGCTGTATGAGCGAGCAAAATTCAAGCTGACTCCTTCTTTTTATTATCAGCGAGAGGGGAGCGTCAATACCTACACCACGATGGTTTCATCTAAGTTGTTTTTTCGCAATGACAATCCTTATGATATCATTCAGTCGGGCAACTTGGATGTGATTGCACGATATGGTTTCAACCAAGACGCATCACTGGCGGTTGTATTCAACCAACCCCACTTTTCGTTTGGATTCTCCTATAATTTTCCGTTGGGGACTCAAAACCAATACTTGCAAAACGGAATACAACTCGGAGTAACAGTCAGTAAGACGCTATGGAGACCAAGAACCAAAACCATCACGATAGAGACGGTGAGTAGCAGGAGACAGTTTGATTTTGAGCAGACGGCAGTAGTCAGAGAGCAAAAATCAGAAGTAGAGCAGATGAAATCAGAATTGGAGCAGCTAGACAAAGTCAAAACACTACAGTTTGAACTCTCTAAGGATTTTCATTTTGCACGAGCAGAGGCACAATTGACGGCAGATGGTTATCCATTCCTCGATGATATGGTCAAACTGATGAAAGAAAACCCAGCGTGGACGCTACAGGTTATCGGCCATACGGATAACGTCGGTAGCAAGAAAGACAACTACGAGCTATCACTTCTTCGGGCCAGGGCGGTCGAGGAGTATTTGCTCAGTCATGGAATGGCAGGTGAACAGGTGACGATATTGGGTAGAGGAGATACAGAACCAATCGCCAGCAACGATACCGAAGAGGGCAAGGCCGAAAACAGGAGGGTGCAGTTCCTCATTCATGCGATCAATGAGTAGTAGACTAGTCTACATATCGATGCAGTCGCCGTGCTTTCGTTTTGGGAGCATGCTACTGGTGAGCTTATGGTTCATCACGACCTCTGTCTGTGCGCAAAACCTAGAAAGCATAGGCAAAGGCGATGCGCTCACTATCTCTGGTGGGGTCAACGTCAGTCAGGTGTTTTATGCCGCCAATGGCATAGAGGATCGTAGAGATCCCTATAATTACTTTTTGTCAGGTAACTTGAATCTGAGCTTGTATGGATGGAGTGTGCCTGTGTCGTTTTCCTATTCCAATCAAAACGCTTCATTTCAGCAGCCATTCAACCAATATGGGATGAGTCCTACCTACAAGTGGGTCACTGCACATCTGGGCTATCGGAGTATGACATTTTCTAAGTACACGCTAAACGGGCATTTGTTTTTGGGTGTAGGGGTGGAGCTGACACCCTCTGACAAGGTCAAGGTCATGGCGATGTACGGGCAGTTACAGAAGGCCGTGGAACTAGATACTGCCGAAGTGGGCAATTTGCCAGCGTTTAAGCGAATGGGAGGTGGCGCGAAGGTTACACTGGGGGGGGCAGATCACTCGGTCGATTTTTCGTTCTTCAAAGCATCGGATGATCCGAATTCGGTGAAGAGCAATGTCGCAGACATTGGCTTGTTTGCCGAAGACAACTTGGTACTCGGGCTAGGTGTCAGTACCAAAATCATCAACAACCTGACTTTCAAGGGCGAGATTGCCTATAGTGCCATCAGTACCAATTCGCAATCTGAAGAGGTCAATGCAGACCATATCTACAACAAGTTTTCCTTTGCGTTTCAACCCAGAGCCTCATCGTCTTACTACAGTGCCATGAATGCTGCTATACAGTATCAGTTCAAGAAGTATGCTTTTGGGGTGGCTTATGAGCGGGTCGAGCCTGGCTACCGTACGTTGGGCGCCTACTACTTTAACAATGACCTAGAAAACATCGCGCTGACACATACTTCTCGCTGGCTCAATCAGCGGTTGAGCATCAGTGCCAGAGGAGGGCTACAGCGCAACAACCTCAACAAAACTGAGCTCAATACCATGAGCCGATGGTCTGGATCTCTCAGCATCAACTACCAAGTGTCTCCAAAGATTACGACCAATATCAATTACTCCAACTTTAGCACGGTGGTCAATTTTCGCACACCAGAGCAGCTATACAACCAAGCTACTCCCTATGATAACTTGGACACGCTCAATTATCAGCAAATCTCTCAGAACGCAGCCTTAGGCGCTAATTTCCTATTGGGGAATAGTACGGAGAGAGCTCAAAACCTGAACTGTAATTTTGCCTATCAGCAGTCGGCAGAGGAGCAAGGTGGTGAAGCGCAAAATACAGGTAGCAAGTATTACAATTTTAATTCCTCCTATAGTATCAGTTTTGTGCCGAGTGCACTAGTCGTGAGTCTTTCGGGCAATGTCAACGTATCACAGGCCGTCGATACGCAAAACCTGATATATGGTCCATCCCTGTCTGCACGCAAATCCCTAGGAGATAAAAAGGCTTCTCTGACGGGCGCTTTATCCTACAACGTGTCAGAGGCCAATAACAAATTGAACAGTAGCGTACTGAATCTGCGGATAGGCGCGGGCTATGTTTTAAGAGAAAAACACCAATTCAACCTCAATGTCACGGCGATCAACCGACATACGCCACATTCTACGACACAGCAGCAGTTTAGAGAGTTTGTCGCAGAACTAGGGTACAACTTTAACTTTTCGAGCCGATGAGCAACCAGTCTAGATTCCATATCCACCCCCGTGCTTTTCAGTTCATCCGTCAGTTATGGCAGTGGTGTTTCTTCGTGGTGCTTCTCACGGCAGGATACCATGGACAGGGGCAGACCTATCCTGTACAGGTCACTACGACACTGCTCCCTCCCTATAGCCCCGAGCTTAGTTACTATTCGTCAGCGGATGTTAACAATATGCAGGTATTTGTCCATGTACTGGAGCTGGACAGAGTAGACTATCGTGCCAAACTGCGGCTCACCATAGAAGGAGCAGGCGTTCGTCTGACCACTTTGCCATCCTATGTGCCAAATCCATTGGTACTGCAGGGAGGTGTGCCGTTGATGCTCTCAGGTTTTGACCTTCGGCATTATCTCAATCCAGACCATTTGGCATTTGAAGGGATGACCAAAGCAGACTTTATGCGCAACGGTCGTTTGCCTGAGGGCTTTTATACCTTCACGATCGAAGTGCTAGATTATACGCGTGGCGTTAGGGTCTCTAATGCCTCGATGGCTACTGCATGGATTGTGCTCAACGATCCCCCGCTGATCAACTTCCCTATCAATGCCGACAAAATCACGCTGTCTGAGCCGCAGTTTGTCAACTTCTCTTGGCTCGGTCGGCATTTGGCCTCTCCCAATGCCGCCTTTAGTACCGAGTATGAGTTTTCGCTCTACGAGATGCTCCCGGGACAGACCAGTCCCGATGCGGCGGTACGATCGTCCAACACCATCTACCGTACCACGACCACACAGAGTTCGCTACTTTATGGGCCAGCAGAGCCTCTGCTTGAGCCGGGTAAGAAGTATGCCTTTCGGGTACAGGCCTATGATGTGAGCGGTCGTGATCTTTTCAAAAACCAAGGCTACAGTGAGACCTATTGGTTTCAGTACGGGGACGAATGCATGCCCGTCAAGTTCCTAGCAGGAGAAGCGCTCGATGATAGCCGTATCAAGGTCACCTGGGAGTCCGAGATGTCACATACGGGGTTTACGCTACAATACCGCGAAAAGGGCAAGTCGTCATGGCATACGGAGCAGGCGTTGTTTGGTGCACAAGTCATCCCCGACTTACAGGCAAATACGGAGTACGAATATCAAGTGGCAGGCAAGTGTCTCAACTATATCGGAGACTACAGCACGATACAGACCGTGAAGACCGAAGAGCGTACCAGTGGACCCGAGGACGAAGGGACTTATGCCTGTGGAGAAGAAGGTGAAGCTTCCGACCTCAACCCAACGCCACTAGAAAAGACACTGCGTACCCTAGATCAGTTCGAGATAGGCGGTATAGATGTTATCATACTGGAAGCCACCAAAGGCTCTGATGGCAGCTATACCGGTACGGGCTATTCTCCCTTGCCGATCTTCAAAGGCGCAGGACTCAAAGTGTCCATCGAAAATGTCATCATCAACGAAGACTACAAAGCCATCGCAGGGAAGGTCGTTACGACCTACGACGAAGAAGGCAGTTTCATATTTGGCAGTCATGACGAGCGAGAACCAGAGGGTGAGGATGTACCTAATGGTATAGAAGATCTCCCTACAGTGGTGGTCACCATACCTGTAGAGATCGCCAGTGTCACAGTAGCCGATGGCGTGGTGACCGTACTGGACGAGACAGGTACACCCGTGTCACTAGAGAGTACAGCCCTGCCAGCAGAAGGCAATACCCTTACGCTAGAAGACGCCAGTGGAGACCAATGGCTCGTAGACAGTGAAGGGAATGTACAAAAGGCAGAGCCCACTGCCGCATCGCAGGCAGCGGGTACTGCACCCGCAGCGATCAGCGCGGACGAAGACGTAGACTTTTCCATCACATTTGAGGCATATACAGACCAGAAGTTTGGGTTTGATGATCCAAAACAGCCCTTTGACAAGACCACTACTGGCCTGTCTGTGGGCTATACCCAAAAACAAGTTCAGGAAGAAAACTACTGGGTCGCTTGGAAATCTGTCGCTACAGGACAGACCGACTGGGTCACAGCGATCCACGATGCAGGAGAGGCACTACCCGCCTATGTAGGCTTCAAAACCACGACCGGAGAACTAGCCAGTCAGCCTAGCGAACAGGAGCAAAGCAAAGCCATCACCGTGCTAGGCAAGAGCAACCAGCACACAGAGACCGTGACCGCCTATGTAAAGCAAGAGGATGAGGAGGGCAATGAAACCGAAAAAACACTCGGAGTGCTACAGGTCATCAGCTATGACCAAGTAAGAGAGCGGGTCATCATCGTCCCTGTCAATGATGCCACCGTACCTGATGCCTATACCGTAGGCGAGGCACTCAACCGTATCTATGGCCAAGCCGTGGCGCACTGGGAGGTGGAGGTCAGCAGCAGCTACCAAGTGGAGGCAGAGATACTCACGCAGCTCGATGAGGGCGAGAGTGGGATACTGTCCAGCTTCCCGAGCAACATGCAGGGTTTCAATCGAGACTACAAGCGCAGCCTGGACAACTATGACAAGGACGCCTACTACCTCTTCCTGATCCCGGGATCGGACAGCGACAGAGCGGGCCTGTCCGCCGATAGGGCGGGTTTTATGCCCTTCAAGCGGCAGTTTGGCTACATCTGGACCGACAAGGCCAGCAACCAATCCACGACCATCGCCCACGAGCTAGGACATGGCGCCTTCCGTCTCAGACACACCTTCAGCACTGAGAATTTCGTCGCAGCACAGGGCAGCACCGACAACCTGATGGACTACAACAACGGCACCCAACTCTACAAACACCAGTGGGACTTCGTCCACGACCCAGAGAGCATGGTCGGTTGGTTTCAGGAGGATGAGGAAGGGGCGATGATGGCTATGTCCTTTTTTGAAATCGAATTCGTCGAAGAAGTAGGAGAAGAACATACAACCGAAAATTGTTATCAAACAGCATTAGATAGAGGTTATGAAGTCTATGAGAAGTTTGAGAAACTTGATTTAGGAATAGCAGCAGGTATGTTGGCTTATCATATTTGTGAAACCTCAATAGAGAATTGCGGAACGGGTAGTGGTGTTGAAGCTTTTTCATGCGGTCTAGCCAATGCACTATTACAAGAGCTAGATATGATTGCCATCTTGGAACTGATCGAAAGCGCATCTTTAGACATAGATAAGGACGAAATTATTACTTGTGTTGTAGAAGAAATATCTATGGTCAGTAGACCAGATGAGACAATGGAAACCATCTTGTTTAAGTGTATTACTGGAATAGATGCTTTAGCACTAGGTGATCAGGTAAAGGAGTTTGTAGAGGATAATTGGGATGAACCATATTATCAAGGTCAGGCAACAGGGTTTATACTTACTTTGATTACCCCACTGAAGGGTAAAATTATTACCAAGTTAAAAACACTACCTAAGTATACTAGTAAGATTAGTAAGCTTGAAAAGCTGTCCGCAGCTAAGAATTTAGATGAGTTGAAAACGTTGGCTAAAGCTACTAGGAGTATTCTGTTTAAAAATATTGATGAAGCTGTATTAGCCCATATTGAAGATATTACTTCTAAACTATACAGAGGTGATACTAGAGGTGTTGATGATATATTTCAGAATGGTTTTACTTCAAGAGGAACGAATACAGATTTGCTTGATTATGTAGAGACAAATGCAGAAAGTATTTATGTAGGTACAACAAAACAGCCATCAGTAGCAACTTCGAAATTTTTAAAAGATAAAAAAGGTTATGTCTACATAATAGATAAAAAAGGGACAATGACTGATGTGAATAATTTTTATTCAGCAATGGGGGATGTAAATATTTACGCTGATGAGCTAGAAGTAGTGATTGAAAATGCTATACCTTCATCTCAAATCAAAGGAGCTTTTGAAATTGATATAAATGGAAATATCATAGGAGACTTGATTGTAAACCCAACTTATGTTCCATGATTAAAGAGGTAGAAACATATTTAATAGATATAGTAACTCGTCAGAATTTTGAGAAAGTCTCGTTGAAGTATGATGAAAGTAAACTAGAGGTGTCAATAAAATCAGAAACAATAAATCAAATAGAAGTTGATGGAGCTGATTTGTTAGATTGTTATCGTAAGGTTCAGGAATTACTCGAAGAAAAAGGGTACTTACTTTGTCTTAATGGTTCACGAATAGATGTGCAAGCTTCAGGTCTTTTAAGAGATAGTACAAATGGTATCTCAACCTATCAATTTACTGAAGACTTCACTTCTGATAAGCCAATCTTAAATATTTTTCATCCAAGCGATAGGGGTTATATTGGTACTGTTCAAGAGCATAGAGATTTTATAGCGAATTGGAAAATTAAATATAAAAACTACCTTAAACAGCAATAGTAACTCCATTTAGTCAAAGCATCTTGCTTAGGTTCAATCACATTTAATCAATATTTTTTAGGATGCTAATTGCCCCCCTGGTCTTAGCGTCCGCTAAGACCTAAAATGTAGAAGGGCGTCCGCCCGTTGTTGATGTTTTGCAGGATGTGCTTATCTTGTATTCATGGTAGAAAATATATCCTGTCTGCCGACGGGCAGGGATACGAGATCAGCTGTCCGCTCATCGTGTGACTTTTACGATAGTCAACTGGGTAGATACCTGCCTGTCGGCAGACAGGTATTTATACGTGATGTTTACAAAGAAGTGATTCATAAAAGGAATGGAGTTTTTCAGTTGTGGCAACAACATAATCATTCCATAGAGATGTCCACCAATGAGATGATAGATCAGCGATTGGATTATATACATTACAACCCAGTAGAGGAAGGCTATATTTACGAGCCAGAGCATTATGTTTATAGCAGTGCCTGGGATTATGCAGGTGAAATCGGCGAACTAGCTATCAGCTATGTGTAATCGAGCGGACGCTACGACCAGAGGGGTTGCCATAAAGATGTGGTCGCATTCGGAAATGCGACCGAGCGGATTTTTATGATCAACAAGTCTGAAGACTTGATTTTATTGTTTAGTTCCAAGTGGCCCTTCGGGACACTTAAAACAGCGGTACCCAGACAAAATGTCTCCTTTTTTTAGCTCCCATGGTAGATGGATCACGAATTAGATATGAGGACATGATGGCTTGCTCTATATCATGCCGACTCTCTATGGAAAGTGCCGTTTACAAAGCCTGGAGAGGGTTTTTGTCGTCCGTTTTTAAACACGTGTGTTTGCTCGATCAAACACCTGTGTTCCGAGCTCCAAACACACGTGTTTAGACGGCCAAACACACGTGTTTGATTTGTCGATCACTTGTAGTCCTTTCATACCCTACTTTGTGGGACTCAATAGTGACCAATTGATGGGTATAGAGCTGTGCTTCTTGCTCGCGTATTGGATGTAGTACTGCCAGATTGTCTGTGCTATCACTCTGGTTGAAACCAAAGGAAACGATGGCCTGTTTAGCGCGTTTAAAGAGCTGTCACCATGACCGAAACCTGTGAGGTTTTGTTTCATTTCCCTCAATGACCTTGAGCTCCTGCCAGATGAGAGTGCACGCTAGACAATGTCTAAAGCCACAACCAACCACTATAACCCTCAATAAATCACCATCACTCAGTCTTACTTTCTCCTACCTTTTAGTATTTGCTCAGAACTGCGTAATATTAAGCATGCGAAAAATCATCTACCAGCTCGCCCTCATGACAATTGTGTTTCAGACGCAGGCACAGTCGATCACCAAGTCCCTGGATCAATACATGACTCAAGTCAGAGGTGGCTCCTACGATCCCATCCCCAGCAAAATATTGAAGACCAAAGAAGTTGCCACCTTGCTGACAGAGCTGAACCGATACCAGCAGGACACCGTACCTAAGATCAGAGCCAAAGCCTATGCGATAGCCAAGTCTGTTGGACAGCAGAGCAATCAGGCATCCATCCGGTCACAGGCTGTAAGTGTCTTGACCAAAGGATTGCAAGACAAGGACAGCGGAATCATCGATGCAGTGATGGAGGGCTTGTCTGGATTTGTAGTGCAGGATTTTGCAGCACAGGACAAAGAGACGATTGGGCAGTACATTGACTCGACGGCCATTCATCTGGACACAGCACTCAAGCTGGCCGGTTGGCTTCAGCTCAGCGCATACAAAAGTGCCATTGGCCAAATCATCCAATCCGACGCCTCATTTACCGACAAATGGGCGGCCAGGCTCGCACTATGCAGGATGGGAGATCAGCAGTCCACAGCGTACCTGTTAACCAAACTCAGTCGTGCACCTATGGATGATGATTTTGTCTATGATTTTGTGCCAGGTCTGGTATATACCCGCAATCCTGAGATTTTTAAATATTTGGAAGGGATCATACAAAGTGATAAAGCCAACTGCATGTCGGCAGATCCAGATTCCAACAAAAAGATCCTCTGTGGCTATCGGGTGATGGAGTATATCGCTCCTGTGATCATAGATTTTCCTCTGCCCGTAGACGAGTTTGGTGAGCTGATGGTAGCGGATTATGAACAATCGCTACAAGAGGTCAGAGCTTGGTTAGATCAGCATGATACTTACGAGATCCGAAAGGAAGGATTTTAAGCCTCTCGCACCTTGTCCATGAGCTCCTGACGGATGCCCCAGTCTTTGGCGAGGTTGAGCATGGCGGTGGCTTCCATTTCGGTGAGGTAGCCTTTTTTGTTGTTGTCTTCCCAGACGGAGAATAAGTACTGGAGCTTTTGATCCATGGGCAGCGTGCCGATGATTTTGTTGAGGAGTTCGCGTGATCGCTCAAAGGCGGATAAGAAATCCTCTGCGATGAATGCATTGGCCCATTCGAGTTCTTTGTGTGCTGATAGCTCATCGGCAGACTCGTTTAGAATTTTCTCTTCATCCTCATCCAATCCATGGTAGTGGAAGATGAGGGACTTCAGTAGCATAAAAGCTTTTTTCTCTTCTTGGTTCATGTGAGCTAAGTCAGGTGGTGCGCCAACATTTTATGAATGCGTTAAATTATAAAAAAACTCTCGTACTAGCCTTATCTAATCAAGGAATCAATTGCTCGGTGACCCAATCCCCGAGTAGTTTTCCCTTTTGGGTGAGCGTAAGCGAGTTGTCTTCTATGTAGACGAGTTGTTCGGCGAGTAGTTGTGAGAGTTCTGGTGCTTTGGTTCGTTGCAGGTCATAATCAAGCTGTCGATGCAGTTGTTCCAGATTGATGCCTTCTGATTTTCGTATTTGTGTCAGGACAAACTCTGTGATTTTATCCTTTTGACTCAGGGTCTCTATTTCACAGTCCAGTTCGCCGTTTTTTAGTGCTTTGATGTATTTCGTGTTGTGCGACACGTTGTACTGTCGACTGTCTCCATCGTAGGAGTGCGCTGCAGGCCCTATTCCGAGATAGTGCGTGCCAGACCAGTAGGAGGAATTGTGGTGAGATCGCCAGCCAGGTTTACTGAAATTGGAGATCTCGTACTGCTCGTATCCTGCAGCAGATAGTGTCTCCATGATCAGCATGAGATGCTGCCCCGCGAGATCGTCATCCATGGGGGTTAGTTTGTTTTGTTGATGCCACTTGCCAAACACCGTGTCTTCCTCTATCGTGAGGCCATAGATGGATATATGAGGAGTGTCTAGTGATAGGGCCATGTCCAGGTCTTTTTGGAGCATGGCACGTGTTTGGTCTGGGACACCAAAAATAAGGTCGATACTGATGTTTTCTATCCCGAGACCTTGTGCCTCACGTATCGATGTTATGGCCGCTGAGCTGTCATGCGAGCGGTTGAAATACTGCAATATCTCGTCATCAAAAGATTGCACACCAATACTGAGCCTGTTGACACCTAGTGCTTTGATTTGTGTCAATTTTTCGGTTGTCAGATCATCAGGGTTGGCCTCTAAGGTGAGTTCCGCATCGGGAGCAAGCTGATAGGTCTCCCGAACCATATCGATCAGGTCTGCGAGCTCGTGGCTGTCGAGCAGTGAGGGCGTGCCACCCCCGAAGTACAGTGTATGGATTACTGGGTCGGATAAGTAGGTTGTGCGTAGTTTCAGCTCTTTTTTCAATGCTTCTACCATTTGCTGTTTATTTTGCAGACTGGTAGAGAAGTGAAAATCACAGTAGTAGCAGGCTTGTTTGCAATAGGGAATATGGATATAAATTCCACTCACGAGATCAATGGGTTTAAAGTAGGATGCTAAAGTATAGACAAATCTATAATCTAATCGCTTTGGTGATGCTATTTGCGGCCTTGTCTCAGTGGGCGACTGCACAAAAGTATGAAGTAGTGTTACATGGCATCCCAGATCGCTTGGCAGATGCATCCTCGACCGTAGATTCTAGTGCGGTGATACAGTATACTCGACAGGTCACCCACAGACTGCAGAGAGAAGGCTATTGGCTATCGAGTATGGATAGCATCACATGGCGTGAGGGGCAGGTAGAAGCTTACTACTACCTGGGTAGTCGTTACGAGCGTGTCCTGTTCGAGCTTCGTTCGGATCAGGTCATCGAGCAGGAGAGGCGATTGTCTAGGGACAAGAACAGTGTGGCTCAGGTCAACAAACGCATCGAGGGGATTTTGTCACACTATGAAGACAATGGCTATCCCTTTGCCTCGGTAGTGATAGACTCATCCGTCGTTCATGACCAGGCGTTGTATCTCTGGCTGGAGATTGATCCGGGTATGCTGATTCGTTTTGATTCGCTGGAGGTCGTGCCAGCGGGCGTACTAAAAGAACGTTTTGTTAGCCGCTACCTCGGTCTCAACTATGGCCACTACTACAGCGAGTCGCGTGTGCTGGATATTGGAAATAAGCTCGAAAATATACCTGCGGTTAAACTCAAGGCAATGGAAAGTACTTTTTCGCTACAGCGATCTCAGATCAAATTAGAATTAGAGCGACAGAAGGTCAACTATTTTGATGGGATACTGGGGCTCGTGCCCTCAGCTAATGGGTCTAGTCGGGTGGATATTACAGGGGAGTTGAATTTGAGCCTCAAAAACCTGTTCCAGTCTGCCAAGCAGTTTGAACTGCACTGGGAAAGATATACTACCAATTCTCAGCGGTTGGAAATCCACTATTTGCACCCGGCTTTTTTGGGCATGCCCTTGGATTTGTTTCTCGGCTATGATCAACTCAAGCAAGACACTTTGTTCTCCAATCGGTCATTAAAAGCCGCGTTTGACTATTATCCATCTGGTCGTATGAAGCTGCGCACAAGCTATGAAAACGAACTTGGCAATGAACTGAATGATGATAGTGGTGAGAGCGGAAGTTTCAAAATTGATTATTATGGTCTGTCGGGGGAGTATTGGCGGTTAGATGACAGGGTTACTCCGAGGCAAGGAATCGCATTAGCTTTTGACACGCAAGTAGGGTACAAGGATATTAGGCTAGATACAGTCGCCGATGTGGAGACGACACAGTATCGCCTGAGTGCCAAGGTGCGTTACTACCAGCCCGTTCGGCGTAGATCTGTACTCCATGTCGCAGTATCTGGGGGATGGATGGAGAGTGATGTGCTGTACCTCAATGACTTGTTTCGACTCGGGGGCTTGCGGTCGATCCGCGGGTTTAATGAGAACGAATTTTATGCAGGCAGCTATGTTTATACTAATCTCGAATGGAGGTTTTACATAGAGAATAAGTCATATCTTTTGGCGTTCTATGATCAAGGATGGATGTCGTATGATATTGTTCGCGGCAGTTTCTCTGACAGGCCATCTGGAGTAGGACTGGGGATGCAGTTCGATGCAGCAGGCGGTTCATTTCTCATGCTTTATGGCTTAGGTAGGAGAGAAAACCAAGGCTTTTCGTTCGATTCCTCAAAAATCCATTTTGGATACAGTGCTTTATTTTGAAAAGGATGCTTTAATTCGCTTACTTTGACAGCCAATTCTGACTTATGATTGAATCACTTCTTATCTTCTTTTGGGCGATGCTCATTTCTATGTTTTCCATCCCCACGATTATCAGCGTGGCACACAGCAAGCGGATTTTGGATCAGCCTGATTTTCGCAAGCATCATGGGGTAGATACTCCACGTTTGGGTGGGTTAGGTATTTTCGCAGGATTTATGACAGGGGTAGCTATTTTTGGTCAAATGACCATGGGTGTGCAACAACTTCTGGCTGGGAGCCTTATTATTTTTTTCGTAGGCGTCAAAGATGATATTAACGGGGTGTCCGTGTTTAAAAAGTTCTTTGTGCAGGTGCTTGCTGCGGGTATTGTGTTGTTTTATGCAGATATTAGAATTTCTAGTTTTCAAGGGCTATTTGGGGTGTATGACCTGGATATAGGGCTTAGCTACGCTTTTACATTCCTCGTGATACTCTGTGTGACTAATGCCGTCAACTTGATCGATGGGATCAATGGCTTGGCAGGCACGATCGTTTTGATAATATGCTTCGCCTTTGGAATAGCATTTTATTTTTACAACCAGATGAGCTATGCTTTTGTGGCTTTTGCCTTAGCTGGAGGCATACTAGGTTTTTTGAGGTATAATTTTGGGAATGCTAAAGTCTTTATGGGAGACACGGGTGCATTGGTCAGCGGTTTTATTATTTCTATCATGGCAATTCATTTCATAGAAATGCGCCTAGTGCCTGCGGCTCCTGCTCTTACGATAGGTGTTTTGTTCATTCCGATCTTTGATACGATCCGTGTCTTTATCATTCGTGTGTACAATGGGGTGTCGCCTTTTATGCCAGATCGCAACCACATACATCATTATTTTGGCTACATGGGATTGTCTCATTCGCAGACCGTGATAACGCTTGCATTGATCAATATTGGTGTGATTGCACTGATTAGGCTCTATGCTGAACTTGGTAATACGATTTTACTTCTGTGCTTGGGAGTCTTTGCAGTTGTTTTTAGCGTAGGACTTGAGTTGCTCACCAAGAAAAAGAGAGCGCAACATGCGTAAATTGTTTTTACTGAGTATCATCTTAGGTCTGGGCTTGATGCCTAACCGACTCTCGGCGAGCGAGGGGTTCAGCGTTATCAAAGACCTTCGCTACTCGTGGAAAAACCATGAACCGAATCTAAAGATACTAGTGCCCTATCTCAGCACTTCTAGTGTTCCCGCAGTGACTTTTGACCTGAACCTAAACCAGTATATGGGAGCCGAATTGATGCTAATCGTACCGGCTAATCACTCCATTTATATTGAGACAGCCTTGATGACTGTGACGGAGCGGCGTGATACCTTACTTTGGTCGGTGGATAGTCTACGGTCATATTATGATCAACCTTCAATCAACCTCATACTTTATAGCAAGAGTTGGGATTCACAGGGGGTGAGTTCTTGGGTGGTGCAGACGGGGGATAATGTTTTGGTAGAGACGGGCAGCGAATTGAGCGAAATATACCGGTCCAAAGGGGAGAACGATCGAATGATCTTAGCTTCTCTGACTATCCTATCATTGATGGTCATTTTTAGAACCTATCTTTATCGATTATTTCATGAGTATTTTTTAGTATCTAAATCTATTCGTGTTAGACAAAACTTTGAGCTAATCGCGGCACAGTCGCCATTATCACTGATTACGATAGGCTTTATTTTTTTGTATGCGGCTTTTCTCGCAGGAGCAGTCTTAAACCTTGGATTGAAATTAGGTGAGACGTCTCATTGGGTGGCTTATTTTGGTTTTTTACCTTCTTCAGAAGTTCAGGCTTTACTTGTTTTTGCTATCGCCTTTGGACTAATGATACTCAAGGTGCCGTTGATAGGATTGATGGCGAGGGTATTTGGATTTCAAAAGGCGATTGAAGTTCATTTTTTTGCCTATTTCCGACTATCGCTTCTTATTTCCTTCTTTGCTTTTAGTGCGAGTATAGTAGTGTTTGTGTCTTCATTGGATTTTGTTGCAGACCTGTGGTTTGTGGTCAAGCTAGTCGTACTCATCTTCTTACTTATACGGCTGGTTTTGATGTATTTAATTCTAAATAATAATTTGGGGGTCAAAAAACTGCATTTAATTTCTTACCTTTGCAGCTCAGAAATTATACCCCTGATTATTATCGTTAAAACTCTTTTAAGATAAAAATTTGTTCATAAAAGGTCAATTGGAATGAGTGAAGAATTACTGACAGAAAACAAGGCAAGGCTAAAGAAAGTGTCTAGCATTTTAGTTTCACAGCCTAAACCGAGCGATGACAAATCGCCATATGCTCAACTTGCGGAAAAATATAAGTTGAAAATTGACTTTAGGCCTTTTATTCAAATAGATCCTGTAGATGTCAAGGAGTTTAGAAAACAAAAAATAGATATCCTTGCGCATACAGCAGTTATTTTTACGAGTCGAAATGCAGTAGATCATTTTTTCAGATTAGCGACTGAGAGTAAAGTTGAAATCCCTTCTGATATGAAGTATTTCTGTATCTCAGAGCAAACAGCTAATTATCTGCAGAAATACATCGTGATTAGAAAGCGAAAAATATTTACAGGCCTGAGAACCGCTGAGGATCTTATTGAAATTCTAAAGAAGCATAGTAAAGAGAAATATATCTTTCCTTGTTCTAATATCAGAAAAGAGGATATTCCAGACTTCCTGAAAGATAACAATTACGAATACTCTGAAGCAATCATCTACAAGACAGTTGCAAGTGATCTTTCTGATTTGGATGATGTGAAGTATGATATTATTGCCTTTTTTAGCCCATCTGGTATTAATTCACTGTTGGTGAACTTTCCGAATTTTGAGCAGAACGAGACGAGGATCGCAGCGTTTGGCCCCACGACTTCTAAGGCTGTGACTGATGCAGGAATGGTGTTGGATATTCAAGCGCCACTACCTAATGCCCCGTCTATGACTGGTGCGCTAGAGTTGTACATCAAAGCTGTGAATAAGGCTTAAGACATTCTATTTAGAATATGTTTACAATGGAGTAATTGTATGGGTTTTTCCTTATAATTACTCCATTGTTTTTTTAAACCTCTCCAATGCGAAAACTGATCTGGCTATTAGGATGTTTTTGGTTGAGCACAAGCATTGCTTTTGCTCAGCAAGACCCTGTGTTCAGCCACTTTATGCTAAACGCCTCCTATGTCAACCCTAGTTTGACAACCTATGATGGTCAAGCCAGTGTAACGCTGTTGAGTCGAAATCAATGGACTGGGTACGAGCCTACATTCGAATATGAAGGAGGCGCACCTGCGACACAATTTGTTAATTTTTCTACATTGCTACAACTTGGCAAGGCTCCCTTAGCTTTAGGAGGGACGTTTATCTATGATGAGTTTGGACCTAGAAAGGACACATACGTACAGCTGTCATTGGCTTACCATCTAGAGATGTCAAGAGGCCGGTTGAGTTTGGGTGTTAGACCTTCAGTGACCAACCGCGTGTTAGATTTTGCTCAATTAATTGCAGTAGATCCTAGTGAATTCATGGGTTTGGGGCAGGAATCACAAATGGCACCAGATTTATCCGCAGGAATGGCGTATTCTTCCAATGATTTGATGTTTGCGTTGGGAGTTGATCATTTGATTCCATCGGACTTTAATTACAGTTTTGATCCAGACGGCATCAGCGGGAACGAACAGGTTAGGGTGTATAGCCTGTTGGTTAGATATCAGTATTACTTTTCGCAGAAACTTAGATTGGAGCCCACTGTCATGGTTAAAACAAATCTGTCAGGAGTCACATATGACGTGAATATTCGTGCCATATATATGGAAAAAATGTGGGGAGGGGTTTCTTATAGGGATTCTGAAGCTTTAACGATTTTGCTTGGGTATTCTTTTTTGAAGGACAACTCACTTAGTGTAGGCTATGCCTTTGATTATGTGGTGAATGACAGTGAGTCCAAACAAGTTACTTCCCATGAGTTGTATTTGCGATACAATCTACCCGCACTGAATTCTCGTGAGAAAAAAATCGTTAGAACACCAAGGTTTAGGTTTTAATTGATTTTTTTTCAACGTAACATTGTGATCAAGTATGTAGGAGGTGTTTTTGTCTCCTTTGTGAAAATGCAATTTAAGAGCTAATAAGTGGTGTTTCTAATTTTTGAAACATTATATTTATGGTTTGAACTATGCAATATATTTTGTGTATACTTGTTAAGTTAAAGTGTGTATATAATATTTCGTGTTATGAATAAAATAGGTGTAAGAAAGATTGTATCATATCTGTTTATGCTGAGTGTGTTGATTGCAGGTCAAGGGTGTAGCTTGCTCAACGTGTTCGGAGGCGGAGGTGATAGTTATGATGATCGTGGAGAACTGATAGGTTCCATGGGTCGAGATGGCTTTGAAATGGTAAGGCCGTTTGGTATGGTGGCAGTTCCTCCTGGGACTTTCCACATGGGGCAAGCAGATCAAGATGTAGCTGCAACCCAAATCAATTTCAACAAGCAAGTGACAATTGGTCCATTTTATATGGATGACACAGAGATCACAAACAATGAGTACCGACAATTCGTGGAGGATATCGTAGAAGGATCTGAAGCTGAGCTGCCAGAAGGATTTGTTGTTGCCGATTTGGTTCCTGATTCTGCTGTATGGGTTAGAGATTTTACACACCACATGGGAGATCCATTGATGGTGTACTACTGGTCTCACCCAGCATTCGACAACTATCCTGTAGTAGGGGTAGATTGGGAAGCTGCGAAGTATTTCTGTGAATGGAGAACGGAGCATCTGAATACCTACAGATCGGATAGAGGGTTGTTCCCAATGCCAAACTTTAGATTGCCTTCAGAGGCTGAATGGGAGTATGCAGCCAGAGGCGGTAGAGATATGAACAAGTACCCTTGGGGTGGTCCATATATCAGAAATCAAAAAGGGTGTCTATTGGCGAATTTCAAGCCGGGTAGAGGTAACTATTTTGATGATGGTTTTGCGTACACTTCTCCAGTAGCAACATTCTTTGCGAATGATTACGGACTATACGAAATGTCAGGTAACGTTGCTGAATGGTGTGAGGATGCATTTAATCCTGCTTCTATGCCATTGGTATGGGATTTGAATCCTACATTCTTCGATGACGATGAACCAAAAAAGGTTATTCGTGGAGGATCATGGAAGGATATTGCCTACTACTTGGAAACAGGAACTAGAACTTACGAATACAAAGATTCAACAAGAGCTTCAATTGGGTTTAGATGTGCAATGACACACCTAGGAAGATCTAGTGGGTCAGAATTTTAATCTTAATCAAACAAGAATTTAATAACCTAAAATCTTTAAAGAAATGAGCGCAAAAAAAGGTGGACTAAAAGAGCTATTATTTACCACAATAATGCCAAAAGTATATGGTATCGGTGCTGCAGTTGTAATTGTAGGTGCGATGTTTAAGATTCTTCACTTGCCAGGTGCTGGTGAGATGCTTGGAATTGGATTGACTACTGAGGCAATTATATTTTTCTTAAGTGCATTTGAGCCAAAACACCATGAAGTAGATTGGTCTAAAGTCTATCCTGAATTAGCAGATGATTATGATGGTCCTAGAGCAAAGCCTAGAGCTGTTGCTCCAGTAGCAACAGGAACTTCTGCTCAGATGGATAAGATGTTAGCGGATGCTAATGTAGGTCCAGAGTTGATTAAGAGTTTAGGTGATGGCATGAAGAATATGGCTGATTCGGCTAAGAAAATGTCAAATCTTGGAGATGCTGCATTGGCTACCAATGAGTATGCCAACAATGTAAAGTCTGCTTCTAAGTCTCTTGTTGATATGAATAAGTCTTATGCAGCTACAGCTGTGGCAGTTACTGCAATGGCAGATGCTTCAAAAGATGCCTCGGCATTCCATGCGCAAGTACAAAATGTAACTAAGAACTTGGGAGCACTTAACGCTGTGTATGAGATGGAGTTGAAAGATGCTAACAGTCACGTGAAGGCGATGAATAAGTTCTACTCGAATGTAACTTCAGCTATGGAAGGTATGGCTGAGGCAGCGAAGGATACTGAAAACTTCAGAACAGGAATGACTAAGTTGAACACAAATATCACGTCATTGAATGGCATCTATGGAAACATGCTGTCTGCCATGAGAGGTGGTGGGAATCCTGCAAAATAAATCGATCATTTAACCTAATATTTAAAAATTATGGCTGGAGGAAAACAATCCCCAAGAGACAAGATGATCGGCATGATGTACCTAGTACTGACTGCCTTGCTTGCTTTGCAGGTTAGTAATAGTGTACTAGAGAAATTCATTTTTATAAATCAAGCTTTCGAAACCACTAACAAAGAAAATGTTAGCGAAAACGTAAAGAAGGTAGAGTCTATTCAAAAAGCAGTAGGTGATGCTGGGAATAGAGAGAAGGACTTAGCGGTACTCGATAAGGCCAAAAAGGTGAGAGAGGCGACTAAAACGATCATTGAGGAGTTAGATGTTTATAAAGAAGAGCTGATCCAAAGAACTGGTGGTGTCGATGAAAATGGAAACTATTTGGGTCAAAAGGATATTGATGCTCCTTCCGCAATGTTTGTTAACGAGAAAAAAGGTGATGAGCTGAAGGATAATTTGAATGAGTATTCTTCTTTCCTTAGAGAAGTGACAGGAGATGATGCAATCAAAAACATAGCAAAGGACGCTAATGAAATCAGTGTTTTTAAAGATGATCCGAATCAAAATAAAAAGGGTTTTGCTGAATTGAACTTTGGTCACAGTACTCCAATGGTTGGTGCTTTGGCTTCATTGAGTCAATTGCAGTCGGATGTTATCGTTGAAGAGACTAAGGCACTAGCTACTTTAGCTCGTGAAGTGGGCGCTGAAGATTTGAAATTTGATCAAATTGTACCTATGGTTAGACCAGAGTCAAGAGTTGTAGCTGCAGGTTCAGAATATGTTGCAGATATGTTTATCGCTGCATCTTCGTCCGCTGTTAACCCTGCTATGACTTATGACGGGAATGAAGTAGAGGTTATAGATGGTATGGGTAAAGTGAAGTTTACAGCTAGAGCTTCGAGCTATGATAAAAATGGTATGTCTTTGCAGAGCTTTATCGGGGCAATCAAGGTCAAATTGCCAGGTGGTCGGGACACGACATTCACAGATACGATAGAATATATTGTTTCTAAGCCTGTTATTCAAATTCAATCTGCTTCGGTGCAAGCGCTTTATTTGAACTGTGGTAATGAATTGACTGTAAATGTCCCAGCATTAGGTACGGCTTACAATCCAACATTCGGAACCAAAGGAGGTCAAAGTATCAAAGGGGCTAATCGCGGTGATGTAACGATAGTTCCAAAATCTGCGAATGTTACTTTGAGTGTATCTAGTGGAGGCAACCTTATTGGTACAGAATCTTTTAAAGTAAAGAGAATTCCTAAGCCAGAGATTACAGTGTATAGTGGTGGAAGAGAAGTGGATTTGAAGCGTGGTACGAAAGGAGCTCCAAGGTCTATCAAGATTCAAGCTGTTCCTGATGAAAGTTTTGCGCAATTCCTTCCAAAAGATGCTAAGTTTAGAGTTGCTGAATCAGAGATTACTTTGGTAAGATCAGGTAGAGCGGTTCAGAGCTTGAGACCAAAAGGTCCAGATGTAAACTTATCTTCACTGGCTAGTCAGGCTAGACCGGGTGATGCATTAGTAATAGAAGTAAAGAAAGTACAAAGAAGAAATTTCAAGGGTGAAGTTGAGGATTTTCCTAATTTTGGCCCTAGAATTCTAACGGTGAGAATAAATTAAACAATTAGGTTATGAAGAAAATTTGTTATGTGTTAAGCCTGGTTGTCTTCATAGTGACTTCTAATGTTGAGTTTGTATGTGCTCAAGAGAATGGAAGTACAGGATACAATCCGGATGCAATCCGACCAGTACATGAGTCTTACAAAATGTATAAGAAAACAGTTTGGAGACGAATGGACTTAGAGGAGAAGCAGAATGCGCCTTTTTTCTCTAGAAATGGAGAGTTGTCGACGATTATCATTGAGGCAGTTAAGGCTGGTCTTCTGTTCCCTTACACCAATGATTCAGTAAATACTAGAATGTCTAAGGAGACTTTTCTAGAGAATTTGAAACTTGAGGAAGAAGGTGGAGGATTGACGGAAGAAGAAATAGCTATGGGTTTTGGTGCTGATAGTGATGATGATTTCTTTGGAGGAGGGTTCGAAGAGCAGAGCGAAGAGGAAGAGGAGATTGTTGATGCAAATGAGTTTGCACCACGGGACTTTTCAATTGCTGAGCTGAAAGAGGAGATGTATTTTGATAGAATGCGTTCTAGAATGTATTTTGATATTTTGTCTATTACAATTTTCCTTCCTGCGGATAAGAATCCAGCCATGTTTGAAAAGCCATTGGCGTCTTTTAAGTATAAAGATTTGACGGCTCTGTTTAGAAGCATGCCAGACGAAGCAATTTGGTACAATGTGCAGAATACTGCTGAGCATAAGAATATGGCGGATGCATTTGATTTGAGATTGTTTAGCTCGAACTTGACTAAGTTCTCTAACCCTGCAGATGATAGAATAGTGGACATCTATAGCAAAACACGTAGAGCTGGAATTCTTGCTTCACAACAGATCGAATACGATCTAGTCGATTTTGAAAATGAATTGTGGGAGTTTTAATACCCACATAGTTCAAACAATATTTAAAGCTTCTATTTATCAAATAGAAGCTTTTTTTATGTCCGATGAGGAGTTAGGTAAACTTGACAAGTTTTTGTCTATTGTGATTTTTTTAGTTTCGTATGCTCTAAAATGAGTTTGGCTTTGGCGGTTCCTATAAGCGTATTTAGATCTGCTTCACTTGCCTCAGCTATTTTCTTAAAAGACTTATATTCCTGTAGTAATAGTGTTCTGGTTTTTTCTCCTATGCCTTTGATCTGATCGAGCTCAGAGATCACTTGACCTTTGCTCCGGAGGTCTCTGTGAAAGGTGATTGCAAACCTGTGTGCTTCATCCCTTAATTGTTGTATTAGCTTTAGAGAGATAGATTTTTTGCTAATATGTATAGGTATGCTGTCTTCAGGATAGTAGATCTCTTCTAATCTTTTGGCAATTCCAATGATTGGAATTTGTCCGTAAAGGTTTAAGTCTTTGAGAGCGTCACATGCCGCGCTAAGTTGGCCTTTACCCCCATCAACTATAATGAGTTGCGGGTAGGGTAGGTCTTCTTCTTTGAGTCGTTTGTATCGCCTGAAAATAATTTCATTCATAGAACCAAAATCATCAGGGCCAATAATGGTCTTAATCTTGAAATGTCTATAATCTTTTTTTGAAGGTTTGCCATTTTTGAAGCAGACCATGGAAGCAACGGGGTTGGTGCCCTGAATGTTTGAGTTATCGAAACATTCAATATGAATAGGTAATTGTGTTAGCTTTAGGTCGAGTTGTAATTGCTTAACTAGTCGTTGATCTTTGTCTTTGGAGTCTTCGGATTTACTGATAGAGTCTTTTTTCTTATATAGCGCATTTTTTAGTGATAGTTCGATTAGGGACTTTTTGTCTCCTATTTTAGGCACAACTACTTCTATTGCTTCTTGCCAAGGTTCAAACGAGATATTACTAAGCACCAGTGATGCATTACTAGTGAATTGCTTTCTCATCTGCGTACAGATGAGCTGAATGATCTCTTCTTCCGTTTCGTCAAGTTTCCTTTTGACTTCAACTGTGTGGGATATGTTAATCATGCCTTGATCTACTCGCATATAGTTGACGAAAGCCTTGTTTTCTAATGAGGTGATAGTGACCACATCGATATTGCGAATGCTCGTGTTGACAATGATTGTTTTGCTCTGAAATTTGTCTAGTAGGTCTATTTTGTTTTTGAAAAGTTGAGCCTCTTCGAATTGTAAAGATTGTGCAGCTTCATTCATCTGGGATGAGTAAACATCTTTTACGATTTTGAGATTGCCTTTGAGGATGTGTTTGACTTCATTGATCTCTGCCATGTAAGAAGATTCGGATTGGTGTCCTTCACATGGACCGAGACAATTCCCGATGTGGTATTCTAGACAAACCTTGAATTTTCCTGCCTTGATATTGGCATCAGATAGGGTATAGTTACAAGTTCGTATTTTATAGAGTTTGTGTATGAGGTCGAGTACATTGTTGAGAGCTTTTACGTTGGTATAAGGACCATAGTATTCTCCTTGGCCTTGATCATGTCTTCGCGTTGAAAAAACCCTTGGAAATCGGTCGTTGGATATACAAACGAAAGGAAAGCTCTTGTCATCTTTTAGTAAGATATTGAATCGAGGTTGATTCTCCTTGATTAGGTTATTTTCTAATAATAGGGCATCAAATTCTGAGTCTACTACTACTACCTCTATTCTTCTGATTTCACGTACTAGCTTTTGAGTTTTCATGCTAACTCCTGCCTGCTTGTTGAAGTAGCTTGAGACTCTTTTTTTGATGTTTTTGGCTTTGCCTACATAAATTAGTTCATCGTGCTTGTTGAAATATTTGTAAACACCGGGCTCATTTGGGAGGTTCTTTACATGCTCTTTTATGGGTTGTTCTGTTTCACTCAAGGTATACTTCCTGCTTAGAATTCCATGTTTTCTAGATCGTCTTCAATGCTGTCAATACTCACACCGAGGGAGTCAGTTTCTGTATTCACACCGTTGTAAAGGTCACAATCTAGCTCTACATTTAGTGGCTGAGAAGGCTTTCTAAAGTAGCCTTTTTCTACACCTGTGAGTGGGTCTGCGTAAACTTTGAGCATGAATTTTTCCCAGATAGGTCTTGCGGTTCTAGCACCCTGTCCCATAGCCCAGTTACGGAAATGAACATTTGGATCATCCCCACCTACCCAGGCACCGCCCACTAGGTTGTGCGTGACCCCCATAAACCAGCCATCTGAAGCATTTTGGGTCGTCCCTGTTTTGGCTCCAATATCGTTATTATTCTTGAGTGACCAAGCTAGTCCTCGTCCTGTGCCCCCTTCTTCTTCTACTGCTCCTTTGAGCATGTGTAGCATAAGGTAGGCTGTTTTCTCACTAATGGCTTCTCTTCTTTTGGGGATGAAATCTTCTAGTACTACACCATTTTTGTCCTCGATGCGCGTAATGTAATAAGGCTCTGTCCATGTGCCTTGGTTGACAAAGGTAGAATAAGCACCTACTAGCTCGTAGAGAGAAACATCTCCTCCTGCTCCTAGGCAAAGTGACGGGACGGCTGCCAATGGACTTTCGATACCACAGGCATGCGCCATATCTACGGCTGCTCTAGGACTGATTTTTTGCATAATGTTTGCCGTGATGGAGTTTACAGAGCTGGCCATGGCTTTTCGGATTGTCATTTTTTCACCTGAGTATTTCCCATCGGCATTTTGAGGTGTCCAAGTTGGGTTTCCTGGGTCATCGAGTACCCATGTAACAGGTGCATCGACTACAGGATAGCAGGGAGGATAACCCAAATCAATAGCCGCAGCGTATACGAAAGGCTTAAAAGTAGAACCTGGCTGTCGCTTGCCTTGTTTGACATGGTCATACTTGAAATATTTGTGATCGATCCCGCCAACCCATGCTTTAATATGACCAGTCTGAGGTTCCATTGCCATGAAGCCTGCCTGCAAGAATTGCTTGTAATATTTTAGCGAATCGATGAGGCTAAAGGTCGTATCAATATCTCCGTCGTATGAGAAGACGGTCATTTTTTTCGGTAGATTCAGATAGTAGTCTAACGAGTCAGAGTCAGTACCGTATTTCTTCGCTAAGCTTCTGTAGTTCGGTGTACGCTTGATTGTATTGTCGATGAAGTCTAGTATTTCATTGCCATCTTTGTCTATCCATGGGGCGTGCCCTTGGAGGTGATGGTTGAATATATATTGTAGCGTATCCATTTGTTCGTCCATGGCTTCTTTGGCATACTGTTGCATGTGTTTATCTATGGTCGTATAGATCCGTAATCCGTCAGCGAATAGATCATAGCCATTTTCGTCACACCATGCCATGAGTTTGTTTCGGATGACAAATTTGAAGTAAGCAGGGCCTTCATCTTGGTCAGCGACGTTGAACTGTAGACCAAAATCTGAGACAACTAGGCTGTCATATGATAGCTTGTCTATTTTTCCATACTTATGCAGATTGTAAAGAACTTCGGTTCTTTTGGCGCGTGCATTCTCAGGATTCCTAATTGGATTGTACCGAGTGGGAGCGTTGATGAGACTGACCAAAATAGCGGCTTCCTTATAGGTAATCTCTGAGGGTAGCTTGTTGAAAAAGGTCTCGGAGGCTACTTTAATCCCAAAGGCGTTAGATCCATATGTGATCGTGTTAAGGTACATCGCTAGAATTTCCTCTTTGGTATAGGAGGATTCGAGTTGTATGGCAATGATCCATTCTTTGATTTTGGTGATTACTTGACCGACTTTGGTGTTGGAGTAGAGTGAGCCTTGGTTGTCTGTAGAAGTGCCGTATAGGTTTTCGGCTAGTTGCATCGTGAGTGTACTACCACCGCCTTTGAACTGGAGCGTGAGCAGACCAGATGCTGCACGAAGTAGTCCTCTGAGATCTATCCCAGCGTGTTTGGTAAACCGAATGTCCTCAGTGACGAGCAAGGTGGTAATCAACTCTTGTGATAGCTCGTTGTAGCTAACTGCTGTACGATTGTGCCTATAGTAGCTCCCTATTTTCTCTTCTCCATCAGAATAATACAGAATAGAGGAAAGGTCTTCTTCGGGTTTTTCGAGACTTTGTAAACTAGGTAAGCCGCCAAACCAACCGTTCCAGTCGTTTTTGATCGAAGAAATGACCGTGCATCCACCGACAAAAGCCGACAAAACAATGGCCCACACCACATAAATCAGAATTTTGTAGATATTCATTGTACAGGGTAATTTTTGCTATAAAATGTGAGGTAACTGTCTAACTCCTTGGTCTGATAGAAGATATTGAAATTCTCTTTTGTGATCACGAAATTATAGAATTTGCCGCTCTTATTTATTTTTTCGCTAGGCTTTTGGTCAGTAATGATGCGGTTGAAATCTACAGCCGACTTTTTATCTGGAAATTCGGAGAGTAGTATCATGGAGTGTTTACTATCCAGTATGAGGTTCCCGATTTTCACGTTGATGTTATGGTCTTGGGTGATTTGCTTGAAATAATCTGGGAGGGTATTGGACAACTCCTCATCCGTCTCATAGACGAAGACAAAGAAGTGGGGTTCATCGAATTTCCGTATAAACTTTGCTTTTGAGCTGTTTACCAAATTGATATGAAACTGTTCGGAGGCCATAACTAGTGAATCTACGTAAGGGGCTAGCTCGCTTTCGGGGTATTCTTTCAAGAAGTTGTTGAGTTCGTACTCGTATGTATAGACAGACTCGCTTTTACCATGAATGATGATTTTGAGTAGGTTGGCATTGTCTATGAAGTCATTGTCGTCATATTTTTTTAGACCGTCGTTTAGCAAATCGAGTGCTAAGGTGAGACTGTCCTGTTGGTAGTAGGCGTAGGCTTCTGCGTATATTTTTTGCAGTTTCTCGCCTTCTATTTGCGAGTCGGCTCTATAGTTCGGGTTAATGATAAGTTTAGCATAGATACTTTCTGGCGCTTTGTTGAGCAGTTCGTTTTTGTAGAAATTGGACTTGGGTTCATTCCCCATTTCTTGTAAAATCAGGTAAAGTAGATACCATACTTCATGCGTATACTCTGATTCTGGAAATCGTCTTAAGAGGTCTTCGAAGGTGTCTACAGAGTTCTGGTGTTCTTCTAGGTCAAAATTATAGATGTTGCCAAGGTTGTACATGGCTACCTCGATCTCTGCGAGAAGTTTGGCTTGTTCAGCCTCTGTCTTTGGTACAGTAGCGATCAATGCATTTTTGTCGATTTTGAATGCTGACTCTCCGTCTTCGTTTTGGTCTTTCCCTTTACTGTCAGGTTCATTTTTAGCAGTGGGACTTCCTTCTTCAGTTAGGTTTTCTTCATCTAAGATGGCTGGCTTAATGGACCTGCGCCAGTTGTCTTCTAGTACCCTGTCTCCCCAGATGCTTTTGAACTGCATTTTTCCACGTGAGACGGCACTTGGGTTGTAGAAGTACCAAAGGCTGCCGTCATAGTTGTCACTCCCAAAAGTATGTGTGCCAGATGCTCCGAAGGGGTTGTTGTTTTGTTGAGCGATAAGGGCTTCTTGTCTCTTTTGGCGTTTTTCTTCTTCTGCTTGTCGTTGTTTTTCTGCTTCTTCCTCTTTGACTATATAGTCGTCCAAAAACTGACTTAGTGCTTCATCTGACATGCTGGCGAGGTGCAGTAGGCTGTCATTGATAGCAATGACATTGAGTTGGGTCACGAAATTATCCAATACCAACTGTCGTGTTTTTATGGCTTCATATTCTAGCTCATCATTAGGCAGTACGCTCATGGTACTGTCGTAGTATAGTTTAGCCATTTCATACTGAGCAAGGCTGTCGTAGTAGATTTTGCCTAGCTCCCAGTAGGAGTGGGCTTTTTGTCGGTTATTGTTAATACTAGACCGTATAGAAGCGTTGTAGTGTTCCATACCCAACGCTAAGTTGCCATGTTTCACTTCGAACTTCGCCATTTCGTAGTAGATTTTGTCTTTGTACTCGACATTCTTCCTGTCCTTTAGCAACTTTCTGAAATATTTCCGAACCTTTTTGAGGTCATTCGATTTAGCGAGGTTGCTCACTTGCGCCATGTTTAGTTTAGTATAGAAGGCTAGCTCATAGGGTGGATTTTCTTTCAGTGTGGATTTATAGTAGGAGTATGCCTCAGACTCGAAACCTAGTGATTGGTAGACTTGACCTATGATGAAGTTAATACGAGCTTTTTCTTTGCGGCTGGACATGAGAGTCACCGCCTGGGTGAGGTTTTGGACCATGTTGTCTAGGTCATCTCTCTTCTGATAGTAATAACCACGGGTCAGGTAGAGATCTTTGAGATTTTTTCTGTTCAGATTTTCACGTTTGAGATAGTCAGATACTGCGATGGCATTGTTGAGTTCGTCGTTCTCGATAAAAGTACGCATCAGAGCGACCAACGCTTCATGCTTTTCATTGTCCCCTTTGCCTTTTGTATTTACGTACTTGAAGGTCTCGATAGCATTGACATAGTCTACACTATAGAATCGTGCTTTCCCAACTAATATGTAGGAATTGTCTTCCCAGTTAGAGCCTTTGTGTAGCTGGATAGCGAGTGAGGCTTTGGTGATGCAATGTTCTATCTGCTCGTTGTAGGACTGCGCTAATATGGTGTCAAACTGAGGGAAAACAGGAAGGATGAGGTTGTAGTTCCATTCGTAGCTGTCTTCTATGATGGTTTCGATCTCTTTGATGTCCTCGTTGGCAATAAAGTAAGCATTGTAGTGCGAGGTGGTGTTGTGGTAGGAATTGCTAAATACGTTGGTCTTCTCTGGAGCACAAAAATAGAGCCCTTGAGTAACAATTAGAATCAATAAAATGCTCGCTTTGTTCAATGCTTTGTATTCTTGTGGACTTTGGACACGGCGCAATTAATATAATATTGCGTTACGAAGTATCCATTAATATATAATTTTACCGCAAATAATAAGTAGAGCTAATTGGAAAACAAAAAAACCTTATCAAACCGCCTCACGACCAAGTATTTGTTGATCGTACGAAATGAGGAGAATTTTGCAGAGAAGACTACCTATACCTTTACTTATGCAAAGATCATACTTTCGATAGTTTCTATTTTTCTATTGCTATCAGTATTGAGTTTCTATCTCACTACGACGCTTCTAGAAGAAATGTTTGATCCTCGTTTTGCACAGCTCACAGCTACTCGTGATGTAATTCGTCTCACCGAGAAGGTGGATTCGCTAGAGACCGAAGTGATCATGAAGGAACAGTTTATTGATAATTTTAAGATGATCGTATCAGGAGAGGATGATGCATTTGAAAAAGTAGAAGGAACTGAGAATATAGGATCAACTGAAATCAAAGAAATCGTGCAGTCAGAGGAAAGTATAAACCCGATCGACTCACAGTTTAGAAAAGAATTTGAAAATCGAGGGGTAGATCTACAGTCATCTGAGTCGACACTATCGCAGGAGCTACAGGAGTTTTACCTATTCAAGCCTGTCGAAGGAATAGTCTCCGATGGATTTGATCCGCATCGTGACCATATGGGAATAGACGTAGTGGCCAAACAGGACGAGCCTGTAAAGGCAGTCGCAGACGGCACGGTCGTTTTTTCATCTTGGACACAGGATTCGGGATATGTCATATCGATACAACATAGAGGTAATTTAATCTCCATGTACAAGCACAATTCGGAATTATTCAAAAAGGTTGGTAATTTTGTAACTGCTGGAGAGGTAATATCAATAATTGGTAACACTGGCGAATTAACATCAGGGCCTCATTTGCATTTTGAGCTGTGGTATGATGGTAACCCGATTGATCCAGAAGAGTTCATTAGATTTTAAACCCATCTGTTATGTTTAATAAAAAGCAAGACGTGAAAGACGAACAAGAACTAAGTAATTCGAGCAATATCATCGGTAAAGGAACTGTCCTGTCAGGTGATATAGAGACCTATGGTAACATCAGAATAGAAGGCAAGATTGTCGGAAACATGAAGACAAAGTCTAAGGCTGCCTGTGGACATTCGTCTCATATAGAAGGAAACATCTTAGCACAGAACGCCGAGATCGCAGGCCATGTTACTGGCAAAGTAGAGGTGTCCGAGTTACTTATACTCAAACCATCAGCAGTCATCAATGGTGATATTATTACCAATAAGTTGATTGTTGAATCAGGTGCTACTTTCAACGGAGGCTGTAAAATGGGCGTCACCATCAAGGAAATCAGAATTGGAGACCAATCAGAAGGGCATTCGCCCATCAGAAAAGCGGAGTAAAACTCCGGGGTACAACTACCTAAGATATTCGGGGCTAGCATTTCAGATGCTAGCCTTTATTTTATTGGGGGTGTGGGGAGGATATAAACTCGATGAATGGCTCGAAATGGAATATCCCGTCTTCACGATTGTCCTTTCACTATTTGGCGTGATTGGTTCACTTGTCAATTTGATCAAAAACTTACCGAAAGAATAAAATGACAAAAGGTCTCATTCGAATTACAGTGTTTTCTTTATTTCTTGTCTTTGTACAATACGTTGCAGCGCAGATCGTGTCTGTGGATCTATTACACCCATATCTTTTGTGGATACTGGTGTTTTTTTGGGTGGTGAGTTTAGGAATGCATGTGCTGTCGCACGTTGCGCATGATGCCTTAGATATGGATATGACATTGATTTTACTCGCTGGAGTGACAGGTAGATTGCTCATTGCTATCATTGCGATGGTGACTGTAGCACTCTTTGGCGTAGAGAACAAGAGTCTATTTATTATCAATTTTGCGGCGGTCTATTTGTTTTATTTAGTGTTTGAAATCAGTAGTGTATTGTCTAACTTGCGCTCGAATTTGAAGTAAGGGTAAATGAAGAAAATTATAACCGTTTGTAAGCAGTTTAAGGTCAGTATATTAGCCATGCTCATGGTAATGGCAACCTCTGCAAGCGTTTTTGCCTCAGATACCACTGAGGGTGAGGCTTTCGATCCAGGTGCCATGATTACGCATCATATTGGTGACGATTATATCTGGCATTTTTTTGATGGTCACTACGGTACGCTGTACCTTCCTGTTATTCTATACACGGATCAGGGACTTGAGATCTTCTCCTCATCTAACTTCTACGACGAACATCACAATCAGGTTGAGTACAATGGGTACAAATTGGAGCACGGTCATATTGCTGCATTAGATGGAAGCCACCCTTTAGATTTTTCGATCACCAAGAATGTTGCTTCACTTTTTATCAGTGCGTTTTTACTTCTAGTAGTATTCTTTGTGGTAGCTAAAGGGTATAAAAACCCTAAGAAGGCTCCAAAGGGTATCCAATCCTTTTTCGAGCCGATTATTATTTTCATCAGAGATGAAATTGCGATTCCAAACATTGGTGAGAAACAACATAAAAGGTTTTTGCCTTTCCTATTGACATTGTTCTTTTTTATCTGGTTTAATAACCTACTTGGCTTGATGCCTGGAGGAGCTAACTTGACAGGGAATATTTCAGTGACATTTGTATTGGCATGTATCGTGCTAATCATTACTTTGTTTAGTACCAAAAAATATTACTGGCAGCACATCTTTGCTACACCTGGAGTGCCATGGCCAGTGATGATTATCTTGATTCCTATCGAATTGGTTGGGATTTTGACAAAGCCTTTCTCCTTGATGGTCAGACTTTTCGCTAACATCACAGCAGGTCATATCATCATTTTGAGTTTATTCAGTTTGATTTTCATTTTTGAGAGCATGGCCGTAGCACCTGTGAGTGTGGCTTTTGCTATCTTTATGAACTTCCTAGAGCTATTTGTTGCCTTACTTCAGGCCTATGTATTTACCTTGCTGAGTGCAATGTATTTTGGATCGGCTGTAGAAGAGGCTCACCACTAGAATTTGAATGTTTAATTTATAAATATAAATACTATGTTAGCAAGTTTGTTAATGGACATGAGTTTTGCAATAATGGGTGCTGGTATCGGTGCAGGTCTTGTTGCGATAGGCGCAGGATTAGGTATCGGTAAAATCGGTGGTTCTGCTATGGAATCAATCGCTAGGCAACCAGAAGCTGGTGGTAAGATTCAAACTGCAATGATTATTGCAGCGGCTCTTATCGAAGGTGTTGCACTTTTCGGTGTGGTAGTTTGTCTACTAATATCGTTCAAGTAAAACGAATTTAAGTCTCTCTGAATTAGTCGGAGAGACTTATCTTTCTCATGTGATGCCCCTGTATAGGGGAGTCAACAGCAATTATCGCATGTGTAGCATGTGAATTAATATTCATCAAATTAGATAATAAAGAAATGGAATTAGTTACTCCAGGTATAGGGTTGATTTTTTGGCAGACGATTACGTTCTTAATCGTGTTGGGTCTGTTGGCAGCATTTGTATGGAGACCGATCACAGATGCTTTGAGAGCACGTGAGGGGTTCATCGCTGACTCTCTAGATGCTGCGGAAAATGCCAAAAAGGACATTGCCAAGCTAAAAGAGGATAACGAATACCTACTCAAAGAAGCACGCATCGAAAGAGATAAGATTTTGGCACAGGCCAATGAAGCAGCTAAGCAAATCAAGGAGGCTGCTAAAGAAGAGACCGCTAAGATCACCGCTAAGATGACCGCAGATGCTAAAGCAGTGATTGTTTCTGAAAAGAACGCTGCCTTGACTGAGGTGAAGGATTTGGTCGCTACGCTCTCTTTAGATATCGCAGAAAAGGTGCTGAGAAAAAGCCTAGAAGATAAAAAGGCGCAAGAGTCGCTGGTTAAAGAATTAATCAAAGACATCAAAGTAAGCTAATATGTCAGAACATAGGATAGCCTCAAGGTATGCTAAGTCTCTGCTCGATCTCTCGATAGAGAAGGGCACGCTAGAAGAGGTAGCAAAGGATATGGAACAATTTGCACAACTCTGTGTCTCCAATAGAGAGTTGTTCTTGCTAATGAGAAATCCAATTGTGTCACATGGCAAAAAACTATCCATTTTAGATAAGATCTTTGAAGGAAAGGTTAATGTTTTGACACTCTCTTTTTTCAAGTTATTGACTAAAAAGAAAAGAGAAAACCATCTCCCAGAAATCGCGCGTGAGTTTACCGCAGAGTATAACGCACACAAAGGAATAGTAGAATCTAGTATTACAACGGTAGCAGCTATTTCAGAAGATATCAGAACAGAGGTGAAGGCTCTCGTGAAGAAGATCACCAGTAAAAAGGAAGTCATCTTAGTGGAGCATGTTGACGAAGCATTGATTGGTGGTTTTGTGCTAAAAATTGCAGATAGACAAATCGACGATAGCGTCAGTAGTAAATTAAGAGAGCTGAAATTGAAATTCAGCCAAAGAAATTTTGTAAGTCAAGCCTAATATAGGCCCATAATCGAAGAATAAGTAAACGTATTATACAATGGCAGATGTAAGACCAGACGAAGTATCAGCAATATTGAGAGAGCAACTCTCAGACTTCAGAACAGAAGCTGAACTCGAAGAAATTGGAACTGTACTCCAGATCGGTGACGGTGTAGCTCGTATCTACGGCTTGACCCAAGCACAATCAGGTGAGCTTTTAGAGTTCGAAGATGGCCTCAAGGCCATGGTTCTGAACCTAGAAGAAGACAATGTAGGAGCTGTACTTCTTGGTGAGTCTTCTCGTGTAAGAGAAGGTGACACTGTGAAGAGAACGAAGCAAATTGCCTCTATCAAAGCAGGAGATGGCCTATGTGGTAGAGTAGTGGATACACTGGGTAACCCTATCGATGGTAAAGGTCCTATATCAGGAGAACTGTTCGAAATGCCTCTCGAACGAAAAGCTCCTGGAGTAATCTACAGACAGCCAGTAGATGAGCCACTTCAGACAGGTATTACTTCTATTGACTCGATGATTCCGATCGGTAGAGGACAAAGAGAGTTGATCATCGGTGACCGTCAAACAGGTAAGACAGCTGTAGCGATCGATACGATCATCAACCAAAAAGAATTTTATGAAAAAGGCGAGCCTGTATTCTGTATATATGTTGCGATCGGACAGAAAGCATCTACAGTAGCGGGTATCGTGAGTGCACTGGACAAAGCAGGTGCAATGGCTTACACAGTTGTAGTCTCTGCTTCTGCAGCTGACCCAGCTCCGATGCAGTTCTTTGCTCCATTTACAGGTGCAGCGATTGGTGAGTACTTCCGTGATACGGGACGTCCAGCCTTGGTAGTATATGATGATTTGTCTAAGCAAGCAGTTGCTTACCGTGAGGTTTCTCTTCTACTAAGAAGACCTCCAGGGTCAGATCTTCTTGGAGACAAACCTTTTCAACTCGGGTATCAGACCTGCGATTAACGTCGGTATCTCTGTATCTCGTGTAGGAGGATCTGCTCAGATCAAATCGATGAAGAAAGTAGCGGGTACCTTGAAATTGGATCAAGCGCAGTTTAGAGAACTAGAGGCATTTGCCAAGTTTGGGTCTGATCTGGATGCTGCTACTAAGTTGACGATCGAAAGAGGTCAGAAGAACCAAGAGATCTTGAAGCAAGCGCAGTATTCTCCGATCCCAGTAGGGGAGCAGGTAGCGATTATCTATGCTTCTACTAAAGGTTTCATGGACAAAGTGCCTGTAAACAAAGCCAGAGAGTACCAAACTGAACTGATCAACTTGATGAGAGGTCAGCACAGTGATTTGATCGCTCAGCTGGCTGCTGGTAAATTCGATGACGAGTTGACTAAGAAAGTAGGTGCTGTTGCAGCAGAAGTAGCTAAAAATTTTGAAGTAAAAAAATAAGCTGAAATGGCTAATTTGAAGGAAGTAAAGAATAGGATTCAGTCTGTCACCTCGACGCAGCAGATCACCAGTGCCATGAAAATGGTCGCAGCTGCTAAGTTGAAACGTGCACAAGATCGCATCACGCAGATGAGACCTTATTCTCAAAAGCTAACAGGGATTCTACAGAATGTATCTTCGGCATTGGATGGTGATATCGAAAATGCTTTTGGTGAAACCAGAGAGGTAGAAAACGTACTGTTGGTAGTGGTTTCTTCTGACAGAGGGTTGTGTGGTGCTTTTAACAACAACATCTTTAAAGCAGCGGTCAACTTGATCAATGATAAGTATTCGTACGAGCAAAAGCATGATGGTGTACACATTTTACCAATAGGTAAGAAGGCCTTTGAATATTTCTCAAAGCGTAAGTATAGCGTTGTGGACGACTACTATGACATGTTCCAAGATTTGACTTTTGACAAAGTAAAGAAGGCTGCTGAGTTTGCGATGGAGGAGTTTAGAGAAGGGAATTATGACAAAGTGGAGCTGGTCTTCAATGAGTTCAAAAATGTTGCCACTCAAATCGTGAGAACGGAAGAGTTTTTGCCGTTACAATCTGTTGTGCCTAAGGATGGTGAAGCGAAAAAGAAGGATGTTGATTACTTATTCGAGCCATCGACACAGTATGTGGTCAATGAACTCATTCCTAAATCTCTCAAGATTCAGTTTTACAAGGCAGTGTTGGAGTCGAATGCTTCAGAGCATGGTGCGCGAATGACAGCCATGGGACAAGCTACTGATAATGCTGGTGATTTGTTGAAACAGCTGAAATTGACCTACAATAGAACGCGTCAAGCAGCTATTACGAAGGAAATCTTAGAGATTGTAGGTGGGGCAGAAGCGCTCGCTAGCAATTCTTAATTCGAATAATATTGAATATATTCAAAGCCCTGATTGTTAGATCAGGGCTTTTTTTGTACCATACTTTTTATGAATGATAGGGGATGGGGAGACTTATAGCGGTTTTGAAATGGCTAACATGGCTATCGATAGATATTGGATTAGGAGCAGTAGTGTTGACCAATAGCATTGCCTACTTATTTGGAGTAGATATGGATGGCTCTATATCTGTTGCTTTGTTCGTTTGTGTATGGTTGATTTATACGTTAGATCATTTGCTTGACGCAAAAAAGCTCAAGAAAGAGCCAAGTATGGAGCGTCATGCATTTCACTATAGGAATGCATCATGGATATTCTCGGCTTGGATTATCATCGCGGTGTTTAGCTTGTTTCTCGTTTTTTTCTTACCTACTACGACCTTGTTGTATGGGGTAGTGGTTGCTGGTCTGGTGGGAGTATATATTATGTTGGCTTGGTGGCTTAGGGTGTTTGTTGCGAAGGAGTTTCTGATTGCCGTACTGTATGCTGTTGGCGTGTTTATTGGCCCATTGTCCAGTGGGTTGTCGTTGGAGCTGAGACCAACTATAGTTTTTGTTGAACTGGCACTGTTGGCATTGATCAATTTGATGTTGTTTTCGATGTACGAGCAGGAGAAGGATGCCAAAGATGGCTTTAGTTCTTGGGCGACTATTTTTGGGTCTAGCCAACTCAGATCCATCTTGAAGTTGGCATTGCTATCTTTGACGATTGTTTGGGGCTATGGCTTGACGTTGGGTGATGATATGCGATGGCTTCCTTTTCAGCTAATTATTGGTGCGATGGGAGTTTTTTTAGCTTGGCTTTACTGGAAAAGAGATTTCTTTCATGCAAATAAATCTTATCGGGTGATTGGTGATGCGGTTTTCTTTTTTCCGGTGTTGATATTTCTGCTATGAATAATTTTGATCGGATCGCTCCCATATATGATAGACTGGCTAGTTTGGTTTTTTGGGGGAACATCAATCGCGCCGCTCGGACATGGCTGGGTACTATTCCAGTCGGTAGCCATGTGTTGATCATAGGAGGTGGTTCGGGTCAAGTACTTGAAGACTTATGTCTGTTTCATCTTGATTTGAAAATCACTTATATAGAATCGTCACCAAAGATGATTTACCTCGCCCAAAAACGAAATTTAGGGAGCAATAAAGTTCATTTTGTTTGTGATACTTTTCCTAATGCGAAGACGGATCAATTGTTCGATGTGGTAATTGTTAGTTATTTTCTGGACTTGTTTTCACCGGTAGATCTTAAAATCATGATTAGAAATATCTATGATTTGCTTTATAGTGATGGAATGTTACTTGTTACAGATTTTCATATTTATAAACGTAACTATTTCCATCAAATCATGACACGGTGCATGCATATCTTCTTTAGAGTATGTGCTGATTTACAAAGTAGGAGGTTACAGGATATTCATCAAGAGTTGCTTAATCATGGGTTTGTGCTGAAGAATAGTAAGCTTTTTTTTCAACGATTTATTTTTTCAGCGACTTATTTCAAGGAAAATAACGGTTGAGCCGTTTTCATTGTTATAGCAAATAACCTACATTATTTTGTCCAAAAGGAAACCTTGTCTATGTAGAGGTGTCTATGGAGTGTAAAAGTAAGAAAAGTCAGTGCAAAGAGACATTCATAAGGAGGTGATAGCCAAATGCCAACAAGGGGATCGAGCAGCGCAATATGAATTGTATCGCCTGTACTCACATGCCATGTATAATATCTGCCGTAGGATGATTCCTGATGATGATGATGCGAAGGATCTATTACAGGAGGTTTTTATCGAGGTGTTTGGTCAGATAAAAAAATTGAACGATATCAATTTTTTTAGTGCTTGGATCAAGCGTGTGACTATTAATAAGTGTCTGAATGCTTTGAGAAAGAAAAGGCTTTTTGTGATGTCATTAGATGAAGGTATCGACCCGCCGGAGGAAGTCTTGGAAACATATGATCAGGACGTTATGGCGCATGATGTCAAGAGTATTTTACATGCCGCAGAGAACCTGGCACCTGGTGCTAGAACAGTATTCAATTTGTATCTTTTTGATGGGTATGATCATCAAGAGATTGCTGATATACTACAGATTTCAGTGTCGGCATCTAAGTCTCAGTACTGTAAGGCTAAGGCTAAAATTAGAAATATATTGATGAGTGCTAAAGATCAGAAATATGGAACGGGATGATTTGAAACGTTTTGTAGAGGAGACTCGTGGAGCATTTGATGTTCATGAGCTGGATACGGATTTATGGTCTGGTATCGAAGGAAAACTTGGAGAGGCAGAACAAAAGCACCGTGTTATGTCATGGCGTGGTGTACGGAGGTATGTTGCCGTAGTATTGGTATTAGTGGTTTCTTCGGCAGGAATCTTGGGCTGGTTGTCTGAGCCATCGAACAACTATGAAAGAACAGAGCTGACAGAAGTAGAATCTTACTATCAGAATAAAATTGACATTAAGGTTTCCAAGATCTCTGCCTTGGAAGCTGACAAGCAAATTTTGGAAGGACTTGATTTGTTGGATCAATCTTTTATGGAGCTAAAGGAAGACCTCAAAGACAATGCGGACAATGAGGAAGTAATTAACGCGATGATTTCTACCTATCAGGTCAAACTTCAGATTTTGGAACGTATACTCGACGAGTTGGAAGAGAAGAAACAAAAAATCGATGCTTAGGTATTTACGATATTGGCCCTTATGGTTGGCGATTATTCTGACGCCTAGTTTGCTGGCGTGGGCTCAGCCAGTACAGCAATTGACCAAAACGGTATCGAGCTCCTATGCTGTGACTAAAAATACCACAGTAGACTTGTCTAATAAATATGGACAAATATTGATTTCCACATGGAAGGAAGATTCTGTAGTCGTCAATGTCACTATTACAGCATACGAAAAGAGTAATGAAGCCATCGGTAAATTGATGGATCGTGTCATGGTGGATGTGCACTATTTCGGAGGCTTTGTGACGGTCAAAACGATTTTGGACAAGAACTCTAGTTTGCTCAAGGAGCGGTGGAATAGTCTGATGGATGATTCGAAGACACTCACCAACAAAAACAAAATTTCGATAGATTATAAAGTGACCATTCCTGAAGGCTCTACGCTGGTCTTGGAGAATAAATTCGGAGACGTTTACATCAGTGGTCGTGTGTCTAGTCCAAACATATCCATGGCACATGGAGATCTGAAGGCACATGTATTTGATGGTTTGACAAGGATGGATATGAGCTTTGGGAAGATTAATGTTAAGCAAATTGATCAGGGATTTTTGAATCTGCGTAGTGCAGATTTGGTTTTACAAACAACTGGTGATTTGGACTTGACTAGTAGTTCGTCTGTTGTCAATATCAATGAGGTAAACAACATGAAGTTAGACTCTCGAAATGACAAGGTGATCATCAATCATATTCAGATGCTGAGGGGTACTTCCAGTTTTACTGACATGAAAATAGAACGGTTAGATGGTTTTGTTAACTACCACCTCAAATATGGAGAGGTAGTTATTTCGAATGTCCAGTCTGCATTTTCTAATCTCGATATACAGTCTGATTCTGGTGATATCAATGTGACTTTTGATCCTGGGGCGTATGTGTCTATGAATATCACTGGGAGTCAAGATAACCTATACCTGTCTAAGAACTTGCTCCAACTAGATAGAACAGTCATTGATGAAAAAGATAAAATAGTTACTTTGATTGGGTCCGCTGGATTAAAAAAGGACGTGCAGAGTTCTGTCAATTTATCCAGCAATTCTGGGGATATTTTTGTTTATCTATCAGATCAAAAGGGAGTTAAATAGAATAGTATGAGTTTAAAGAGTAGACTATTAGTTGGTTGGTTACTGCTGGGAATGGTGTCTTTCGTTTTTCCATCACTGGCGCAAAGCCAAGATTATGAGCGTTCTGCTGGAGTCAGGCTAGGGAGTACATCTGCTTTGACCTTCAAAAGATTTTTGGGAGAGGAGCAAGCGATTGAATTTTTGTTGAGTGGCCGAGATCATGGCGTTCAACTGACGAGTTTATATATCAAGCATCATCAAATGTCTTTGGGCACATTTGAAAACTTCTATTTTTATGCTGGTGTAGGTGGGCATGCTGGTTATCAAAAGAATAGTGATATCACTAAAGTGCGAGACCCTCAAGATTCAGAATTCTATTACTACAAGGAAGATGAGTTTGTAGAGTTAGGGATTGATGGTTTGGTAGGCATAGAGTGGCGCATATTTAGTATTCCCTTATCGATTAGCGTGGACATCATGCCGCATCTGACTTACGTTGGATTTGCAAAGGTGAACGGTGATTTTTGGGATGGATCCCTCGGTATCAAGTATATATTCTAAAGAAGGATGAAAAGATTAATTATAATAGTTTGTATTGGGTTACTTAGCCAGCAGCTCTATGGTCAGCAAAGGATAGATAACGGTCAAGATGAAATCAAGTCACTGATTAGAAAGGGTGATAGTAACTTGACGGGGTTTGGCAGTTTGGATTTCAAGGCAGGTACGACTAAAGATGAAATGGCCATGCTCATAGGAGTACATGGAGGAGTGCTGATAGATAAGCATGTTATTTTAGGAGCGGGAGCTTATGGATGGGCTGTCAAACCCAGTTTTAGTGGTGTCTTTGAAGGAGGGGGGCAGGATGATTTAGAGTTGAATGGTGGGTATGCTGGGGTTTTGTTGGGATATAAGCTGTTCCCAAAATCCATTGTGCATGTGAGCTTTCCCGTTTTATTAGGTGGAGGGAATGTTCAGGTCATAGATCCCAACTATTTTTTTAGGTACGATGATGATACTGATTTTTCGATTGAGCAATCGAACTTTTTTGTAGCAGATGGAGCGACTCAGTTGGAGCTCAATGTCTCGCATGCTTTTAGGCTAGGGATAGGCGTTGGTTATAGATATGTCAACGGTACGAGACTGGATACCCTGACAGATGAGGATTTATCAGGGTTTTATGGAATGGTATCAGTACAGCTGGGGTATTTTTAGCTGCTTTTGATTAACTCCAGGATGTCGTCGATGTATTCTCGGTTGTTGGCTAGTCTGGGCACTTTGTTTTGTCCTCCCAGTTTCCCTCTTTTTTTCATCCATTGATAGAATGTGCCAGGTTCAGCTATATGAACAACTGGTATTTTAAGTGCTAGGTTTTTGTAGCGTTTGGCATCATAGTCCGAGTTGACTTCTCGAAGTTTCTGGTCAAGGATTTCAGTGAAGTACGCCAGATCTGCTGGTTTTTTATTGAACTCAATAACCCATTCGTGACTACCCTCACTTTTGTCTGTGAAATACATAGGTGCAGCGGTGAAGTTGTCTATCATAGCGCCAGTTTTTTCACATGCGTCAGAGATAGCGGTTTCAGCATTTTCTACGACTAGTTCTTCACCAAATGCGTTGATGAAATGTTTGGTTCTCCCTGCGATTTTAATGCGGTAGGGATCTAGAGATGTGAATTTGATGGTGTCTCCGATGCTGTAGCGCCATAGTCCAGCGTTGGTCGTGATGAGCATGGCGTAGATTTCTCCTAATTTCACCTCCGATAGACTAATAGCTTTTGGCTCATCTTTTTGTATCTCATGATAGGGGATGAATTCGTAGTAGATGCCATAGTCTAGCATGAGTAGGAGTTCTTCCGAATCTTTTTGATCCTGTATCCCAAAAAAACCCTCAGAGGCATTGTAAGTTTCTACATAGCGCATACCACTGGAAGGAATCAGTTGTTTGAACAGGTTTCTATAAGGAGTGAACGAGACAGCTCCATGAAAGAACACTTCTAGGTTGGGCCAGATCTCTGTGATGTCTTTGGCTCCTTTCATTTCCATTAATCGCTGGAGTAGCAAAATAGTCCAGGTAGGCACTCCAGATATACTGGTTACATTTTCGTCTATAGTTGTCTCTGCTAGTTTTGCGATTTTTTCTTCCCAGTTATCCATAAGGGCAATTTCGAGCGACGGGGTTCTGATGATCTGTGCCCACATGGGGAGATTCTTCATGATGACCGCTGAGACATCTCCATAATATGAGTTGGCTTTGGGATCGAGTTCGTTGAGTTGATGACTGCCTCCTAGAGCCAGTCCTTTCCCAGAAAACATTTTGGTATCTGGGTAGTTGTTAACATAGATAGAGATGAGGTCTTTTCCTCCTTTGAAATGACAGTCTTCCAACGCTTCGGCTGACACGGGGATGAACTTGCTTCGTGCGTTTGTAGTACCTGACGATTTAGCAAACCACTTTACATCTGTGGGCCAAAGCAGTTTTTCCTCTCCCTTCATTCTTCGTTCGATGTAGGGGTAGATTTTTTCATAAGTGTGCACTGAGACTTGTTCCCGGTACTGCTCTATATTTTGTATGTCTGCAAATCCATGTTTTTTACCAAATTCAGTTTTTTTGGCGGTTTGAAGTAGCTTGCTTAAGCGCTCCTCTTGGACTTCATGCGGGTATTTCATGAAGAGCTCTATTTGATGAATGCGCTTCTTCATGACCCAGGTCATAATAGAATTTAGTATTTCCAATCTGTCTTAGATTTTTCTCTTGAGTTCAAAATGCCTACCAAGGTATACACGACGCACTTGTTCGTCAGCAGCTAGGTCTTCCGCGGTTCCTGATTTTAGCAGGTTTCCTTCGAACATGAGGTAGGCTCTATCTGTGATAGATAAAGTCTCATTCACATTGTGATCAGTGATCAGAATCCCAATATCTTTGCTCTTCAATTGAGACACGATGCTTTGTATCTCTTCAACAGCAATTGGGTCTACTCCAGCAAAAGGTTCATCGAGTAATACAAAATGAGGATCAATAGCCAAGGCTCTTGCGATTTCGGTTCTGCGTCTTTCTCCTCCTGATAGTGACTGCCCCAGGTTCTTTCGCACTTTGGTTAAGCTGAATTCTTCTAGTAAGTACTCTACCTTTTCTTTCTGATCTTTTTTAGGGATGTTCCGCATTTCTAACACGGACATGATATTTTCTTCAACGGTCAGCTTCCGAAACACCGATGCTTCCTGAGCCAAATAACCCACCCCGAGCTTAGCGCGTTTGTACATGGGTAGCTCTGTGATATCACGGTCATCTAGGTAGATATGACCTTCGTTGGGTTTGACTAGACCAGTGATCATGTAAAATGACGTGGTTTTGCCAGCACCATTGGGCCCCAGCAGACCAACGATCTCTCCTTGATTCACGGTGACAGAAATCCCTTTGACTACCGTTCGGCTTTTATACTTCTTAATTAAATTTTCTGCTCTCAGTTGCATGCTTGTATCTAATTGACGCTAGATCGTTTTTTGGCAATTTTAACCATAATAATTTAAATCAATGAGCTCTCATCATAAACTCTAAGGTCTTTGATCATCAGTTGCAAAGAGGTGTTTCCTCTAAAATTATTTTCTTCTATCGTATAAACCATATCAAAGGATTGACTGATAGTATCCTGATGATCATTCATCCCAAACCCAATAGCGTCAAATACTTGGCTATCTTCTTGATAAACAGCCAGCTTAAGGTGTTTTTCTTTGAGCAGACGGGCGTCGCTCTTTAGGCGGATATTTCGACTAATGAATACAGGTTGCATATTGCCTGGCCCAAAGGGACCCATTTGGTTGAGTATGCTATAGAACTTAGTAGTGATTTGATCTAGTTTGATTTCTGCATCAATCACTATTTTGAGAACCTTGTCCTCTGGGGTGATGACGGCACTAACCACTTTTTCGAACTGATCTTTAAAGGCTACTAGATTTGATTTGTGCATGGTGAGTCCAGCGGCATATTTGTGCCCACCGAATTGTTCTAGATACGAACTACAGGATTCGATTGCTGCATATACATCGAATCCTTCTATCGAACGCGCGGATCCCGTAACCTTTTGATTTGACTCAGTGAGTATAATGGTTGGCCTGTAGTGATGTTCGATACACCTCGACGCGACGATCCCAATGATGCCTTTGTGCCAGTCTTTCTTGAATAGCACGGTAGTGTTTTTATTTAGACTATCCTCTTGGATTAGTGCTAGTGCTTCTTTGGTAATAGACTCATCATAGGATTTTCTTTCTTCATTTTCAAGGTTGAGTTTTTCTGCGAATACCTTGGCGTCCTCTTCAGATGATTGTGTGAGTAGATTCAAAGCTGCATCAGCGTGACTGATTCGGCCGGCCGCATTGATTCGGGGACCTAACCCAAAAACTACATTAGAGATACTTAGTGGTAATTGCATCCCAGATTTCTTAATCAGTGCTTTCAGTCCAGGTATAGCATCAGAATTCAATTTTCTCAATCCGAAGTAAGCCAGCGTTCTGTTTTCTCCAGTTATAGGGACGATATCGCAGGCAATACTCACCGCTACTAGATCAAGGTATTGTAGTAGTTGATTCTCATCCACACCATTCTGGATAGAAAAGGCCTCCAATAGTTTGTAACCTATGCCACATCCCGATAATTCCTTATAAGGATAAGTACAGTCCGCCTGTTTGGGATCTAAAACTGCTATAGCAGGAGGTAGTATCGTCCCCGGTAGATGATGATCACATATAATAGTGTCTATATGGTTGTCAGCTGCTCGCTGGACAGTATCAACTGCACGTATACCACAGTCCAAAGTAATGATGAGGTTCACCCCATGATCTATAGCCCATTCAATCCCTTTCATAGATACGCCATAGCCCTCGGTATATCTATCGGGTATATAGGTGAATAAGTTAGAACTAAAGGATTTGAGGAAATTGTAGACCAAAGCAACCGACGTACTACCGTCCACATCATAGTCACCATATATAAGGATTTTTTCATTATTGAATATGGCATTGGTCAGACGTTCGATCGCTATCGACATGTTTTTCATTTCGAATGGATCATGACTGGTCGATAAAGAAGGACGAAAAAAGGCTTTGGCTATCTCAAAATCATTAATACCTCGTTGTACCAAAAGGGAACATAAAGTATGATCTATACCAAGTGATTCTTTTAAGGTGTTGATCTGTTCTTCTGAAGGCTTTTCTCGAATGATCCATTTCTTATTCATACAGCAAATCTAATATGGTTATAATAGGAAACATATCCTATCCCTAGTGCTGCTCCACTAATATACTAAATGATATTGATACCATATATGAGCATTAGACTTGTTGATATCATGAATAGGGAAGGGTTAGGATATGAAACAAGAAATTAATTTGAGTATAATTCATTGCTTACTAGTGGTTTGTATTATCTGGCGCGGGCTACTGATTTTTCTTCTTAATAAGTACTAGGAAATTAGGTTACTATCTTTCTATCTTTGCGTCCCGTTAAGGGGAAGGGAGCGAAAGGTTTCTGGATTTTTTTAGTGAGGTATCGATATAATTTTGGTGTTAGGTGGTGGTAATTAGCTACTTACTAAGGGCTAGGAATTATTTAGAAATTAATTTCGATATTCTTTGGGATTTGGAGAGGGTTTATTCTTATCTTTGCGTCCCGTTAGGGAGAAAGCGACGAAAGGTTGCTGGATTAGTTTAGTGAAAGGAGTAGAGTGATAAGGGAGAAACTAGTAGTTAAAAGTGCTAGAAAAATGATCTTGAAAAGAGTTAAAAACTTTTTCATCTTTAGTCTTGGAATTAGAAATAACTTTCTTACTTTTGCATCCCGTTACAAAACAACGGGGCAAAACAAGAAGAGAAAGCGACAAAAGGTTGCTGGATTAATGTGCTGAAAACTTCGAATGATAAGGGAGAAACTAGTAGTTAAAAGTGCTAGAAAAATGATCCTGAAAAGAGTTAAAAACTTTTTCATTTTTAGTTTGCAGATAAGAAAAAAGCTTCTTACTTTTGCATCCGCTTCTAGAACGAGAGTTCGGAAAGCGAGCCAAAAGCGGCTTTAAATAGTAAAAGCGGCAGGTTTTTACTGGTAAAGATCAAACGAGATTTTTATAACAATTGACAGAGTGATTCAATAAAATGAGAGAGAATAGCCATCGAGTATATGAGTTAAATCTTTCGAATCACAGGTAGTCAAAACGTTCTTTGAGAAGATGAGAATAAAACAACAAACCGTTCAATGATTGATCTTAGGATCGACTTTGAGTTAAGGCTAGGATATCAGACAACATTGGGTCGTATGACCGCTACCGCTCTTTCGAGAG
>NZ_MIER01000017.1:0-1125 GCF_003590315.1 Reichenbachiella sp. MSK19-1 | reverse complement strand
GTCATCGTCTCGCCAGATGGCAATGCTGCCCCTGTGCCTGTCGTTCCTGTGATCACTGGTGTTGTATCGTTAGAAGTCAAAGCATCTACTGTTGGAGTCGTTGGATCAGTTGTGTCTATCACTAACTCGTCGGTGCTCGCATCTGTTGCAGTGTTACCTGCTCCGTCTGTAACAGTTGCTACAACTGGGTAAGTGTTGCCGTCTGTGAATGTTCCCAAAGTACCACTCGCTGGCGTAGCGGTCTCTGTATCTACACTCCAGTTGCCACTTGCATCAGGGGTTACCGCATACGTTGCGCCGTTGATCGTTACTGTCATCGTCTCGCCAGATGGCAATGCTGCCCCTGTGCCTGTCGTTCCTGTGATCACTGGTGTTGTATCGTTAGAAGTCAAAGCATCTACTGTTGGAGTCGTTGGATCAGTTGTGTCTATCACTAACTCGTCGGTGCTCGCATCTGTTGCAGTGTTACCTGCTCCGTCTGTAACAGTTGTGACTACTTGATAAGTGTTGCCATCACTGAATGTTCCCAAAGTACCACTCGCTGGCGTAGCAGTTTCTGTATCTACACTCCAGTTACCACTTGCGTCAGGAGTGACTGCATACGTTGCGCCGTTGATCGTTACTGTCATCGTTTCACCTGACGGCAAAGCTCCGCCTGTGCCTGTTGTTCCGCTGATCACTGGTGTTGTGTCTGAGGTTGTTTGGCTTACTACTGTTGGTGTAGTTGGATCCGTCGTGTCTATCACTAACTCGTCGGTACTCGCATCTGTTGCTGTGTTACCCGCTCCGTCTGTCACTGTTGCTACTACTTGATAAGTATTGCCATCTGTGAATGTTCCCAAAGTACCACTCGCTGGCGTAGCAGTTTCTGTATCTACACTCCAGTTACCACTTGCGTCAGGAGTGACTGCATACGTTGCGCCGTTGATCGTTACTGTCATCGTCTCGCCGGATGGCAATGCTGCGCCGGTGCCTGTTGTTCCGCTGACCACTGGTGTTGTGTCTGAGGTTGTTTGGCTTACTACTGTTGGTACGGTTGGATCAGTCGTGTCAATAACTAACTCGTCGGTGCTACCATCTGTTGCTGTGTTACCCGCTCCGTCTGTCACTGTTGCTACGACTGAA